>JBDKFG010000061.1:0-30997 GCA_039798785.1 Verrucomicrobiota bacterium | reverse complement strand
CACGACCCCCTCGCCTACCTGCAGAACCGCACCGTCGACTGGCTCGACCACCAGCTCGCCGCCCGCGAACTGCTCGACCTCGACTTCGCCACCTGCCCCCTCGTCGTCGAGCACGAGTACCCCGCCGCCCGCATCCAGGACAAGGAGAAGCTCCTCCCCATCCTCAAGGGCTCCCTCGCCTTCACCCGCAAGATCGACGAAGCCGCCGCCTGCATGTACGCCCTGCAGAGCGAAGTGCTCAAGGCCCAGGGCATTCCCGTCCAGGGCATCGGCCGCCAGGCCTATCGGAGCTGATTCGTAAGAGATCCGACTTCGCCGGAACCGAAGGGGAAGCATAGATCTGCAACAGACTTGGTTCTTCCGAAAACTCCGGCAAGCGTCCTAGAAGCTCCAGCTCAACTGCAGCAGGAAAGTGCGGGGAATCTCCGTGATACCGTAGAGATTCCTGTCCGCCAGCTCCGGGTGTTGACCTTGCCAGGCGTTCTGAATCCAGAAGGAGATTGCCAGATTGTCACGCGCCTCCCAGCTCAATCCGAAGTCGGAACGAAGCTGAGTCCCGGTGCCCATGCTCATCTCGTAGGAATTCAGCTCCTGGTGACTACTCAGGTAATTGACCGTGTGAAAACTCCAATCTTCGGCAAAGCTCCAATGCGCCTCGGCATTAAACATGTGCCGTGGCACGTCGTCTTGACTGGCGGTGCCGATGTGTGTGTATGTGTAGCCGAATCCGAGATCCAACTCCTCCGAGGCGTGCCATTTCAGCATGGATTCCAGACCGTGGGAGACATTGCTTTCCTCCGCCTTCAGCTGACTTACGAAGGGCATGCCGGGATTCGACTGAACCGTCTCGACCACCAGGAGGTGTCGATAATCGTGACGGAAGACGGCGAGATCCAGGGTGAGCTCGTCGACAGGTCTCGTCCTCCATCCGACTTCATAGGCATCGAGAGTGCGGGCGGTGTCGCCGCTGGAATCCTCGCCGCTGCCTAGAACCGTACCGAGTATCCCCAGGCCATCCCGTTCGACCGCCGTCTTCTGGCGCATGTCTTCGATCAGGCGTCCGGGCGTCTGAACCGCATGGGAATAAGCGAGCCAAAGACTGTTTCTGTCATCGACCTTGCCATTAAGCCTGACGGAAGGCTGGACATTGAAACCGGTGTAGCTCTCCCATTCGAACTTGCTCCCGTACAGCAACCAGAGGCGATCCTCGGCCAGCTCGCTAGTGTTCTGCAAGAAGGCGGAATGGAGCCGGCAGTCCCTTCCTTCGGGAACCGCAGTGGTGACGCGACTAGGCGAATCGCTGACCGAATCATGATGGAGTCGCGAGCCCAGGCCCCAGATGAAATGATTGTCATCGTCGATCTCCATCCATTGGCGGGCGTCGAGATCAAAGCTGTGGCGCTCGGCCGCGAAGGCAGGGCTTTCGATCCGGTCATGATCCCAATAGGATTTCAGCTGCCAACCGCTGTCGGCATCAAAGTCTCGTCTCAAAGTGGCCATGAGATTGGCTGCCAGGGTGTCGACGCGATTCCCCTGGCGGAGCAGGGCGGGGTTGTCGACGACGCCGTCGCCGTCAAGATCGAGGCTGCCGACCCCGCCAGTCTGCAGGAAGGGGAATCCGGGATTGCCGGTGCGTATCCTGGTCTGGAAATCGGGATTGACGATGACTGTATTTTCCCGCCGCCCCTGAGCCTGGTAGAGATCCCCTTGCAGAGTGAGGAGGGTCTCGGCGTCGGCTTCCCATTCGTGCTTGAATCCGGAGAGGAGACTGCCGTATCCATCGCCTTCTCCGTCGCCTGCATGGCTGCGAGCATCCGCATGATCGACCCCTTGCAAGTAAACTCGATACCATTGGTCATCGCCGATGCCGCCGCCCTGACGCAGGCCCAAGTGCTGCCGGAAGCCGCTGAAGCCTCCACTCACCAGGCTCCCCTGGCAGTCTCGCGCCCGCTTGGTGGTGATGTTGATCACGCCATTGACCGCGTTCGAACCCCAAAGAGTAGCTCCGGGCCCTCGGATCACTTCGATCCGTTCAATGTCCTCGAGGATCAATTCGTGACGCTCCCAGTAGACGCCGTTGACCATGTTGGTGTAAACGCTTCGCCCATCGATCAGGACCAGCAGATTCATGGTTGAGCGGTCGGCGAAGCCTCGAGAACCTATGCCCCAGCTTCCCGAACCGATCTGCCCGACCTGAAGCCCGGGAATGAAGCGCAAGGCCTCGGGAATGCTGGTATTGCCCCTTCGCTTGAAGTCCTCCGGAGTCAACACCGTGACCGCCGCAGGTGCATCCCAGAACTCCTGAGCGTAGCCGGACACCGAGGTGATGCGGAGCTGCGCCAGCTCGTCCAGAGTCATGTCGTACTTGCCTTTGCCCTCAGGAGCCTCATCGGCTTGAAGGACAGCTGCACATAGACAGAGAAGAGGCCACGCGGCTCGCATCCGAATCCTCCTGGGCATCCTGTTGCTTACAGGCATTATAGATCGAAAGCAGCGAGCTCCACAAGAGGGACTTACGCAATCTATCTCAATGCCTGGCCGTCAACTTCATCCACCAGATCACCGCGAGCGTGGCGAGCAAGCCAAAGACAAGGGTGGCCCAGCCGATCAAATAGGCGAGGCGCGGCTTGAGGAGTTCACAACCGCAGAGCGCATAACGCACCTCCAAAACCGCCTTGCCGAGCCGGGGTGCGGGCTTCTGAAGACTGAGATGTGCCGGGAAACGGGCGTGAAGGGGGATGTAGACGCAGACCAGATTCCGCGAGGGATCGCAGGGAATCTTGTCGCGCAAGTTCTCCTGGCAGACGGTCTCTCCTTGCGGATTTCGCACAGTCAAATGGCCCTCAAGCGCCGCCAGTTCCTTCTGAAGCTCGTCCTTCGTCAATTCCTGCTGCCAACGCAAATTCAACTTCACCCCATGGGCGCTGCGTGGATAATCGGAGTGGAGGGTGAAGTCGATCTCCTGCTTCTGGCTGAAGTCGATCTCTTGCCGCAGCAGGACCTGTTCTTTGGCCAGATGATATTCGTCGATCATCCGTTGTCCGATCAGGATATTATTCAATCCGCAGCCGCTGACCGCGAGAAAAAAGAGCAGCGGCAAGGATCGGATGAGCCGCATGATCATGAATCAAGCTTCCTGCCAGGAAAGAATCCGGTTGTATTTGGCTTTCAAGAGGCGCTCCTTTTCGATCTCGGAATAGGCGGACGGCTGCAGCTTCTCCTGATTGATTTTGAGGAAGCGTTGCTCAAGCTCAGTCTGTCGGGTCAGATCCCTTGGCATGAAAAAAAGGAAATAGCGCCCCTTGCTGAGGCGAAGCAGAAGCACTTCGCTGCGAATCGCCTGTTGCATTTCAATCGCATTCCGAACGTTAGCTTTCCAGGAAAACAAGCGCATCAGCGCCCCCACCGGTTTCGGCGGAATGCCGCGATGAATCGACTCGATGTCCGAGAACGCCAGGACATCCCCGCTGCCGTTGATCAGCCGGTCTTCATAGAGGAACCAGTTCCAACCGCGCCGGTTGAGCCGGAAAAAGAGCATGACGAGGAAAGGCGTCACAAAGGGGACGACAGGGAAGGCCTTCTGCACCACCTCCTCGTCGCTCCAATGGAGCTCGGCCATGCCGGAGTAGATCATCAGGATCCAGCACGTGAGGAGGTAGCCGCAGAAGAGCGACGAGAAGATCGCCGCGACCCAGCCGCCGGCGCCGACTTTTGACTTTAAGATGAGGGTTCTGTCATCAACGATGTCTTGGCGCATGGCGACTCCTGAATTTTGCCCGAGCCTGATGGGCGGCAGTGACGACTCGCGGCGTCAGCAGGGCGCGGCGGCGAGGGAGAAGTCCTTTTCGACCGCGGCGGCGGTGCGGATCAGGGTGTTCTCGGCGAGGGCCGGGCCGACCAGCTGCAGGCCGACCGGGAGGCCGTGGACGAGGCCGCAGGGAACGCTGAGGGCGGGCAGGCCGGCGAGGTTGACGCCGATGGTCAGGACGTCGCTGAGATAGGCCTTGATCGGGTCCTTCAGATCGCCGAAGGCGGGGGCGACGCCGGGAGCGACCGGGCCGGCGATGACGTCGCACTGGGCGAAGGCGGCATCGAAGTCGCGCTTGATCAGGGTGCGAACCTTCTGGGCCTGCAGGTAGTAGCGGTCGGCGTAGCCTTTCGACAGCACGAAGGTGCCGAGGAGGATGCGGCGCTGGACTTCCTTGCCGAAGCCTTGGGCGCGGGTCGATTTATACAGGCTGAGGATGTCGGTCTCGCCTTCGAGGCGCTTGCCTTCGACGCGGTTGCCGTAGCGGATGCCGTCGAAGCGGGCGAGGTTGGTCGAGGCTTCGGCGGTGGCGATGACGTAGTAGGCCGGGATGGCGTATTTGGTGTGAGGCAGGGCGACCGGGACGACGCTGGCGCCGCGGGCTTCGAGGGCCTTGACCGCCTTTTCGACGGCGGCACGGCACTCGGGGTCGAGGCCGTCGACTTCGAGCCATTCCTTGGGCAGGCCGACGCGCAGGCCCTTGACGTCCTGGGCGAGGGCGGCGACGGCGGATTCACGGGGGCCGGGAATCGAGGTGGAGTCCATCGGGTCGTGGCCGGCGATCAGGTCGTAGAGCTCGGCGCAGTCACGGACGTCGCGGGTGACGGGGCCGATCTGGTCGAGCGACGAGGCGTAGGCGACGAGGCCGAAGCGGGATACGGTGCCGTAGGTGGGCTTGAGGCCGACGGTGCCGCAGAAGGCGGCGGGCTGGCGGATCGAGCCGCCGGTGTCGGATCCCAAGGCGGCGAGCATCGAACCGGCTGCGACGCCGGCGGCGGCGCCACCCGAGGAACCGCCGGGGACGCGCTGGGCGTTCCAGGGGTTGCGGGTGGTCTTGATCTGCGAGTTCTCGCTGGTCGAGCCCATGGCGAACTCGTCCATGTTGGAGCGTCCCATCGGGATGACGCCGGCGGCGCGGAGGCGCGACACGACGGTGGCATCGTAGGTCGACTTGAGCCCGTCGAGGATCTTCGAGCCGCACTGCACGACTTCGTCCTTGACCGCGATGTTGTCCTTCATCGCGATGGGCAGGCCGTCGAAGCGGGAGAGGATTTTGCCGGCGGCGCGGCGGGCGTCAGCGGCGTCGGCTTCGCGGCGGGCGCGCTCGGCATCGAGCGAGGCGTAGGCGCCGATGCTGCCATCGGTGGTCTCGGTGCGGGCGAGGAGCGCCTCGACCAGACTGCGGGAAGTGAGCTTGCCGGCGGCGAGAGCTTCGGCGGCTTCGGTGAGGGTGAGTTTCTGGAGATTCATAACGTGGGACCGGGATAAAGAGGTTGAAAGTTGAAAGGCTGAAAGGTTGAAGGGCGAGAGCTGAACTCCCTCACTCCCTTCCCCCTCACTCCCTGTTAAGGATTATTCGTCGCCGCCGATCATTTGCGGAACCCGCAGCTGGCCTTCTTCGTGGCGGGGGAAGCGGGCGAGGATCTCGTCGCGCGGCAGGGAGGGCGCGGGAACGTCGGGGCGGATGACATTGACCAACTGGACGGCTGCGTAGGTGGGCGGCACGTCTTTCAGGTCGAGTTCGCCGAGCTGGTTGAAGAGGTCGAGGATGGAGCCCATCTGCGATTGGAAGGCGGGGATATCTTTTTCGTCCACGGCGAGGCGGGCCAGGTGAGCGAAGTGGCGGACGTCGAAATTCTGACTCATGATTTTCTCCGGATGATGCGGCGGACAAGTTAGCCGCGACTGAGCAAGAGGCAAAGCAGGGGGATGAGGTTTCAGCGCTTCGTTTCCGCCGCGTGGTGAGCCTGGCGGCAGAGCTCGTTCCAGTAGGCGAAGATCTCGCGATCGACGCCGGAGATGTGGGCGATGAGGGCGGCGCGGGTCCACATGCCGTTGCGCTCCTGGCGCCAGTACTTGGCGCGCGGATTGTTGTCGATCTCCATTGCCAGTTCGTCGCGGCGGGGGAGCGGATGCATGATGGCGCAATGCGGCTTGAGGATGTCGAGATGTTCGGCGCGGAGGGAGAATTCCGGGAAGGAGCGCTCCGACTTGGTGCCGTCCTTGTTGTCGTGCTCGTCCTGAACGCGGGTCATATAGATGGCGTCGGCGTCTTTCAGGTGACCGAGGAAGTCGGTGGTCTCGACATAAGAGGTGCCGCTGGCGCGGAGAATCGCCAGGACGTCGTCCTTCATGCGGAACTTCTCGGGCGAAGCGAAGACGATTTTGACGCCGGGGAAGAGGGTGAGGAGTCGGGCGAGGGAGCGCACGGTGCGGCCGCGCAGGAGGTCGCCGGCGAAGAGAATGGTTTTGCCTTCGAGACCGCCGCAGGATTCGAAGGAGCGGCGAAGAGTGTAGACATCGAGCAGCGCCTGGGTCGGGTGCTGGTCCTTGCCTGAGCCGGCGTTGAGCACCGGGACCGATCGTTCGGAGCTGTCGAGACAATGGGCGGCGAGCTCGGCCATGCCTTCGCCTGAATGGCGCATGATGATGAATTCGAAATAGGAGGAGAAGGTACGGATGGTGTCCTCGAAGGTCTCGCCCTTGACTTCCGAGGAGGTCGATGCGTCGCGCACATCGGAGGTGCGGATGCCGAGGATCTCGCAGGCGGTCTTGAAGGACAGGTAGGTGCGGGTCGAAGGCTGCATGAAATAGAGCATGGCGCGCTTGTGCGGCAGCAGCGACTGCAGGAAGAGCGAGCCGGCGCGAGCCTTGGAGAGAGAACGGATGATGTTGGTCAACTCATACAAGCCGTCGAGGAATTTGCGGTCGAACTGCTGGGCGTGCAGGCAGTGCCAGAGACGGCCGTCTCCCTGCGACCAGGAGGCGCTTTTTTCGGACGGACTGAATTGCTGGAACTGCGACCAGGGGGGGAGCTGACGACGCTGCATAAGGGATTCCTCGCTAGGCTGGTTTGTGACCGCCCAAGATAGTCCCGAGTCGCCAAATTGGCAGAGCCGCCGGCTGGAGCGCCGGCGAATTACACCACCAGGACCTGCTGCGCGACCATAAGGGTGGCTCCCCAGTCGGGGTTCTCCCAGGTATCGTAGACGGCAGCCTCGAAAACTTCGGAGGAGAGGGCGCTGCGCGTCCATGAGAAGGAGTCGAGGATCAAAGTATCGTGCTCGTCCCCCATGATCCGGGTGACCGCACCGCTGAGGAGGCCCTCGGTGGCGGCGCCAAGGCGCAGGGTCTGGGCGGCGGTATCGCCGAGGAGGTCAAAGGTCTCGATGCCACTGACATTCGAGCCCAGGTGCCAGAAGGCGCCGTGCCAGGCGACGCGGTCGTCGCCCAAGCCGCCGTCGAGACTGAGGAAACCAGCATCGTCCAGCAGGATGAGATCATCGCCTCCTCCTGCATCAAGGCTATCGGCGCCGCCTTGGCCGTCGATCTGGTCCTTGCCATCGCCCGCTTGGATGTGATTGGCGGCGGAGTTGCCGGTGATGAAGTCATCAAAGGCGGTTCCGACGGCGTTCTCGATCACCGTGCCGAAGGCGATGCCGAGGGTCTCCGTGCCGGGATCAAGCGCTTCGGGAATGCTGTTATCGCCCTCGAAGGCCCAGGCGGGGAAGTCGTCGTCCCAGATGCTGCTGAGGCGGCCCTCCCGGAGATCGAGGACGACCGCTTGATCAAGGCTGGAAAGATCGAAGCTATCCTCTCCCCCGGCGTCATAGATGGTGATCAGCTGATTGAAGAGCTCGGCGGCGGTGTAAACGGTGTCGCCGCTGCGGGTGCCGCTGTCGGCGCCGTAGAGCTGCTGCAAGCGGGCGATGTCGTGGATCATGAAGCCGGAGGGGGCTGCAGGCTCCCAGGAGATGCTGTCGCCGACGGAGCTGACGACATCGGCATTGGGGTGGTCGTTGTAGGACATCAGGCTGTAGCGGCTGTCGGATTCGGGGGCCACGCCGCTGTCATCGTAGGGGTGAGGCAGCCCGAGAGCGTGGCCGAGCTCGTGGAGGAAGACTGAATAGCTGTAGGAGCCTGGAGTGAGATCAAGGTCAATCGGATTGCCAAGAGCGTCGCTGGGGGTGACATCGAACCAGAAATCCCCGTCCATGCTGCTCTTCTGCGTCCGGTCACTGGGAGGGAAATAGGCGAAGGCGGCGGCGCCGTCGCTCGACTCGCAGTTGCCATAGGCGATCTGCGAATCACTCAGACTGGAGGCTTCGACGAAATCTATGCCGGTTAAGGATTCGACCTGAGCCATGACCGAGAGTGCCGCATCCTTCTCGGCCTGGGTGAAGGCGGTGAAGCCATTGCTGACCTTGGTCTTGTCCGATCCGGTGTAATAAGCAGGCACCCCGGTGAGAAAGAAATACTTAAGAGTGATGCCGTTAGAAGGATCGCTATCGGTCCAGGAATCAGGCTGGGACAGGGCGCCGGCTTCGAAGAAACTGATGTCGCGGTGGATCGCGGCGCCGCTGCCGTCGGTGACAGTCATCTGGACGTAGCGTGTGTCGCTGCGGCCCGCCTGAATGCTGATCCTGCCCAGATCGACGTCCTCCTGGGTGAAGCTGCTGACCGCGACGGTGTTTTTCAGGAAAGTGATGCCGGAATCGTTGTCGGAGGCCCATGTGTAGACCAGGTGAGCCGCGTCATCAGCCGCGTCGACATCCTCAGCCGCGAGATGCGCGGAGCTGAGGAAGAGGTTCTGGTCGGGGCCGACGATGAAGGGTTTCCAGTTCAGCACCGGCGCGCTGTTGGGGGTGTCGAGGGTCTGGCTGCCATCGTAGGCGCCGGCGATGCTGACGCTGACCGTCTGGGTGGCGCTGCTGTCGAAGCTGACGATGGTAAACTCCTCGTCAAGGCTCTGACCGACAGGCAGGGACTTGACAGAGTAAAGCTGAGTGTTGAGAGTGTAGACCCAGAGCCCGGCGGCGTTGATCGAGAAGCTGCCGTAGTCGCCGGCGATCTGGGCGGCGAGGACCAGAGATTCGCCGCTGTCCGGATCGCTGACCGTGACGCTGCCACTGGCCTGCGTCTGCTGCGACCAGGCGGTGAGCTGGCCGCCGAGTTCGCCATCGATGGAGGCGAAGTCATTGACGCCGAAGAGCTTGATCGACAAAGTCGCACTGGCTTCGCCGGCGCTGACGGCGAAGCTATCGACCGCCGTCTCTCCATCACGGAGGGAAATCGAGCCTGCCCCGGGGGCATAGCTCCAGCTGCCGTCGGCCAGGATCTCGAATTCGCCGAAAAGGCCACTGCTCTGGCCGGCGGTGAAATCGGGAGACTCGCTGTCGACATCGACGACTCCGAGGCTGGAGGAGAGAGTGTCGTCGGCGGCGACGCTCAAGCTCAGTTCTCCGGTGATCAAAGCCGCGTCGTCATCGCCGCGGATGACGATATCGATGAACTTATCCCCTTCCAAGGTGCTGACGACGAAGCTATCGGTGACGCTTTCCCCTTCGGCGACCGACTGGATCTCCTCTTCGGCGCTCAAGGTCCAGGACCAGGCTCCCTTGGCGTCGATCTTCAGTCGCCCGTAAAGCCCGGAGTATTCGGCGGCAACTGCGGCGATGGCCTTGCCGGTGTCGAGGTGGACGAGCTGGCCCTTGAGGGTGCCGGCGCGATCCTCGTCGACGCTCCCGGAGAGGCCGCCTAGGGTGTCGTTGCTGGCGCCGTGCAGGCGCATCACCAACTTGACGCTGCTGCCGTCGAGGCTACGCAAGGTGAAGCTGTCGCTGAGAGTGGATGCCTCTTTGAGTCTTTGCAGGGAAGATCCGTAGGCGTCGGCTGCGTAGGTCCAGTTCCCTTCGGCATCGACGGCGAGGCTGCCGTATCTGCCTTTGAGACTCTGCTGCCGGAACCCGTCCTCGGCTTCATCGAGGTCGTTGACCGAGACGCTTCCGGAAGCGAGGAGAAAACCATTGGCGACATCGGCGTCCTCGGTGACGCTGCCGGTCAAATCGCCGGAGAAGGTGGCGTCGGGCTTGTCGGCTTCATTGGCGCCGCTGATGACGACCGTGAGGATGCTCGAGGCGGAGGCGTCGAAGGAGCGGACGAGGATGCTGTCGGCAATCGATTCGCCGGAATTGAGCGCCTGGACATCGCTGTTCCTGACGGCGTAGGACCAGAGGAACTTGCTGCCGCTGGTGCTGAGCTTGAAGACGCCGAGTTCGGCTTCGACGTAGACCGGGCTGGGACCGAAGCCGAGGAGCCTCGCCTCTCCGAGATCGGCGTCGCTGACACTCAAGCTGCCGCTGGTGATCAAGGCGGAAGTGCCGGCTTCGAAGCCATAGTCTGAAGAGATTTTCACTGAACGGTCTTCGGCGAGCCTGCCGAGGCTCGGGGTTTTGATCACGGCGGCGTCATTCCGCCCCTCGATGAGGAGGCTGACCGTATCGGTGCTGCCTGATGCGAGTTTGACGCTGAAGCTGTCGACCAGGGTCTGGCCGGCGGCGAGTGACTGGATCTTGGAAGTCCTGCCATCGAGGCTCCAGCTCCACAGGCCGGCGGCGTCGACGCTGAAGCTGCCTTTGAGCAGAGGGCTCGTCCCCTTGGCGGCGACGTAGCTGCCGGCCTCGAGCTCGCCGCTGGCGACAAGCCTGCCTTTGCTGTCGGCGTCGAGATCCTCCCGCAAGACGGCTTCCGAGGAGGCTCGCGCCGCGCCGGTGAATGCGAGGGTGAGGACGGCCACATTGCCGTCGGCGTCGGCGATCATCAGCTGCTCGCTGAGACTCGCTCCCGGGCGGAGATTGCTGACCGGCGCGTGCTGCCCCGGACGGAAGATCCAGGCGCCGTCGCTGGAGAGCTCGAGCTCTCCGTGGCGCCCGTGGTAGAGCCCGGCTCGGTAGAGGCGGTCCGCCGGCAAGGCGCCGGTCAAGTCACCGAAATTCTCGTAGGTGGAAATACCTTCGTTCAAAGAGAATCGCTCGGACATGGGGCACCTCTCCGCTGCTTGCTGGAGGCAAGATAACGCCGCCCGGCAAAGGCAGATAGCCCTGGCGAAGATTTTTCGATAAGCGCCCTCACCCGGAGGGGCTTCGCCAGGATCAGCGCCCCTCGGGCCGGGAATACCAGAGATAGAGGAGTCGGCGCGAGAAGAGAGCCCCGGGCAGGAAACAGATGAGAATCTGCTTGACGCAGCCCCAGATCCCGAACCATTGCAGCTTGCGAGCCGACGTTAGTACCGCTTCTTGCAGGACGACGAAGCGTGCGCCGCGAGGCTTGCCGAGGCGGCTCAAGGCCTGGCCGAAGAGGACGTCTTCACCGGCGAATACCGCCTTGGAGAAACCGCCGCAGCGGGCCCAGTCGGCGCGGTGGCAGAAGATGAAGGCGCCGGCCGAAAGGCGGCGGAAATGAGCCGCGGCATTCCAGCATCGCAGCAGGCCGCGGCCGAAGATGCCGGCCACCTCAGGATCGGCATAGGCGACCGTGGCGGCTCCGCCGCAGAAGTCGCCGCGACCCAGCTCCGCCAGGGCGGCGGCGAGGGTTTGCGGCGGCAACAGAGTATCCGCATCAAGGAAGAGCAGCCATTCCGCCTCGGCCGCCGCGGCACCGGCATTGCGAGCCCGGGAGATCTGGTTCAACGGTTCGAAGACCAGACGGACCCCGGGGAAGGCGAGCGCGACGCGGCGAGTGGCATCGGAGGAATTGTTGTCGACGACAATGATTTCGCCCGCGACGCCTGAGGCATCACGGGCGGCTATCACGGAATTCAGCGTCGCCGACAGCCATCGCTCCTCATTGAATGCGGGGATTACGACGGCGAAGCGCGGCGGCATCAGCGGCCGGTTTCGAGCTTCTTCAGTTCGAGAGCGACGATCGACTGGACGGTGGTGGCGGTGGCCTTGTTGGGATAGCCGACACCGTTGCGCGAGCTGACTTCGTAGCGGCAGGAACGCTCGGTGAGGGCGATGAAACGGATCATCGCTTCGCCAGCGACCGGGCTCTCGCCCTTTTCATCGGACTTGAAGGTCTTGACCACGAGGAAGCAGTTGACCAGATCGTTGGAGAGGACTTCCCCCTGCTCGGTGAAGACGTCCTTGATATGCTGGAAGGCGACCTTCTGGGGCACATCGGCATTGCCGAAGTAGCCGGCTCGGGTGAAGGAATACTCCGAGGGCTGCTGGCCGGACTTCTGGCTGTGCTTGTCCGAGCTGGAGGAGCAGGAGCCCATGAGCAGGGCGCTGAGGGCGAGGGCGACGACGGTTTTCATGTTTTCATGCCTCAATTTTTTCGGGATCGATGAGATGCGCCAATCTAGGGCAGTGGCAGGAGATTGCAAGGTCCTTGTACAAGCTCGCAAGCTCGGAGCAGGTCCCTGCCTGAAGCGCAAAGCTGATGACCGGCCGAGGAATGCCATAAATCCGCAATCGAAAAAAATCGGCTCGGGGGGCTTGTTTTTGGCTCCTTCCCGGCGCAACATGGAGGCATGGACGCGACATCAAAATACCAGCAGCGCTGGCAGCAGGCGCGCCGCCGCAAGCTCCTCGGCTGGGGGACCGCGGCCGCCCTGATCGGCCTGGCCTTCCTCGTCATCGCCCTCAGTGAAGGGGCGCTACACGCCTTCTACATCTTCGTCGGCTGCGCCGGAGCCACCGCATTCTGCCTCTCCGCCAGAATCAGCGAGGCCTACGCATCCCTCGGCGTCGACCTGCTGGTTCCCTGCTCGACCCACTTCCGCGGCGGAGAAGCCACCGAGACCCCGCTCTTCGACACCCTGGACGCCCTGGTCAAGCAGGGGCGGCTGGAGGAGGCCTGGAAGCTGGGGCAGGACAACCTGAGGCGCTTCCCCGACGATCCCGGCTTGTGGGAGCGGCTGATCGTCATGGCCGTCAAGCATCTTCGCGATCGCAGTCTCGGCGAGACCGTGCTGATCTCGGCCTGGGAGCGCCTTGCCGGCCCGCAGCGCCAGGGACTCCTCAAGATCTTCCTCGGCCATGCCGGCATCGAGGAATGTCCGGCCCACCTCCAGGTGCAGCTGTCGCGGGCAGCGGCGGAGACCGACGCCCGCCGCGCCTACGAAGGCTCGTGGGGCGGCCTGTTCCGTCGCAACGGCCTCCGCCTCGTCCTCGCCGCCATCACCTCCGCCATGACCCATGCATGCGCCCGGCACGCCTGGGACAGCTCCTCGCAAGGCCTGCTCATCCTGCTGCTTGTCCTGCAGTGCCTCTTCGCCATCCTGTCGATCTGGCTGATCCTCGGGCCCATCCGCGATCTCGCCCGCCACAAGGTCAGTGCCGCCGCCGCTCCGCTCGGCCCCTGGATCGTGTCGAAGCTCCGGCACGGGCAGGTCTCGCCTTTGCTCGCCCAGGCCCGCCACGAAATGCAACAGGGACGGCCGATGGAGGGCTTGCAGCTGGCGATCCAGAACGCCCGCCGACTTCCCCAGCACGAAGAAGCCTGGATGCTCGCCATCGAGGCCGCCGCGGCGAGCGGACGCCGGGAGATCATCGAAGAGGTTCTGGCGGAGGCGGCGCGCCTCAAGGTCCGCCCCTTCCTCTACGACGGCATCGAAAGGATCGCGGCGGCGAAGCTGCGCCATCTCGAGGAGGCCGCCCGTCCTCAGACAGGGGCGATCGAGGTGAAGATCGCTTCCCACCCGAACCCAGGCCGCAGCGTCCAGCCCCGGGCGCCGGCAGCCGCCCCCGAGCCTGAGGCCTTGACGGCGCCCTTGGCTATGCCGAGCCTGAAGCGGCGCGACGACCGGGAGGAACGTCGCATCGGCTTCTGGCAGTCGCTCCGCTGCAGCCCCCATTGGCTGTGGATTTCATTCGCCATCAAGCTGCCCTTCTGCCTGGCACTTGCGGCTCTCGGACTCCTGATCGGCGTCCTGACGGGGATGATCTTCATCGCCATCCCCTTCTTCATTCCACTCGCCCGCATCGTCGTCTCGCTCGCCGTCGACCTGATGCCGGATCTGTACGGGACGGGAAGGCGCGAGGAAGGGCCCTGTCCCTTGATCGGCCCGGTCGAATCGCGCCGCTTCCGCGGCGACCCGGAGGGCGCCCTGACCGAAGCTCGCGTCCTCTGCGGCAGTCATCCGCAAGTGCTGGCGACCTGGCTGCTCGCGGTGCGGATCGCCCTCATCGACTTGAAACGTCCCGAAGCAGCGAAGGAGATCGTGGCGGAAGGCCTGCGTCGGATCGAGGTGCCTGCCGAGCGCCTGCGCCTGCAGCGTTATTGCCAGGCGCTGGGAGGCGGCGGCGGCGAATCCCTCGACCCCGAGCTCGAGCGCCAGGCCGAATCCGAGCGCCGCCGCAGCGAGCTGATGAAGCTGATCTCTGGGCTGGTCTGGCGCCTTCCTTGCGCATCATTCCTGGCCTTCCTGGCCTGGCCCCAGTTCGCCGGCAGCGACCTCCGGAAATCGCTCGGCATCCTTCTGATCACCGGCGCCGTGATGATCATGGCGCCGCTGCTCCGCCCCCTGTTCGTCACCGTCCTTGAATTCGCCTTCATGCCGATCCACGCCTTCTTCCGCCGCGTCCTCCGTCACGGCGAGATGCGCCCCCTGATCGCCAGCGCCGTCAAGCTCCGCCAGGAGCGCCGCTACCAGGAGGCTTTCGGCCGTTTCGCCGAGCTCAGCCGCCAGTTCCCTCGCGACGAAGAGATCTGGAGCCACCTTCTCGAGATCGCTCTGGTCGAGCTCAAGGACCGAGAGCTTGCCCAGGGAGTGCTGCAGAAGGGATTGAAGAAGCTGCCGAGAAAACACCGCGCCGCCTTCCACAGGCTCTACGAGCGCCATCATCAAGACTGGGAGCGCAGCAAGCAAGCCCCCGCCGCTCCGGGAATCCAGACGGGAAAAAGCCAGGCCTGAAGCCAGGCCCCGCCCTCATCTCAAGGCGAGATCGAGGAAGAGCCGGAGGGAGTGCGACAGGATCGCCAGCTCCTTCGGCCCGACGGGCTGGCGGCCGAGGAGCAGGGACTGGACCTGCAGGAGACGGATCAGATCGGCTGCGATTTCCGGATCGGGGTGCTGCGCCAGCCGGCGGGTCACGGGATGGGCGATATTGAAGACCAAGGTGGACGAAGGCTGGTCATCGTCCTCGATGAATCCGGAGAGGAGATCGGCGAAGAGCTCGGTGGAATTCTCGGCGGAATGGCGGAAGAGGCGCCGCGCCCGGGCATCGGCGTCCTCGAGCAGGAGCACCGGGATGTCGGCAGGCTCGAAGCGGGCGAGGCGGGCGGCGCTGGACATCGGCCGCAAGGTGCTGGCGGCCAGGCTCAGGAATGCGGCGAACTCGCCTTCCTCGGCGGCGCTCGGCGGGTGGATCGAGGCAAGCAGGGAGTCGACCTTGAGCTCCTGCAGCTTCAGCTCCGGCAGGAGGGTGGCGCGGTGCAGCAACGCAGGCTCGTAGGAGAAGGCGGCGTCGACCACCCCGAGACCGATGGCGGTGGCGATCGGCGCCACCTTGCGGAACTCGTCGTCGTCGGTGGTGAAGTGGATCCGGCCGCAACGGGCCTGCAGCTCCTTCAGGCTGAGACGGCCGAAGTTGGTCTCGAAGCTGAGGTGAGGCAGCATCAGCCGGCAGAACTCGTCGTCCTGGGCGGCGATCGACTTGACCAGGGTGTTATGCTGGTCGACAAGGCGGAAAAAGACCTCAGGCTCCTCCTCGGGCAGGCGGGCCAGCCAGGCTCGCAACTGTCGGGCAAGCTCGTCCTTGGCGACGTCGAAGCTGCGGTCGCGGTGCAGACTTTCGCGAGAAGCCGCCGGAGTGAGCAGATCGCTCTCCAGAATGACGGCGACGAAACAGGCCCATTGGGGGAGGAGATGGGGGATCTGCTCGCCGAGCATCATGCCGCGGAGGTAGACCCGCGCCTGGTCGCGGACGCCGAGGCTGCCCCGCGGCACCAGGTAGGCCCAGCCGCGCAGGGAATCGGTGTGGATCTCGCGCTGGGCGATGATCCCCTCGCCGTAGAATTCCGCCCCGAGCCGCCTCGCCGCTTCGGCCCGGTCCGCGACGGCCGCCGTTTGCCGCCACGGCGGGGTCGAACTGAGGCATTCGGAACCTTCTTGATGGACGAAGTTCACCGGCAGGGGCAGGAAACGGGCGTAGTAGAGCAGCGAGGCCCGGACCGCCTCGGCGGTGAAGAGATGCGCCGCGGCGGCGCGCCCGCGGATGAAGAGGCGGGTGCCGAAGGCCTGCTCCGACTCGAGGCGGCGGAGCGAATAAGAGCCGTCGGCCCGGCCCTTCCATTCCAACGACGGCGATCCCGGACGGCGGCTGCGGGTGAGCAGAACGATCTCGTCGCAGACCATGAAAGCCGAGAGCAGCCCGATGCCGAAGCGGCCGATGAAGCTGTCGCGAAGAGAAGTGAAGTCGCCGCGCTTCGAGCTCTGGCCGATGGTGGCGAGAAACTGGTGCACCTCGTCCTCGGTGAGCCCCCCACCGTTGTCCTCAAAGAGCAGGCAGGGACCGTCGAGAAGCTCCACCGTGATCGCGCCGTCGGGCGCCAGGTCGCCTCCGCGTCGGCGCGCCGAGACCGCGTCGACCCCGTTCTGAATCAGCTCCCTGATGAAGACGTCAGGGCGGGTGTAGAGATGCTCGGAGAGTACGCTTATGACCCCGGCGAGGTCGACTTGGAATCGGTGCGGCATGAGAACTCCTGGATTGCGGATGCCCGACAATATAGAACGGGACGGCGACAAATGGAAAATCCTTTTTCCCGCCACGGAAGGAAGCGGCAGCCGACTTCCCCAGCCCGCGAAAATCCATCCTTAACGTTTTCACGGAACTTTCCGCAGTTGCATCGCGCAGCTCGCAAGCTAGCTTGGGCGGCAAGCAAAAAACCATCCCAAGGAAAGGTCAGCCCCATGCCTGAGCCCGTGATCATCGGCAATCATTCGGACAACCCCTTCGCCCTGGACGTCGCCCACTTCTGCGGCCAAAGCGTCGACATCTCGGACATCATCGCCTTGAAGGACTTCCAGAACACCGAGTTCTGCCCCCGCTTCATCAGCGACGAAGCCGACCTCGACAACGTCGGCAATTACATGCAGGGCAAGCGTGTGATCCTGGTCTCGACCTCCAGCGTCATGGACAACCGCAACTCGATCGCGATGCGCAACCTCCTCATCGCACGCGCCGCCAAGGACAACGGCGCCGAGGAAGTCTGCCTTGTCGAGCCCGACCTCTTCTACTCCGCCCAGGACCGCGGCCCCCGCGTCGAACACTCCTACTTCGACGGCACACGCTACCCCGCCGACCGCAAGAAGTTCGACGGCCAGCCCTTCTCCTCCCTCCTCTACGCCCAGCTGCTCAAGTTCTCCGGCGTCGACCGCGTCGTCACCGTCCACAACCATTCCTATTCGACCCAGGCACTCTTCCTCAAGCAGTTCGAGGGCATGTTCCACAACTTCGTCCCCTCCGACCTCTTCGCCGACTACCTCAGCGGCTCCGGCATCGTCAAGCCCGACCAGGTGGTCCTCTGCGCCCCCGACCGCGGCGCCGTCCCCTTCGTCCAGATGATCCGCGACGAGATGCAGGAGTTCCACCCGCTGGTCCTGAAGATGGACAAGGTGCGCTCGGGCGAGCGCTCGATCACGATGGAGCCCTCGGCCGATTCGCAGGTCAATCTCGAACAGGTGGAAGGCAAGGACGTCATCGTCTTCGACGACATGGTCCGCACCGGCACCACCATCGTCCAATGCTGCCGCATCATCCGGCAGTACAAGCCTAGAAAGATCATCTTCTGCGTCACCCACTTCCACTCCTCTTCCGAGACCCGTGAGAAGCTCAGCGACCCCTCGATCGACGAGATCGTCACCACCAACACCATCCCCTCCATACTCAACCGCGACACCCAAGGGCGCCTGCGCAAGAAGATCATCGTCCTCAAGCTCGAACGCTGGGTAGCCAAGCATCTCGCCGGACTGATGAAGCTGCCCGGCCTCCGCTTCGACGAGCGCCATCTCTACTCGGTCGACATGTCGTCGAAGAACCCGCGGTGGAACCCCCAGACGATCAATCTCGGCCGCGCCTCGCTGGGAGAGACGCACCGATGAGAATCCTCCTCGCCCTGCTCGCCGCCCTCGCCTTCTTCGGCTGCAAGCTCCCCAGCACCCGCGAGGCCGAGGAGAACTTCGTCACCATCCACGCCGTCGACCCCAGCGGCGGCCGCAGCCCAGGGCTGCTGCAGCTGGTCGAAGGCGCCAACTCGAAGATCCCCCTCGTCCGCCTCCCCCTGATCACCAATCTCGACGTCTACCATGCCGAGAACTACAGCCGCGACGGCAAGGTGATCCTGCGATTCTCACTCACCGGCACCGGCATCAGCAAGTGGCGCACCGCCTCGGCCGAATACGCTGGCTCCCCGGTGGCGCTGGTCCTCGGCGGCGACTTCAAGTGCCGGATGTTCTTCAAGCCCTACTGGCAGGGCGAGCGCACGGTCGAATTCGAGACCTCGCTCAGCCCAAAGGGCGCCGACGAAATTTGTTCACGCATCAAAAAGAATTATCAAGCCCTGAAGGACTGACCATGGAACCCACCGAACTCGAGAAAATCCTGCTGGCCGCGGCGGACGCCGGCGACGCCGGCAATCTCCCCAAACGACTGGCCCAGATCCCGCCGCTGGTCAACGAGAAATCGAACCAGGCCGGCAAGCTCGGCGAGGCGGTCGCCCTGCTCCTTAGCTCGCAATCCAAGCCCTCGAAGGCTCTGGTCGAGTCCTGCATCCAGCTTGCCCGCATCAAGGTTCCCGGCACCGCCCTGCGCCAGGCCCTCGGCAGCCAGGCCCGCGCCCTCTTCCCGAAATGGCCGGACGCCACCGGCCTCGACGCCGCCCTCGGGCTGAGCATTCCCGGCACCGAGATCACTCATGCCGGCGCCCGGCTCAACCTCCTGGCCCTGCTCCTGCACGAGCACATCTCTCCTGAACTCAGCCTCCACGAGCTCCCTCCAAAAGGCCACAAGTTCCACGTCTACAACAGCAACTTCGGCTTCGGCCGGGTCGAAGCGGTCGACGCCGGCACCGGCAGCGTCACCACAGTCTTCAAGGCGAAGCAGAACATCGCCCTGCAGCAGTTCGCCGAGAAGTCCCACCTCGTCGTCCCCGGTTCGCTGGCGCAGAAGCTCCTCGAAGGCGCCAAGATCGACGTCGCCAGCTGCATCGCCGCCGACCTCGCCGCCGAACTCGAACTCTGCTTCGTCCCCCACCTGAAAATCTCCCAGGCACTCCTCACCCGCCTCCTGATGCCCAACTACATCAAGAGCGTCAAGGCCTTCGAAACCTGGTTCGCCCGCAAACGCGCCGCCAACACCGCCGCCAGCAGTGCCGCAGCCCCCGCCAGCGCCGCCAGCGCCGCCGCCTCGGCCCGCGCCAGCGACAGCGCCCGCACCCTCGCCGAACTGAAGGACCTCCTCGCATCGGCCCAGAGCGTCTCCGCCGCCCAGCTCGAATCCCTCGGCAAGCTCTTCGATGGTGCCGGCGACAAGGAAGCCCAGAAGCAGATCTTCGCCGAAACCCTTGCCACCCTCGGCACTCTCTGCCCCGATGCGGAAGCCTTCGCCGCCTTCGCCAAGCGCAGCGACAAGGCCCTACTCTGGAAGGACGTCAAAGCCCTCTTCATCCTCGCCGACAAGCTCCCCGCCAGACTCGCCCCGGCACTCACCAGTGCCGCCGTCGCCGCGATGGGCCGAGAACTCCTCCTCAAAGGCATCATCGAAATCCCGATCCGCTACTGGGACCCCCTCGCCCTCGCCCTCGGCGATTCCTGCGAAGAGGATCTCCTCGCCGCCGTCGCCAGCGCCTCGAAAAGCGGCGACTGCTCGCCCGACGCCATCTGCTGGCTGTGGAACCGATTCGGCAGCAAACGCCAGGCCGAGCTCGGCCCGGTCATCGGCTCGAGCCAGCTCATCCTCCGCGTCATCGCCAAAAAAGGCGACACCAAGGCCGGCAAGGACCTGCGCAAGATCCTCCTCGACGATGAGAAGTTCCAGCGCTTCCTGATGGGCGACGGCCAGGCCCAGCTCATCCGCGAACTGGTCTCCTCCGTCCGCTCTCTCCCCGGACTCGACTCCGGCGAAAAGCAGTCCCTTCTCGTCCGCGTCGTCCGCCTCTTCCCCCAGCACAAAAACCTGGTCGAGGAGAAAAGCGTCTCGGTCGCCGTCCGCAGCCTCGAGAAAGTCACCTCGATGCGCTCCTACAACGAGAAGCGCGTCGAGCTCGACGACATCACCCGCAACCAGATCCCCGCCAACTCGGAAGCCATCGCCCGCGCCCGGGATCACGGGGACCTGCGCGAAAACTTCGAATTCAAGGCCGCCAAGGAGAAGCAGAAGTTCCTCAGCATCCGCAAGGGCGAGCTGGAATCCATGCTCAACGAAGTCCGCCCCACCGACTTCAGCGAATTCCCCCTGAAGGACCGCGTCGTCCCGGGCTGCGTCGTCACCCTCAAGGTCAACGACAAGAACCTGGTCTACACCGTCCTCGGCCTCTGGGACTCCGACCCGGAGAAGCTCTACATCTCCTTCGACACCCCCCTCGGCAAGACCCTGATGGGCCGCGCCGTCGGCGACGCCATCGACCTGCCCGACGGCAGCGAGGCCACCATCGCCAAGCTCGAAGCGCTCAGCCCGAAACTCCTCGCCGAGCTCGCCAACTGAGCCCGGGAATGGGTCGGAAGAGCCGGAGGCCGCCCGCCTCCGGCTCTTCCTCATTCCCGCCTAGGAACGCCCGTCTCAGGCCTTGATCGCCCAGCGCAGCTTGGCGCAGCTGGAGCGGGGATTGTCGCGCCGCTCCGGGAAGCCAGCCGTCTGAACCCCCTCCGAAATGACGCTGTAGAGGCCGTCGCGCCGCCCCGCCTCGAAGGCCTTCTTCACCCGACGGTCTTCGCCGGAATGGAAGCTCAGGATCGCGACACGACCTCCGCTCTTCAGCGCCGCAGGAAGGGATCGAAGCAGCATTTCAAGCGAGGAGAACTCGTTGTTGACGGCGATCCGCAACGCCTGGAAGACACGGCGCAAGGTCTGTTCGGACTCCTCGGCCTTCTGCGGCAGGGCCGCTCGGATCGCGGCTGCAAATGCCCCGGTGCTGTCGAAACGCCGCCCCGCCAAGGCTCTCCCCAGCTCCGCCGAGGCCGGTTCGTCGGCATGGTCGCGCAGGATCGCCTGAAGCTCTTCGGCGCCGATCCGCACCAGGAGTTCCGCCGCCGATCGCCCGGAGTGCGGATTCATCCGCATGTCCAAGGGCCCCTGGAGCTTGGTCGAAAAGCCCCTCTCCGGCTGATCCAGCTGCATCGACGACACCCCGAGATCAGCCAGGATGCAGTCGACCCCCGAAAGCCCCGCAGAAGTCAAGGATCTTGACAGGCCGGCGTAATTGCCGCGGATGGCGGTGAAGCACTCCGGCCCGTAACCGGCCTGCCGCAATCGCATCTCCGTCCTGGGCAGCTCCAAGGGATCGGCATCGAAGCCGAGAAGCCTTCCGCCCGGCTGGATCGCGGCCAGAATTTCCCGGCTGTGCCCGCCGTAGCCGAGGGTGCAGTCGACGGCGATTTCCCCCGGCTGCGGCCGCAGCACGGCCAGGATCTCGGCGACCATGATCGGCCTGTGCATGCCTGCCGGCGTCTTGCCGGAAGCGATCACTTTCGCCACCGTCTCCGCATGGCGGAGCGGATCGTGCTCCTTGTATTTATCCGCAAAACGGCGCGGATTCTTGCCGCTGTAACGCACGCGCCGCCGATGTTCCGGACCGGGCGCGGAATCATCCGGCACCCCCGACTGTTCACTCATGGAAACCCCCGAGATTGGATGATCTGAAGAGCAGTATAAGCCCCCGCCCCGATCCGCGCCCGAAAAAATCCGCCAAGAGGGAAAAAACTCGCCGATTTTCTCGCCAGACCACCTACCACAGCCAGAACCTTGCATTAACCTTAGAAAACTTCTAAACACAAGTGCCGGGCATGAACTCAAAGCTCCCCTTCACAATGGCAACACTCAGCTGCCTGACTATGCAAGCCGAGCGACTGTTGACCTTGGAAGAGCTGGCCGAAACCGAGATTCGCAGCTCCGGCAGCCTTACCGCCTCGCAGAGCCGCAGCGTCCCGGCGACGGTGACGGTGATCGACGCCGAGATGATCCGCCGCAGCGGCGGCCGCAATCTGATCGAAGTGCTGGACATCTGCGTACCCGGCTTCAGCTACACCTGGCAGCATTCGGTCGGAACGAGCTGGGGGATGCGCGGCATCAGCTCCGACCTGTCGGAGAAATACCTGATGCTGGTCAACGGTCGGCAGATGAACGACAAGCTCTATTTCGGCGCCGTGCCGGAAACCCTGCTGTCGACGCTGGGCGACATCGAGCGGATCGAAGTTGTCCGAGGCCCGGGCTCGGCCATGTACGGATCCGGCGCCATCGGCGGCGTGATCAACATCATCACCCGCGACAGCCGCATCGAATGCGACTCCCTCGTCCTGCGCCAGGGAGCCCTCGAGAGCTTCAGCAACCTGGAGCTGCGGCACTCGCGCCACCTCAACGAAGCGATGGGCTACAGCCTCTACTATGGCATCGACAGCTACCGGGGCGCCGACGAGGACGCCGCTCCTTCCGCCTACCCCCAGGCCTGGCGTCAGGAAGCCGGCAAGGAGCTTCACGGCAGCGGCGTCCCCGCCCTCCACCAGGCCTATCGCGACCTGCCCCGGCACAAACTCATGCTGCAGCTCGACGCCGACGAGTTCCGCAGCTGGCTGCGCTATACCCGCGGCGGCGAGGAGACCCTCGCGCCCAGCCTCTACACCGCCAGCAAGCCCCTGGCCACCTCCCCCGCCATCGGCACCGGCTATCAGCAGCTGACCTGGGACAACAAATGGAGCCGCGACCTGAGCGACGACTTCAACCTGGAGATCGACGGTGGCGCCCAGGCCACCGACATGGAGCAGCTCCGTCCCTACACCCTAGTGCCCCCGGCCTTCCCCGGCGAGCCGATGATCGACAAGGACGCCTTCATCAGCTACGCCGACTACGACGCCTACCTGCGAACCACCGGGCGTTGGACCCCTCATGAAGACCACAAGCTCGCCCTCGGCGGCGAAATCCGCCACGAAAGCTACGGCAATCCCAGCCTCGGATATCCCCATCTCGACCACTCGACCCCGCCCGGCTTCGACCAGTGGCACGAAAAGACCCAGGCGGTCTTCGGCGAGCACCAGTGGAACTTCGCCGAAGCCTGGCACCTCTACCTCGGGGAGCGCCTCGATTGGCACCCGGCCACCGCCGCGACCCATTCGCCCCGCGCCGGCCTGATCTTCACCCCCAGCAGCGACGACACCTTCAAGCTCCTCTACAACCGCTCCTCCCGCCGCCCCAATGAATTCGACATCCGCTTCGCCGAGATCTATCGCGGCGTCGACAAGCTCCCGGTGGAGACCGTCGACAGCTACGAATTCCGCTATGAACGCCAGGTCGATGAAAAGCTCTGGCTCGGATTCGGCGCCTTCTACAACGACTACGAACAGCTCGGATTCGTCGTCAACACCCAGAACTACTCCCTCATCGGACAAAGCCGCAGCGCCGGCCTCGAAGCCGAAATGACCTGGAAGGAGGAGGATACTTCTGTGCGGCTGTCGCACTGCTGGACCAAGCTCCTCGACTTCGAGCTCGCCGAGCCCGGAATCCTGCAATACTTCAGCGCCTCCCCCTACGGATACGGCAACGACTTCGCCACCTGGCCCAGCCACCTCAGCAAGATCCAGATCAGCCAGGGTTTCAACCCGGATTTCAGCGCCGACGCCTCTCTCCGCATCCTCTGGGACTTCCCCGGCCGCCGCGATCAGATCGACTACGGCCAAGCCCATCCCAATCCCTATTATCTCGCACCGGACCAGGACGGAGCATCCCACTACTTCGGCCCCTTCGCCTACTTCGATCTCGGCGGCACATGGAGGATCGACCCGCACTCCAGCCTGCGGCTCGACCTCTACAACCTCCTCGGACTGATCGATCCCAAGCTCAACCGCCGACTCTACCGCGGCGACGCCGACTACCGCAGCGAAGCGATCGCCGCGGCCCTCACCTACGAATACAGATTCTGAAACTCAGCCCTTGCGCCGCTCGCCCAGCTTGCGCAGACCTTCATCCTCAATCACCAGGAAAAGCTCCTCAGGCGAAGCCACCAGCCGCCCCTTGTCGATGTAGGAATCGGTGGTGAAGGGCGATTGCTTGTGGCTGGGGAAGACCATGTAGCGGCGCTTCAGATAGTCGCGGGCATGACCGAGCTCGTCCATCATCCCCGTCGACAGCGGCGGCACGTCCGTGTAGGGGTGAATGGCGACCACCGAATCGACCTTGCCGACGAACCAATGAAGATCGCGGTGCACGGTATAGGCGTATGTCGCCTGGCGGTCGCGCTCGGTCTCGTAGGTCGAGCCGATCTCGATCGCCTGAGGATCGATCACCAGCCCGTAATCATGCAGGGTGCCGATGGTCTTGTCGATCTCCTTTCGCACCTCCGGCGTCGAGTGGGTCATCGAATAGGAAACGTAGAAAGACGGCACTTCGCGATGCTCCACCAGCTTGGCGAGGCTCTCGGCCCCCTGGCCGATGGGGATGACGAAGTGGCGGACGCCGAGATGCCGCGCCCAGTCTTCCGCCAGCGACACCTCCTCGTTCATCCACGACAGGATCTCGCGCACCGAGAAGTCCTGGCCCTGGATGCTCTTCTGGAATGCATCTTTGGGCACCATGTTGCGCAGATTGTCGCGAATCACCCATTCCGCCTCGATCAGGGTGACGATGACGTCGGGAGCGATGAATCGCGCAATCTCCTTGTGGTCCTTCAGCTTGAAGTTGACATGGTTCCACTCGATGGTGGCAGGCACCCGGATGATCGCGTTCGCCGATTGCAGACGCTGCAGCTCGAAGCCGATCTTGGCGTATTCACGATCACGCATCACCTGAAAAAGATAGTCTGTGGTGCCTAGAAGCCGGGCCAAGGTCTTGTTGCCGGTCTTCTCCAGCTGGTCGATAAGGTTGAAATGCGCGGTTTCGATCCCCTTGCCGGCCAGAATCGCCAAAGCTTCGTCGATGTATTCACGATCTTTCATGCCCGCGATCATCCCGTTGACAAGTACACGCATGGAGGCTCCTTGGAATCTGTTTTGTGACGGCGCCGACTATATCCCGCAATCGCCGGGCTCCTATCCCGCCCGGACCGAAGTCCGCGGCTTCAAATAACCTTGGCGATCGGAAAGCACGCCCCGTGATCCTCTGCGCCGAGATTCGACGAAAGAAAATCTCGACGTATATCACCCCGAATTGAGCTTGGACTGAGATGCATTCAAGCTGCTTTTCAGGGATTCCGGGAATCCGCAAAGAGGGAGTTGGAAAGTCAAAGCACTCCTCATACTCCCCAGTGACCAGACCTCCTAAACTGTGCCCCCAAAATTCGAGTGAGACAGGTCGGAACCCCTTCAAGCTTTGACCTAGCCTGTCAACGCACTTTATAAAAAAGCTCCTCCGCCGACGCCCCCCGCCCTCTCCAAAAACGGACTCGAGATTCAAATGTGAATTTATAAACAATTTAAAATCATATTTTTATGATATTACATCAGAGATCCGCCACCCCCCAATGCTAAAGCTTCATTGCTCCCGAAACATAAGAATGGAGGTAAGAAATGGATCCGCGTTTTATCCTGCCCCTGATCATCGGCTGCGCCGGCACCGTCCTGGGCCAGAATTCCGAAGCTGCCAAGCCGCCGGCGACACCGCCGCCGGCAAAAAGCGCTGACGCCAAGGCGGCGCCGCAGCAGGCCGAGAATTTCCAGGAGGTCTTCAGCAAGGGCCAGGCCGACGGCCAGCTCCGGCTGCGCTACGAATACGTCGACCAGGAGAACGGCAAGCCGCATTCCTGGGCCGGCACCAGCCGCCTCCGCCTCGGCTTCCGCACCGCCGAAATCGGCGGCCTGAGCTTCTACGCCCAGGGCCACGGCAACGCCACCCCCTGGGATGAATATGCCGACGGACGCCAGGGCACCGCCTCGAAACGCGACATCATCGCCGACCCCGACGGCTTCCGCCTGCACCAGGCCTATGCCGACATCAAGTGGATCCCCGACACCCTCGTCCGCGTCGGCCGCCAGGAGATCAACCTCGACGACCAGCGCTTCGTCGGCTCCATCGACTGGCGCCAGAACGGCCAGTCCTTCGACGGCATCATGCTGCAGAACAAGTCGATCGACAAGCTCACCCTGACTGCCGCCTGGCTGAAGGAGATCCAGACCACCCTGCTGAAGCCGACGCAAGACCTCAAGCAAGGCAGCAACGAGCTCAACCACTTCGGCGTCCTCCACGCCCGCTACAACTATGCCGGCAAGCACAACGCCTCGGCCTTCGTCTACATGCTCGACTGCGACGCCGACAACACCGCCAAGGCGGTCAACGGCGAACGCATCGAGCGCGACAACATCACCGAAGGCCTGCGCCTCGACGGCAGCTTCGACATCGACGACAAGAACGCCGTCAACTACGATGTCACCGGCGCCCTCCAGCAGGACTTCATCGGCGGCAACGGCGGCCACGACGGCGAATTCCTCTCTGCCTACCTCGCCTATGAGCTGGAGAAGAAATACAGCCTCGGCGGCGGCTACTCCTATCTCTCCGGCGCCGAGGATTCCGCCGCCAACTACGGCTTCGACACCCTCGCCGGCACCGCCCACAAGTTCAACGGCTGGGCCGACCTCTTCGTCGGCACCAACGGCGGCGGCTTCAAGCAGGGCCTACAGGACCTCTGGCTCGACGCCTCGGTCAAGGTCGACGAGGTCGGCAAGTTCACCGCCGCCTACCACTGGTTCTACACCGCCAACGACTACAGCGGCGCCAAGGACTTCGACGGCCACCTCGGCGACGAGATCGACCTGATGTGGTCGCGCGACTTCACCGTCTTTGGCCAGAAGATCAACGCCCTGGCCAAATACGGCTACTACTTCGCCGACGAAGAGACCGGCAACCCCACCAGCGACAAGCAGATCGTCTGGGCCCAGCTCGAATACAAGTTCTGAAAACCTGAGATTGCCTACAAGCCGCCGGGTCCTCTCGGCGGCTTGTTCGTCGCGTAGCATGAGTCCTCCTTGACTCGATCTCCTGTGCTCAAAGGAGGCCCCTCCCGGGGAAGATACTCCTGAATTGGTCGAGCTTGATGGAAACGCTGATCCTTCGAAAAGTCAGAGGCGTCAAGGAGTTGAGCGAGCCTCCACTCCCCACGCATCTCTCGCTCACAGATCCCGCAACAAGCGCAGACCTCCTTGGTTGCCGCGCCATACAGGCGGGAATTTGTCCTGTCAAATCTTCACAAGTCAGCTCCGGAAGTACTGGCTATTGCCGTCCGCCGCCGTATCTTGAGGCGAAATTTTGTCAACATCCATTCAAGGGAAGACCTGATTCTTATGGGCCTTATCCGCAATCTCCGCTCCTTTTTCGTCAACGACATCGGCATCGACTTGGGCACCGCCAACAGCCTGGTCTTCGTCCGTGATGAAGGCATCGTCCTCAATGAACCCTCGGTGGTCGCGGTCCACGCCGAGACCGGCAAGGCCGTCGCGGTCGGCCTCGAGGCGAAGAAGATGCTCGGGCGGACCCCAGGCACGATTCGCGCCGTCCGGCCGATGAAGGAAGGCGTCATCGCCGACTTCGAGATGACCGAGATCATGCTGCGCTACTTCATCAACAAGGTGCATTCGCGCGCCAAGATCAGCCCGCCCCGGGTTCTGATTGCGGTGCCCTCCGGCATCACCGAGGTCGAGCTTCGCGCGGTGAAGGAATCGGCGATGAAGGCCGGAGCCCGCGAGGTCTACACCATTTTCGAGCCCATGGCCGCGGCGATCGGCGTCGGCCTGCCGGTGGCCGAACCCACCGGCAACATGATCGTCGACATCGGCGGCGGCACCACCGAAGTCGCGGTGATTTCGCTCGCCGGCATCGTCGAAGCTCACTCCCTGCGGGTCGGCGGCGACGCCATGGACCAGGCGATCATCCAGCACATGAAGCGATCCTACTCGCTGATGATCGGCGAGCGCACCGCGGAAGAAATCAAGATCAAGCTCGGCTCGGCCTATCCCCTGGCCCAGGAGCTCACCCTCGAAGTCAAGGGTCGCGATCAGCTCGCAGGCCTGCCCAAGACCATCACCATCTCGTCGCAGGAGATCCGCGAAGCCCTGTCGGAGCCGATCTCGGCGATCGTCGACATCGTCCGCCAGACCCTCGACCGCTGCCCGCCGGAACTTTCCGCCGACCTGATCGACCACGGCATCGCCCTGGCCGGCGGCGGCGCCATGCTACGCGGTCTCGACAAGCTGCTGTCGGAAGAGACCGGCCTGCCGGTGAGCGTCTCGGAAGAGCCGCTGCTCGCGGTCGCCAAGGGCACCGGCATCGCCCTGCAGGAGATTGAGCTCCTCGCCAAGACCACCAACTCCTCCTCGAAACGCTCCGGCCGCCGCTTCTTCAACTGAAGCCGGATGCCACGAACGGCGGCGCATCGGTCCGATCAATCGGATCGAACCGATCTGCGGTGACGCTTGAAGCTGCGGTAAATACAGCGCAACAATCCAGGTTCCCCTCATGACTCCCGCACTCACCTTGGTCTGCATTCTCCTCGGCGCCTATCTCATCGGGGCCATCCCCTTCGGCCTGATCATCGGCAAGATGAAAGGCGTCAACATCCGCGAGCACGGCTCCGGCAACATCGGCGCCACCAATGTCCTGCGGGTCCTCGGCAAACCCCTCGGCATCACTTGCTTCGTCCTCGACTTCGGCAAGGGCCTGGTGCCGGTGCTCCTCGCCCAGGAACTCTGCCGCCGCCACGCCCAGGACTGGATTGATTGGCTCCCCTTGACCGCGGTCTTCGCCACCGTCCTCGGCCACGTCTTCTCCTGCTTCGTCAACTTCAAGGGCGGCAAAGGCGTCGCCACCTCCGCCGGCGCGATCATGGCGGTCGCCCCCCTGCCCACCGCCATCGCCCTGATCGTCTGGCTGCTCGTCTTCCGCCTCTCCGGCTACGTCAGCCTCGGCTCGATCGTCGCAGCCATCGCTCTGCCGCTCTGCGCCGTCTTCCAGGGACGCCTCTACGGTTCCGAGAAGCTGCCCCTGCCCTCGCTGATCCTCTTCGCGGTGATGGCGATCCTGGTGATCTGGCTCCACCGCGCCAACATCGCCCGCCTGCGCCAAGGCACCGAGAGCAGCTTCAAACGGAAAAATGAGGCGGAGGAATCGAAATGAAGATCGCCGTCATCACCGCCGGAGCCTTCGGCAGCGCCCTCTCGCAAGTCCTTTGCGACAACCGCCATGAAGTGACCCTCTGGGGCCGCAATCCCGAGTACATGGCGGAAGTCGCCAGCCGCCGCGAAAATTTCTGGCACCTGCCCGGCTATCGCCTCCATGACAATCTCCGGATCAGCTCCGATTTCGCCGCGACGATCGAAGACGCCGAACTCGTCCTGGTCACCACTCCGGCGCAGCATCTTCGCGGCAGCCTGGCGGAGCTGCGCCGCCTCGGCCTGCAGTGCCCGGTGGTCAACGTCGCCAAGGGCATCGAACGCAGCAGCCTGAAGCGGATGGCGGAGCTCGCGGCGGAGGTCCTCGGTCCCGCCCATCCCTATGCGATGCTCGCCGGCCCCTCGCATGCCGAAGAAGTGATCCAAGGCATGCCCGCCGCCCTGGTCGCCGCCGCGACCGACGAAGAACTCGCCCGCCTCGTCCAGAAGGCCTTCATGAGCCCGCGCTTCCGCGTCTACACCAGCACCGACGTCACCGGCGTCGAACTCGGCGGCGCCTTGAAAAACATCTACGCCATCTGCGCCGGCGTCCTCGACGGCCTCGGCTTCGGCGACAACACCAAGGCCGCCCTGATGACTCGCGCCGTGGTCGAAATGGGCCGCCTCGGCGAAGCCCTCGGCGGCCGCCGCGAAACCTTCGCCGGCCTGTCCGGCCTCGGCGACCTGATCACCACCTGCACCTCGCAACACTCGCGCAACCGCCGGGTCGGCGAACTCCTCGGCAAAGGCGCCACTTGGGACGCGATCCAGGCCGACATGGGGCACAACGTCGCCGAAGGGGTTCCCACCGCCGCCGCCGCCGCCGCCTTGGCGCAGCGCCTCGGAGTCAAGGCCCCGATCATCGAGGCCTGCAACCTGGTCTTGCACCACGGCGCCTGCCCCCGCGAAGCCATCCTCGGCCTGATGACCCGCGACGCCAAGTCGGAGTGAGGGCGGAGCTCTGCGGATTGACCACGAAAGACACGAAAAAATCAGTGGAGGCGGCATCGATGAAGCAACTGGCTTTTGCTTTAGACGACGAAGGGAATTGGCCTCCTGTCTTGGTCGAGCATCTTTGGTGCGTGGAGATCGATGGCCTGTTTGAAGTGCGCAGCACTCCTTTCTTCGTTAAAGGTCTTGCGGTAGGCGATCGCTTCAGTGCGGAACCGGATCCCGTCAACGGTTGCATTTTTGAGTTCTCCGCACGAGTGAATGGGGGGCATTCGCTGGTGCGCATCATGGATTCTGGGGATGTAGATAGCAGTCTTTACAGGCGGGAAATCCAGGCGCTAGGATGCAGCCTGACGACATGGGACGAGTATGGCTTGTCGGCTTTTGATGTGCCTGTCGACATCGACATTCAGGCGATCAACGACTTGGTCGACAAAATCCAGGACGCTGGAGTGCCGATCTCTTTCCCCGTCTGGCGCCACGCTCCAGATGAATAGTCTCCCAGTCGCTCAAATGAAACAAAAGATTTCGCAATTGTGCTGAGACTGAGCTTGCGCGTGACCGCTTTTGATCGCCCAGCCCATCGGGCTGGGTGAACGCGATGGGCGCAGGTCGCGGCTTTTCCCTCACCAATGGCAGCCCAGGGTCGCCTCGACCCTGGGTGTGAGGCAAAAATGAGTTCCGACCCCTTGCGGGTCGGCGAACCAGGGAAACCTCCAACCCAGGGTCATCGCCGATGCGGCTCGATCCTGGGCTACCATGTGCGACCTGCAAGGGGTCGAGCGACAGAATTCGGCATAATCCTGGATTCCGAAGCTGAGCTTGGGCTCAGCTCGGGAATCCGATTCAAGATTCAAAATTCAAGATTCAACAGAACGCGAACAAAATCAAAGATT
>JBDKFG010000060.1:0-31367 GCA_039798785.1 Verrucomicrobiota bacterium | reverse complement strand
GCGATGGCGGCGAGGATCTGGTTGGCGATGCCGAACATCGGCCAGAGGGCCTTGACCCCGCCGAAGGGGTCGGCGAGACCTTGCAAGAGGAACCAGCCCCAACCGGCGACGACGAGCAGGGTGGCGAGGATGTTGGCTGGCCAGGAAGAGGTGTTGCCGAGGGCGGGGTGGAGGCGTCCGAGGAGGTCTTGCGCGAGGAAGCGGGCGACGCGGGTGCCGGCGTCGATGGTGGTGAGGATGAAGAGCGCTTCGAAGAGGATGGCGAAGTGATACCAGAAGGCGGCGGTGCCGCCGAAGGCCTCATTGAGGATGAAGGCGGTGCCGAGGGCGAAGGTGGGGGCGCCGCCGACTTTCGAGAGCAAGGAGTGTTCGCCGATGGCGACGGTCGCCGCCTGCAGTTCCTCGGGGGTGATCTTGAAGCCCCATTCGCTGATCTTGGCGCAGGCGGCGACGGCATCGGGCCCGAGAACCGCGGCGGGGGTGTTGACGGCGAAGTAGAGACCGGGCTGGAGCATGCAGGCGCAGATCATCGCCATGATGGCGACGCCGGATTCGCAGAGCATGGCGCCGTAGCCGATCGGCCGCGCGTGGGATTCCTTGTCGAGCAGTTTCGGCGTGGTGCCGGAGGAAACGAGGGAGTGGAAGCCGGAGACCGCACCGCAGGCGATGGTGATGAACATGAAGGGGAAGAGGTTGCCGGCGAAGACCGGGCCGGAGCCGTCGATGAACTTGCTGATCGCCGGCATGTGCAGATCCGGCAGGCTGATCAGGATGCCGGCGCCGAGGAGGACGATGACGCCGAGTTTGAGGAAGGTCGACAGGTAGTCGCGAGGAGCGAGCAGGAGCCAGACCGGCAGGATCGAGGCGAGGGCGCCGTAGACGATCAGGCCCCAGGCGATCTGGGTCTTGCTGAAGAGGAAATGCTCGCTCCAGCCGAGAGCTTCGAGCTTGCCGCCGAAGAGGATCGAGCCGAGCAGCAAGAGGATGCCGATCGCCGTCGCCTCGAGCACCGCGCCGGGACGGAGGTAGCGGGTCCACAGGCCCATCAAGAGGGCGATGGGAATGGTGGCGAGCACGGTGAAGGTGCCCCAGGGCGATTCAGCGAGGGCGTTGGTGACGACGAAGGCGAGGACCGCGAGGAGGACGAGGACGATCCCCATGATGCCGATGCCGCAGCAAAGTCCGGCGGGTTTGCCCATTTCGTCCTTGATCATCTCGGGCAGCGAGCGGGCGCCGCGTCGCGAGGAGATGACCAGGACGGTGAAGTCCTGCACCGCGCCGCAGAAGACCGCGCCGGCGAGGATCCACAGGGTGCCGGGCAGGTAGCCGAGCTGGGCGGCGAGGACCGGGCCCATCAAGGGACCGGCGCCGGCGATGGCGGCGAAGTGGTGGCCGAAGAGCACGCCCTTGGAGGTGGGGACGAAGTCCATGCCGTCGTTCTTCTCGTGCGCCGGGGTGCGGCGCGAGTCATCGAGCTGGAGGAACTTGCCGGCGATGTATTTCGAGTAGAAGCGGTAGGCGACGAGGTGGGTGCAGAGCGCCGCGACGACGAGCCAGGCGGCGGAGACGGTTTCGCCGCGATTGAGGGCGAGCACGCCCATCGAGGCGGCGCCGAGGGGGGAGAGGAAGAGCCAGATCAGTTTTTGCATTCGAATCTCAGGTTGTCGAGTGAATTTTACGGACGACGTAAACTAACTAGTGGGAGTTCCTGCAGCATCTTACACATGACACAAAAATTAAACATCGTCTTACATCTTACATTCCCTCAACAGGTGAATTCCCCCTAGTGTTTGACGACAAGGGGAAAGTCTGCCTTTGCGGGTGCTGGAGGGGGCTGCGCTCCGCGAAAGAGGTCAAGCAGTGCCTCGGGTGAGGGAGCTCTTCCCAAGCGGAATGGGTCGAGGAGCCGCCCCGGAGTTCATCGATTTTATCAATGCTCGAGCCAGATTTTTTTTCGTTTCCTATGATCGGGGGGCCTGCATAGATTACTGCCAACAGTAGGAGCGGCATGCATACAACAGCCAAAGGAGGTGACTCCATGTCATAATACTTGAGTACGTCACGTGCACCTAATGTGTCACAAGTCGCTGGGGGAGGTCAATCTGTCAATTCTAGATTTCGAGAAGAGACAAAAACTGATCGCTTCTTTGTGAAACTTGACAAGACAAGAAACCAAAACCCCAAAAATTGAAAATAAAAAAGGGCTTAAGCACATGAAATGCAACATTTTCCTCGCTTTCGGACTTTTGTTTAACCCTGCATGGCTTCACGCAAAGACCCAGGACGCCACAGTCGTCACAGTTCCGAACGAGCCATCGAAAGCCGCCAAAGCGATCGAGAAACCCACTGCAGAGGCGATGCGGGCTCTGGCAAAATCCATCTGCGACGGTGACAAGAAGGCTTTTGATATCCTGTGCGCCACGCATGAGGATCTATATCGCGACCCTGCTAATAATATAAATACCAATTTCTTACTGGTGAGTGAAGCTTTTGATTTACTGGGTAAGGAATGCGCAAAAGGGAATGTGTTTGCCTTCGACGCCTTGAAAGCAGGAGCAACCAAAAAAGGAGTTTTCTCATTCGCCATGGTGGGATTGGGTATCGCAGCAACAGCTGGGCATAAAAAATCACTCGATATTCTCATCAACGAGAAGGATGTGGGAAACTTGATTGAGCCTGCATCCGCCAACATCCAGCCAGCAGTGGACTTTCTCATTCACTTGCTCATGACCCATGATGACATTTTAGTGCGTTATGCTGCAGCCACGGGATTGAAGGGCGCCGCACAAAAGGGAAATGCACAAGCCAAAGCAGCTCTCGACGAACATTTTCGTTCACGTCCAAACGATCCGAAGCTCGAAGATGAAGCTGCGGATACGGGCGAGAGGCCGAGCGTAGATCAAGCGCTTGGGACGCCCACATCGAATGAAATGCGCCTTTTGGCAAAATCAAACAATGGCGACAAGAACGAGGTCCCCAAGCTGGCCGCGGTTGGAAACAAGGAAGGTCCTGGCAAAGCCTTCTTCAACCGGATGACCGCCCTGGCGCAGGCTGGCGAGGAGGCCAAGCTCCGCAACTGCATCGGCGGCGCAATGAAAATCTTGATGTCGGCGGAAGTCAACCCCAGTTTATGCCAGAAATTCCAGGTCCCGGCTAACTACGTCTCGGAGAAGGCGGGGGAAGGCGTCGATGCTGGATTGCTCTTGGTCGAGTTTAAGGACCCACTAGGCGGTGCGGTGACCTTCTTCCTGCGGAAGGGAGCTGGAGGCGGGCTCCAAATCGTCGACGTGAGCGATGGAAGACACCGTTTGGGGGCCGATCTGCTCAAGGGAATCGAGAAGATCGTGAAGAAAAAGTTCGATGACGAACGACTGCGCCTGCGGGCGGACGCGATCCAAGGATCCCTCGGTCAATACCCCGAAACCTACAGGTCTGGTCCGGAGGACTCTCAAGAAGTCCCAATGCACGAGATAATGGAACGTCATAGCCGCGGCGAGGCAATCGGCGAATTGATGGCTCGAGGGTATCTAGGCAAAGCCGTCGGCCCGATCCGCTACGCCGGCGCCCTGCCGCTCGACGCCAAGGCCGAGATCCTTTTCGCCGCCGAGAATCTCGTCGACGGCGGCTACTACTGCCTGAGTGCGGGCGGCGAGTTTCTCCGACTCGACGAGGCGGCGTTCCGAAAGCTCAGCGAACGGGAGGGTTTTGGCCGTGCGAAGAAGCATCTCGCCATCGCCCCCGAAATCCTTGCCAAGGTCGAATCGCTATGCACGGGGCTGGCCGGCGCCCCTAAGCAGCGCATCGAGGCGCGCAAGGCCTTGCTGGCGCTGGGCGCTGCCGGAGTTCCAGCCCTTCGCCAGCAGCTCCGCAATCCTGACCCCGAGGTGGCTGCAGCCGTCGGCGAGATCATCAACGAGATCACCCGCTGAAATTGTTCGTAAGCCTCTTGTCTCCCCCATCCCGAGTAAATCCCTTGCCGGGTAGAGTAAAATCGCGGCAGTCTGCCTGAACGCCCAAGGGTGCCCAATCATGGGCACCCTTGGGCTTGCCGGAGTCCGCTCCGTCCTTCGTCTTCCAAATGAAGCTCGTCGAGAAGCTTAGGGCGCGCTCCACCACTTGCTTCGGCGCCCCGCGCGACTGGCTTTTGCGAAAAATCGACGAAGATGACCATCGTATTGGGGCCACGCTCAAATCGCGTCGCTGACCAAGCATCCTCAAAGAAGCGCCTTGATGATTTGGGATCGCTCAGTTCGAGAACTGGAAATTATTTCGAACTGTATCATGCGAAGGAACGAATGAGGTAAAGAGAGCAGATGGCCACAAAAGGCACATAGAGCACAAAAGTGAGCGTTTCGCGCTTTATCGATCACTCTTTCTGCGTTCTCCTTCGTCTTCTGCAGTTCATCTGAGCTTGATTTGGAGTGATACAGGTCGAATTATTTTCCGCCGCTCCAGGCCGCTTCATGGGTTCTTCGGCGGCTGTCGGGCGGGGCAGTTCTTGGCATGTTAGGTTCCTCGGACACTCGGAGGATTAATCATTATGGAAGACCTCCTCCATACCTGCCCACCATTCTTCTGGCATGCGGTCGGGAAGGGGCTCCATGCAGGGCTTGCACAGAGCCCACCAAGCCTGAGTGGTTGGATCAGCCGCCATTTTCGCACCGTCTGATGCAAGATCTGTACCGATGTATTCAAAATAGCTAAAGAGCATGGGAGTTCCATCAGGCAGGGTCCGCAGGAAAATCGAATAGTTGCGGATGCCACATTCGGTGATTTTCGCCAACACCGCCGGCCAGGTTTCTGCGTGCAAACGGCGGTATTGATCGACGCACTCAAGCTTAAGCGGGCAAATAGACGCATGACGGCTCATTTAGTACTCCATGGTTGTGTATTGATAGTCGCTTTTAGCCGAATTCCTGCAAGGCAAAACAAGAAGTTTTCGGGTGGAAGGGAGTGGTATTTTGCGCTTCCACCCCAGTTAGGTTGCGGACGAAGTCCGCGTTAGGAGAGAAGTTCTTTGACCACATGTCCATGTACGTCAGTAAGGCGGAAGTCGCGACCTTGGTAACGTGCGGTGAGCCGGGTGTGATCAAATCCTAGGCGTTCTAGGATGGTAGCTTGCAGGTCGTGGACATGGACGCCCTTGTCGACGACTGAAACACTGAAGTCGTCGGTTGTGCCGTGAGAGTGCCCGGCCTTGACACCTGCGCCGGCCATCCAGGTAGTGAAGCAGTTGCCATGGTGGTCGCGGCCAAATTTCGCCGTGTCCTTGATGTTGCCTTGTACGCAGACTGTACGGCCAAACTCGCCGCCCCAGACGACAAGCGTGTCGTCGAGCAGGCCGCGCTGCTTGAGGTCTTTGATCAGAGCGGCGGTGGGCTGGTCGACATTCTGGATCTGGGCAGGGAGCTGGGTGGTGATGTGGCCGTGGAAGTCCCAGCCGGTGTGGTAGAGCTGTATGAAGCGGACGTTGCGTTCAGCCAGGCGGCGGGCGAGCAGGCAATTGTAAGCGTAAGTGCCTGGGGTTCGAACCATAGGTCCGTAGGAGTCAAGGACGGCAGGCGACTCTTTGGAGAAATCGATGAGGTCGGGAACCGAAGTTTGCATGCGGAAGGCAAGTTCGGCTTGGGTGACGCGGGCGGATATCTCTGGATCATGGAAAAGGTCAAAGTGAGCACGATTAGCCTGGCTGAGCGCGTCAACCATCGCCCGCTTGGCTTCCGCAGGCATTCCCTCGGGGTTCTTGACATGAAGGACGGGCGCGGAACCGGCGCGAAGCTTGGTGCCCTGGTGTTCGGCGGGCAGGAAGCCAGAGCTCCAGAGGTGTTCGTAAAGGGGCTGGCCGCAGTCGGTGAAGGTAGGGACAGAACTAAGCACAACGAAGGCGGGGAGGTCAGCGTTCATGCTGCCCAAGCCGTAACTAGCCCACGAACCCATGGAGGGGCGGCCGGGGATGGGGGAGCCACTCTGGAGCAGAGTGATGGCGGGAGCGTGGTTGATGTGCTCGGTGTGCATCGAATCGATGATGCAGATGTCATCCGCAAGGGAGCCGATGTGAGGGATGGACTCGCACATCCAGCGGCCGGACTGGCCGTACTGCTTGAAGGGCTTGAGCGATGGTACAATCAGAGGCTCCTGATCGGCACCGGCGACGCTGAAGGTCAGGTTTTTCTTGAAAGAATCGGGAAGCCGCTTCCCATGCCATTTTGCCAGACCTGGCTTATAGTCAAAAAGCTCCATCTGTGGCGGTGCTCCGGCCTGGTGCAAATAGATGACCCTCTTGGCTTTGGCGGGGAAGTGGGGCCCGACGGGCTGGGCTCCTTCGGCTCCCTGAGCAAAGAGCGCGCCAAAAGCGAGGGAACCGAGGCCGAGGGCGCTGCCGGAAAGGAAACTGCGGCGGGTGAGGTGGTCGTGCATGGTGTAATCTCCACTTATTTCACTTTTTCAAACTTGAGAAGCGGCTGGTCGCCGGAGGCGAACTGGGCAACATAGAGGGCGCCGTCGAGGCCGAAGGCGGCGTCATGGGGGTGGCGGAAGCTGCCGTCTGCGATTGCGGGCTGGAGCTTGCCATCGACATAACGCGGGGCGGCGGCACCAAGGTTGACTAGTACGCGAAAGTCATTATCCAAGAAGGAGATGAAGCCTGGTCTGGAGCAGTCCTTCGGCCACTGATCACCGATGGTCGCCATCACCCAACAGGCGCCAAACCGCTTGAGCATGCGGGGATTGGTGCCAGGGAGGGGGATTTCGGCAAGCTTGCGGCCCTCGATACTCCAACGCGCAAGATTCTGTTGATCGCTCATTGCCAAGATGAGTTCTGGCTTGGAACTGGGGTGAAGCTCGACAGCGCCGCCGTGAGGTCCCCAATGCGGGATGCCTTGGTCATTCCCACCGAAAGTTGCCAGCAGCTTGCCGTCGGGCCCATATCGGTGGATAAAATCTTTACCGTAGCCATCTAAAACGGCGACTTCTCCTCCTGGAAGCGGCAGTATGCAAGAGGGCTTGTACTCTTTGATTGATTTATACTTACCACTGGCTTGGGGCCAAGGATATTCCAGGAGAATGTCGCCCTCCAAAGTAGTCTTGACGACGCGGCCGCTGTCGTTGCAGGTAATGTAAAAGACTTCACGATTGCCGTCTTTAGCCAAAGAAAGCCCATGCGCACCTGGCATATCCAAACGTTTCTGCGCCAGCACGGTACCACTAGCGGGATCAAGAGCGATCAGATTGTTCTCAGGGTGGTCAGTGAGCAAGTGGACACGTCCCTGCCGGTCAACGGCGACGCCGTGGCCGTTGCGGACTTTGACTCCTTGGAGCTTGGCCCAGCCGGGTACCAGGCGGTAGCGGAAACTGCCTTCGCCTAGAATTTTATCGATTCCATCTCGATTAGATGAGGTTGTGGTTTGGGTGGCAGTTTTGTCGGTGTCTGCAGATTGTGCAACCAGTGTTGCCGCCAGCAATGTGGCAATAATCGTCATTCGCATCTTGAATCTCCAGTGGTTTTTAAAAGCGTCTTCATTCCCGGCTGATCGTCTCGTCCAGACTGAGCATGACATTGCAGGTGCAAGCAAGTGCGGCAAGTACGACAGGATCGGCGTCTTTCGGCGTTGGAGCTTCGCCGATCTTTAGCAGTTTGGCGGCCTCGGCGGGATGCTGTCGATAGATGGCGAGCAGCTTGTCGTAGGCATCAAGGTGGGGCGCCAGATCGGCTTGGGAGGCGGGGCGTCCAATGATGGTCTCGAAGGCCCATCCAAGTCGCGCCGAGGACTCAGTTGCCTGGCTCAAGCTGTTCTGAGCGAGGACCCGGGCACATTCAAAAAACGCGGGATCATTGAAAAGCGCCAAGGACTGCAGCGGGGTATTAGTGCGTATTGGACGAACCTGGCAGACTTGGCGTTTGGAAACATCGAAAAGACTGGCGGGGGCACAGAGGCGGCGCCAAAAGACGTAAAGACTGCGTCGGTAGATGGCGGGGGCGTGATCCTGCTTGAAATGGACCTGGTTGTTGGTGACCTCCTCCCACATGCCGGCGGGCTGGTAAGGGTTGACACCCGGGCCGCCGATTTCACCGTTGAGGAGGCCGCTGGCCAACAGGGCCTGGTCACGCAAGGTGGCGGCGGGCAGGCGGAAGCGGCTCTGGCGGGCGAGCAGGCGGTTCTCGGGATCCTTGTTGAGAAGTTCCGGGGAGGCCTTGGAGCCTTGACGGTAAGTGCTGGACAAGACGATTAGGCGCTGCAAGCTCTTGATGCTCCAGCCGTCCTTGACGAATCGGGCTGCGAGCCAGTCGAGGAGCTCGGGGTGGGAGGGATACTGGCTCTGGAGTCCGAAGTCCTCCGATGTGAGCACTAGTCCTTTGCCGAAAAAGCGCTGCCATTGGCGGTTAACCTCGACACGGGCAACCAAGGGATTTTCTGCCGAGGCGAGCCAGTCTGCTAGCGCGAGTCTATTTTTCGGCGCCTCGGGCGGAAGAACTGGGCGGATAGCGGGAGGCACCCCGGCCTGAACCTCTTCCCCGTGCTGGGTCATCTCGCCGCGGAGCAGAACCCAAGTCTTGCGCTGTTTTTCCACCGGCAAATCTTTCATCACTAAAACCTCCTGATCACCCCAACGACCGCCCTTAACCTTGGCGGTAGGCCCCCAGGAGAGCACGGCACCGGTTTCGTCAACTTGGTTGAAGTAGGCTGAAAGCGAGTAGAAATCTTTGGCGGTGATCGGATCGAATTTGTGGTCATGGCAACGACTGCAGTCGAGTGTGAGACCCAGGAATGCGGTGCCGGTGGTCACAGTGCGGTCGATGACATAGTCGACACGGTTAGGCTCTGGATTGCGACCGCCTTCGTTGTTAAGCATGTGATTGCGGTTAAAGCCGCTGGCCAGGATCTGCTCTTGGGTAGCGCCTGGAAGGAGGTCGCCGGCGATCTGCCAACGGACGAATTGATCGTAAGGGAAATCCTGGTTGTAAGCCCTCACTACCCAATCGCGCCAGGGCCACATGGTGCGGGTGCGGTCATATTGGAATCCATCGGTGTCGGAGTAGCGGGCGATGTCCATCCAGCCCATCGCCATGTGCTCGCCATAGCGCTGGCTCGCGAGGAGACGCTCGACCTGGCGTTCATAGGCTCCCGGATTTCGGTCAGCAAGAAAAGTCTTTAGCTCCTCCCTCGTCGGAGGCAGACCGATAAGGTCGAGGCTGAGGCGGCGCAGCAGGGTGGCGCGGTCCGCTTCTGGGGAGATCTGTAGACCCTCTTTTTTAAGTCGTGTTTGAACGAATCGATCGATCTCATTGTTGCCTGGAGAGCTTGAGCTAACTTTCGGAACAGATGGGGATTTCACTGATTGGAAGGCCCAGTGACCTTCGTACTTTGCCCCCTCCGTGATCCAGCGCTTCAACACTGCCTTTTCTGCGGCACTCAAGGTCTTGTTAGACTTGCGAGGCGGCATCAACTCATCTTCATCATCACTGCAGATACGCTTCCAGAACTCACTATTTTCCGGCTTACCCGGGACTATAGCGAAATCGGTCTCGCTGTCTTTGAGACGAGCATAGGCGCCGCTTGGTTCGTCCAGTCGTAATCCCGCCTTGCGATTCTCGGCGTCCGGACCATGACAATAAAAACATTTATCAGATAGAATAGGTCGGACATCGCGATTAAAGTCCAGTGACTCGACGATGTCCGGGGAGGGCGGAGATTTTGCCTGCTCCAGGTAGTCGGAGCAGGCGACCAGACTAAGTAGGCAGAGAGAGGACAGAATGGATTTCATGGGATTCTCCTTGGTTGTCGTTTCTGATTCCTCAAGCCTATCCAGGGTTTCCGCTAGCTCCATGTATGATTTTGATTTTTATTTGCACGAATTGCGCATGCCGCTATTTTCTCATTTTAAGGAACAACACGCCCATGTCCCCGATCACCCAGAATTTTCTCGCACGCATTGCCGATCCTTTCCAAGTGACAGCTCTTCTCGATGCCCTTCCCGAGCTGTATTTTTACGCCAAAGATGTCAACAGCCGTTTCGTGATGGCCAATTCAGCCCAGCTAAAACTGCTTGGCTTGAATTTCATAGAACAAATACTTGGAAAAACTGATAGCGATTTTTTTGAACCGGCCATCGCTAAGCTCTATATCAATGAAGATCGCCAAGTGCTGGCAGGAGAACGTATCTTAAACAAAAAGTGGATGGTTCCCGACGCTCAAGGGCACACCCGGTGGTACCTTTCCAGTAAAATCCCGCTCCATGGTCCAGGGGGAGACATCGTTGGCCTCTGCGGCCTGCTGCGTGACATGCGGCGCAGTGATCTTGAAATCAAACCTTACTCAGATTTGTCAGAGGTGCTAGATTATATCAATCTGCATCACCGTTCCTTGCCTTCAATATCGGAGCTGGCTGCCCGGATGAATCTATCGATGAGTCAATTTGACCGCAAGTTCAAGGCCTTTGCGGGCATCAGTCCCGGCTCTTATATTTTGCAAGTGAGAATCAACGCTGCTTGCCGAGAATTGCGACATGGATCGCGCAGCATCACAGAAATTGCCGACCATCTTGGATTTTACGACATCAGTCACTTCAATCGACATTTTGTCAAAATTATTGGGCAGTCGCCCCGACAATATCGACAGAATGCAACTCAAGGCCCGGATTGCTGACTTCGTGGCCCAACGCACAAAACACGATTCCTTAAGGAGCCTCGCGCGGCGATTGGCATCGAAGAGGGCGGCGAGGAGTCGGGCACCGTCCCAGCCTTGCTCAGGCATGCCGTTGAGTGAGCGGAGCACGCGGAAGCTTATCGAGCTCGGTGTCGCTGGGCGCCGCGATGGATTTCTTGCTGCTTTTCATCGCTGAGCCTCTTGGGATGCGCCGAGGATAAGGAAGGTAAGGTATGAAATAAAGGCATCGTAGTCATCCATGGAACGTGGAAGTCTTGGCATCGAGCTCGAAGTCCGGGGCTGAAGTTTCGAGTCCCGGGGTCTTGACGAGCTTTTCGCGGCTGATCGGACCGCCTGCGGTGACGAGATCTTGGAGGGCGGGGCCGACGCGATCAAGGCCGTGATCGGCGGCAAGCTGGACTGGTGGAGTTCGAGTTAGCGGCGTTCGGCTTCGCTTGGTCAAGGTGGCGGAAGTCTACAGCCCCTTGCCCTTGCCCGCCCAACTTTGTGGAGCCTGATGCGCCATCCGCTAAGTGTGGCGGCATGGGGTGATCCAATCCCGTTTTACCACCGCGCTAGGTGTCACGAAACGAAGCATCTTGTCGTTTATAGTTTTGAGGAGCATGTGACAAGTTCGCACTCAACGGAAGCAAGCCACCCAAAATTAACGGAGGATAAGATGAATAACAAACCCCACATTTTGGTCATCGACGACGAGGTGGATATCTGCGACATGATCCGGCGCTGGTTCGGTTTCGAAGTTCGTGTCAGCACAGTAACCAATCCATTTATTGCCATTGATCTAGTCTCCAAAGTTGATTATGATTGTATTATAATTGATTACAGCATGCCAGAAATGAGCGGAATGGAGGTCCTGAACCGCTTGCATGCGAGCGGAAAACCACTGCCTCCTCTTGTCATGATGAGTGGTCACAACTCAGTCGACTTAGCTATGAATTTCATGCGGTCCGGAGGAGCTGACTTCTTTGAAAAACCACTCAACTTGGAACTTCTATCTTCTCGCATTCAACATCTTTGCCAGACATACACCGAAAAAAAATTAAGACTCGAATTCGCTGTTGAATGTGACTTTTTATGGACGCTTTAACTCACGATATACGATCGCATTTAAGAGTCATTAATTATGCAATTTAACTAATGCATGATTATCAAGAAATCAAACACAGACAAATGTTGGGAATTCTATTCAAGTCGAGACGCAATATCTTAATCAAAATCAATCAAACGCGAGGGGCACAAATACAAAAAATTCTCAAAAAATCAAAATATAGATTCAGGTTTTGGATCCATCCAACCAAGGATTAGACTCGGCCCAAAACCAGAGCAGGGTGGATTCAGCGGCTGAGCGCTTCACCTGAGCGGATCTGTGCAGCCGGAATGCTCCAGCGGTCGAGGACTTCGTCCCTGTCGTTGCGCAGTTCGAGTATTTCGCCTTCGTTGCAGAGGATGAACTCCGGGCTGAGGGCGATCTTGCCGCCGCTCTCCGGGGCGAGCTTGAAGCGGCTGCCTTCGGCGTTGCTCAGGACGACGGCTCCGGAACCGCTGATTTCGATCCATTCATGGCCGGGATCGTAGCCCGCCGGGTCGATCATCACGCGCCCCATCTTGGCTGCCGCAGGGGAGGCCGGCATCGCGTCCGGTTGGTGAGAAGCAGGAGTAAACTCGAAGCTGAAAAAGAGGATCGGAGCGAGCAGCAGCAGGGCCGCGGCAAAGAGGCAGGCCATCAGTTGCCCTCGGCGGCCTGCCGCCGCTGCCTCCGGCTTCGGCATGAAACGGTGGGGCTCCGCCGGGGACTTGTCGCTCACCAGGTGGCGCTGCGTCTGCAAGATGAGGGGCTTGGCCATGGCGACGGGATAGGGCGAGGTCGAACCGGACTGGTGTTTCAGCAGGGCTTCGAGCCCGCCGCTCTTGCTCGAATCGCTCAGGCTGCTGCGGATCAGCACCAGCTCGCGCTTCAGGATGGCGTAGTCGGCAGGGCGTTCGGCAGGGCTTTTTGCCATCATCCGGCAGACCAGGCGGGTGAGCGCCGGCGGCAGATCGGGATTACAGTCGCGCAGATCGGGCACCACGGTGTCGAGGTGATGCATCAGCAATTCCTGCGGGCTGTCGCCGTTGAAGGGGAAGCCGCCGGAAAGGCACTGGTAGAGGACGATGCCGAGCGAATAGATGTCGCTACGGAAATCCTGGACCTGGCCCATGATCTGTTCGGGCGACAGGTAGTGGGGGCTGCCCTGGATCTCGTCGGTCTCCGAGGCGGCGGCTTGATGGAGGGCATGGGCGGTCAGGGCGAGGCCCATGTCGGTGAGCTTGGCGAAGCCGTCGTGGTCGATCATGATGTTGTCCGGCTTGATGTCGCGGTGCACCAGGCGTTCGCGGCTCCAGGCGTATTCGAGGGCCTCGGCGATCTGGATGACGATGTCGATGGCCCGGCTCGGCTGCAGGCGCCAGCGTTTCGACAGGATCTCCTTCAGCGACTTGCCTTCGATCAGCTCCATGGCGTAGTAGAAGACCGAATCCTCCTCGCCGATGGCGTAGCATTGCACGATGGAGGGATGATTGAGGCGGCCGGCGAGGCGGCCTTCCTTGGTCAATTCATGCAGCTCGGCTTCGCTGCTCAAGACGCGTTCATGAAGGATCTTCAGGGCGCAGGGACGGTCGAGCGAGATCTGCCAGGCGCGGAAGACCGAGCCGCAGCCGCCAGAGCCGATCAGCTCCTCGATGACGTAGTCGGCGATCGTCACCCCGGGAGCGAAACGCTCGCGGGGGACGATGAAGTATTCGTTGCAACGGCTGCACTGATGCGGCTTTCCAAGCTCGGAAAGCCCGCAGCTCTGCACCGTCTTGCAAGAGCGGCAGAAGACTTTCACCTCGCTGAGATCGAGGTTGTAGCGGGTGTCGAACTTGGCCATCGGCTTCACTTCTCCATCTTGCTAAGCTGCGCCTTGGCCATGGTGGCGTTGACCGGGTAGTAGCCTTCCGAACGGACCAGCTGCTGCCCTTCACGCGAGAAGATGAAACGGCTGAATTCCTTCGCCGGGGCGGAGTAGACGCCGTCCTTGCGGCTGAGGACGACAAAAAGACTGCGGGTCAGAGGGTAGTCGCCGCTGTAGGCATGGATCTCTTCCGGAAGGACTGCGGGACGGCCTTTTTCCGCCGCGATCGCGAGGACTTTGACCGCCGGGGTCTTGTAGGCGATGCCGGAGTAGCCGATGGCGAAACGGTCGTTGGCGACGGCCTGGACCACTTCGCGGCTGCCGTTCAGCAGTTCGACGCCGCTGCGGAATTCGGCCTTCTTGAGAACGTGTTCCTTGAAGAAGGCGTAGGTGCCCGAGGCTTCGTTGCGACTGATCAGGCGGATCGGCTGATCCTTCCACTCGCCTTCCAGGCCGAGATCACCCCAGGTGCGGACTTCCTGGCCGCCGCGCTGGCGGGACTCGGAAAAGATCGCGTCGAGCTGCTCCATGGTCAATCCGTCTTTCAGCGGATTGTCGGGGTGGACGTAGACGGCGAGAGTGTCGATGGCGACGGTCAGGGCGACAGGATCGCAGCCCATGGTTTCGCGGTAGCGGGCGATTTCGGCGGGCTTGAGTTCGCGGCTCATCGGACCGATGTCGGCGCGCCCTTCGAGGATGGCCGGCACGGCGGTCGACGAACCCTTGCCTTCGAGGCTGATGGCGAGCTTGTTGTGGTAGGCTTTGAAGCTGCCGCAGCAGTGGGTCATCAAGGAATCCATCGAGTCGGAACCCATCACCTGCATCCGGCCTTCGAGGACGCTTTCAGGCTTGTAGTTGGGCAGATTGAGATCGGCGGCGGCGCTCGAGGCGGCGGCGACCGGTGCAGCTATCGGTGCGGCGGTCGCGAGGCCTTCGGGTTTGCCGGCGGCAGGGGTGGCGACGTTGACGCCGTTGATGCAGGCGCTGAGCATGTGGTGGGCCTGGGCTTCGGTGATGGCTCCTTCGCGCTGCATCTTGAAGATGCTGGCGACACGAGCCTCGAAGCTGTCGGCGGCGGGGGCGGCGGCGACGGATGTGGCGGCGACGGATGTGGCGGCGGCGGGAGCGGGAGCGACGGGAGCGGGAGCGACGGGAGCGGGAGCGGGAGCGGCGGCGACGGGTTGGATCTGCGGCTGGACGTAGATGCAGGAGGTGACGGTGACGGCGAGGAAGACGGCGGCGGGGATTCTCATGGCTGGGCTCCAGTTTGGGTTTCGGTTTCAATGATGATGCGGAAGCCGATGGCGTCGGAATGGACGCTGGGGCTGTATTCCCAGCGGTTGGCGCTGCGGGCTGAAGAGGCGGGATCTTTCCACGAACCGCCGCGGCAGATCCGCATATCGAGTTCGTCGCGACGCGCCTGGGCATCGTCGGGACCGCGCGGATCGCGGCCTTGTTTGAGCTGGTAAGGAGCGGCCCAGTCCGAGCACCATTCCCAGAGGCTGCCGTGCATGTCTTTCAGCCCCCAGGCGTTGGCCGGGAAAGATCCGGCCGGGAGAAGCTTGCCAGCCGAGCCCGGCCCGGAGACAGCGGCCTGCCGCGGACTCAGGCTGTCGCCGAAACTCCAGATCTGCTTCGAGCCGGCCCGGCAGGCCCATTCCCATTCGACTTCGGAAGGAAGACGGACGCGGCAGCCGCTGAGCTCGCCAAGGCGTTTGCAGAAGGCCGAAGCTTCTTTCCACGACACTTGACTGCGCGGCAGACGGCGGTCGACGATCCCTTCGCTCCCCATCACCCGGGCCCATTGCTCTTCGGTGATTTCGGTGACCGCCATCAGCACGGGGCGGCTGATCTCGATCTCGTGCAGGATCTCGTCCTTTTCCGCGCCGGACTGCCCTTTCGGCGAACCGATGAGGGCCTTGCCTGCCGGCACCCAGGCGAAGCTGATGCCCGAGACTGGCTCGGTCCAGATCCGGCCGGGATAGCCGCGGCGCAGCTTTTGCGAGGGATCAAGCTTCATCAGTTTGTCGGTGAAATGCCGGCAGGAGGACCAGTCGCCGCTGCCGCTGCCGCTGTCGGCGAGGCGGATCAGGTCGCTGCACAATTCGGCATGGATACGGCTCAGCAGGACATCGGCTTTTTTCAGGGATTCGCGGCTGCCTGGCTGGCGCAAGTTTTCGTATTCCGTCCAGGAGGGATGTGAGAGCTTGCGGAAATCATCGCCGCCGAGTTTGAGCTGGCGCTCGTCGAGGCGCTTTTGTAGGCAGCGCACGAAGGCGACTTCCCAGGTTTCGTCGCAGCGGTGGAGAGCCAGCAGCGCCGCCGCACCTTGCAGACGTTCAGCCTGTTTGGCCTCCAGCAGCCCTGCGGCGTATTCATCCATCGCCACCTGCCCCCCTCCCGCCGCAATCAGTTCGGCCCGCAAAGCCGCGGAAGCCTGCCGAGCCTGGGTCAGTTCGGCATCACTGATGCTTGCCGCTCGCCCTGCCAGGATCAGGCGCTTCCCTTCCGCCCATTGCAGGAGACGCAACTTCGAGCTGATCAGCAGGCCGGCTTCGTCCAAAAGCCGCGCATCGGCCGTGGCGATCACCAGTCCCTTGTGCTGCGCAAATTCCGTCGCAAAGGCCGCCGCGTTGAGCTCAGCCGGAGTCGCCGCAAGCAAAAGGATCGGACCGCTCACCTGGGCGAAATCGGCCGCCCGCAGCAAGACGCCTTCCGCCTCATCGGCCGCCGCGATGCCGCATGCCTGATCCCGGATGATCAGATGGCTGTGAATGATCACTGCTCCCGGACCGGCATTCAAGCGCAGCTTCAGTTCTCTAAGAAAGGGAAAACTCTTGCCGCCCGCGGCGGTGGAGTAATGCCGGGCTTCGAGTTTGAGAGGAGCAAGCAATCCAGCAGCCTTGCGCCCCAGAGCGACGGAGGCAATCGCAGGACGCTTCTCAAATTCGCCGATCTCCACCACCAGTGCTTCCGCCCCTGGGAGTGTCATTGCGATCATTATCAGCAGCAACACAAGCCGTCGCATCTTTCTCCCCGTTATTTTTTTACTGATGCCGAAAAAAATGAAGTGAAAATATTAAAACAGGCTTAAGGCATGATTTTTAAATGAGTTCGGTTTGGTTAAAAAATGATATAACCGCTACCGCTCGCCATTCCCATTTTCTGGTCATCGGTGACGCCAAGCAAAGTATTGGCCGTATCGGCCCTGGAAAACCGACGATGTCCAAAATTTCGAAATGCGGAAAATCCATAAACCCCCGCCTCTAGGTGAAGCATTGTTTACGTCTAAGATTGGCGTATTCCACAGCCGAGGAGATTCCCATGATCCGTCATTCTGCCAGCCTGCTCATTGCCGCCCTGCTTGCCGCCGTGCCCTTCGCCTCCTGCGCCGGCCGCGGGCCTGCGTCCGCCGCCGCCGTCCAGGACGGGTTGCGCGCCGAGCTCAGCGGCGACCACTTCCAGCTCCTACGGGACGGCACCGTCTTCGCCAGCGGCCGGCTCGACGGCGTCGATGCCGGCGCGATGGCGCGCGTCGAGGCGGTGGCCGACCCCGTCTTCGGTCCGGGCCGGGCCCTGCGGGCAGCGCGTTTCGACGGCGGCGTCGCCAGCATCGAGGTCTATCCCGGCCTGCCCTTCGCGGTGATCCGCCAGACCGTGCGCAACGACAGCGGGGAGGAGCTGGATCTCCGTCACGCCGTGCCGGCGACCTTCACCGTCGGCATTGGCGGCAGGAAGGCCGGCGAGCTGGTCACCATGGGCACAGCGGGGCTGAAGCCGGCGGCGAAGAATCCCGGCTCCTACCTGTTCCAGACTGTCGTCGACCCGTCGAGCCGCGAGGGCGTGGTTGCAGGCTGGCTGACCCACGAGCGCGGCGACGGCGTCTTCTTCACCCCAGTGGAGCGCAAGGACGGCACGTTGTCAATCAAGGCGCAGATCGATTACGGCCACCTGCGGTTGGCGCCCGGCCGGAGCGAGACACTGGAGACCTTGTTGGTCGGCAGTTTCGCCGACGCACGTCTCGGCCAAGAAGCCTTCGCCGACGCGATGAAAAAGCAGCACCGCATCGTCCTCAAGCCGCAGCGCAGCGGCTACTGCACTTGGTACAGCGAGGTGGGCGGCCTGACCGACCCCAAGGGGGGCGCCGGCGCCAGCAACGAAAAGGACATCGTCCGCCTCGCCGAGTTCGCCGCCCGCGAACTCAAGCCCTACGGCTTCGACTTCGTCCAGATCGACGACGAATGGCAGGACGGGGCGGCAAATCCCGACGGCTCGCGCATCAACGGTCCGCGCCGCGGCTTCACCCGCCACAAGCCCGGCGGCCCCTATTCCTCGGGGATGGCGCCGACGGCCGCCCAGATCAAGGCGCAGGGGCTGACCGCCGGCTTGTGGTTCCTTCCCTTCGCGGCCAACCACCAGGACCAGGACTTCCCCAAAGACTGGTTCATGAATCGGCGTGACGGCATGCCCTACGAAACCGTCTGGGGCGGCACCTCGCTGGACCTCACCCGTCCGGAGGTGCAGGACTATCTACGTAAGTTGGCTATCACCATCCGCAGTTGGGGCTACGACTACTTCAAGATGGACGGCCTGTGGACGGGGGCTTGCGCCGAACAGGTTTACGTAAACGACGGCTATGTCGACGACGATCTGGGCAACAACCAGCCCTTCTTCAAGCGGGACGCGACCAACATTGAGGCCCTTCGGCTGGGGCTGCGGACACTGCGCGAGGGAGCTGGTCCGGAGGTCTTCTTTTCCGGCTGCTGCGCCAGCCAGAACATGCGTTCGCTGGGCGGCGTCATCGGCTTGGTGGACTCGATGCGCATCGGACCCGACAACGGCTTCGGGTGGCAGGACTGGAAGAACGAAACCATGCACTTTGAGGGTGGCGGGATCATTACCGGGCCGATCCGAGCCAACCGCCTCTACTTCCTGCATGGCCGGGTGTGGTGGAATGACCCCGATCCCGCCTATGTCCGCCCGACAGTCAAGCTCGAGCACGCCCGCCTGCTGGCCTCGTGGGTGGCGGTGAGCGGCCAGTTCAACCTCAACAGCGACTGGCTGCCGGGACTGCCGGCGGAGCGCTTGGAGATCCTCAAGCGCTGCCTGCCCAGCCACTCCTGCCAGGCGCGGCCGGTGGACTACTTCGACAGCCCGATGCCCCGGATCTGGCGGCTCGCCCAGGAGGAGCGCCAGGTCTTCGGCCTCTACAACTGGGAGTCGCAGCCGAGCACCATCGCCTGCGGCGCCGCCAAGGCCGGTCTGAAGCCGGAAGCCACTTACCACGCTTTCGACTTCTGGGGCGGCAGGCCCCTGCCGGACTTCAAGGGGGAATTCAAGTTTGAGCTGCCGAAGGAGTCCTGCCTGATCATCGCCGCCCGTGAAGCGCTGGGGCGCCCGGTGCTGGTCTCCACCTCGCGCCACGTCACCCAGGGCGTCGTCGACGTCCACGGCGAGGCCTTCCGCGACGGCGTGCTTTCCGGCGTCTCCCGGCTCGTTGGCGGCGACGCCACGGAGCTGCGGATCGCCGGCCTCAAGGACGGCAAGGGCTGGAAGCTGGCCAGGGCCGAGGCCGAGGGGGCGAGCCTCGAGGTCCTGCCCGCCGAGGAAGGCTGGCTGCGGCTGCGCCTCTTCTCGCCGGCGAATCGCGAGGTAAAGTGGTCGGTGAAGTTCGAATAGTCCTTCAAAAGGATCCCCCGCATGAATTACCCCCGATCTGAGGCCGGCAGTCCTGCAGCGTCTTTTCCGAGGACGCCTGACTTCAGCCTTCAGGTCGCCGACCAGAGCGAAGGGAGAATAATCTACCACTGGATCGGTCACCCGCCTCATCCCGGCCTGCCGCTGGCGCCCGACGAGCTCCCCGGCATCACCACCATGGGCATGTGGTCCGCTACGCACCCTCAGCCGCTCCATGCGAAAGCGAACCGCCCCTTCCCCATCCAAGAGCTGCAGCTCACCCTGCACGAAAGCAGCGGCGTGGTGATGGAGGATGCTGCAGGCCGCGCCACCCGTCTCGAGCCACGTTCCCTGGTGATCGCCCTGCCGGGCGACGCCAACACCAACCGCGGCCTGCGCGGCAACGGCTACTGGATCAACATCGATGTGGGCGGCGGCGCAGAGGATGTCCAGGCCGCTACCTGGCACTGGCCGCCTTGGGTGGTGCTGACCCCCGCCGACCGCGAATCCTTGAAATCGCTGCTACAGGGACAGGTCGGCAGCCCGGTGTGGGAAGCGCCACCCGAGATGCGCGAAACTTTTCACCGCCTCGGCCGGGCGGTGCGGTCACGCGAGCAGGGCGAAGCATTCGCCACATCGCTGCTTGCGGCGCTGCTCAACTTCCTTCTCATCCAGTTGCTGCGCATGCTGCAGGCCGGCCGACCGGGCAAGCCGACCACCGGCTGCCTCACCGCCGCGGTACAGGAGCACTGGGAGCGCCTGTCCCGGGACGCCCGGGCGCTGGCGGCACCGCCGGACTTCGAGCGAATGGCCGCCGTATGCGACGTCACCCCGCACGCCTTCCACAAGGCCACTTGCGAGATCAGCGGCGAGACACCAGCTCGCCATCTCCTGGCGCTCCGCCTCGCCCGCGCCGCGACGCTGCTGCGCGAGACAAATCGCCCGGTCCTGGACATCGGCCGCGAATGTGGTTTCTCCTCCAGTCAGTATTTCGCCACCTGCTTCAAGAAACGTTATAAATACACCCCAAGGGAATGGCGGGAGCAGGTCTGATTCCATTTTACAATCAAAAATACTGAAAAATACTATGCCATATACCATAACTACGTCCAAAACGCCGCGGCGCAGCCCTGCACAGCCTGCACAGCCCTCCTTTGGTCAAAATCTCCACGCGTATCCCAGATAATCATTTTTTGACCTTCGCTCCTGCTGCTCGACCGTAGGTAGTCGACAGGGCGCGGCTCCGACTTTCGCTTCAAGGGCTATGCGCGTGGCGATGTTCATTCTTAGCAGGTCCGGAAATCGTGAACATCAGAGATGGGAACGCCACCTGCAAGGAATCGTCTGCAGATCAACCACAACCTGGAGGTTCCCCAATGAATATCCCCGCCCTAGCTGCCGTCCTGCTGCTTGCTCTCAGCTCCTCCTCCCTGGCCGGCGAGCCGCCTGCTCCTGCCGCTCCCGCCCCGGTCGACTGGCTGCTCGACCCCAGCCCCTTCAAGGCGCAGGTCAAGGAGGACAAGGCCCGCCGCGAACTCATCCTCAACAACGGCCTCGCTCGAAGGACCTTCCTGCTCACCTCCAACGCCGCCTGCGTCTCCCTCGAAAACCTGGTCTCGCAGGAGCATCTGATCCGCGCCATCGCTCCTGAGGCTCGGGTGACCCTGGACGGCGTCGAATTCTGCGTCGGCGGCCTGAGGGGCGCGCCGATCGCCAACTACCTCAACGCCGCCTGGCGCGAGTCCCTGGTGCCGATCCCCAACTCCTACCAGTTCACGAGCTGGGAGGAACTGCCGGTGAAGCCGCGTTTCGGCTGGAAGAAGCGCCCCGAATGGCTCGCCAAGGACCTGCCCTGGCCGCCCCCCGGCAAACATGTCGTCATGCACTATGCCCCGCCCGCCGCCCCGCCGGCTTCATTGGGGGGACCCGTCGTCGCCGACGACGACTTCGTCAAGATCAACGACGCCAAGCTCAATCCCGCCTGGAAGGTCCTCGCCGCCCCCGGCTTCGACCGCGCCTCCTTCGTCAACGAAGGCAAGGTCGGCGAGGTGATGGCCCGCCAGGCCGCCGCCGTTTGCGCCGAGCGCGAATGGCCGCAAGGCGCCGAGTCAGTGGAAGTGCTGATGGACAGCGGCGACGACCGCTCCGACGCCTGGGGCCCCGGGCTCGCCGTGGTCCACGCCGGAGGCGTCACCAGCCTAGTCACCAATCCCGGCGCCGGCAGCTACAGCGTCAAGGGCAAGAAGGCCGGCAAGTTCGATCCCGCCCGCCCCTGCAGGCTGCGGGTGCGCTGGAGCGCCGGCCAGCTCTTCTTCGAGGCGGCCCAGGGCGAGGCCCCCTTCACCCTGATCGACAGCATGGCCTGCGCCGCGGCCCCCAAGGCCCTGCGGGTCGGCAAGCCCGGCCTCGAGGGCTCGGGCAAGGACGCCGGCGCCGACAAGACCGTGGTCCGCTGCCACATCCACCAGGTCAGCTTCCGCGGCGCCGAAGCGGCGCAGGCCGCCGTCGCCCGCCGCGACCTGCCCGGCATCGAAGTCCACTACGAGATCTACGACGGCATCCCGCTGCTGTCGAAATGGTTGGTGGTGAACAACACCGGCAAGGACAAGATTAGGCTCAACCGCTTCACCGCGGAAGAGCTCCGCCTCGCCGAAGTCGAAGCCTGCTCAGGCGGTGAGGTTGACAACGAGCGCCCCAACATCTGGGTCGAGACCGATTATACCTTCGGCGGCAACATGAACCCGCACAGCTCCAACGCCGGGGTCAGCCTGGTCGCTGACCCTGATTATCCGACGCAGATGCACTACGCCTGCCAGACTCCCTGCCTTCTCAAGGCGACGCCTGACAAAATGGGGCCCGAAGTCGACATCAAGCCGGGCGAATCCTTCGAGTCCTTCCGCGTCTTCGGTCTGCTGCTCGACTCCAGCGAGCGTGAACGCCGCACTCTCGCGCAGCGCCGCATGTACCGTACTGTCGCCCCCTGGACCGCACAGAATCCCTTCATGTTCCACAAGCTCGGATCCGATCCAAAGACGGTGCGCGACGCCATCGACCAGGCCGCCGAGGTCGGCTTCGAGATGGTCATCATGTCCTTCGGCTCCGGCTTCAACTTCGAGAGCCGCGACCCCAAATACATGGCAGTGTACAAGGAACTCGCCGACTACGGCAAGTCGAAGGGCATTGCCCTCGGCGGCTACTCACTGCTCGCCTCCCGCGGCGCCGCGACGAAAGAGGACAACACCCAGGGCCAGCCCGCCACCTTCGGCGTCATGCCCTGCCTCGGCGCCCAATGGGGCCGCGACTACCTGGCGCAGATCAAGAAGATGTGCGAGACCACCGGCTTCGCCGTCTTCGAGCACGACGGCTCCTACCCCGGAGACCGCTGCGCCGCCAAGAACCATCCGCACCACCACGGCCTGGAGGATTCGCAGTGGGTGCAGTGGAAAGCCATCACCGGCCTCTACCAGTGGTGCACCGCCAACGGCGTCTACCTCAACATCCCCGACTGGTACTTCCTCGCCGGCGGTACCAAGACCGCCATGCATTATCGCGAAAGCAACTACGGCCTGCCTCGCAACGAGCAAGTCCTGGTCGAGCGCCAGAACATGTTCGACGGCACCTGGAACAAGACCGCCTCGATGGGCTGGATGCTGATCCCACTGTCCTCCTACAACGGCGGCCCTGCCTCGACCATCGAACCGCTCGACCAGCACCGCGACCACTACAACGAGCGCTTCGCCGACCTCATCGGCTACGGCGTCCAGGCCTGCTACCGCGGCCCCCGCCTCTACGACACCGAGGCCACCAAGGCCATCGTCAAGAAATGGACCGCCTTCTACAAGGCTCACCGCGAAGTGCTCGACGGCGACATCATCCACCTCCGCCGCCCCAACGGCCAGGACTGGGACGGCATCGTCCATGTCAACCCGCAAGGCCAGGAGAAGGCGATGGCCTTCCTCTACAACCCCCTCGCCCAGGAGATCGAGCGTGAGATCCGCATCCCCCTGTACTACTCCGGCCTCAAGAGCAGCGCTAACGTCTCCATCGGCGGCGGCCCGGCTCATACCCTCGGCCTCGACAAGACCGAGACCGCGACGGTGAAGGTGCGCATCCCGGCGCACAGCCACCAGTGGCTGCTCTTTACCGAGACCGAGTAATCTCAGCCCTCTTTCCTCTTTCATCACGAAGGGCTGGGCCGTAGTCGCTCTACCTAACAAAGCGTCGGGGGAATGCCAAAAATCATCGTCACCTGTCACTATACAATCGCCACCTGTCACTACACAATAACTGGTGGCGTTTTAGAGGTGTCCAAAGCTTCTTCAATCTGCCTGAAACAGATCGCAGATCCTAGGAAGAAACTCCTACAAGAAACACAGGGCAAGCCATGATCAGAAACGCACTCCGCCGCGTTGGCGGCAGCCGACCGTATGGCAAAATGGCAAAGTCACCGGCCTGCGTGCCCGGGGTGCAGGTGGTGGCTACCATCGATATCGAATCGAAAGACGGCAAGGTGACCCACTTCCACATCACCTCGCCAGAGCCACGCGAGGTCAAAGTCCGTGTCAACGGCGAATTGAACGCCGTAAAATCGGAAGGAATCTAAACTGATGAAACGCACTATCACACTCTTCGGCACTCTTCTCTTGAGTTGCGGCGTCCTAAGCAGCGTGTTGTTGGCATCCTTTATCTTTGCTTCAGCGACCACGGAATCAACGAATCCTACGGAGATGCCAAAAATCACACGTACCACGGCCGGTGACGTGACGATCACCAGCGACACTGCCGGAGCCACGCTCCGGTATTCATTGAACGGCTCGGAACCAAGCTCTGACAGCTTTACCTATCTCCAACCTTTTCCGTTCCCTGATGGCGGAACCGTCAAAGCTCGTGCCTATGGCAAAGACAACCAGGTTCTCGGCAGCACCGCCACCGCCATTTTTGATAAAATCACGGCCGCCGCGTCGGCCGATTACAAACTCTCCGACTGGCACGGGTACCAGAAGAAGTCGTTCGTGCTGGATGGCGTGTCGGCGTATGTCGTCGTGCCGAAAATAGCCGCTCCCGGCAAGCCGTGGATTTGGCGGACATCATGGCCGGACTACCATTCAGAGGTTGACCAGGAGCTGCTGCGCTGCGGGTTCCATGTCGCCTATGTCGAGACCGTCGACCTGCTTGGTTCCGACAAGGCACTGGACATCATGGATGACTTCTACGCCGCAGTGCGTTCCCGTTTCGGCCTGGCGGCAAAATGCGCCATCGAGCCAAACAGCCGCGGCGGTTTACACGCCTACCGTTACACGGCACGTCGTCCAGAGCGCATCGCCTGCCTGCTGGGTGATGTGCCGGTGATGGATTTCAAGAGCTGGCCATCCATCCGCAACGCCGGGCAATGGCGCAATGTCATGAATTCCTACGGCTTCACGGATGACACCGAAGCCATGACCTACACCGGCAATCCCGTTGATGCGCGCGTGCTCAAGCCGATCGCCATGGCCAAAATCCCACTGCGCCACACCATCTGCTTGACTGACGGGGTAGTACCACCCAAGGATAATACCTTCAAGGCGCAGGCCTCTCTCAAAAAACTTGGATGGGACATTGATCTTGTCATCGTACCAGACTCCAAAGATTGCAACGGCCATCACTTCCCGTTTCCTAAGGCGTTTGAGAGCGCCCAGTTTGTGCTCCGCCATGCGGCCGTACCCTCCGGGAAAAGCACGGAATATTTCGACCTGCGCCATGGCTTAGCCAACAGTAAGGCCAAGTTCGAGAAGGAGAACGTTGGCCGGATTGCGTTTGTCGGCGGTTCCATCACCTGCAACGGCGGCTGGCGCGACGAATTGATGAGCTACTTCAAACAACGCTTCCCGGAGACGAGATTCGACTTCATCGCAACCGGCATCTCCTCGGTGGGCTCGCTTGGCCACGCCTTCCGTCTGGACGATGACGTGCTCAGCCGCGGCCCGGTTGACATGGTTTTCGTCGAGGCCGCCGTCAACGACCATAATTACGACTCGCTCCCGGAGGGTTCCGGGCTTGCCCTGCGCGGCATGGAGGGCGTTGTTCGGCAACTCCGCATGAAAAGCCCTATGACCGATGTGGTTATTATGCACTTCATTCATAATCTGCACCTTGCCACATGGACGGCTAACAAGGTTCCACACACCGTTGATGCGCACGAGCGGGTGGCCGCCCACTATGGCTGTTCCTCGCTCAATCTTTCCAAGGAAGTCGCCGAGCGCATCGCCGCGGGGCAGTTCACCTGGGCCAGCGATTTCCGCGACCTGCACCCTTCCCCATACGGTCAGCGCGTGTACTCGAACAGCATGATGCGGCTGCTCGACGCCGCGTTCCGGGCGGACTCCGCGCCCAAAGCGCATCCGTTGCCGGAAAAACCGCTTGATGAGCAGAGTTTCTTTTACGGCCGCCATGGTAAGCTCGCGGATGCCGTATTGATCAAGGGGTTTACGTTGGAACCGAACTGGGTTCCCAAAACCGGTCAGGAGATGCGCTCCGGCTATAGCCGTTGCCCCGCTATCACTGCAGATTCTGCAGGTGCGGAAATGACATACACCTTCGATGGGACTGCCTTCGGCCTCTTTCTTGCCGCCGGCCGGGACACCGGTGTGATCTCATACAGTATCGACGGTGTGCCGTTCAAGGAGTTCGACACGTGGTCGCCATGGAGCGGAACGCTTAACTTCCCCTTTCCTGTCATTTTGGAGAGTGGGCTCAAACCCGGTAGGCACACCGCTACCATCCGCACCACCGACATACAGAAAAGCCGACAGGCATTGCATATCATCCATGTATTGCTAAACTAGATTTACTAAGTTTAAGTTAAGTCGTAATTGAAAAAATATGAACAGAGTAGGGCAGCAAAAAGTCTAACACGGGCTAGATTTCGGTCAAGTCGGACTCGGAAGAATGCCCAGCCCAAAAGTTGAATACAATTTTTTGAGGTCGTTTCCGGACTGAGGCTGCGATCTGTTTCAAGTTTCAAGTGCGGCGGTCTTGCTCGACCCGGAAGGCGAAGTAGAGCACCGGCAGCATACACAGGGCGAGGATCCAGTAGCTGTTCTGGAAGCTCGAGTGGTCGGCGATCTGGCCCATGCCGTAGGGGATGAGGGCTCCGCCGATGATCGACATCACCAGGAAGGAGGAGGCGAGTTTGGTGTGTACGCCCAGCCCCTGCAGGGAGAGCGAGAAGATGGTGGGGTACATGATCGACATAAAGAATTTGACGCCCATCAGCAGGTAGGGAGCGAGGTGCGAGGTGAAGACCAATTCTTCGCCGAGGCCAAGCCAGGAAGGCATGCGGAGCGCGGTGGTGGCGGCGCCGGGATCGATCTTGATGCTGGCGCAGGCCGCGACCAGGGCGATGATGCCGAGGGCGTAGCCGCCGAGGAGGCGAGCGGGAGGGATCTTCGCCATCAAGGCGGTGCCGACGACTCGGCCGATGAAGAAGCAGCCGAGGATCAGGCCGAGGTAGGTGGTGGCGTCGGCGAGACTGAGGCCGGTGACCTCCTTGGTATAGCTGAGGAAGGTGGCGTCAAGGCCGACCTGGGCGCCTACATAGAAAAACTGCGCGACGATGCCGGCGAAGAGCAGGGGATGCTGCTTGATTACGAATTTCTCGCGCTCGGCGGGGTGATCGTCTTCGGGCGTCACTTCGGGGAGCTTGACCAGGAAGAAAAGAACGGCGACGAGGGCGAGGAAGATGCCGATGGCGACATAGGGCGGGATGACCATTTTCGCCTGTTCGAGGAGGTAGAGCCGGTGAGCCTCGGGGGCAAGGGTGGCGAGCTTTTTCATCAAAAAGTCGAGCTGATCGTGCTTGGGCATCAGGGCCAGGGCGGCCTGGATCTCGGCCTGTTTGTCGGCGGGCAGCAAGGCGAGGATGGCGGCCGGGTTTTCCGGCTTGATGATCACCTTCGACAGCCAGAGCGCCGCGACTACTGCGGCGAGGCCATTGAAGGACTGTGACAGGTTGAGCCGGAAGGCAGCGCGGTCGGGGCGTCCGAGGACCGAGATGTAGGGGTTGGCGGCTGTCTCGAGGAAGACCATGCCGGCTGCGGTGATGAAGAGGGCGCTGAGGAAGAAAGGGAATTGGCAGACATTGGCGGCGGGAACGAAGAGGAAGCAGCCCGAGGCGGCGACCAGCAGGCCGGCGAGGATGCCGGCCTTGTAGCCGAAGCGGCGCATCACCAGGGCCGCCGGCATCGCCATCAGGAAGTAGGCCGACCAGTTGGCGACGTCGACCAGCATCGACTGGCTGTTCGTCAACTCGCAGGCGGCCTTGAGCTTCGGGATTAGCACCGGCAGCAGGTTGGTGGTCAGACCCCAGCAGAAGAAGAGACTTGTGACCAGGATCACCGGCAGCAGGAAGCTGGGCTTGCCAGCCTGGTTTTCAGGGGGATGCATCGCCTTCTTCTCCTCGGTTTCGGCTTCAGAACTTGCGGTATTTCAGATAGGCGTCGACCGGATCGACACCCTGCAAAATCGCGGTGCGCACCTTGTTCTCGGTGCGCAGGCAGTCCTCGATCTTCAGGGTCGCCTCCTCGATGATCTCCTGGGGTATGATGACCACGCCGTCGCGATCGGCCAGGCAGTAGTCGCCGTTGCGGATGGTGACTTCGCCGATGGTGATCGGCTCTCCGTAGGCGTCGGGCATCCAGTAGCCGACGATGTCGATCGGCGTGTGGTAGCGATACCAGACCGGGAAGCCAAGGCGCTCGATGAAGTGGCTGTCGCGGATGCCGCCGTCGACGACGTAGCCCTTGACGCCCTTGTGCAGGAAGGTTTCGGTGGAGAGTTCGCCGAGGTGCGAAGCGTGGGAGTCGTTGGGCTGGCAGAAGACGATGCTGCCGGAGGGGGATTTCGACAGCATCCGGGTCCACTCCAGCAGGCTGGTGTGGGCGTCGATGGTCTGATCGACCTTGCCGCGCACGGTGAAGATCCGGCCGGCGAGGGTCTTGTTGGTAAACAAGGGGCGCAGGGTTTTCGGCAGGGTCTGGCGGGGGTGGCCGAGGGCGCGCAGGACGTCAAAAAGGGCGCCGGAGTAGGCCTTTTCGAGGCGGGCGCCCCAGGGGTCTTGGAGGTAGTCGATCTCGGTGTTCATCTGGGTTTTCCTTTTGCTTGGCTGTTGGTGGATTTGGCTTGACGGCTCTGGCTGCTGGCCGCCTTGATCTTGCGGGTCTTGGGGGAAAGGGATTCCAGCAGTTCAGCCCGACCCTTGTTCGGCCGGTCAGCCTCGGGCCAGAGCTCGGGCGCCAGGGCCATCGCTTCCGTGATCGAGCGACGAAGATGCTGAGTCAAGGCCCGGGTCGCCGCGGCGGGCTCGCCCTCCCGCATTGATCGGTAGATGGCGCGGTGTTCCTCCTGCGCGATCGGCAACTGCTCCACCGTCACGTAGGTGCGGCCCATGTATTCGTTCAGGGCCGGCAGCAGCGCCGTGTGGATCGCGGTGATGAAGGGATTGCCCGCGAGCCCCACCAGGGCGTGGTGAAAAGCGACGTCGGCCACCCCGAAGGCCTTGATGTCGCCCAGGGAGGCCTCCAGCTGCTCGAAAGCCCGCCGCAAGGACTCGCCCGCCTCCGGATTTTGCGCCCATCGCGAGGCCAGGGTCCAGGTCGAACCGGCCTCCAGCACCAGGCGCGCATCCATCATCTCCCGCGCCGCCGCCGCCGTCTGCGCCGTCAGGCCGAAACGACTCACCGCCGCCCCCACCTGGACCAGATTGCGGTCGCAGACATAGGTGCCGCTGCCATGCCGCGACTCGATCAGCCCGGCCGATTCGAGCCGCCGCAAAGCCTCGCGCACCGGCGTCCGGCTCACCCCGAAACGGGCGCACAGGGTGTGCTCGGTGGAAAACAGGTCGCCCGGCAGGAAGCGCCCGTCGAGAATCTCCTTCTCCAAAATGCTGGTGATCTCGTGAGTGATCGATGAACGCATGCTGAAATCTCCTTTGGGACTCTTGACAATCTAGCCGCCTTTGATAAGTTGCATGCAACTTTTGGAGGCGATTTTTTATGAAAATCGATTCGCGACTGATCCGGCTGCATCCGGACGACAATGTGCTGATCGTCACCAGCACCCTGCCGGCGGGCACCGAGCTGCTGGTAGGCGAGAGGCGGGTGTGTCTCGGCGAGGCGCTGCCGCTGGGCTTCAAGATCGCCGCCGAGGCGATTCCGGCGAGCGGCAAGATCATCAAATACACCGTGCCGGTCGGCTCGGCCCTGGTCGACATCGCCCCGGGTGAAACCGTCCATCTCCACAACATGAAGAGCGACTACATCCCGACCTGGACGCGCGAGCAGGGGAGCGGGCACTGAGGAATTACGAATTACGAATTGAGCGCAGAGCTTCAATCTCCCCCTAAAAAATCCATCCCTTTCAGCTCTTACAACCCCTTAGCCACGAGATTCCCATGATCATCCGAGAAGACGCGTTTCTGCGGGCCGATGGCCGCAAGGGCATTCGCAACGTCATTGTCGTCGCCTATCTGGTCGAGTGCGCCCATCACGTGGCTCGCGAGATCGCCTGGCAGTTCCGCGACCAGGAGGTGCACCTGATCGGCTTTTCCGGTTGTTATCCGAACGCCTACGCCTACCGGATGATGAAGACCCTCTGCACCCACCCCAACGTCGGCGGCGCCCTGCTGATCTCCCTCGGCTGCGAGAGCTTCGACCGGCGCAATCTCGAGTGCGAGATCAGGGCCAGCGGCCGTCCGGCCGAGACCCTGGTGATCCAGGAGAAAGGCGGCACCCGCAAGACCGTCGCCGCCGGCCTCGAGATACTGGCCGCGATCCGGGCCGAGGCGGCGAAGGTGCCGCGGGCGCCGATGCGGAGCGAGGAGCTGATCGTCGGCACCATCTGCGGCGGCTCCGACGCCACCAGCGGCATCGCCGCCAATCCGGCGGTGGGCTACGCCTTCGATCTGCTGGTGCAAGAGCGGGTGGCCTGCGTCTTCGAGGAGACCGGCGAACTGATCGGCTGCGAAGGGGTGATGTCGGCGCGGGCGGCGACGCCGGAGCTGGCGGAGCTGCTGCGCGGCACGGTGGACAAGGCGGCTCGTTATTACGGCATCATGGGGCACGGCAGCTTCGCACCCGGCAACGCCGAGGGCGGGCTGAGCACGATCGAGGAGAAATCGCTGGGCGCCTACGCCAAGAGCGGCACCTCGAAGATCAGCGGCCTGCTCAAGCCCGCCGACATCCCGCCTAGGGGCGGCCTCTACCTGCTCGACGTGGTGCCCGACGGCGAACCGCGCTTCGGCTTCCCTAACATCAACGACAGCACCGAGATCGCCGAGCTCATCGCTTGCGGCAGCCACATCATCCTCTTCACCTCCGGCCGCGGCTCGGTGGTCGGCTCCGCCATCTCCCCGGTAATCAAGGTCACGGGCAATCCCGAGACCTACGCCCGAATGGAGGAGGACATGGATGTCGACGCCGGACGCATCCTGCACGGCAAGGCCAGCCTGCTCGAAGTCGGTCGCGAGATCCGCGACCTCAGCCTCGCCGTCGCCCGTGGCCAGGCCAGCAAATCGGAAGCCCTGCTGCATCAAGAATTCGTCCTCACCTACAAGAACTTCGAGCCCCTCGGCCACGCCTGCCTGCCTTGAAAACGGTCGGAGGCAAACAAGTTCGATTGAACCTAAATACCCCCATCTGTCGGCTCAGGTCAAGTGACTGGTGGGCTGATGAATTTCAGTCAGGGCTTAAGATTAAGTTGGTCCTTGAGGTGGATCTGATCCTTGAGGTGCTTTTCATAGTCGGACTCAATGCGAGGGTGCTGGGCAATGAGGTACTTTGGAAGGTGGCCTTGAGCCTGGAAGCGGGCAATCATCAAAGCGTATTGTTCGACAAGGCCTTTGCTCATTCGCGTGGCGATGGAGATCTCGTGGCGAGAGAGTCCCTTTTCGGTGCAGATGAGAACCTGCTTGAAGGCTAGGTAGTAACGATGGACGGCTTCGACGGAATGGCTAGTCTCGCGGCAGACTTGCTGGAAGCTTTTTCGCTCGATGAAGAGCTTGGGGATGATCAAATCCTTGTGGGTCAGAGTAGGACCCATGTCGTGGATGGTGCCGCGA
>JBDKFG010000059.1:0-32404 GCA_039798785.1 Verrucomicrobiota bacterium | reverse complement strand
GGGTTTGGGGTCGCGACCCCAAGCGGGGTGCGGGGCGGCAGCCCTGCGTCTCCTTGTCCCGCGCCGCAGGCTTCGGTTCCGGCGGAGTCGGATTAGGCAAACTAAGCGGGCCCCCGAGTCACTGAGTCAAAAACCTGACTCGGTGCCCCAAGACCTTGTGACCGAAGCAAGCACCTCGCTCACTTCCTACACAGTAAATCCGCGCCGATGGTGCCTCTCAGCGATTCCGGGTAGTCCTTGGCGCTGACCCGGGAGAGCTCGCTGAGGAGCCAGGCTTGTTGGGCTTCGAGGCGGCTGCGGATCTCGGGGCGGAGGGTGTCGCGGCGGTCCTCGCGGAGGCGGGCGAGGCGGACAAAGACCTTCTGGCAATACTCGCGGTCGACCTGGGCCTTGCGCTCGAGACGAGCTTGATACCAGTCGCTGCTGAGGACGCTTTCGAGCTTGAACAAGTCGCGCACTTCCGGCGAGTGGAGGCCGTGGCCCTTCCATTCTCCATGCGCCATGATGTGGAGCAGGGCCTGCAGGGGCGGGATCGCGGCTTCGACCGAGCCGGTATCGAAATATTCCAGGGCGACGCGGCGGTGCGCCTCGGCGATGTTCTCAATGCCGTCGACGAACTCGGCCAGCGACTGCTTTTCCGGGCGGAGCATGTCGTCGGGGAAGACGATGTCGGGCGAGTCGAAGATGCGGCCGAGGTAGTGGTTGGAGAACTCGGCGGTGATCCGCCAGCCGAGGCGCGAGGCGGGGACGAGGCGGCCTTCATAGTGGAAGTCCTCGAGCTTTTCGAGGCCTCCTTCCGCGATCAGGCGTTGCGGGTCGCGTTCGGCCGGGCTGAGGCGGCAGAAGATCTCGGGGACGAGCAGCGAGACGTCGTGTTCGACCTTGTAGCGATGGCCGATCGAGCCGGCGGCGGAGCTCCAGCCGTCGAAGCCGCAGAGGATGTAGCCGAGGAGGCAGTTGTTGAGGTCGCTGGTGGCGACGAGGGCGTTGAAGGGCCCCTTGGTGAGGGCGCCTTCCGAGCCGGCGCCGGTGGTCGAGGGCGACTTGCCGGTGAGCGAGCTGATGAAGTCCATGAAGAGCTCGGGCAGCTCCTGCCAGTGCAGCGGGCCGTAGACGGCGAGGGGGCGGATGCCTTTCTCGGGCGGGTTGTTGCGGCGTCCGGGCAGGACCGCGCCGACCGGCTGCGGCACTGGCGAGCCGGCGGGGATCTTGCGGAAGAGGCGCGAGCCGAGTTCGGCGAGGTAGGCCGGCAGGGCGTCGAGGTGGTCGGGGCGGACCTGCAGGTAGCGGGGATTCTTCGAGCGCTTGCCGCCTTCGACGATGCGGGCGTGGGAGGAGACCACGACCTGGCTCGAGGCGGGCTCGGCGAGGAAGGACTTGAGCAGATCGCGCACCGGCTGGCTGTATTCTTCGAAGGAGATGGCGTCGTCGACGATCTCGCCCGCTTCGGCGCGGCCGAGGGGCTGGAAGTTCGAGCAGAAGAGCCCTTGCGAGGAGAGGTCGATTTCGGCCTGCTTGTCGTAGCCGCGGACCACCGCGTCATCGGGGCGCTGGAAGAAGCGGTGTTCGCAGTTCTCGACGAATTTGAGGGAGCGGTCGCGGCGGGCGGAGGCGGGCAATCCGGCGACGGCGGAGGCCGGGACGACGGCGGAGGCGGTGATGTCGTCTTCGAGCTGGATCTTGGCGGCGGGGAGGAAGTTCTGGCGGAGCTTGAAGGTGCGCCAGGAGCCGTTGCCGGTGTCGGTGCCGACGCGCAGGTATTCGCCGACCAGTTTGCGTCCTTGGAACATCAGTTCGTGGCCGGACTCGCCGTTGACGGTGAGGACGGAGAAGAAGCGGAGCCAGTCCGAGCCCCACTCGGGCTGGTGGAAGCGCTTGATGATGAAGACCAGGGCCTTGATCCGGTGGGGGATGGTCTTGAGCCAGCCGTTGTACTCTTCGGTGAACTGGGAGGAGGGGGTGAGCATCTTGATCACCGAGCCGAGGCTGCGTTCGGCGGAGAGGACGGGGCGCGAATAGCCTTTTTTCGGCAGGGGCGGGTTGATGTAGCGGCGGGCGTAGATGTCGCTGTGGATCACCTTGTCGACGAGAGCCATGTCGGCCTCGAAGTCCTCGATGTAGAGGGGGCCGTGGCGGATGGCGTCGTAGAGCGACTTGGCGATCTCCGACTTGCCGCCGCCGGAGACGGTGCTGGGCTTGTGGGTGACGGTGCCTTCGGCGTTGACCCCGACGAGGCGCCAGGAGGGGGCGACGGGGTGGCGCTGCAGGGAGAGCTTGTAGCCGGAGGGGTAGACGTACTGGCGGCCGGGGATGAGCTTGAGGCAGAAGTTCTGGCCGGAAGCGAGCTGCCAGGAGACGCTGAGGCTGGGGACATCGGCCGTGGCGGCGGCGGGGACGTACCAGATTTGCGGGAAGCGCAGGTCCCGGCCGTGGCCTTCCGGGAAGAATTCCGCCTGTTCGCCGAGGCAATGGCGGAAGTTGGCGTCGTCGTGGCTGAGGCGGAATTCGCTGGCGAGGCGGAAGGTCTGGCCCTCGGCCCAGGAGGGGAATGCGAGGGCGCCGCCGGCGTGCTCTTCTTCGCAGAGGCCGAGGAGGTTGGCGGCGTAGGAGATCTGAGTCTTGACCTCTTTTTTGCAGTAGCCGTAATAGTTGTCGGTGATGATGGTGACGATGACGCCGCGTTCATCGCGGGCGCAGATCTTGAAGGCCTGGCCGTCGTTGTAGAGCTCGTCTTCGGAATTCCAGCACATGCCGTCGCGCTTCTGCCTTTCGGTCGCCTGGCTGGCGTGCGGCAGGCCGAGCTCTTTTTTGGTCATCTTCTGGAGGTGCGGCGCGAGGATGACGCAGCCGGTGTGGCCGGACCAGTGTTGCGGCTCGAGGGCGGCGTCGTTGGCGAGGTGGGCGGGGTTGCCGGCGTTGCCGAAGATCGATTCGACGAAGTCGAGGTTGGAGACCAGGCCGCCGGGGGCGAAGAAGCGGATCTCCATGCTGCGGCGCGGCAGGACCCCGGGGATCTCCGGCTGCACCAGGGGGCGGAGGAGGAGGGAGACGAAGCATTTCGCCTTGTCCGGACAGGTGCCGGTGTAGGGCAATTCCATCAGCTCCGGCGGGGTGGCGGTGAAGGCGGCGTGGAGGAAGCGGGCGAAGACCTCGCGCGGCACCGACTTCTTGTCGGCGGGAACCGGCAGGCCGCCTTCGGCGACGTGGAAGACCCCCTGGGTGGTGCGGCGGTCGGCGGCGGGATTGTGCAAAACCCCCTGGTGCAGGCGGTGCGAGCTCAGCGAGGCGTTCTGGTAGTGGTCGGAATCGGGCGGCAGCGACAGCTCGCGGGCGAGGCCGTGGCGCTCCAGGATCAGGGTCGAATGCGGCAGCTTCGGGCTCGGCCGGACTCCCGCGAGGTAGATGTCGAGAAACTCCTGGATGCGCTGGTCGACGGCGCAGAGCGGTGCCGTGGCCGCGAGGTCGGATTCCGACAGCGAGGTGGCGAGATCCCCGGCGAAGCCGAGACTCTGGAATCCTTCCTTGTTGAACCAGGGCTGCCCGATCGCCGCAAGGGCCAAGTTGAGATAACGGATGCGGTCGTCGCGGGAGGCGGAGGAGGCAGGGAGGCCTAGGCTGCGGGTGGGATTCATCGTGGGCTCCTTTACTGGTTTGGCAGGCACCACTATAATCCGCCGTTGGGCGCAATCAGCTTGGATGGCCGCAAACGCCGCAATCTTGTCTGTCACTGGAAAAATTCCGACCTGAGCCTGATCTCAGTCGAATTTCACGATCACAGCTTTAGGAAGTCAAGGAACAGGGGATTCAAGGGTTTGACTCGCCAACTCCTTGACTCCCTGAAAAGCAGCTTGAAGGCATCTCTGACCAAGCTCGATGCGGTGTGATACACGTCGAAAAATTCCGGGTTTCGTAGAATCTCCGTGACAAAGCCACGGCCCGGAGCGCTTTTATCAATTTCAAAAATTTATTATCAATAACAATAAAAACAACTTTTTTTTTCTGTTGCGGATTGCAGGGCAGGGGAGAGGCGAGTAGAATCGGCGCGCCACCGCAGTCTGCGGCAGAAGCCAGGCGCCCGAACCGCCAGGCATCGACGTCGACTCACTGAGTCCCCTGAAACTCAGAAAACAAAACTCACAGGATAAAACTGATGAAAGTCAGAGCCTCCATCAAGAAGATGTGCGAGAACTGCCGCGTGATCCGTCGCGAAGGCATCATCCGCATCATCTGCTCCAAGAATCCTCGCCACAAGCAGAAACAAGGCTAAGGGAACCAACACATGCCTCGTATCTACGGTGTAGACATCCCCGGCAACAAGAAAGTTGTCTTCTCCCTCGCCTATATCTATGGCATCGGCCGCAACAATGCCGCCGAAATCATCGAGCAGTGCGGGATCAACCCCGACAAGCGCGCCAACGACCTCACCGACGCTGAGATCACCGCCATCACCAAGGCCATTGATACCGGCTACCAGGTGGAAGGTGACCTCCGTCGTCAGATCGCCATGTCGATCCGCCGCCTCCAGGCGATCAACTGCTATCGTGGCATCCGCCACAAGCGCAGCCTCCCCGTCCGCGGTCAGCGCACCAAGACGAACGCCCGTACCCGCAAGGGCAAGCGCAAGACCATCGGTGCGATCCGTGACAAGACCGCCCGTAAGTCCATGAAGTGATAGGACGAGGAAAACAACATGGCTGAACAAGTTCAAAATACCTCCACCGTGCTTTCCGACGATCCCAACGCGATCGCCCTCAAGCAGGTCACCCGTAAGAAGGGTGCCAAGGCCAAGATGCCGACCAACGTCTCGCACGGCGTCGTCCACGTCCTGGCCACTTTCAACAACACCAAAGTCAGCGTCACCGATACTCACGGCAACGTTCTGGCCTGGTCGTCCTCCGGCAAGATGGGCTTCAAAGGCTCCCGCAAGTCGACCGCTTATGCCGCCCAGGTCGTCGCGACCGAAGCCGCCAAGCGCGCCATGACCTACGGTGTCCGTGAAGTCGAAGTCTGGGTCAAAGGCCCCGGCGCCGGCCGCGAATCCGCTGTCCGTGGCGTCACCGCCGCCGGCATCGAAGTCAGCGTCATCAAGGACGTCACCCCCATTCCCCATAACGGCTGCCGCCCGCCTAAGCGCCGTCGCGTCTGATCTAGGAGTCAATCATGGGTAAATACAACGTCAACAAGGGCAAGCTCTGCCGCCGTTTCGGTACCAACCTCTTCGGCAACCTGAAGTTCGATAAGCTTCTCGCCAAGCGCAGCAACCCCCCCGGTCAGCACGGTGCTGCCGCCACTCGCAAGAAGCTCTCCGAATTCGGCCGCCAGCTGAAAGAGAAGCAGAAGCTCAAGATCGCCTACGGCCTGCGTGAAAAGCAGTTCAAGATCATCTTCGAGCGCTCGATGCGGATGAAAGGCGTCACCGGCGACAACCTGCTTCGTCAGCTCGAGCTCCGCCTCGACAACGTCGTCTTCCGTCTCGGCTTCGCCCCCGGCCGCACCGCTGCCCGCCAGCTCGTCGGCCACGGCCACGTCTCGGTCAACGGCCGCCGCACCAACATCCCCTCCTACACCGTCCGCGAAGGTGATGTCATCACCGTCAAAGACGCCAGCAAGTCCAAGGCCCTGGTCCAGCGCGGTCTCGACAGCGCCCGCTCCGATGTGCCCCAGTGGCTCATCCTGGAGAAGGACGAGATGAAAGGCTCGGTCGCCCGCCTCCCGCTCAAGGAAGAAATTCCTGTCCTCGCCGACGAACACATGATCGTCGAACTGTACTCCAAGTAACGGAGGCCCTCCATGAACGCCATCAAGGCTCAGTTCGCTATGCCCAGCCGCCTCGTCCAAGAGGAAGAATCCTCTAGCGACAAGTACGGCAAATTCATCGCTGAACCCCTCGAGAAAGGCTTTGGCCAAACCCTTGGCAACAGCCTGCGCCGTGTCCTGCTGTCTTCGCTCGAAGGCATCAGCGTCACCTGGATCCGCATCGACGGCGTTCTTCACGAATTCGCCCCCGTCCCCGACGTCCTCGAGGATGTGACCGACATCGTGCTGAACTTCAAGAAGCTCCGCTTCGTCTCCGAAGGTGAACTCCCCCGCAAGCTCGTTCTCGAAAAGAACACTCGCGGCGCCGTCACCGCGGCCGACATCCGCGAAGACGGTGTCACCACCGTCCTCAACAAGGACCAGCACATCTGCACCCTCGACCGCGAAGGCAAGCTCCGTATCGAGTTTGAAATCGCCAAGGGCCGCGGCTGGCGCTCGGCTGACGAGAACAAGCCCGAGGACGCGCCGATCGGCCTGATCCCCGTGGACTCCCTCTTCAGCCCCGTCGTCCGCGTCTCCTACGACGTCACCCAGGCGCGTGTCGGTCAGACCACTGACTACGACAAGCTCATCCTGGAAGTCTGGACCGATGGCCGCGTCAGCCCCGCTGACTCCGTCAAACAATCCGCTGCCATCCTCCGCGAACACCTCGCTGTCTTCACCGACAACCGCGGTGGCGACGACGCTCCCCTCAACCTCTCGGTTGAAGACGAAGCGATGCTCCGCAAGATGATGATCGGCGTCCACTCCATCGAGCTCTCCGTCCGCGCTCAAAACTGCCTGAAGAACGCCGAGATCCGTTTCCTCGGCGAACTCCTGCAGAAGAGCGAAAGCGAAATGCTCAAATACCGTAACTTCGGCAAGAAGTCTCTGGACGAAATCAAGGACCGCATGGCCGAACTCGGCCTCGGCCTCAGCATGAAGCTGAAGGACGAAGTCCGCGCCGCCTTCCAGAAGATGATTGAGAAAGAGGAAGTCAAATCCGATGCGCCATAAGAAGAAGACCTTCAAGATCGGCCGCACCGCCGAGCACCGTGGCTGCCTGGTCGCCAACATGGTCAGCAGCCTCGTCCTCCACGGTCGAGTCATCACCACCCCCACCAAAGCCAAAGAAGTCGGTCGCGTGACTGATAAAATGGTCACCCATGCCAAGGTCGGCGACCTCCACAACCGTCGCCTCGCCCTCGTCACCATGCGCAACCTCGACGCCGTCCGAGTTCTCTTCGACGAAGTCGGTCCCCGCATGAACGGCCGCAACGGTGGCTACACTCGCATCATCCGCCTCGGCAAGCGCCGCGGTGACGGTGCCGAGACCTGCCTCCTTGAACTCGTCGGCAACGAAAACGCGGCCCCCGCCGCCGATGCCAGCGCCGACAAGCAGGCCTGATCGCCCCCCGCAAGGGAAAAAAACTCCGCCGCCTCCCCCGAGGCGGCGGAGTTTTTTGCGACTTGTATCACGGTCGCTTATATTTCCGCCTGGATTCCGAAGTTGACGGTCATTCCATCGCGGAATTTTTAATCTTTAATTTTTGATTCTGTAGTCGCTATCTGGAATTTTGAGTTTTGAATCTTGAATCCTGGATTCAGAAGCTGAGGGCACGCTCAACTTCAGGATCTAGATTCAGGGCGGAAACTGAGCTGCGTAGATCAAAAATCCTGTCACTGCCACTTGGAAAAGTGTCCCGCTCCGGCAAATTGGCGAGCCGCTTATTTTTCACCTGTACACGACCCCCATGGAGATCCCCGCATGAGCCAGCTCTTCCAGCCGCCCGCCGCCTTCGCCAAGACCGCCCACATCAAGTCCCTCGCGGAATACGAAAAGCTCCATAAGTTCTCGGTCGAAAACCCCGAGGCCTTCTGGACCGAGCAGGCCGAGAAGTGCTTCTGGTTCCAGAAGTGGAACAAGGTCCTCGAATACTCCTGCCCCGACGCCAAATGGTTCGTCGGCGGCAAGACCAACCTCTGCGCCCACGCCGTCGACGCCCAGGTCAAGGCAGGCTTCGGCGACAAGGTCGCCTTGGTCTTCGAAGGCGAGCCGATGCCCGGCGGCCAGCCCGAGATCAAGAAGCTCACCTACTCGCAGCTCCTCGCCGACGTCAGCAAGCTCGCCAACGTCCTCAAGGCCAAAGGGGTCAAGAAGGGTGACGTGGTCACCATCTACATGCCGATGACCCTCGAGATCGTCACCGCCATGCTCGCCTGCGCCCGCATCGGCGCCGTCCACTCGGTCATCTTCGGCGGCTTCTCCGCCTCCGCCATCCGCGACCGCATCGAGGACGGCAAATCCAAGATCGTCATCACCACCGACGGCGGCTGGCGCCGCGGCAAGGTCGTCCCCCTCAAGACCAATGTCGACGAAGGCATCGCCGAAGGCGCCGCCAAGGACCTCGCCAAGACCGTCCTGGTCTATGAACGGATCGGCGGTGATTGCGCCCAGTACACCGCCGGCCGCGACGAGAAGATCGCGCCGCTCCTCGCCGCCGCCTCGGCCGAATGCCCCGCCGAACCGATGGACTCCGAAGACCTCGCCTTCATCCTCTACACCTCGGGCTCCACCGGCAAGCCCAAGGGCATCATGCACACCGTCGGCGGCTACATGGTCCACACCACCATGACCGCCAAGCTCACCTTCGACCTCCACCCCGAAGACCCCAACGAAATGTACTGGTGCACCGCCGACGTCGGCTGGATCACCGGCCACTCCTACGTCGTCTACGGCCTCCTCCCCAACCGCGTCCCCTGCCTGATCTACGAAGGCGCCCCCGACGCCCCCGCCCAGGACCGCTTCTGGGACATCATCGCCCGCCACAAGGTCTCCAAGTTCTACACCGCCCCCACCGCCATCCGCACCTTCATGAAGTGGGGCGAGGAACTGGTCAAGAAGCACGACCTCAGCTCGCTCAAGGTGCTCGGCACGGTCGGTGAACCGATCAACCCCGAAGCCTGGCTCTGGTACCACCGCGTCATCGGCGGCGAACGCTGCCCGATCGTCGACACCTGGTGGCAGACCGAGACCGGCGGCCACATGCTCACCCCGCTCCCCGGCGCCACCCCCACCGACCCCGGCTCCTGCACCCGCCCCATGCTCGGCATCGACATGGCGGTGGTCGATGAGACCGGCAAGGAAGTCCCCCGCGGCGAATCCGGCATCCTCGTCGTCCGCAAGCCCTGGCCCTCGATGCTCCGCGGCGTCTACGGCAACCGCGAGCGCTTCATCGAGACCTACTGGACCAAGGTCCCCGGCCTCTACACCGCCGGCGACGGCGCCAAGATCGACGAGAACGGCAACTTCTGGATCCTCGGTCGCATCGACGACATCATCCTCGTCGCCGGCCACAACGTCGGCACCGCCGAGGTCGAATCCTCGCTCGTCGCCCACCCCCGCTGCGCCGAAGCCGCGGTCGTCGGCTTCCCGCACGAGATCAAGGGCAACGGCATCGCCGCCTTCTGCATCCTCCGCGGCGCCTACCCCCAAGGAGCCGAGGCCGAAGCCCTCAAGAAGGAGCTCGTCGCCCACGTCTCGAAGCAGCTCGGCCCGACCTGCCGCCCCGACAAGCTCTTCATCACCGAAGCCCTCCCCAAGACCCGCTCCGGCAAGATCATGCGCCGCCTCCTCCGCGACGTCGCCGTCGGCAAGGACATCACCCAGGACACCTCCACCCTCGACGACGTCGCCGCGCTCCACAAGCTCGCGGCAGCCGCGAAACAGGGCTGAGGTCGTTCACAGCCGCTTGAAGATCGCGCTCAGCCAAGCTGCGCGCGTTCCCAGCAGCTCGAAGATCAGTCCGATCGGTCGGATCGGATGAAGCTGAAAACTTGCGCCCCCCGCGAAGAGATTTGCGGGGGGCGCGAAACCAAAAGAGGCTCCCCATGAAAGATCTGCTTCAGAAAATCAAACAGGATCATGCTTGCCAAGCTCCGGCTAGCAAAGCCAATCTGGCCGCACTCCGCAAGAAGCTCGCCTTCGATTTGCCGGCCGATCTGGTGACTCTCCTGAGCTTCAGCAACGGGATTGAGTTCTTCCCCACCACTGCGGATGCCGAAGGTGAATGTGTCTATCGACTGCTGCCTGCAGCGGAGATGGATCTCGCCAGCTCCTTGCTGCACGCCGACGAAGAGATGCCGTCTCTCTTGGCTATCTTGACTATCGGTGATGTCGGTTTCGTTGGCATCGGCATCGATCCTGAATTGCCCACCTACGGGAAACTCATTGACTGCGATCACGAGACTTTCCCGTTTGAGTTGTTCGGCATCTGTGATTCCATCGAAGAGCTCCTGAAGCTGATTCTTGCCAGCAAGGGCGATGAGTGGACTGGTGCGGCGGCTCTCAAATACAATGTCGACTTCGCCGAAGCGGAGTGATTTTTTGAGTTCATCGTGACGCAAAATTGAGAGGATCATCATGGAAAAGCGGCGTCTTAGAGCCACCATATTATTCCGCATCGTCATCCTTGTCATTTGCCTTAGCTTATTCGCGGTTGCAGCCATTTTTTCTAAATCAGTACCATGGACTGTTGGTTCGGTAATTTTCCTGAGTTTGGTTTGGGTTATCGGGATAGAAGGCGGACTTCTTCTTCATTGGATTGAAAATCGGATGATCGATAAGGTGCAGCAATCAGACAAACCAATAAACTCCATTTGGTTCACCGATCTTGATGTTCTTAAGAAAAAGAATAAAGACTCATGATGCCTGAGCGAAGAGGAAATAAGCCCATCACAATCATGAAGAGATTTGGGGGGCACGAACCTAAAATGGAGCGCGGTCATCCCGCCCGTGAACGCGACAGGCGGGACGTCTGTGCTATTTTGAGGATGCTGACATCGGATTATCCAGGAGTCACCCATGACCGCTCAAATGCCCGATTCCTTCCGTTACCGCAATCGCGATTTTGCGGTTGATGGTATCAGCGAAGGCAAATTGTTCGATCCCTCTTTATTGGGGCTTGAGCCAGCAGGAACGTGCTCCGCTTGTTGGCGCGGATATCAAGCAATTTTCGCCATCCATGAATCGCATTTGGTGTTGGATGCCCTAGATGTTAATCTTATTCTCCGCAGTGCAGGCAAGTTGGAAGATGATTGTATCGAAGGCCCCATCATCAATGGCGTCGCACCAATAGCCACAGGAAGGGAACGCAGCTTTTTCAATAACCACTACGATGGATTGAAGTACAAGCTTAACTATTCCGGCGGCTTGTTGCTGGTAGATGGATACATAGAAGAACTTTATCGACGCAGGGGTTATGCTCCGCCATGGAGGTATAAGAGTGTAATTGAATTGGTCTTCGATAACGGAATTCTTAAGAAAGAGTTTGATCGCTCCGAGAAAATGGAAGAATTTCGCTATAAGTTCGTGAATGCTGAAGCCCAAAAAACCTCAGGAGAAATGCCATCTGATGATGAAGTACGGAACTTCGTGGAACGAGCTTTTGATCAGCGCTATCAAAGTGGAGATAGTTGGCAAAAAATCGAAGCACATGAACGCAATAAACGGGATGCCTGTCCCTCCACGATTGCTTCTAACAGTAAACCAATAGCCGACCAGCCCGAAACCAGTAAACTCAGCAACACGATCCGCCCTCTGATCATTTCCGAGCTGGTCCGGCGTCAGCGGCGCATGTGGTACATCCGCACCACGATCGGCGTCCTGCTCTTCGGCTTCCTCGCCTGGCGTTACGACTGGGGCAAATGGGCGGCGCTTGCTTACCTGCCTTTCCCGATCTACTCGTGGTGGGCGCTCAGCCGCTTGGCGCGAGGATCGGGTAAATGAAATCACGCATCTTCATCTTCCTCCGCATCGTTCTCCTCAGCTTCTTCGGCACTTTGCAGGTGCTGCTGATCCTTGGCGGCGCGGCCTACTATCGCCAGTTGTTTCCCCAGCTAGGCAACTTGCCCTTGCTCGCCTGTCCGTTGGCGTTTCTGTCGCTGATCTGGCCTGCCTTTGTTTTACCTGATTATTTCCGCTCATCGATGAAGAAGAAGGATGATATCACATGATCACCTGCTCTCAATGCCAAGCTCCCCTCCCGCAGAAGAAATTCTGGACGGCGTGGAACCTGTTGCGAGTGGTCTGCCCGACCTGTCAATCTCAACTTCACGCCGGGAAAAGTGCGAAGCGTTCGATTTTTCTGAGCTTGGCAGCGGTGATGATCTGGACTTTCATTTCGATCGTTCTGGGGGAGCGATGGGGCTTGTCCGAAGTGCTGGATTGGAGCGTCTGGATCGTCGGCATGTTGGTCATTTATCTTCTCGGCCTCTTGCTGGTCTGGAGGCGCGGCGACTACTCCCACGAGCACCCGCCTTTCCGGTGGAAGGCCTGGCATTCCCTGGTCTGGGGGGGCGGTGCCTTATCGGCCTTCGTCGTTTGCGTTCTGCTCCTGCTGCCCTCCTCCCGTTTGGAGGAATTGGAAAGCCTGCTGCCGCCGGGCGCCTTGATCCTACCCGATTTCAACGGGGAATTCCAAGTGGGTAATATCCTGCGAGTCCGGGTCAAGGTCACGCTTGAGGAGTTCAACCAGATCGTCGACGCCATGGGCCTGCGTTTCTTCGCCGCGGGCGAAAATCACTTCTGTGAGGCCGGCGAGAATGGTGTGCTCCGCTTGGCGTATCGTGACGGCTATTTGATCTTCGAAGAAATGAGCAAGCCGTAACATATACGTTCATGACACCCACTCCCACTCATCTCCAAAACACCCAAGCCGTCGTCGACGCCTTCGGCTACTGGCCGTCGTTCCACGACGCCCCGCTATTCGATGTCGCCATGGAGGGAGATGAATTGCGCTTCACCGTCCATGGCTTCGTGATGACGAATGAGATCGACGAACGCGGCTACTATCGACTGATCAAGCACCACCTCGTCCGCTTCCGTTTTTGCGGCGTCCGCGACAACTCTCTGCCTTTGGACGGCAGTGAATCTTTGAGGGTCGTCGGCGGCAGCGACATCTTGATGAGCCTGGAGATCGGTCAACCGGATGTCTCGGGCGAGTTTGCCGTCATCTGTGAATCCGCCATTGGCGGTGACCTCGGCGGCAGCTTCTGCGCCCGTTCCGGTGAAATCCTCTCGGTCTTGCCTTGTCAAGGTGATGGAAAACCCACAAGTCCAGAGGATCACCATGCCCGTTAAGCTGCGCTTGCTGCCGCTCGTCGCGAAGCGATGGAGTCCCTGGGAGCGCCGGCTGCCAGCCGGTTGTGGCTCTGCGCCCATCGCAAATCCCCGGAAGCTGGGGGGCGCCGGACGACCCGAAATGCAGCCGACAGCTCTCCCTGTCTCCGCGTCGCTGCCTCGACGCCGAATCCCTGCCCCAGCCCACCGGGGCTTGAAAGCTTCGGTTGCAATCATGCTGTTGCAAAGCGACGAACGCAGAACCGCAACCGGCTGGCAGCCGGCGCTCCCAGGAGCAGCGTCGCTGCACGAGCAACGCAAAACACCCGGCGGGACGCCGGTGCTCCCAGGAGTTGCGACTCGTGCCTCGTCGCTACACACTGGGCTATCTGCCGGCCGCCCTTCCAGGGCGCAATCAACTCACGCACTCAAGCCGGATTTCTTCCATGTCCCCTAAACCCTGCGCCAAAAAAGATCCCGCCGCCCTGATCCGCTCCTCGGCGGAATACCTCACCTTCGTCGACGCCAGCGGTCAGGGTGGTGTCGAAGCTGTCTACGCCGACGAGAATGTCTGGCTGATCCAGAAGATGATGGGTGTCCTCTACGATGTGGAGACCCATCGCCTGAACATGATCCTCGAGCACAGCGAGTTGTCCGAGGATTCAGTTGTACGCAATTTTCGAATCATTGCAGCCGACGTCAAGAGCTGCAACACCCAGCACTACAGGCTTGCGGCGATCATCGCCGTCGGATCTGGTGCACGCCCTTGAACCTCCCCGTCAAACAGAACCTACTCGACTGGCTCACCCAGCTCTTCCATATCTGCTTGGGGCGGCGGGTGCGGACCGGGCAGGACGAATGGCTGCGCGGGCCGATCGGGCGGCCTGGTGAAGACATCGAGCAGTTCATCGAACGGATCGCCGCGAAGGAAGGCTTGCGCCGTCGCGAGGCGGCGCATGGCGGCCTGCTGCCGGACCTCAGCTTCTGGCCCGGCAGGCTCAAGCCGGCGATCGCCGATTTCTATTGCCGCACCTCCGATTTCAAGATTGACATTCATACGGATTGGAGGCCGCCCTTCGGCATATTTGGCAGCTTGATCTCGCGCTTTTATGGCCGCCGCGTCCAGCAGCTCTGCCTGCCGGCAGACAGCGATGCTCGAGGTCTGGCTCTGAGCAGCCGGGTGATCGACCTTGTCGATGCCGAGGATCGGGTCGTCTACACTCTTTGGCATCGCTGGATCGAAGACAGCGGCGAGAATGTCTTCTGGGGTCTTTACGGGGGGTGCTGCAATCCCGCCGGCGAGCCCTGCGTGAAAGCAGTCTTTCCCTTGCCGCAAGGAAGTCTGACTGCGCTTTTCAAGGTGGAGGTGGATCAAGAGGGGCATCTGGATCTCATCTCCCGCGGCACAGCAGCCGGCGGTGTGGGCTGCCATGTCTTCATCGAGGACGGCAATGGTCAGCTCTGGTGCAACAGTGTCACCAGCTTTCACCAGAATCTCCGCTTCACTGAGCAAGAGGGGCTCCTGCAGGCTGTCCATCGTCTCAGCATCTGGGGGATGCCGGTCGCCACCATGATTTTTGCGATCAGCGCGAAAACCTCTTCAAGAGTGCCGGCGTCATGAATCTCTTCACTTACGGTTTCGCCGAGGTCCCGCTCGGACTTGCCTGGCGTTCGATGTACGGCCAGGCGCTGCGGGTGCCTGGGCTCGTTCATGCGGAACTGCTCTGGCAGATGGAGCTTGGTTCGCCGATCCTTTCGCGCCGCCGGATGCAGCTTGGCCAGTTGGCGATGTTCGCTGCTTGGGAAGGGCCGGAGGCCATCGACGCCTTTCTGGCCGGAGATTCTCTCGGGCGGCATTTCCAGGCCGGCTGGCACGTCCGGATGAAGTTCCTCCGACGCTGGGGCTTGATCTCCGAATTCGACGGTCTTTCCCAGGTCGCAGGAGAGGCCGATCCCGAGGCTCCTGTGGTCGCCGTCACCTTGGCTCGCATGCGGCTACTTCAAGTGCCTCGCTTCCTGCGCTGGGGCAGGCCGGTGGAGGCCTTCGTCCGCGATCATCCTGGCGTCCTCCATGCCTCCGCCGCGATGCGCCTGCCGCGGAGCATCGCCACCTTCTCGGTCTGGGCCAGGCCGCAGGACATGTTGGACATGGTGCATGGCCGCGGCCGGATCGAGCATCCGCATCTGCACGCCGCTGCGATGCGGGAACGGGAGCGACAGGATTTCCATCATCAGTTCACCACTTTGCGTTTTCAGCCGCTTGAGGAGCAAGGCAGCTGGCATGGGCGCAGCACGTTCCTTTCGCCTTGATCGAATCCTTGCGATGGATCGTCAACTCGTGTCGGTCGCAGCAAAGAAAACACCCCGCGTTGCCGCGGGGTGTGGGAAGTTTCTAGAGGCGCTTCTCAGCTGAATGAGTTGAGGATGGCGCTGAAGAAGTTGCCGATGCCTTTGCCGATGCCGGTGACGGCGCCGGAGACGAGCTGGGAGACGCCGATGATGATGCCGGCGTAGAGGATGCCGATGGCGGTGTTGCCCTTGGCGAACTCGGCGTTCTCGTCGATGTCCTTGGTGAGCTTGTCCATGATCTTGAAGACGACGGTGATGGCGAAGGAGGCGACGGCGAGGGCGATGATCAGGTTGATGCCGGCGCCGAGGAAGCCGGAGACGCCATCTTTCCAAGCGTCAGCGGAGTCAAGGTTCTTGAGGACCGAGCCGCAGATGTCGGACATCGACTTGATGCCGGTGGAGACGACATTGGTGTATGCGATGACGATGCCGGCGGCGAGCAGAGCGACGGCGTTGTTGCCGTTCTTCAGGGCGGGCCAGACATCGAAGTCCTTGCCGTCCTTGGCGAGGAGTTTGCCGAGGATCTTGAAGCCGGTGATGATCGAGAAGGAGGCGATGGCCAGGCCGACGCAGACTTGGATGACCGAAACCAGGAGGCCGGCGGCGGCGGCAAAGATGCCGTTGCTTTCTTTGTTGGCGGCGCCGGCATTGGCGAGAGCTTCATTGCCTTTGGCGGTGAGATCGGCGGCTTTGGCGCCGAGATCAGGCTGCTGAGCTGCGGCGCAGAGGGCGAGAGCGAAGAGAGAGACCAGGAAGAGGACTTTTTTCGATTTCATGAAGTGACTCCGTTGAGGATGTTTTGACAGGGCGCCAGACATTACAAGGGAAAAAAAGCCTTGCAAGTTATCAACAGGGTTAAAATCAGGCTGCGGTGCTTGAGGGCCTATTTTTTCACCCAGACATCGGCCGCGTCTTTCATCTGAGAGCCGCCAACGACCTTGCCTTGACTGACGAGACAGACGAAGGCCTGATCGTCGGGTGCGACGCCGTTGCTCATGCAGCGGAGGGACCAGAATTGACGGAAGGCTTCGGCGAGCTGCATCCGTTCCTCCATGCCTTTTGCGGCGAAGGAGCTGCTGACTTCGATGTAGAGGACGGCGGCGGGGCCTTGCTGCTTGCAATACAGGTTTTCGGCGAGCGGTGTATGGCTGCGGCGGGACTGGACGTCGATCCAGTTCTGCACTTCCAGCTGCGGGTGCTTGAGGTGCTCCGGGCTGGCGCAGGCGATGGGGATGAAGGCGTCGAATTTCGGCAACCAGTTGGAGGCGGAAGGTGTCGCTGGGTTGCTGGCGGTGGCGACGCTTGCGGGAACGGCAGCCGGCGGGGGGGCGGGAGGTGCGAGGCGGGCGCTGAGCTCGGCGGAAACGCGTTTGCGGGCGAGGCGGGCCGCCTTCTTTTCGGGGAAGAAGAGCTCCATGCTGTCGCGGCGGAGATTGCTGTAGTGCGGCGACATGCGGCCGTACTGGCTTTTCAGGACGAGCCTTTCCTTGGCTGTCTCGACTTCAAGCGGGATGAGCTCCTGCGGGTCGCCGGTTTTGAAATGGATGGTCATCGCCTTGCCGAAGATCGGCTTGGGCAGTTTCGCCAACTCCTCTTCGAGATAGCGGTCGAACAGGGTTTCGGCACGGGATTTGACCGCCTGGAGAGGGGGAGGGGGCTCAGGGGGCGCTGGAGCCGCGTCAGGCTTGATCTCCTGGGTTGGTTCCGGGGTCTTTTCGATCTTCGGGATTTCGGCCGGAGCTTGTGCAGCTTGCGGTTGCGGCTTGGCGGCGATGCCCATCCATCCTTTGGCGGGACCGGCGAACTCCGAAGCGGCGACGCCTCCGAGGACGATGAGGAGGAAGATGATCCAGAAGGAATTGCCGCCGGACTTCTTGGGCTGGCTTTTGCGCGGGACAGCTTGGCTCATGGTGAACTCCTGGAATTTCGTGGACACAAGCACAAAAAAACCGCAGTTGAGGATTCAACCGCGGGTGAGGAGACGGGTGGGTCAGCGTCCGACCTGCAGGCGCATGGCGAGTTTCTCCGGCAGCCCTCCGTCGAGGATTTTCTTCTGAGCGGTCGCGATGTCGTATTCGACCCGTTGCAGGCGGACGACCCGTTCTTCCGGGTCGAAGGTGGCGAAGGAGGCGCGCGAGTCGCCGTCGCGGGGTTGCCCTACCGAGCCGACGTTGATCAGGTATTTGTGATTGGGGTTGAGGGTGATCTGCTCGAAGCGGCCGGCTTGGATGACACCCTTGCTGCCGCCGATCTGCTCGTAGGCGAAGGGCACATGGGAGTGGCCGATGAAGCAGTAGGGCAGGCGCTGGTAGGAGAAGCAGTTTTCGGCGTAGTACTTGTCGAAGATGTAGCCCCAGGCCTCGGGGGAGTCGAGCGTGGCGTGAACGATGGTGCACTTCTGCTGCCAGAGGTTCTTGGTCATCGGCAGTTCCGCAAGCCACTTGCGATCGTCGTCGGAGAGCTGTTCGCGAGTCCAGTGGACGGCGTGGGCGGCCTGGGCGTTGAAGCCGATCAGTTCGTTCTCTGTGGAGACGTACTCGTCGTGATTGCCTTTGATCACCGCGAGGCAGTTGAGGCCGCGGACGATGTCGATCACCTCTTTGGGGTTGGCGTTGTAGCCGACGACATCGCCGAGGCAGATGTACTTCTGCACGCCGAGTTTTTCCCCTTGCTCAAGGACGGCGGTGAGGGCTTCGAGATTGGAGTGAAGGTCTGAGATGATACCGTATAGCATGAGCGGGTTCCCGGGCTTATGTCTTGTCACCAATGTACGGTGTTTCCGGCCGCAAGTCAACATAGCGGCCGCGCTCATCTTCAAGAGAAAGCCGCCAGAATGCCAGTTTCTTGTCGCGATAGTCGAAGCGCCCGTGGAATCGGCTCCCGGCGATGACATGCGGCAGGAAATGGCGGTCGCCTTCCCAGAGATTGAGTTCGAGCAGTTGCGACTCGTCAACCCATTCCAAGCTGCCTTCAGAGCAGGGGCCGGGCTCGCCGTCGAAGTCGTCGCAGAGGAAGACGTGGACGCTCCAGTCGATAGCGTCTTTGAAGAGCGGGAAGCTGAGATGGCCGCAAGCCTGCAGAGACCGCACTTCCAGACCGCTTTCCTCGCGGACTTCGCGGACGGCGCATTCTAGCGGGGACTCGCCTGCATCGACCTTGCCGCCGAGACCGTTCCACTTGCCGGCATGGATGTCGCCCGGCCGCCCTCCGCGATGGAGCATCAGCCACTGTCTTCCTCGCTTGAGGTAGACGAGGGTGGCTTCGATAGGGCGGCGGATATCGGACATGGCATCTCCTCGGGCGGGGGGAAGGCGCAAAAAGGCCGGCCGGAAGCTCCGGCCGGCGATTGCGGAGGATGAGTTTTTAGACGAGGACGATGTCTCGGTGGACCCGGACGGTGTCGTCTGAATCCGTCAGCCTCTGATAGACATTGTAGTCGCCCTCGACCGTAAGCAGGCGGAAGCCGCTACCATCGATCAGGTCGACAGCGTCGCCGTCAATTTGCGTCAAAGAGAAGAGCTGGTCAGTTGAGAGGCTGATCATTTGCGCCTTGTCGTTGACGAGGTCCAGAATTTCGACATTCACGATGGCGCTGTCAAGCAGGTTGATGCGGCCATCTCCGAGGCGGAGTGTGTCCACCCCGTCGCCGCCGTCAACCGAACCGAAGACGCCTTCGGTAACGATCAGGTCCTTGCCTGCGCCGGCATTGATGATGTCATCTCCGCCATGACCGTAAATCGTGTCGTCCCCCTTGCCGGTGGCGATGTTGTTGCCCACGCCGTTGCCGTGGATGGTGTCGCTGCCGGCGCCGGTGATGACGTTTTCAATGACTGTATTGTAAGCGATCGCAAAGTGCAGCAATCCATCGGCATTGATTGAGCTGAAATGGCCATCGCGCAGATCAATCTTGCTGTTGTTGTCAACATCGTGGAAGTCGAATAAATCGATGCCGCCGCCGTCCCAGATGGTCTGCGCCGCATTCAGAATCTTCGCGCTTGAGTACACATCGTTGGTCTGAACACTCTGATTGACGCCATAGTAGGCCTGCAGAGACAGGATGTCGCCCATGCTGTAATTTTTCCAGGATAGGCTGGTGTAGTCGGCGGCGTTGTTGGCATCCGAGGCTTTCAGGTAGGACATGACGGTGAAGCCGTGGAACATGTCTGGATTGGTCGGGTCCTCCCAGGGGTGGTGGAGGCCGAGAGCGTGACCGAATTCATGCTGGAAGACCATCCAGGAAAACTTTCCTGGAGTCATGTCGCCATTGTCAGATTCCAGACTCCATGTTTGTGCGTTGGTGGTCATCCACACGTCACCCGCAGGAGTGTCTTTAGCCGTGTCGGCGGGTGCGGGGAAGTCGGCGACTCGCCCGTACAGTCCGTATTCGTGGTCGGTGCGAGCTAAGTTGAAGTGCGATTCTTCCAGAGTGTTCACTTCTGTAAAGACTACATTGACAACCTTGGCGAGGTCTAGGAAGAACTGACGAACGTTGGTTTTTTGGATTTCCGTAAAACTCGCGACGTTGCCGGGTATATAGCCATCCAAGGGGCTCGGGTAGTTATTCAGAACCTCATTGTCTTTGGAGAAATAATAATTCAGGGATGTCAAGCCCCAGTGGTGATTATCAATCATGTTTGTATGAAGATTGTAAGAGCCGACATCAACCGAGCTCGAGTTACCCTCTTTGTCGGTGGCCGTAATCGTTAAAAAGTGATCGTTGGTGTCTTTGCCTGTGTATGTGACTTTGCCTGCTTTGGCCTCTGCCAAAGTGAAGGAGCTGACGATTTTTCCGGACAACCTGAAAGTGCCAGCGTTATTGTCTGTCACTGTCAAAGTGACGTCGGCGTCAGGACTGTCGCTGTCAATCACAGAAATGTAGGTGTCGTCAAAAACCAAGGAGTTGGTATTCTGATCGGGATCCAAGGCCTTGACTGTCAATTTCGGGGCGTAAGAGGAGAGGTTGTCGCTGATCTCGATATTGGCTTTAATGGCGGCAGTCGAATACTGGTCGGAGTCGGTAATGGTGAAAGTGAAGTCCGGCGTGGTGTCGTTATTGGCAAGGGCCAGTGACATGCGTCCGTCAATAACATCCTGCAAGGTGAAGGATCCAATCAGTTCGAGGCCATCCTTGAAGAAAGTCAGGTTTGCGGTTTTCGAAAGAATATCGATTTTTAGTTGATGGGCTGGGGTGGGGTTGTTGCCGGTGTCGATGCCATTAAGCATATCCAAGCTGAGGGTGATGTTGACGCCGGGGACTAGGAAGAAATCGTTGGCAGTGACTTTCGGCACGCCGCCAGTATAGGATATGTTGATCGATTGCAAGGTTCGACCGCCAAGGCCGTCGTCGGCAAGAATCTTGATGACATCGCCGCCGACGAAGTCTTGAGTCGCGGCATGATAGAGGATGCGACCTGTTTCTGAGATGCTGACATTGCCGCCGACAAGGGAGTTGCTGAAAACCGAAAGAGTCACTTTTTGTCCATCCGGGTCACTGACAGAGAGGAAGTTTGAGATTTCGATTGTTTCGGCCTCCGGACGGACGGAGAAATATGTGCTGCCGGTGAATTCCGGCGCGTGGTTGTCCTTGGTCACCTTGTCTTCGACATAGGTCGAGAATTTCTGTTCGCCGATGGCGTTGAGGCTGCTGAACAAGGTCGACATGCCTCCCATGGCGTCGACAAGCTTGAACTGGAAGCTGGGTTTTTTGCTCGTGCCGTCATGGACGAAGTTGACCAAGCCGTCTTTGAGCTCCTGATAAGTGAAATCAATCGTCTTTTTGCCGTCAACGGTGAAATAGCCGTTTTTCACATTGCTGAGGAGGACTTTTACCTTGAGGTCCAGAGCCAAGGCTCCGTTATCATTGGATTTGAACCAGTTGGATCCGATCGACTGGTCGTCGCTGAGGGTGATGAGGGTGCTGCCGCCCTTGATGAAAGTCAATGGTTGCTTGGTGCCTGCGGCGATTGTCGGCAGGATGTTCTTGGCGGTGGCGAATTCCGAGTGGAAGACGCGAATCGAGCCGCGGCCGAAATCGCGGCCGTCATCGACCTGGACGTTGATGTTGCCCGCTTTGTTGAGATCCTGAACATAAAGGACGACCTTGTTGTCCAGCAGCTCGCGATAGCTGAACTGGCGGCTGTCGCGGAATTCGCCGCCGACGTAGACGAGGTAGCCGCCGTTGTCGGCGAAGGCGAGGCTGATGTTGATCTTGTCGGCGGGGGAATCGCTGTCGGAAATCTTGATCAGGCGGGAGTCAAGCTTGTAATACTGCCCTTGCTTGATGACGATGCGGTCGCCGCTTCTGACGATCGGCGCGTCATTTTCGCGTTCGAAGCGGAATCCGACGCTGTAATTGCTGCCGCCTGAGCTCAGCTTCAAAGCTGAATCGGCATTTTCGCTGCCGTTGTGAGTGAATACCACCTCGCTCAGCTTGAAGCTGGAGCCGAGCGCCACTGTCTCGCCTGTGGATTTGTAGTTGATGGTGCCGAAAAGCGTGGCGGCGGTCTGGGTGAAACGCTGCTCAGGGCTGCCAAACAGTCCTTCCAGTTCAAGGCTTTTGCCTTCCGTGAGGGTGCCGACGACATTGAAGGGGCTGGAGCTGGGCATGGGCGATTCCTCAAAGTTCTGTAAATGTTATGAAGGAAACAGGCTTCCCCAAAATATCGAGAGGCGGGATTTTTGCAAGATGGGGATTTGTCGCTTTTGTCATCAATGTGTCTCCGGCAAATCACTCCAACGGGTGGTCCAAAGACGTGACAGGCGGATCTTGCCGGCGTCACGAGGGGAGGGGAAACCGGCGGCGAGGAGACGGAGCGCGTCCCTGCCGTGGAGGCCGTTGATCTGGTCGATGGCTGTCATCAGGTCGCGGCGGCGCTGCCGGCCCGTTTCGTCGCCGCCGAGACTCGGCTGCCAGCAGGCGGCCTCCACCAAATCGGAAAAAATGACCCCGGCCTTTTTGTAGAGGCTCAAGGGCTGGACAAGGGTGCGCAATAAATCCCCGGCGACTTGGCTGAGGTGGAGGCTGTCGTCGCTCGGCTCCGGCAAGATCCGGAAGGCGGTGTCCTGGCGGCCGCTTCGGCGGAAGGATGAGGATTCAAGGAAGATTTGCATCGTCCCCGCCTTCTGCTTGCCTTGGCGCAGCTTTTCGGCGGCGCGCAGGACGTGCCCGATGACGGCGGCCTCCAGGGCAGGATCCTGGCCGCGCAGCTCCCCGGGAAAGCTGCGGGAGACACAAAGGCTCTGTTTGGACGTCGCCGACTCTTCAAGTTCGAGGCATGCTTCGCCGCGCAGCTCGCGGACGCAACGGGCCAGGGGCAGGCCGAAGCGCTGCCGCATTTCCTCCGGATCGGCCTCGGACAAATCCCAGGCGGTCAGCATCCCCAGGGCTTGTAGCCGTGGGGCCATCCGAGAGCCGATCCCCCAGACCTCCTCCAGACCGCGACTCTCCAGCAAAGCGCGCCGAGCCGACTCGTCCTGCAAAACCAGGACCCCGCCCGGAAGCTTCTTGGCCGCGTCGTCCGCCAGCTTGGCCAAGGTCTTGCTCGGACCGGCGCCGATCGACAAGGGGATCCCGGTGTTGCGCTCGACCTTGAAGGCGAGATCACGGCAAAGTGCCGCCGGATCGGCGACGCCACGCAAATCGAGGAAGGCTTCATCGATGGAATAGATCTCCAGGGTCGGGCTCGCCTCGCGCAGATGAGCCATCACTCGCCTGCTCATGTCGCCATACAGGCCGAAATTGGCGGAGAACACCGCCACCCCCGCAGCCTCGCAGCGCGCCGCCACCTGGAAATAGGGGGCTCCCATTGCAATTCCCAGCTCTTTCACCTCGCGTGAACGGGCAATGACGCAGCCGTCATTGTTCGACAGCACCAGTACCGGGCGTCCCTGCAAAGAAGGGTCAAAAACCCGTTCGCAGGAAGCGTAGAAACTGTTGCAGTCGGCCAAAGCGATCACGACGGAATCCGATTTTGTGGAGGGGCAGTTTTGAATCTTTGAGGATTGACTTGACTCACCTAGTCTTCCTCGCCACCGCTCGGACCACGCCCCAGATCAGGGAATGATCGTCGAGTGGAAAAGGTGGCAGAGGCACCGATCCTTCGGCGAGCAGCCAAGGTCGGCCCGCGCGGTCGCGGCGGAATCGCTTGACCGTGAAACCTCCTTCCAGGACGGCCACGACGATGTCTCTCTCCTGTGCTTCAAGGCCGCGATCGACCAGGATGAGGTCTCCCGGCAGAATTCCGGCGCGGAGCATCGACTCTCCGCGGACCCGGAGGAGAAAGCTGCTCGCCGGTTGCGGGTTGAGCCAAGCCTCCAAATCCAAGGGCCGATCGAGAAAGTCTTCTGCCGGGGAGGGGAAGCCGGCCTGGATGTCCGCACTGGCCATCGGTATCATAAAACGACCTCCTTAAAATTAAGGCATCTTGATTTACGCTTAAAAATATATGCGTATCGAGATCTTGTCAAGGCCGATCGAGAGAAGGGCGAAATTCTTTCACTAAGCGCTTGCTCTCCTAGCGGATGAGTTTACTTTTCGCGCCCCCTCCATAATCAGCCAGTTGACGAAGACGCCACCATGGAAAAGCTCCTCGAAGTCCATATCGCCAAGATCTCCGAGTCCGGCCTCCGCATCTGCGGCCGGACCGAAGAGGACATTCTCGGTCTGCCCCATGATGGCCGCCTGCTGGAAGTCTCCCCTGCCCAAGTCGATCTCGTCGTCACCAAGCTTGGTGACGACGTGATCGCCCGCGGCGAGGCCGGCGTCCGCCTGAAATGCCAGTGCGACCGCTGCCTGACGGAATTCACCCAGGACATCTTTGCGGAAGACATTGTCGCGGTTGTCGACAAAGCCCCCGACGTCCTCGACTTGACGGAGTGGGTCCGCGAGGATATCTTGATCAACTTTCCGCGTCTCTACCTTTGCGCCCCCGGCTGCAAGGGTCTCTGCCTGACTTGCGGCCGCAACCTGAATGAAGGGGCCTGTGATTGCCACAGTCCGATCCAGTCAGGGCCGCTCGCCGCAGCTCTTGAGGGACTGAAGATCGCTGAACCGAAGAAACGAAGCAAGAAGAAGAACTGAGGACACTACAATGGGCGTACCGAAGAGAAGACTCTCCAAAATGAAGACCCGTCGTCGCAAGGCTGCCAACGCCTGGGGCGGCATCGACACCCAGGGTTGCGTCAAGTGCGGCGCTCCCCGTCTCCCGCACCGTGCCTGCCTTTCCTGCGGCACCTACGGCAAAGAAGGCCGCAAGGTCATCGAAGTCAACTGATCGACATGATCATTGCCGTCGACGCCATGGGGGGCGACCACGCTCCTGCCGCTGTCGTGGAAGGTGTCTTGAAGGCTCTGCGGGAATACCCGCAGATCGGCAAGATCCTTCTCGTCGGCCAGGAAGAACGGGTTCGCCCTCTTCTTTTGCAGCACGGAATCGCTTCCGACAGCCGCCTCGAACTGATCCACGCCTCGCAGGTGGTGGAGATGAGCGACAAGCCGGCCGAGGCGATCCGAGGCAAGAAGGATTCGTCCATCGCCGTCTGCATGCGGCTGGCCAAGGAAGGCAAGTGCCAGGCGGTCGTCTCCGCCGGCAATACCGGCGCCTCCGTCGCCGCCAGCGTCTTCAACTGGCGCACCCTGCCGGGCATCGACCGCCCCGGCATTGCCACTCCCTTCCCCAACGGTACCGGCCGCTTCGTCCTGCTCGACGCAGGCGCCACGGTCGACTGCACCCCCGAGCATCTGCTCGGCTTCGCCGTCATGGGCGAAATCTATGCCCGCCGCATCCTCGGCATCGCCGAGCCGCGCATCGGCCTCCTCTCCAACGGCACCGAGGAAGGCAAGGGCAACGAGCTCACCAAGAAGAGCCATGAGCTGCTGAAAAAAGCCGGCTTCAAGAACTACCTCGGCAACGTCGAGGGACGCGACCTCTTCGACGCCAGCGTCGACGTCGTCGTCTGCGACGGCTTCGTCGGCAACATCGTCTTGAAGTCCTGCGAATCGATCGCCAAGATGATGGGCGGCATCCTCAAGGCCAATCTCAAGAAAAACCCCAAGCGCATGGTCGGCGCCTTCCTCGCCAAAAACGCCTTCGCTGAACTCAAGAAGATCAGCGACTACACCGAATACGGCGGCGCCCCCTTCCTCGGTGTCAACGGCGTCTTCATCAAGGCTCATGGATCCTCCAACGCTCACGCCCTCAAAAACGCCATCCGCGTCGCCGGCGAGTTCGTCGAACACAAGGTCAACGACGCCATCATCGACCGCATGAAGGAACTTCCCAAGCCATGACTCTCCAAGGCCTCCGCTTCGCCGGCACCGGCTCTTTCGCCCCGGCCAAGATCCTGACCAATGACGACCTGTCGAAGATCGTCGACACCACCGACGAGTGGATCGTCACCCGCACCGGCATTCGCGAGCGCCACATCGCCGGCCCGGAGGAGACCACCTCCTTCATGGCCGCCGAAGCCGCCCGCCGCGCCCTCGAAAGCGCCGGCTGGGAAGCCGCCTCGCTCAACCTGATCATCGTCGCCACCCTGACCCCCGACAAACCCTTCCCCAACACCGCCTCGCTGGTCCAGGCCCGCATCGGCGCCAGCGGCGCCGCCTGTTTCTCCCTCGAAGCCGCCTGCACCGGTTTCGTCTACGGCCTCGAAGTCGCCGCCGGGATGATCCGCTCCGGCCTGGTCCAACGCGCCCTCGTCATCGGCGCCGAAAAACTCTCCTCGATCGTCAACTGGTCCGACCGCAATACCTGCGTCCTCTTCGGTGACGGCGCCGGCGCTGTCTGCCTCGAAGCCTGCCCGGATGCCGACAATGCCTACCTCGGCTCCTCCCTCGGCTCCGACGGCAACTTCCACGATCTCCTGCACACCCCGATCGGCGGCTGCGCCCAGCCCCTCACCGCGGAGAACGCCAACGACCCCCGCCGCTACCTCGTCATGGAAGGCAAGCAGGTCTTCAATGTCGCCGTCCGCAGCATGGTCTCCGCCGCCGAACGCGCCCTCGCCAAGGCTGGCCTCGCCGGCACCGATCTCGACCTGCTCATCCCCCACCAGGCCAACCTCCGGATCATCGAGGCGATCGCCGAACGCGTCTCCACCCCCCGCGACCGCGTCTACGTCAACCTCGACCGCTACGGCAACACCTCCGCCGCCTCCATCCCCATCGCCTTCGACGAAGCGGTCCGCAGCGGCCGGGTCAAGCGCGGTGACAAAATCCTCTTCGTCGGCTTCGGCGGCGGCTTCACCTACGGCGCCTCGGTCGTTCGTTACTAATTCAAAATTCCAGATTCAAAATTCAAGAGAGCGAAGAAGGCGATTCAAGATTCAAAATTGAAGATTGAACCAATGCCTTTCCCCATCTCACTGCTGATTTTGAATCTTGAATCTTGAATCGGCAGTTTTGAATCGGCAGTTTTGAATCTTGAATCTTGAATCTTGAATTTCCAAAGGAGTCCCCCCATGCGTCTCAAAGACAAAGTCGTCATCGTCACCGGCGGTTCCCGCGGCATCGGCCTCGCCCTCGTCCGCCGCCTCCTCGCGGAAGGCGCAAAAGTCGCCTTCACCGGCACCCGCCAGGAATCCCTCGACAAGGCCATCGCCGCCCTCGGCGACAGCGCCACCAACGCCAAAGGCTATGTCCTCGACGTCGCCCAGGCCGCCGCCTGCGAAGCCATGGTCAAGCAAGTCATCGCCGATCTCGGCGCCGTCCATGTCCTGGTCAACAACGCCGGCATCACCAAGGACACCTTGATGATGCGGATGAAGGAAGAAGACTGGGACAGCGTCATCGACACCAACCTCAAGGGCGCCTTCAACTGCCTGAAAGCGGTCACCCGCCCGATGATGGGCCAGCGCTCCGGCCGGATCATCAACATCTCCTCGGTCGTCGGCCTGATGGGCAACGCCGGCCAGGTCAACTACGCCGCCTCGAAGGCCGGCATGCTCGGGATGACCAAGGCCGCCGCCAAGGAACTCGCTTCGCGCGGCATCACCGTCAACGCCATTGCCCCCGGCTTCATCGCCTCGGACATGACCGAAGTGATCTCCGAAGACGCCAAGAAGTCTTACCTCAGCGCCATCCCCCTCAACCGCTTCGGCACCGGCGACGAAATCGCCTCCGCCGTGGTCTTCCTCGCCTCCGACGAGTCGGCCTACATCACCGGCCAGACCCTCAATGTCGACGGCGGCATGGTGATGCAGTAAGGCCCCCTCCCGAATCCATCGCTCATGTCAGATCGCTGAGTCGGATTCGTTGGGGTCATTTTTGATTCGGGGATTCGATTCAGCGTTTCCTTGTTTTACTCGTGTCGCATCCTCGGACCTTCACTGAAGGGATGAACGCCGGTGCGAAATCGGGCTTAGAGCAGCACCAGATTGTCGCGATGGATGGCTTCCTCGTAGTAGTCCTGGGCGCCGAGAAGAGCGGGGATCTCGGCGCTGCGGGCGCCGCGTATGCGGTCGAGTTCGCCGCGCGAGTAGTTGGCAATGCCGCGGGCGAAGACGCGTCCGTCAGGACCGGAGATTTCGACGACGTCGCCCTTGCTGAATTCGCCGCGGAGCGAACGGATGCCTCCGGGAAGGAGGCTGCGGCCCTGCTGGGTGACGGCCCTGAAGGCGCCGTCGTCGATGATCACCGTGCCGGCGACTTCCGGGAAGAAGGCGAGCCAGCGCTTGTGGGCGCTCATCTTCTCGGCCGACCCGGGGAAGAGGGTGCCGACGTCTTCGCCGGCGAAGACGCGGCGGAGATGAGTGAAGTCGCGGCCGTCGGCGATCCACAGGCTTTCACCGACGGTCTGGCAGCGTTCGGCGGCTCGCAGCTTCGAGATCATGCCGCCGGTGCTGAGCTGGTTGCCGTCGGTGCCGCCGGCCATGGCCAGGACTTCCGGGCTGACTTCGGGGACGACGCTGATCCGATCGCCGAAGGAGCCGTCGGGGAGTAGCTCGCACATGCCGTCGATGCTGGTGAGAAGGACGGTGAGCGGGGCGCGGGCGAGGATGCCGACCAGTGCGGCCAGGCCGTCATTCTCGCCGAAGCGGATTTCCTTGACTGTGATCGAGTCGTTTTCGTTGATCACCGGAAGAACGCCGGCGCGGAGCATGGTTTCGAGGCAGTGGCTGAGATTGAGATGGCGGCGGCGATGCTTGACATCTTCAGCGGTGAGGAGGAGCTGGCCGCAGTGGAAGCCGCGGGCGACGCACTCGCGCTCGTACATGCCCATCAAGAGACCTTGGCCGACGGCGGCGCACATCTGCAGCTCGGGAAGCTCCTTCGGACGCTTGCTCATGTTCAGGGCGGCCATGCCGGCGGCGATGGCGCCGGAGGTGACCAGAATGACCTGACGGCCTTGATTGCGGAGATGGGTGATCTCTTCGACCAGTTGCGAAATGCGCTCGGGATCGGGACGGCCGGAATTGTCCACCAGGAGGCGGCTGCCGACCTTGAGAACCACCCGCTCTGCATCTTTCAGCAGCGCTTCGCGCAGCTGCTTGCCCTTCGAAGTCATGAAAAATCTCCCTTTGATTCATCCTTCTACATTGCCATCTCTGCCGCGCCTCGCTCGGGTTCGCCGACAAATTATGACGGCCGGGACACAGTCTGCAGGCGCATTCAATCCCCGAGCCGGCGAATCCAGAACTGCATCAGCTTGGGCGTCGGGGCGGAATCACCAGAGTCGAGCCAAGACAGCTGGCAGGTGACGCCTGCGAGAAGGCGGTAGCGCCGCCGCTCCCAGAAGCCGCGGAGATCGACGGCGTCGGCAGGCTTTCGTCGATCGTCGGCGTCGCGCTCGACGGTGCAAAAGCAGCACTCCAGGAGACCGGTCTTCCGGGCGTGGTTTTCATGCTCGTGAAAAAAACGCACGCCGAGACCGCGGCCGCGGTAGGCGGGGCGAAGAATCACTTCGCCGATGTAGCTGAGCCTGGAGATTTCCTCGCCGCTGGCGAGCCAGGGGCGGCGGATGTCGTCATGAGCCGCGGCCAGGGGCAGGCTTGTGCTGGCGCCGACGCAGCGGCCGCCATCCCAGACCAGCAAGACCAGGCTGTCGGGGCATTCGGCGTAGAAACGCAGATACTGGGATTCAGCTTCTTCATTCCCTGCATAGAGATAGGGCCATTCACGGAAGATCTCGATGCGTAGCGCTGCGAGCTCCTGCAAACGGGGCAGAACTTCGCTGCCGCGCAGGAATTCGAGGCGGAGAGGGCCTTCCTGGTCGTTGGTCATGCTGCCTCCTGGGGGGATTTTCGACGTGTATCACACCGAATTGAGCTTGGATTGAAATGCATTCAAGCTGCTTTGCAGAGTCAGAGGGTGGGGAGTCAAGGCACTCCCTGACTCCCTAAGCTGTGATCCTGAAATTCGACTGGGACAGGCCGTTGATTTTTGACGCTGCTTTTGTCTGCGGAGCTTGGTAGGAATGGGGAGGAAAGAATTTCTTGGCATTCTCGTGCTTGCGGGTTTATCTTGAAGCAGGAGAAGCCGGTTCTCAACCCCAAGCTCAAGGAGCATGACCATGAAGCGCCTCGTCGTCGGTGTCGATATGAATCAGGACCTGGAACAAATCCTTTCGGTGTCGCTGAAAGCCGCTGATTGCCTGGGGGCAGAGCTCCTGCCTCTTCACGCCTGCAGCCATCCGCAATTGCATCAGATCGCTTACGAAGAGCAGACGCGAGAGCGGATCGAGCGTCATCTGCGTCATCTGCCTGCCTATGGCCGCTGCTTGAAGCCGCATCTGCAGATCGGCGCGCCTCACACGGTGCTTCTGGCGGCAGCCGCGGTTCTCCCCGATTCGGTCATCGTCATCGGTTCGGGCCGGGATGAGCATCACACTCTGGGCGTCATGGCCCGCCGCATCTCCCGCGCCTGCAGCCAGCCGCTCTGGGTGATCGAGGCGGAGACCAAGGAGATCAGGCGCATCCTATGCCCGATTGATTTCTCCCCTCATTCGACCGCTACCTTGAAGGCGGCGCTGAAATTGGCGGCTGCCTTCAAGGCCGAGCTGCGCATCCTGCACGTCATGAAGGAAGGAGAGGAATCGATCGCAGATTTCGACACCTTTCTGCATGACTTCAGCTTCGATCTGCTTGAAGTCAGGCATTCCCGGAATGTCCGGCACGGGGTCGTTCACCAGGAGATCGTCAGCGAAGCGAACTCCTGGTCGGCTGATCTCGTCGTCATCGGCACCAAAGGTCACAGCGCTCTGCTGGCGAACTGGTTCGGCGGCACGATCGAACGGGTGATCGAGCGCATCCGCTGCAGCGTCTTCGCGGTCCCTTGATGAGCGGCGAAACGGTGCAGTTCTGTCCGCGTGAATGCGGCAGCTTGGCAAGCTCGGCCGGCGCGCCCTTTTGCCGCGCCTGCCGCGGGCTGTGGATCTCGCAGGAGCGAATGCAGCATCTGTTGGGAATGAAGATCAATCCCCAGCGCGTCGCGTCGCTGGCCCTCGACAATCCCGAGCCGCTGCTTTGTCCGGAAGATGCGGAGGAGATGCTTCGGTTTGCCTGGAAGAGCGTTAAGCTTGATTATTGTCCCTGCTGCGACGGCCTTTGGCTCGATGGCGGTGAACTGGAGCTTCTCAGGCCGCCTCAGCCGGAAGCGGCGGTGCAAGTGGTCGAGGATCCCTCGACGCCGGAAAAAGCCGAGCTGGCCAAGCATGCTCTGGATGTGGCCATCGAAGTGCTTGAATTTGGCATCGAGCACGGAAAGTCGATCAGTGAGAACATCGAACTCGCCGATGTCGCCGAAGGCTTGGCAGGCTTGCTGTCGGGCTTGGCAGAGTGAAACGACAGCACCTCCATCTGATCTGCCCCCAGGGATGCCCTGGCGCGATGGATAAATGCGAAGCTGGAGCCTTCTGTGAACATTGCCGCGGCATGTGGATCGCCGGAGAGACCATGAGGATTTTGCTTCAGGAGCTTGGCGAACTCCCTGTTTTTGCATCAAGGCGGAACTCAGCCGAATTCTCTTGTCCAGATTGCCGCATCGAGATGAAAGGTTTCGAATGGGACGGTGCTCAGATGGAGTTCTGTCCTGACTGTGGCGGCGCTTGGCTGTCTGCAGGAGATTGGGGGGAGTTGGACTGGCGGGCACAGGAGCTGAAAGGTGGATGGGCGGCAAAACGGATCGGCGATTCTTCCGAAGTCTCTTCAGAGGTGGTGCACTTCATCAAGCAATGGAGAAGCTTGCCGGGGCCACGGCCTTGATCGCCAAGTTGATCAGCGTATCCTTGGATGCCAATCACAACTCGCACAGGATCTCTCATGAAGCTGACTCGAAGCAATCTTCTCTTGTTGCGTTCTGTCATCGTCCTTGTCGTCATCATCGGCGCCGGCATTGGCCAGCTCGTCTCCCAAGATCGCGGCGTGAAGCCCGCAAGGCCGCAGGACGATGCTGCAGAAAGAACTTCTGGTCCCACTGCGGACTCAAAGCCGAGTCGTGAGCCTCAGAGTTCATCAGCCAATCCCCGTGAAGAGGGGCAGCGACGCATCAAAGCCTTTTGTTATGATGTCGCGGATGGCGACACCTTGCGGCTCAAGGATGAAGATGGCGCTACCATCAAGCTGCGTTTGAAGGGGATCGACGCCCCCGAATTCCGTCCGCTTCAAGCCCATGGAGACATCTCGCGCCAGGCCTTGCTCGACAAGATCAAAGGCAAGCAAATTGAGGTCCTTCTTGTCAGCAAAGATCAATACGAGCGTGATCTAGGGGTGGCCTATTATCAAGGGATCAATCTCAATGAGGAGCAAGTCCGGCTTGGCAATGCATGGAGTTACGCGTACAAGCGCGACCCTGAGTTTGCACGGATGAAGGCACTCGAGCAGGAAGCCCGTGTCGCCAAAAAAGGGCTTTGGGCTTTGCCTAATCCGCAAAATCCACGTCAATTCCGCGACAGCCAGCCGAAAAAGTGACGCTGTTTTAGAACGTTGAAGAGCTGGCTTGAACTCGATTGAAGACCTCAGGCACGCACCCCTTGCCACTGCAATCCTTCATGACAATCTTCAAAATTCTTTCAAAAATCCACTCGGGAGGCCTGGACGCTTGGGGGACTGGCGATATTCTATGGACCCGCCGCTGATGTGGCGACCGAGCGAAAGCCCGGGAGGAGTTTGGGAGAGCGTGAGGAGTGCGATGGAAAGAGAGCT
>JBDKFG010000058.1:0-32467 GCA_039798785.1 Verrucomicrobiota bacterium | reverse complement strand
TACCGACTCGTCGGCGACCCCGCGCCATGAAACCAGGAAACAACCAAAAATAACACCCCGAGGTATCATTACATTTTCCCGCAGGTCAGGTGTTCTGAACATAGAAATCAATTTCTTGATTAAGCTTGGATAGTGCTATGGTGACTAGTTCAGACTCCACAGCTCGAGCAGCTGCTGCATAGAATTTATTTGCAACGGCATGATTTGATAGCCATTCATCTTTCATCCAATTAGAAATTTCAGTAAATTTTTCCCGATCGCAAAAATTAAAAAACTTCCAACTGGCCACATCAGATTCAGAAGCATCAGATTCGATCATGAAGGACAATTCAATAAAACCATGCCAAGGATAAATACCCAAGTTAAAACTCTTAAAGCGATGACAATTAAACTTATTTTCGTTGCAGTTTATCGCATCAACCAAACTCTCAGCGAGTCTTTTTTCAAAAGTATCAATATTCATGGTTCACTCCAAAGTTTTGCATTAAATTGATTTTGCCAACCTTTACAGGTTCACCCCTTCCCACTCCTTCCTCAGCTCCATCGCCCGCGGCGAATCCTGCGGCAGGATGTTGTCGAGGTGGAGTTTGGCGATGGCGAGGGAGAGGCGGGCTTCGGCGTCCTTGCCGCTGAGCTGGTAGGCTTGGGCGAGCTTGAGGCGGATCTCGGTGGCGAGGGCGAAGAAGGAGCTTTCGCCGCGGAAGGAGCGGAGCAGGATTTCCGATTCGGCGGCGGCGGTTTCGAGGCGGGAAAGCAGGGTCTCGGAAGGAACGACGCCGGGACGCAGCTTGACCTTGGAAAGCTGGCGGCAGTAGAGCAGGCGGACGCGGGAATCCTTGGGGAAATCGCGGTTGAGCGCGGCCAGTTCGGCGAGGGGATCGAGCTTGGCGCCCAGGGCCTGCGGCTCGAGACAGAGGAGGCGGCAACGCAGATAACGCAGCTCGGCGTCTTGCGCGGCGCCAGGGGCGGCCATCAGGGTCTCGATCAGTTGCGCGGCGGAGTGGATGTCGGCGTCGCTGTCGGCGTGGCGGCGCCGGCCCTCCTCGATGAGGTCGACCAGGGCGAGGGCGGCGATCAGTCGGCACTTGGGATCGGAGCTCAAGGCGGCGAGTTGTCGGCGCAGGGCCTGGGCTTCGTCGAGGCGTCCGAGACGGATCAGCACTTCGGCGCGGTCGAGTTCGCAACGGGCGGCGGCGGCGGCGTTGCTGGTCAGCAGGGTGCGGGCGTGGTCGAAACTGGCGAGGGCCTTCTGGGGATCGGGGGTGCGGCTCTGCAGGCGGGCGAGGAGGTGGTAGAGCTCGCCGAGGCGCTCGGGCGGGACGCTCTTGGCGGCGGAGATGCTCTCGCAGGCGGGCAGAAGCTCGTCGAGCAGCTTGGCGCTCTGCGGGGACGAGAAGGACAAGGCGCCGTTTTCGCTGAGGGCGGCGACGTGGGCGAAGATGCGGTCGAGCGATTTCAGCGCGGTGTCGGCATTGGCCTCGGCGCGTTGACGCTGGGCCTCGGCCTCGGCGAGGGCACGGCGGATCTTCAGGTCGGAAAGCAGGAAGATGCCGAGGGCGAGGCCGCCGAGGAGCAGCGACAGGGCGGCCAAGGAGAAGCTCTGCGGACGGCGTGACCGCCAGAGCCTCAGGCTGCGGAGGGGCGAGAAGGGCAGGGCCGACACCGGGCGCAGCTCAAGGAAGGCGCTGAGATCGGCGGCGAAGGCGTCGAGCGAGGGATAGCGTCGGGCGGGATCGGGTTCGATGCTGCGGCGGAGCACGGCGGCGAGCTCAGGGGAGACGCCGCGCAGCTCGGGTGTCTGGGTGTCGATGCGGCGCAGCAGTTCCTCGACGGAGGAGCTGCCGGGGTGGACGGGGCTGCCCTGGAGGATTTCGATGAGGCTGAGGCCGAGGGCGTACTGGTCGCTGGCGGGGCTGGCGGGCTCGCCGCGCAGGCGTTCGGGCGCGAGGTAGCGCTGGGTGCCGGCATGGGCATGGCCGGAGGCATCGCCCAAGGCGGCTGCAAGGCCGAAATCGGCGACGCGCAGGAGTCCGCTGCGGTCGAGCAGGAGGTTGGCGGGCTTGACGTCGCGATGCAGCACGCCGCGCGAGTGAGCGTGGGCGAGAGCCGAGGCCGCCTGGATGCCGAGTTCGGCGAGGCGGCGTTCACGTTGTCGCGACTGTGAAGGAAGAGGAGACCCAGGGCTGCCGCCCCGGACCCCGCTCGGGGACGCGTCCCCGAACCCCATTTGGGCGTCGCTGCGCTCCTGCTGGGACAACCCGTAACGCCGGGTTTTCCCAGACCCTTTCCCGACTTCTTCTGAGACCGGATCCAGGGCTTGCGGGCCGAGGCGATCGAGGCTGGCGCCTTCGATGAGTTCCATGACGAAGTAGAGCTCGTCGCCGTCGCGTCCGGCGCCGTGGATCTGGACGATGTGGGTGTGGTGCAGGCTGGCGAGGGTGCGGGCCTCGGCGAGGAAGCGTTCGCGTCCGGCTTCGTCGGCGCTATCGGGAGAGAGGCGTTTGAGGGCGACGAGGCGTCCGAGGGAGGGCTGCCAGGCTTCGTAGACACGGCCCATGCCGCCGCTGCCGATCTCGCGACGGAGTTCGAATTCACCGAGGCGTTCGAGCTCTTTCGGCGCCGGGATCTTGAGTCCTTCGAGGGCGACGAGCCCGGGCAGGAGTTCGAGCAGATCCGCCTCGTTGTCGGGAAATTGCCGGGCGAAATCCTCCAGTCCCGGTGCCTGGCCGGAGCGCAGGGCGTCGAGATAGCGGCTGAGGAGGGATTCGAGGTCGTCGGTCATGGGGGAGGGTGGAAACCGGGTTGAAAGGTTTTAAGGCGAATGGTCATAGTCGTTGTGCATCCCGTTTTTTGCCCCGGAGGGGCAGCCGGCAGATAGCCCAGGGTGTAGCCCGAGGGACGAGGGCAAACCCTGGGTGGAATGCAGAGCCGATTCGAGCCCCGGAGGGGCGTCCAGAGGCCATTTGCGGCGATTCCCGGTTTCTGCTCGCCCCGCTGGGGCTCGGGCCGATTTTTTCCCGCACCCAGGGTTTGCGACTCGTGCCTCGTCGCTACACCCTGGGCTGACATCCGGCCGCCCTTTCAGGGCGCGATCAGAAAGGCACCGCTCTGAGGTCTTCATTCCCCCACTCCCGAGATCCCCGCCAGCGCTTCCTGGAGGCGTTTGAGGGCGCGGATGTAGCGGGCGGAGGCGGCTTTGGCTTCGATGCCGAGGACGGCGGCGGCTTCGAGGTTGCTGAGCTCTTCGAAGTGGCGGAGTTCGAGGATCTCGCGGTCGGCGGGGGCGAGCGCTGCGACGGCGGCGCGCACCTGGGCGGCGCGCTCGACCTTGAGCAGGCGACTGCGGGGGGAGGAGAGCGAGTCGGCGAGGGCGGCGAGCGGGTCGTGATCGCCGTCGGCCTCGTGTTCCTGGCCGGCGGCGCGTTTGGCGGTGCCGAGATGGTGGCGACAGAGGTCGGTCAGGGTTTGCAGGGCGAGGGCGCGGAGCTTGACGAAGGGCGGGATTTCGGGACCGGCGGCGAAGATCTCGCTACGGCGGAGGGCGACGAGTGAGAGCTCCTGGAGGAGGTCCTCGGCGGCAAGGCGGCGGCGCAGCGCTGCGGGCATGCGGGCCTCGAAGAGACGCAGCAGGCGAGGGCGGTGCTCGGCGAGGAGCTGGGCGGCGCTTTTCCTGATTTCCTCTTCGTTCACGACCAGATCCTCCCTTGTCCGCTTGTACGGGGAAAGCTAATGCGACTTGCCGGGAAAGCTCAGGCGTGAGTTTGGCTAGAAGAGGCTCCGGTCACCAAGGCCCAGGATCCGTAAGGGTATTCTCAGCTTTTGCGGCGGTATGCTGCGTAAGGGTTGTCGGTGGGAGGATTTGCGGTTTTGGCCGGGGGCTTGGCTTGGGGTGTTTCTGGGGGGGCTGCATGATTTTCGTCGAGGTGTTCGGCGGCGAAGAGGGGCAGAGCGAGGAAGTCGCAGAGGAGGAGCGGCAGGAACCAGCTCGTCTTGCTGGGAAAGCGCTGGGTCACCGCCTGGGTGGCGAGTCCGGCGACTAGGCCCATGCCGATCACCGGCACGAAGTGGTAGAGGTGGGTGTGCCAGGGCAGGCCGCAGGCGTGGGCGAGGAGGTGGAAGGCAAGAAAGCGGCTGATGAAGAAGAGCGCCAGGGAGAAGAACAGGATCAAGTCTGGGCGTTGGAGAACCAGCAGGAGGGCGCCGATCGTGGCGAGGAAGACGATCGAGAGGTAGGCGGGTTTTTTCTCTTTTACCGAGGCTGAGAGGCGGATGCAAGCGAGGTGGTAGTTGAAGATGAGGCTCCAGGTCCAGATCAGCCAGAGCCAGGCGAGAGGGAGGCCGGGTTTGGCGAAGGCCAGGAGCAGCAGGGGCAGGGCGAGGAAGTTGAGGCAGGCGAGGTGCCGCATCAGAGACTCTCGGAGTTTTGGGGGTCGAGGGTGGCGAGGAGCTTGCCGAGTTCGAGCGGGTCTATGGAGGCGCTGAAGCGGTTGAGCTCATGGCCGTCGCGATAGAGGACGAGGAAGGGCGGTGGGAGGCCTTCGTGCCGCCATTCCGGGCGTTCGCCGGCGTCGACCCGGGCGATGCTCAGGCTTTCGGCACGCGGACGCCAGAATTCCAGGAGGGACTGGGCGAGCTGGGAATCGGTGGCGCCCCAGTCGTCGTAGACATGGAGGAGGCAGCGCGGGTGCTGGGCGACCCAGGCTTTCGGGTCGGCTGGTTCGGCGAAGCAGAGGCGGGAGTCGCTCGGGAGGATCTTGTCGCCCCCGAGGTGCGCCTGGCGGAAGAGCCAGAGGCTGAAGCCGCCAAAGAGCAGGCCGAGGAGGGCCCAGCCGCCGGGACCGCAGATGTTGAGGGGCTGGTTCGCTTCCCGTCGCTTCGACTGGGTCCAGAGGAATAGCGCCATCAGGCTGTGACCTCCGAGGGTGAAGACGCCGAGGGCTAGAAGGAGGATTTTGCCTTCGTCGCTCATGGGATCCAGCTCCAGCGTCGGAGCTGCGCGCGGATCTGCTGGGCCGGCGGCCGGCTGCTTTCGGGGTCGATGCGTCCGGCGCACCAGCCGCGTTCGAGAGCGGCGCGGACGTTTTCGGCCCGGTCGTCGAAGAAGGCGATGGAAGCGGGCTGGTGGCCGCTGAGACTTTCGGCTGCGGCGTAGATTTCGGGCCCCGGCTTGAGTTCACCGAGCTGGAAGGAGGTGAAGGGGAATTCAAAGCCGTCGAAGGGCAGACGGAAGGGGCCGGCGCCGCTGGCCATGTGGGCCCAGTGGAAGGGGTTGGTGTTGGACAAAGTGCCGAGTTTCAAACCGGCGCGGCGCAAGTCGTTCACCAGTTCGGCGGTGCCGGGAAAGGCCTGGTCGAGAATCGCGTAGGCGCAGGTTTCCGATTCTGCCGGGGCGAGACCGAAGCGCTCGAACAGCTGGGCCTGGAAGACTTCCCAGCCGCAGGCACCGCCTTCGAACTCGAGCCAGAGCGTCTCGAGCTCGCCGAGGCGAGGCAAAAGGGTGCTGCAGCGCGCCGCCGACAGACCGCCGGCACGCAGGGCGCGATCCCAGGTGCGGATGCGGATCAGGACGCCGCCGATGTCAAGGAGGACGAGACGGGACATGGAGATTGACTGGCTAGGGATTTTGGGCAGGGAGAAGGTGTCTCTTCAGTTTAATGCGGAATCCGTAGATCAACTCTCCCCGGCGGAAATTTATCGACCTGGATCGCTCGAAGGAACGAGGACGCGAAGAAAGCCAGATGTCCACAGATGGCACAATGAGCCTAAAAACCGCAGTAGAGCAGCGGAGCCGGGTTGAAAGGTTGAAAATTTGAAACGCAAACAATTGAACAAGAATAACAAGCAATGAAATTGTGCTGCCAGGAAGACTTTAGGATCCTGAACTTTGCCAAGAGTTCTTCGGATATCATAACCTATTGCTGTTGTAGCTAAACCTTACAACCTTTGAACCTTCCAACCTTTCAACTGCGGTTTTTAGGATGAGCCACGCGTATCCAAGACAATCATTTTTGACCTTCGCTCCTGCTGCTCGACCCTGGGCTGCCATGTTGCGACCCGCAAGGGGGCGAGCACCAGAATTCGGCAGTATCCAGACCGGAAGCTTTTTTGCAGGGGTTCCCTGCATGCCTCATGAGGCGTCTTGGATACGCCTGCAAAATGAGGATAAACGGAGAGAAGGTGAGCGGGCACTCACTCTGCCAATCATTCTTTCCGCGTTCCTCGGCGTCTTCTGCGGTTCAATTGAGCTTGATTCCGATCAAAACAAGTCGAAATTTATCGGCATTTGGGCGGGGCCGGGCGCGGCGTCAGAAGAGGCGTCTCAAGGTTTCGGGAATAGGCTCTCGAGAAAATCGCCTAGGCGGGCGTCGTAACGAGCCTCCGAGATGAAGCCCGGGTTGCCGCCGGAGTGAAAGAAGATCCGGGTGACGCCGCGGAATTCGCAAATTCCTATTTCGTTGTTATCGAACGGGTTTTGTTGGGAGATTGGCTCCATTTGCCTGGAGTCGAAGTGCCGTCCCGGGCGGATGAGGCGGTCGAGCGTGGAAGATTGCAGGATGGGGTTTTTCGGGCTTCCCTGCCAGGATTTCAGATCGGCGGAGCGGCTGAGGTATTGGGCGGCGCCGGCAGGGGAGGGGCCGATCCAGAAGAGATAATAACAACCTTTGTGCCAGAGGAAATTGTGGGGGGCCAGGTAGTGGCCGGGGGAGAGCTGGAATTCAGCCGGCATCGGAGTGAAGGTCTCAAGATCTGAAGAAGCGAGGAAACGGGCGGGGAAGTTCGGCGCCGCTCTTTCGAGGCAGATGACGTATCTGTCTCCGGCCTTGGTGATGCTGTGGTGACAGAAGCCTTCGTCGAGAGATCGGTAGAGATTCCTTTCCTTCCAATCGACCAGATCTGCCGAGGAGGCGATGCGGAGCTGATGCGCCTTGTCTCCTTCCCAGAGGGAGGAGACGATATGGACGAGACCATTATCGACCAGGACGGAAGGGATGGCGCCGCCCTGGGGGAAGTCGCGGATCTTGCGCCCCTGTTCATCGGCAAGGGTGTAGCCTGCAGGGCTCTTGCACAGGAGCAGATAGAGCCGGTCTTTGAAAACGAAGGGCACTGCTTTGCTGGTGGAGGTGGCGACGAGCCCGAGTTTTTCCACTTTCGGCTGCTCCTGGCGGCGACGGAATTCCTGGGTGTCGGCGATTGCCGCCTCGCCGGCGCCGACCATCAGCTCCTTGCCGCCCAAAGAGCGGAAGAGAACCGCGCCGTGCGAGACCTTGAGTTCGCTCCAGTTCGCCCCGGCCTGCAGCGTGAAGGCCGTGCCGATCACTTGGGCACGGGCTACGCCGGTCTCGAGGATAAAGGGGGAGTCGCCGGCTTGCGGCTGGATCTGCGCTTCGAGTCCGCCTTCGAGCAGCCGCAGGCGCTTGCCTTGCCGGGACTCGAAGCTGATGCAGGTGGAAGGCGCCAAAGTCAAAGTGCTGCCGTCTGGATAGCGGAGCTTGAGGCTGCGGGAGTCTGGAGCCTGGTAGGTCTGACCCTTGGCGACGCTGCGGCCGGCGGCGGGCCAGCCGGGCGCGGCCTCGACAAGTTGCGGCAGATCGGAGCCGGGGCGAAGCGTCAGCCAGACTCCTGCGGCTAGGAGGACGCTGGCGGCGGCTAGAAGCGGCAGCCAGAGACTGCTTCGGCTTCGGACCGGACGCCGCACGCGGAGGCGCCGGGCGCTGAGGCCGGAGGATTCGCGGGGAATCGTGGTCTGAGACGCCAGGAGCGCCCTCGGCAGCAGGGAAGCGTCGAGCTGATAGTCGAGGCAGGTTTTGAGGAAGGCGGGATCCTGGGAGCGCCGGCGGAATTCCTCCTCCTCCTCGGGGCTGGCAAGCCCTTCGAGGCAGCGGATGATGAGAGTCAGATCGTCGGCTTCGTCCTCGGCTTTCATGTCGCCATCCCGGGTTGATTGCGGATGCAGCGGTGCAGCTGGGCGCGTAGCCTTTGCAGCAGGGAGCTCACCGCCACTTCGCTGCGACCGGAGCTGCCGCTGATCTTGCGGATGCTGGCGCGCTGCTGGTATTTCTGCAGCATCAGCTGGCGGTTCTCCGGACTCATCAGGGAGAGGCAGTGCTGCAGTGCGTCGAGGCGCCGGTCCGGAGAAGCGCCCTCCTGAGCGTCGGAGATGAGGACGTTCTGAAGGATATGCAGCTGCTCCTCGCCGAACAGGCAGTAGCGATGACTCTTGTCGACGATCTTCAAGGCTTTGTTGCGGGTGATGCCGAAGGCCCAATGGAGCAAGGGCCGCGTGGGATCATAGCTCTCCCGCTTCTGCAGCAGGGTGAGGAGCGTCTCTTGCAATGCGTCTTCGGTGAGGTGATGGTCGCGCAGGATGAGATTCGCCATCGCCCAGAGTCGGTCGCGGTGAGCCATGAAAAAGTTGACGATCTCGGCTTCGGTCATGAATGTTTCCCGGAGGTGTTCCGCTCTTTATTTCCGCCTCCTGACCGGATCCATCGGCGGAACGTGCGGATTTCACCGAATCAATCTAGCTCGCTTGCCCTGGACGGAGTTTCCTTCCTGCGTACGCCATCGCTCTAGTTTCGAAAAAAAACAGGAATAGCCCTTGCTAGATCGTTACAGCAGTCTATAATTGCGGCATCACCCAATCTTGAGGGCTCACGAATGAAATGCCTATCTTTCATCTTTCTGGGAGGCGTGTTGATGCTGCCCTCACTGCAAGGCGGCGAGGGCAAGGTCGACTACAGCCGCGAGGTGCAGCCCTTGTTGGCGGCGAAGTGCTATCACTGCCATGGGCCTGACGCCAGCCACCGCAAGGCCGATCTGCGTCTTGACGAGCGGACGGCACTGCTCAAGTTCGTCGGTGAGGAAGGTCAGCGGGCCCTGGTGCCAGGGAAGCCTGAAGAGAGCGAACTTATGCGCCGCATCGAAACTCACGACGAGGACGAGCGCATGCCGCGCAATGCCGGCAATCGTCTCAGCGGCGCCGAGATCGCCACCTTGCGTCGTTGGATTCAGGAGGGGGCGCCCTTTGCTCCCTTCTGGGCCTTCGAGGCGCCGCAGCAGAGGGAGCCGCCGGCGGTGACGGATCCGGGCTGGTGCCGCAACGACATCGACCGATTCATCTTCGCCGCCCTGGAGGCGAAAAGACTCAAGCCGGCAGCGGAGGCGGATCGCGCCGTCCTGCTGCGTCGGCTCAGCTTCGATCTCACCGGCCTGCCGCCGAGCCCGGCGGAGCTGAAGGCCTTCCTTGACGACCCCGCGCCCGGGGCCTGGGAGAGACAAGTTGAGCGCCTGCTCGCATCGCCGGCCTATGGAGAAAAATGGGCAGGGCACTGGCTCGACCTGGCGCGTTACGCCGAAAGCTATGGTCATGAATTCGATTTTGAGATGCACGCGGCCTGGCGCTACCGCGACTACCTGGTGCGGGCCTTCAATGCCGACCTTCCCTATGATCAGCTTCTTCGCGAACAGATCGCCGGAGACCTGCTGCCGGAGCCGCGGTGCGACCCGGTCAGCGGCGCCAACGAATCGGTCCTCGGCCCGGCCTTCCTGCGACTTGGCGAAGACATGCACTCGCCCACCGACATCCTCGTACACCAGTCCGACCGCGTCGACAACATCATCGACACTTTCAGCAAGACCTTCCACGGCCTCACCGTCGCCTGCGCCCGCTGTCACGACCACAAGTTCGATCCGATCAGCCAGAAGGACTACACCGCCCTTTTCGGTATTTTCGCCTCGAGCCGCTACGCATTGCAGCCTGTCGAGGCCGGTCCGGCTCGAGAGGCGCGGCTCGCCGAGGCCCGCGCTGCCAAGGCCAGGCTGCCCTTGCCGGCACCCTTGCCGCAAGGAGCGGCGCCGTCCCCACTTGCCGAGGTCATGCCTCTTCCCGCCCCGGGCAAGGCCGCCGGGTGGAGCTCCATCGGCCTGCCGCTCGACGAAGTCCTCGCCTCGCCCGGCAGCATTGCGCCCGGACTGGATGCCGCCAAGCCGGTCAGCCGCCGCTGGCTGAGCCGAGGTGTCGATAGCGCCCTCCTCGGACGGGCGGCGGAAGTGCAAGTGCGCTCGCCCGATTTCGACATCAGGAGACGATTCCTCCATGTCCGGGCCGCCGGCGAAGACAGCCGCCTGCGAGCCTGCATCGAGGGCTTCAAGATGATCCGCGACCCGCTGAATGGCCAGCTGCATCGTCATCTCGAAGACGGAGCGGCGCATTGGCTCAGCTTCGACCTGGAGAAATGGCTTCCCTCCGGCGGGATCATCCACCATGCCTATCTCGAAGTTCTCGACTGCGTCCCTGCCGATCCCGCCTCGCCGCATCCCCAGGCCTACGGGGATCAAGGATGGTTCGCACTCGATGCCGTGGTCTTCAGCGATTCGCCGCGGCCGCCGGAACTGGCCGCGGCTTGGGATCTTCCTTCCATCCCCCCGGTCGAGGCCGCGCCATTCGCCGCCTGGCAGAAGGCCGCTGCAGGTCTGGGGCAAAGACAATGGTGTCTCGGCACTGCCGACGGATCGGGTAGAGATTACCACCTCCCTCTCCGCGGCAGCCCGCGGGCACCGGGAGAGCTCGTGCCCCGCCGCGGCCTCGCCGTGCTCAGCGGCGACCAGGCCTTCTCCTCCACCGGTTCCGGCCGTCTTGAACTGGCGGAATCTCTGCTCACTCCCCGCCATCCACTCACTTCACGAGTCCTGGTCAACCGCCTCTGGCACCAGCTCTTCGGCCGCGGCCTCGTCGCCAGCACCGACAATTTCGGCGTTCTCGGCGATCGCCCCAGCCACCCCGAACTGCTCGATCATCTCGCCTTGCGTCTCGAAAAGCAGGACCGCTGGTCGATCAAAGCCGCCCTGCGACGCATCGTCTGCTCCCGCAGCTACCGGATGAGTTCCCGGGCGGATGCCCAAAGCGAAGAGATCGATCCCGGCAATCTCCTGCTGCACCGCCAGAATCTCCGCCGACTCCCCGCCGAAAGCCTGCGCGACGCCCTACTGGCCGTCTCCGGCAGACTCGATCCCAGGCTCGGCGGCCCGCCTGTCCCGGTCTGGCTCGACCAGAACGGCGAAGGCCGCGGCAAGCCGAAGTCAGGTCCGGTCGACGGCGAAGGGCGCCGCAGCCTCTACCTCTCGGTGCGGCGCAACTTCCCCTCCACCTTCCTCTATGCCTTCGACCGTCCCCAGCCCTCCTTCACCGTCGGGCGCCGCTCGGTCACCCAGGTCCCGGCCCAGTCCCTGGCAATGATGAACGACCCCCTCGTCCATGAGCTCTCCGGCAAGCTCGGAGAACGAATCCTCAAGGAGGCGTCCGACGAAAACTCGCGCTTCGACCTGCTCTTCCGCCTCTGTCTCTCCCGCAGCCCCGACGCGGCAGAAGTCCAGGCGATGAAGAGCTTCCTCGCCGAACGTCGTCATAAGCACGACGAGGAGTCCGCCTGGACCGCCCTCGCCCACGCCGCCTTGCAGCTCAAGGAATTCATCTTCCTGCACTGAAAAAGCAGGAAAGGTTGGAAGGCGAGCCGCAGGGCGAGCTTTCCCTCCTCCAAGCTTCCAACATTCCATCCTTTCCATTGGAGCCCCACATGAATCCCGCACTCAGCCGTCGCGACTTCCTGCATCGCAGCGCCCTTGGTTTCGGCACTCTCGCCTTGACTTCCCTTCCCGGATTTTCGGCTCCCAGCACGGGGCTGCCGACTCACTTCCCTGCCCGGGCGAAACGGGTGATCTTCCTCTACATGGATGGAGGTCCTTCGCAGGTCGACAGCTTCGATCCCAAGCCCTTGTTGACGAAATTCGCCGGGCAGGACCCCGCCAAGGTGATGGGCAAGCTCGAGCCGACGCAGTTCGGCAACAACGGCGTCATCCTCCCCTCGCCCTGGACCTTCAAGCCCTGCGGCCAGAGCGGTTTGCCGGTGTCCTCGCTCTTTCCTCACATCTCGCGCCACGCCGACAAGCTCTGCGTCTTGCGCTCGATGACGGCGAAATTCCCCGAGCACACAGCAGCCAACTACTTCCTCCACACCGGCTCCGGCCTGCAGGGGCGACCCTCCATGGGAGCCTGGGCCTCCTACGGTCTCGGCAGCCTCAACGCCCAGCTCCCCTCCTTTGTCGTCATCAATGGCGGTCTGACTCCGGTCGGCGGCGTCGACAACTTCGGCTCAGGTTTCCTTCCTGCCAGCCACCAGGCCTCGATCATGCGCCCTGCCGCTCCGGCCATCGCCAACGTCCAGTCCCGGGAAAAGAGCCACGGACTACAGGAGGCCAAGCTCGGGCTGGTCGCGGCGCTCGACCGCGCTCATTCTCAGGCTCAGGGACGTCCGGACGCCCTGGAGGCCGCCATCGCCAACCAGGAGACCGCCTTCGCCATGCAAAGCTCGATCCCCGAGCTGATGGAGTTCCGCGGCGAAAGCCAGGCCACCCTCGAACTCTACGGCACCGAAGCCCCCTACGCACCGACCCGCATCTTTGCCCGCCAATGCCTCCTCGCCCGCCGTCTCGCCGAGCGTGGAGTCCGCTTCATCCAGCTCACCTGCCCCGCCATCGCCGGACACGACCGCTGGGACCAGCATTCCGGCTTGAAACAAGGCCACGAAGACAACGCCCGAGCCGTTGACCAGCCGATCGCCGCCCTTCTCGCCGATCTCGAAAGGACCGGACTCCTGAACGACACACTCGTCCTCTGGGGCGGCGAATTCGGCCGCACCCCCTTCGCCCAGGGCAAGGACGGCCGCGATCACAATCCCCAAGGCTTCTCCGTCTGGCTCGCGGGCGGAGGTGTCAAGGGCGGCTTCGCCTATGGCGCCACCGACGAGTTCGGCTACCGCGCCGTCGACAAGGTGATGGAAATGCATGATCTGCACGCCACGATGCTCCACCTTCTCGGCATGGACCACGAACGCCTCACCTACCGCTTCGGCGGCCGCGACATGCGACTCACCGACGTTCATGGCCGGGTGATCAAGGGGATCCTGGCGTGAAGAACACCAACTCCCTCTGCCGCTGGGGCATCCTCGCCACTGCCGACATCGCCCGGAAGAACTGGTTGGCGATCAGAAACTCCGGCAACGGCCGGGTCGTTGCGGTCGCCAGCCGCCAGCGCGATAAGGCCGAACTCTTCATTTGCGACTGCCAGGCCGAGGCGCCTTTCGTTCTTCGTCCGGAAGCCTGCGGCAGCTATGACGAGCTTCTCGCCCGGGACGACGTCGACGCCGTTTACATCCCCCTGCCCACCGGCCTGCGCAAGGAATGGGTCTTGAAGGCGGCCGCCGCCGGCAAGCACGTGCTGGCGGAGAAGCCCGCCGGCCTCGATGCCGCCGAGGTTGCGGAGATGATCGCCGCCTGCGCTGAACATGGCGTCCAGTTCATGGACGGCGTCATGTTCATGCACAGCCGTCGATTGTCCTCTCTGCGTCAGACCCTCGACCAAGGCGGCATCGGTCGGCTCCGTCGCGTCACTGCTCACTTCAGCTTCACCGCGCCGGAGGATTTCGGCGCCAACATCCGCTCCAGCACCGAGCTCGAACCCGCCGGCTGCGCCGGCGACCTCGGATGGTACGCGCTGCGCTTCATCCTCTGGGCGATGAACTACCAGCCTCCCACCCGGGTCAGCGCTCGCGTTCTTGCGCGCATCCACGGCGTCCCGGCCGAATTCTCCGGCGAGGTCTTTTTCGCCGAGGGCGTCTCGGCTTCGTTCTATTGCTCCTTCCGCAATCATCATCAGCAGTGGGCTGTCCTCAGCGGCGACCAGGGCTACATCCGGATTCCGGATTTCGTCGTTCCCTATGTCGGCAACGAGGTCGGGTATGAAATCAGCCAAGCTGTCTTCAGTCCTCGCGGCTGCGATCACGCCATGGAAAATCACAGCCGCTTGGTGAGCCTGCCGGAATACGGACACGGCCACCCCAGCGCCCAGGAATCGCATTTGTTCCGGAGCTTTGGCGACATCGTCTTCAGCGGCCGTCTCGAGCCCCATTGGGGCGCCATCACCCTCCTGACCCAGCAGGTCCTCGACACCTGCCTGGCATCGGCCCGGGACAAAGGCAGCGTCGTCGATTTCACGCCGCGTGTTCCGGCCTTTGCCTGAACCCGATTAACCTGGAGAACCGATGATGAAGAAGATTTTTTGCGCCGCCTTCGCCGGCCTCGGCCTGCTGGCCCTCGACACTCGCACCGAAGAGGCCGTGCCGCCGACCCAAGCTCCCAAGACTCATTCCTTCATCACTTTCGGCCATGAGACCGCGATCCGCAGCTTCAAGCCTGGCGGCCCTGCCGAAGGCGAAGTCGTCTGGAGATCGAAGTTGAACACCCGCGAAGGCTGGGTTCTGGCCGATGGCCATATCCTGCTCGCCGTGACCCGGGGGCAGCCGGGCTTCCCCGGCGGCGGCGTCGTCGAAATGACCCGCGACGGCAAGACCGTCTGGGAATACAAAGGCGCTCAAGACGAAGTCAACAGCTGTCAGAAAACCCCCGAAGGCAACTACGTCCTGACCGAGGCGGGCCCCAAACCCCGCCTGCTTGAAATCGATCCGGCTGGCAAGGTGCTGGTCGAATTCCCTCTCGCCTGCCAGAAGGGCAACGCGCACATGCAGACTCGCATGGCCCGCAAGGCTGCTGACGGTACTTATTGGGTGCCGCATCTCCTCGACTTTGCCATCAAGCACTACGATGTCCGGGGCCAGGTGCTCGGCCAGATCGACACCTCGGTGCCTGGCGATGCCAAACGCCAACAGCATGCATGGCCCTTCACCGCCGTCCTCCTCCCCAACGGCCACCTCCTCACCAGCCTCACCCACGGCCACTCCATCGCCGAGTTCGACGCCCAGGGCAGAAAAGTCTGGGAGGTCAGCAACGCCGAGCTCGGCGGCATCATCAAGGACGCCTGCGCCTTGCAACGCCTGCCCGACGGCAACACCGTGGTCACCAGCTACGCCGCCGGCAAGGGCGAAGTCAACCTCTGGGAAGTCACCCGCGACAAGAAGCTGGTCTGGTCCTGGAAAGGCCCCGGCGGCGTCCATTCCTTCCAGATCCTCGACACCGACGGCCAAGCCCTCGAGGGCGTGCCGCTGCGCTGAGCGGAGAACAAGGTTTCCCTGCCGCTGCCCGACTCTTGCCCAACGGGGCTGCCTGACCTTAGCCTGGGGTGGAGCCGAGGGACGAGGCGCAACCCCAGGTTTACGAACGAGCAGATCCGAGCCCTGAAAGGGCGGCTTGAAAACTCGCCCCGAATTAAACAAGTTCTGCGTCTTCATGCCGCCCCTTCGGAGCTCGAATTCAATTTCTCACTGACCCGGGGCTGCGCCTCGTTCCTCGGCTCCACCCCGGGCTGAGATCATACCGCTCCTTCGGGGCTACAAGCAAATCAAATCCTCATCACCCAAGGCTAATCATGTCGACCCCTGAATCCTCCTCCAAGCACTTCCTGCCATTGGCTCTGGTGACCACACTCTTCTGTTGTTCCGGCCTGACCCACAATCTCCTGCCGGTGCTCATTCCCAAGCTCAAGGCGGCCTGCGAGCTGAGCAACACCCAGTCGATGTATGTCGACGTGGCGCAGTGGATGGCCTATTTCCTGATGGCCTTCCCGGCGGCCTTGATCATGCGGCGCTTCGGCTACCGCGCCGGTATCATCGCCGGGTTGCTGGTGGCGGCCTGCGGCTTCCTCCTCTTCATCCCGGCGGCCCACGCCGCAGCCTTCAGCCACTTCCTCCTCGCCTTCTTCATCAGCGCCTCCGGCCTGGTCTTCCTCGAAACCGCCGCCAACCCCTACATCTCCGTCCTCGGAAATCCCGCCCGCGCCGCCTTCCGCCTCAATGTCGCCCAGAGCTTCTACGGCCTCGCCGCCGTGATCTCCTCCTTGTGGATCGCCAAGATCATCATCAAGCCCGAAAACGAAGCCTCCCTGATCGCCCTGCTCCCCGCCGACAAAAAGGCGGAAGTCGTCGCCAAAGTCGCCGCCCTGCCGGCGCACGAACAGGTCGACTTCCTCCTCGCCCAGCTCAAGGCCCTCGCCCCCGCCGCTCATCATCAGCACCTGCTCGACCAGGCCTTGATGGTCATCCCTCCCTACCTCTGCATCGCCTGCGCCATGATCCTCCTCGCCGGTGTCTTCTGCCTGATCAAGCTGCCGGAAATCAAAATCCCGGCAGACCCCGCCGCCGGCCCCTTCAAGATTCTCGCTCACCCGCTGCTGATCTGGGGCATCGTGGCGCAATTCTTCTACGTCGGCGCCCAGGTCGGGGTCGACGCCACCTTCCTCAGCTACACCCGCCAGATGACCGGCCTGTCGCTCTACGACGCCACCACCTATCTCGGCCTGATCCTCGGCTGCTTCTTCCTCGGCCGGGTCGCCGGCACCAGCCTGATGGCGAAGCTTTCCCCCGCCGCCATCCTCGGTGCATACGCCCTCGCCTGCGGCAGCCTGCTCGCCGCCTGCGCCCTCGTCCCCGCCCAGGCCGCCGCAAGCCAGACCGCCGTCGCCATCCCGAGCTGGCTCCACCTCGGCGAACAACTGGTCTTCACCAGCCACCCCGCGCCCTACCTGGTCATGGGGGTCAAGTTCTTCATGTCGATCATGTACCCGACCATCTTCTCCCTCGCCATCCGCGGCCTCGGTGAACACACCAAGACCGCCTCCTCACTCCTGGTGATGTCGATCGTCGGCGGCGCCTTCCTCCCCCTCGCCATGGGCAGCGTCGCCGACGCCTGCGGCGGCCAGTTCCAGCCCGGCTACTGGCTCCCCTGCGCCTGCATGCTGCCGGTCCTCGCCTTCGCCCTTATCGCCCGCCGCCAGGAAGCCGCCGAGAAAAGCGCCGAGTGAAGCGGAAATCAATCAAGCGCCCTCGATCGGGGCGATCGAGCCACATTGAAGAACAACAGCGCCGCTCCCATCGGGAGCGGCGCCATTCGTAATTCGTAATTGCTCAGTGCCCCTGCTTGCCCTTGTCGCTGCCGATCTTGATCAGGTACTGGGTCAGGTCGCGCAGGTCCTCGGGCTTCATCGTGCCGCTGTCGAGCAGGGGCTTGAGCGAGGGCATGGGCGAGATGCTCTGGCGGGCCTTGATGTCGGCGGGAGCGAAGGTCTTGTCCTCTGCCCCCACCTTCAGCTTCAGGCCTTTTGCGTCCTCCGCGAGGAAGACGCCGGTGACGTTGCTGCCGTCCTTGAGAGTGAGCATGACGAAGCCGAAGTTCGGTGCAAGGTCGGCGGTGGTGGCGACGGTGCCGCGCAGGGAGTAATCGGCCTTGGAGACATCGGCGCCGAGGTGATTGAGGAAGCCCTTGAGGTTGGGGCCGGCGTCGCTGGCGCCCTTGTTGCCGACCTTGTGGCACTTCAGGCATTCGCAGGCGGAGGGCGGGTTGAAGAAGACCTTCTCGCCGCGCTCGGCGTTGCCGCCTTTCGCCGCGAGGATCCAGACTCCGGCGGGACCGGCTTCGAGCTTGGTCTCGAGGGATTTCACCTCGGTCGCCAGGGCGGCCTGCTTCTTGGCGGCGAGATAGATGTCGAGGGCGACCTGCTCGTTCTTGCCGGCATCGACCTGGGCCAGACCTTCCTTGAGGGCGGCGACCGCTTCGGGGGCGCTGAGCGAGCCGAGGCCCTGCCAGGCGGTCTGGCGTTCGTCGAGCCCTTGGGCGCTGCGTCCGGCGAGAAGCGCGGGGAGTGCGGCGGCGGGCTGGACGCCAACCAGGGTCTTCATCGCGGCGACGCGGATGGCGGAGCTGCCGTCCTTCGACAGGGTGGTGAGGTCCTCCAGCGAAACCTTGGCGCCGAGGGCGTGCAGGGCTTCGGCGCGGGCGGCCTCGGGGGCCTTGGGGTTGAGGGCGATGACGCGCAGGGTGGCGTCATCGGCCTTGATGCCGCCGATCTCGCCGAGCTTCAATGCGGCGGTGAGGGCTTCGCCGTCGGCGCTGGCGAGGATGGCGGGCAGACGCGAGGCGATCAGCTCCTTGGCGTCTTCGGCGACCGGCGCCTTGCCGCTGTCCCAGTCGAGCTTCTTGCCTTCGACGGGGTCCATCTGCCAGGGCTTGAGGAAGCCGCGCAGCAGGTAACCGGCGAGACGGCGGGTGGCTTGCGGCGCTTCTTTGTTGGCCAGGACGTCGAGGAGACGGCCGGCACCGGCCTTGTTGTTGAGGCGCAGGTTGGCGTTGAGGGCACGGGCCTGGTTCAGCTCAGAGAGCTTCCAGCAGGCGGGAGTGGCCGAGAATTCGGCGAGGGCAAGTAAAGGATGCTCGACGTTCTCAAAGCTGATCGCGGCAACGGCTTCGGCGACGACAGATGGATCGTTGTCGGCGAGAAATTTACCCAAATAGGGGGATCGAGCTTTCCGGAGCGCAACAACAAAATGCCGGCGACTGGAGGGCGTCTCAAAACTCTGATTCAGGGTATTGACTTGTTCTGGACGTAATTCAAAATCATCAACATGTGCACTCCCTACGGCAGTCATTTTTCCGCCGTGCTTGCTATAATTGACTCCCAAATAATGAGAAATAAAATCTGCGAATTTGGGATGCTTGGCGACTGCATGAGCCAAGGAGGCCCGCATCCAGGGATCTTGATTGTCGCTACTCGAAACCCTTTTCATCAAAGCCATAAACGCTTCCTTCCCCGGTTTCCTCGCGCAACCCAGCGCCGCCGCCTGTCTCACCCGGATCTCCGCGTCCTCAAGCGAGGGAACGAAGTCACCAGTCACCGATGACTTCGCATCGGCGAGTGCGCGCAGCGCCTGGGTGCGGATTTCGGCGTGGGCATCCTTGACGAAGTTGCGAAGTTCGCTGACGGCGTCGAGCTGGCCGAGGCCGCGCAGGCCATGGAGGCGGCCGAAGAGGGCGGGGCCTTCGCTGCCGGCGCCCTGGGCGACCTTGAGGAGCTCGGCCTTGGCACCGCGGCGGACCAGTTCGGCCTGGGCTTCGACGCGGATCTTGATGTCGACGCTGGAGAGCTCGGTGCTGAGCTCAGCCAGGCTGAGGTTGCGGAAGCCCTTCTTGAAGAGTTCGACGCTGCGGGTCTGGGGATTCTTGGCCACGACTTTCCAGACGCCGCCATGGGGGCTGGCGTTCCAGCCTTCGCCGTAGTCGCCGACGAGGAGGTTGTCGGCGTGGTCGAGGGTGATGTCGGGGCTGTTGCAGCCCTTGAGCCACATCTCGCCGCCTTTCATCTCGTAGCCGGCGCCTTTCTGGATCATTTTGAAGCGGCGGACGCCGGAGCCGCCGGAGCCGCCGACGAAGTCGCAGACAAGGAAGCTGCCCTGGGTGTCGGCGCCGAGGGCGTCGGTGCTGAGGTAGACCAGGCCGGAGGGGCCGCTGGTGACGAAGCCGGAGGAGGGGACGACCCACCAGGGCTGCTCGGCGTGGGGCGGGAAGAAGAGCTTCTCGGCCATCCAGGCGGGTGGGGTGCGCTCGTCGCCGAAGATGTGTTTGCCGAAGGAGGTGAGCGACTGCCAGCCTTGCACCCAGCCGTAGTCGCCGCCTTCGACGATGTAGTAGGCGCGGGCCTTGTCGCCCATGTCGCCGTTGTTGTCGCCGGTGACCAGGTCGAAGGTGTCGTTGAAGGCGATCTCCTGCGGATTGCGCAAACCGTTGCAGACCTCTTCGAGTCCGGAGCCGTCGGGGTTGATCCGCAGCACCGCGCCGCGCGAGCGGTTGAAGAGGCGCTTGCCTTCTTTGGTCATCACGTTGTAGCCGCGGTCGCCGATGGAGAAGTAGATCTTGCCGTCGGGTCCCCAGATCGGCGCGTGCATGTCGTGGCCGGAGAAGCCGACGGCGATGCCCCAGCCGTGGCTGAGCGATTCACGGCCTTCGGGCTTGCCGTCGAAGTTGGTGTCGGCGATCTTCCAGACGTGCGGGGTGCAGGTGTAGTAGTAGTAGCCGTCGCGCTCGAGGATGCCGATGCCGGGGCCGTCGAGCGGTTCATTGAAGTCGCCGAGGACGCCGGCGTCCTCGAAGAAGCCGTCGCCGTCCTTGTCGGCGAGAGCGCGGACGGTGTCGGCCTTTTCCGTCCAGATCTTGCGGGGGAAGTGCTTCTCGTGCTTTTCATACATTTTGAGGCGTTCTTCGACGCTGTCGTTCATCACGTCTTCGGGGAGCCAGTGGTAGTGCTGGCGGTCGTCGGTGACGGCGTTGCCGAAGCGGTTGACTTCGTTGGTGATGATGCGGCCCTTGGAGTCGACGCAGAGGGCTCCGACCGCCTTGGTGGTGCCGGGTTTGGTGACTGGCTTGACTTCGAGGCCGTCGACGCGCGGGTCGGCGGAGGCGGAGAGGGCGGCGAGAAGGACCGAGGCGGCGAAGATGCGCATGGAAGCTCCTGGGTTGAGGGATGGGATATGCAGGGAAATTCTGAACCAATCCCGAGTGGCTGGTTCCCAAACAATTCTCAGAGCGAGGCGATTTCTGGCGCCTCGCGGGGGCCTTATGACCTATTCCGTCAGGATTGGCAGCTGCTTCATCCGGAGCGAGAGGCCGTCGGCGGAGATGAGGGTGAATTCGCGGAGTCCGGGCCAATCGAGTTTGAGTCGGCTGCCGTCGGCAAGGCGCCAGACATTGTCCTTTTCGATTGGCGGGCCGAGGAGGGCCTGGATCTCATAGCCGTCCATACCCTGGCGGACGAGGGCGAAGATGCCGGCGTCGGGGAGGCCTTCGGGGCGGTAATGCGCCCATTCGCGGAAGTAATGGCCTTCGCCGCCCCAGGTGATGCTGGCGTCCTTGCCGTTCAGGTTGAGGCGGTATTCGCCGCCGTTGAGGGAGTAGATGAAGACTCCCTGGGCTTCGCGGCGGCAGGGGGCCTTGCCGAGCTCGGCGGCATTGATCAGCGATTTATGGCCGGGGACGCAGAGCGGCAGTTTGTCGCCGGGTTTTTCGCTCTGGGTGGTGCAGGATCCGAGAAGAAGGGCGAGGGAAAACGGCAGGCAGATCATTCGCATGGCTTGGCTCCGGGGGATTGCCGGGCAATGTAAGGCCACAGTTTAGGAAAGGAAGACCTCAGCCTGAACTTCTACTCACACCTGGAAACCCCCGAAACCATGAACATCCGTTCCCCTGCCCGGCCGCTCCGTTCGGAAGAGGATTTCCTCTCCCGGCTCTTCCCGATGCTTGGTCGCGACCGCAGCCTGGTCGTGCCACCGGGCGACGACTGCGCGGTCTTTCGCGGCGGGAGCGGCACCCTGCTGGTCGCCGGAGTCGACCAGGTGATCCTGGGCAAGCATTATCTCGCCGGCGAAAAGCCCGCCCGTGCCGGACGCAAGCTGCTCGCCCGCAATCTCTCCGACATTGCCGCGATGGGCGCCACGCCGCGCTGGGCCCTGCTAGCCTCCGCCACCGGGCCGGAGCTCGGCGGCGACTGGCTGATGGATTTCCACCAAGGTCTCCTGGCCCATGCCGGCGAGCACCAGGTGATGTTGATCGGCGGCGACCTCGCTTCCCTCGAAACCGGCGCGGTCCATTCGCTCACCATCATCGGCGAAGTCGAGGAAGGCCGGATCATGACCCGGGCTTCGGCAAGGCCGGGGGATCTCCTTTACGCCACCGGCAGTTTCGGCCTTTCCTTCCCCAGCGGCCACCACCTCGATTTCAAGCCGCGCCTGCAGGAAGGCGCCTGGCTCGCCAGCTTCGGCATCAAGGCCTGCATGGACGTCACCGACGGCCTCCTGCGCGATCTCCGCCGGGTCTGCCTCGCCTCCGGTCAGCTCGACCTCCGCCTTGAGCTCGAGAAGATCCCCCGCCGCGCCTGGCAGGGCTGCTCCGCCAGCGAACGCGAAGCCCTCTGCGACGGCGAGGATTACGAGCTGATCTTCGCCGTCCCGCCGGAGCTCGCCGAGGGACTCGAAAAAACCTGGCCCTTCGCCACGCCGCTCAGCCGCATCGGCCGATTCCTGCCCCCCGGCAGGGCCCGCATCGACGACGGACGGGGAACCGATCTGATCGCCCTGCACGGCCTCGGCTATGACCACTTTGAATCCGCCAAACCCTGAAAGCCACCGATGAGACTTTTCCTTCATGACGAATCCGCCACTTTGGCCTTAGGCTCCCGCCTGGCAGCTGGGCTGCGTCTTGGCGACTGCCTCTTGCTGGAGGGCGATCTCGGCGCCGGCAAGAGCTGCCTGGCGCGAGGCATCGCCCGGGCCCTGGGAGTGACGGGGGAGCTGCCCAGCCCGACCTTCCCCATCGTCCTGGAGCATCCGCTGCCCGAGGGGGGGCGCCTCTGCCACATGGATCTGTACCGGCTGGACAGTCCGGAGGAGGTGCAGGCCTTCGGCATCGAGGACTACCTCAACGAGCGTCGCGCCATCTGCCTGATCGAGTGGCCGGAGCGGCTGGGCTGGTTGCGGCCGCCGCATGCGAGATCGGTGAGCTTGCGTCCCGAGGGTGAAGGGCGAGTGGCGGAATGGAGCTGAGGAATTTTTCGAGCTGTGCAACTCCGGATCAAGACCATGCAGAATGGAGCTGCCTGCGGACTGTATGCATCACTTTTGCCCCAGAGGGGCAGCCGGCATATAGCCCAGGGTGTAGTCCGAGGAACGAGGATAAACCCTGGGTTGACTGAAGTGGAGATACATCGGAAATTTTCGAGAAAATGCGCCGGAGCTCCTAAGAAAGCGGCGCACCGTTCGCTAGAACAGTGACCCACAGAGAGCCCATGCCCCCGGAAATGCAGCGACTGAAGGAGCGGATCACGGCCGCCGTCAACTCACATGAAAGTGAGCTGCTGCGTTACGCCTGCAGCCTGGGAGCCGACCTCGACACCGCCCGCGACGCGGTGCAGGACGCCTTCCTCCAGCTCTGGCATTGCGGCGAAGGCAACTTCCCGCAGCAGACCCGGGCCTGGCTTTATACTGTCACCCGCAACCGGATCACCGACCTCTTCCGCCGCAAGCGGCGCTGGCAGGCGATGCATCCAGCTGATTTGAGCGGCACCCCCCCCGACTCGCCTCTCGAAACCTTGCTCGGCAAAGATCGCGAGGACCAGCTGCACTCTCTGATCGCCCAGCTGAGCCCCCGCGAACAAGAGCTGATCAAGTTCAAATACGCCTCGGGCCTGAGCTACCAGGAGATTAGCAGGATCACCGGCCTGTCGGTCTCCAACGTCGGAGTCATCCTCTTCAACGCCCTCAAGAAAATGCGCCAAGACGCCCATCGCAGCCCCGCAAAAGGAATGCCGTCATGAAACCCGGCCACGAATCCGAAGCCGCCAGTCAGCTCCGCCTGGCCTCCTACCTGCACGGCGAACTCACGCCGCAGGAACGCCAGGCCTTCGAAAAGGAAATCGAGTCGAATCCGGAGCTCGCCGCCGAAGTGGCGGAATACCGGCAGCTCTCCCTCGAGCTCGAGATCTTCCTGGCCCCGCCGGCACCTCTCACCCTCGGCGAAACCCATCGCGAACGCATCCTCCGCCGCGGCATCCTCCTCAGCCGCCGACGCCAGCTCGAAATCGCCCTCTCCTTCCTCGCCGGCGCCGCCCTCGTCGGACTTGGACTCATTCTCTTCCGTCCTGCTCCCGCCCCGGGCGACTCCCTCGCCTTGAACACCAAGGAACAGGAGACCAGCACCAGCGCTGCGCCTCAGCCCCAGCCTCAGAGCCGTCAGAGAAAAAACCAGATCCCGAATCCGACCGCAAGCCCGGTCTCGCGCCAGTCCAGGGTCCAGGAACAGTCACATTCCCTCCGCGACGGCATACGCGACCGATACCTTGAAAATTTCTACGCCAAGCTCGAGCTCGACCCCCGTCGCGAAGAGGAGCTCAAACGACTGATCTCCCAACGCTCCATCCTCCTCGGCAATCAACGCCTCCTCGCCAGGGACGACAACGAACGCCATGAATTGATCGAGGAAACCGCCGCCCAGCTTGAGGAAGTCAACTCCCAGATCCATCAGATGCTCGGCAACAAAATCACCGTCCTGCATGACTATCGCCGCAATCTCAGCGGGCGACTCATCGTCGAGGCGATGAACCGACAGCTCGCCGTCAAGAAAGCCCCAACACTCGACGACAAGACCAGCGAAAAGATCAGCCAAGTCATCTCCTCTCTCATCAAGCCCCCCCTTCGGGGGGAGACGCCCAAGACTGAAATTCAAGGCTCTGGTAGCAAGCTCGAAAGTTCCCAAATCACCGATGCGCCCACGCCCGAAGCGCCGGAGGAAACGACTCCCACGCCCGAAGCGCCGGAGGAAACGACTCCCACGCCCGAAGCGCCGGAGGAAACGACTCCCACGCCCGGGGTCGACGACTTCGATTCCATCGTCCTGAACTCACACACTCATTCCTATCTGGTCAATGATTACTGGATGTATGGAGACATGTACTCGAAGATCCAGGTCAAGGAGGATCATCTCCAGATCCCGGCGGACATCCAGGAGCAGATTCTTTTTGCATCAGCGCCGTCGCTCACACTGGCGCAGCTTATCGAACTTAGCATCCAGCTGAAACAGGGCCTGCCACTTATTCCCGGCACCTTCGAGCTCCCCGCTCCTTGAGATCGTTCTGTATCCGAATCAAGCTCAATTGAACCGCAGAAGGATTAGCTGCAACAGCCAATAGCTGAGCTCATTCGAGGATCCGCGGAGTGACCTCTAATGGGAAAGCTCTCCTGTTCGCGTCAAATAGTCGCTGATTGCGTTCCAACCTTGTCAACCCGGTTCTGTTGCTCAACAGCGGTTTTTAGGTTGACGGATGTTCGCCTTTCCCACGCATGAGCCTGCGAGGGCGAACCCTGCAACCTGGCCAGTCCCAGCATTGATCCGACGAGATGCCGATGTGGTCAAAAAGCCTCCCGAGGGGGAGCGCTTTAGGATTTTGCGTTCAGGTTCAATTCTTCGCCAGGCGGCTTCCGTGCGGGTTATTTGGGAGGTTGAAAAAAAAGACGGCGCCGTTACGGGCGCCGTCTTCTTGGCGGGGGCTGGAGGCTCAGGGCAATTCGCGGAGGTAAATGTTCTTGAAGAAGACCTCGTTGCCGTGGCACTGGAGTTCGAAGATTTCCTCGGCGGGGAAGGGGAAGTTCTTGTCCCAGAGATATTCGTGTTTGGCGTGACTGACGATGAGCTGTCCGTTGAGCCAGATGCTGACTTTGTCGCCGATGCAGCGGATGAAGAAGGTGTTCCACTCTTCGACGGGCTTGTCGGCTTTGACGAGGGGGAACTTTCCTTCCTTGGGGTTGTTCCAGATGCCGCCGGAACCTTTGGGGGCGCCGTTGCCGACTTCGCGGGGGTTGGCGGGGTCCCAGATCTGGACTTGGGGTGAACCGCGGAGGTAGATGCCGGAGTCGCCGTTGGCGTGGATCTTCCACGAGACGTAGAGTTCGAAGTTCTTGTATTTCTTGGCGGAGGCGAGGGAGTGTCCCTTGCCGTCGAAGCGGAGGCTGCCGTCGACGACGGACCAGTGCTTAAGCATGTCTTCATCGGCTTTGGCCTGGGCGGCGGCGAGGACTTCGGGAGAGGCCTTGGCGCGGGCGTGAGGCTTGTCAAGGTTCTTCTCGGTGAGCTGGCCCTTCCAGTTGGCGAGGGTCTTGCCGTCGAAGAGAGCGGTGAAGCCGGCGGGGGCGACGTTGTCGTGAGTGGTGGGGAGGGCGTGGGCGGCGGGGAGTTCGGCGACCTTGACATTGCGGAACTTCACCGGATCGCCGTGGCCGGCGAAGCAGATGCGGCCGCTGGGACGGTGCAGACCCTGGGCGTACTGGGTCTTGCCATTCATCTGCGGGACTTTGGTCGACAGGTCGATGCGATCCTGGACGACCTTGCCGTTGACGATGATGGTGATTTTCGAGCCTTGGGCGATGATGGTCTGGTGGTTCCATTCGCCGAGAGGCTTGAGGGAGCCGCGGACGGGCGGGTTGACGCCGTAGATCGAGCCGTGGAACTGGTAGTCGTGGAGCTTGGCGTACTGCGGCGCGGAGTCGTCGAGGAGCTGCAGTTCCATGCAGGTGTAGGCGACGTCGCCGGTGGGGAAGGGGGCGCGGATGCCGACGCCGTTGTTGCCGCCGGCGGGCAGCTGGAATTCGAAGTCGAAGATGAAGTCGGCATAGTCTTTCTTGGTCACCAGGTTGCCGCCTTTGCAGACCAGTATGCCGTCTTCGACGGGATATTTTCCGGTGCCTTGCTCGAAGTTGGCTTCGATCTCTTCGGCCTTGCCGGAGAAGAGGGTTTCGAACTTGGCGGCGGAGAGAACCGGAGCGAATTCGACGGTGGCTGAGGAGGCCGGCGCCGTGCCATCGGCGGCGCAGGCGCTGCTGATCAGGCTGAGCGAGAGGAGGAAGGGTGCGGCAAAGCGTTTGATCATGGTGGGCTCCTTGACTGCTGGATGATGGATGGGGCGGGCCGCTTAGGATAACAGGAGAATGACACTGTTCCAAAGTTTTTGACAGAAAAATCGTCGGGGATGGTGATTTCGGGCAAGCCCGGGGCTAGATTCGGGGCGAATCACCTTCAGCAGCGGGAAGTCCTCATGCCTCGAGACCTGAAATACCTGGAAGGCCGTACCATCTGCGTCGTCTTCTGCAAGCTTCAAAACGAAGACCAGTATGGCCGCAGCCAGGACGAGGAGAACGCCCGTTTTGATTTCAAAACCCTGTTCGGACGGGCTTCGATCGTCGATCCCGGCTATCTCGAGGTGATTGGCGAAGGCATGACCTTCCGGGTTCCGCCCAGTGCCTACAAGCACATCTACCCTAATGACGGCACCGACATCATCGGCAAGGCCGAGTACTTTGTCATGATCAAGGTCTCCGGAATCGCCTTGTGAGCCTGCTGGACCTCCTTCCCGCCTCCGGGCGCGAGGCTCTCCTGGCGGCGCGCGAGGCCGCCCGGCCGGCGGATCCCAAACTCCTGCGGGCCCTGGAGGCGGTGCCGTTTTTGCGTTCTCCGCATTTCGATCCGGGGGCCGAAGCCGTCGTCCTCGGCAAGGCCGGAGATCTCGAGCCGGAACAGGCGGCTGCCCTGATGGGCCGCCTGAAGGAGCTGCTGCCCTGGCGCAAGGGGCCTTTCTCGATCTGCGGCGAAAACCTGGATGCCGAATGGCGCTCGGAACTGAAGTGGCGCCGCGTCGCCCCGCATCTGCCCGATTTGCGCGAGGCGATGGTGTGCGATGTCGGTTGCAACAACGGCTACACTCTTTTTCGCCTCGCCGCCTTGTCGCCCCGCCTCGTCCTCGGGCTTGAGCCCCACGCTCCTTACCGATTGCAATACGAGGCGCTGGCCCGTCTCGCCCCGCCGCTGCCGGTGCTCAACGAAGCCGCCGGCTTCGAGGTCCTCCCGGCCTTTCCCGGCTGTTTTGATCTGATCCTGTGCATGGGCATTCATTATCATCACGACGAGCCCCTGAGCTTGCTCAAGATCCTTTTCGCCGCCCTGAAGCCGGGCGGCACCTTGATCTTCGAGGGGATCGGCATCGACGGCGAGGGGACGCAGGCCTATTTTCCCGAAGGTCCTTATGCGAGGATGAAGAACTGCTCCTTCCTGCCGACACGCGATTGCGCCCTCGCCTGGATGCGCCGCTGCCGCTTCCGCGAAGTCGAGCTTCTCGATTGGAGCGTCTGCAGCGAGGCGGAGCAGCGAGCGACGGAATGGATGCCATTCGCGTCGTTTCGGGACGGCATGGCGGTGGATTCCACGCGGACCATTGAGGGGCATCCTCCCCCCCGGCGCTTCGTCATCAAGGGGCGGCGCTGACGCCGGGTTTCCCCTTGCGTAAGGGGCCGCAGAGGCAGCGCTCTCACCATTTGTACTGGTATTCGCTCAAGACATCGCGATGGATGAAAGCGGTGCCGCCATCGGCCAGGGTGGTGACGAAGAAGGCGGGCTTGTCCTTGTGCAGGCCGTTGTTGCCGGCGAAGGACCAGCGGATTTCGCCGGTGCTGCTCGAGTCGCCTGCGCCGCGGCCGCTGGTGTAGCGTTCGGTCATGAGGAAGACTTCGGATGCTGATTTGCGGATGCTGGCCAGGGAGCAGCTCTGGCCGGTTTCGTTGCCGGCGCCCAAGGCGGAGTTTTTCGGATTCACCCAGCTGACGCCGTTCATCGCATAGGAGCGGCCTTGGAAGGGGTCGCTGGAGGAGTTGACGCCGTAGGAGCCGCCTCCGAGATCGTAATCGATTTCGGTGACCTGGTTGCAAGTCTTGGGGTTCCCGAGCGGGCAGCGCAGGCTGTCGCCGCCGGCGATTTTCATCGACACCTTGATGCCGTTGTATTCCTGCTGTGTCCGAGTCAAAGGGACACCCATCATCGGGCTGATGAAGTCATCCCAGCTCAGACTCTTTTTCGACCAGAGATTGTCAGTGGCCGGTGGCAGGATGCCGCGATTGCCCTGGGTGTAGACCATCGTCCCCATTGCCATCTGCTTGCAGTTGTTGAAGCAGATCACCAGCTTGGCCTTCTGGTTGGCTTTGCGAAGTCCGGGGATCAGCAGGCTGGCGAGAATCAGGATGATGCAGACCACCATCAGCAACTCGATCAGGGTAAAACGTGAAGATTTCATCGTAAGCTCTCCTCGGGGGTTTCGGTGGCGATGTCGCTCTGGGACTCGGTGACGAGGCTTTCGCGCGTCACCAGCTGGAAATAGCGTTTGTAGCTCTCCTCCAGGGTAAGGACCTTGTCATCCGCAGCGCGCAGTGCCGCGACGTTGGCGGGACGGAGATAGGCCAGCGCTCCGGGGTGCTTGAAGAATGCCGCAGGGGACTCGACTCGGCCGTGAAAGATTAGGATTTTCCAGCTCTCAGGAATTTTCGGCGTCTTGTCATCCGGGTTCCATCCCGCAAGCGAAATCAGCAGGGTCGATCCGGTGACACTGGTCTCGGAGCGCAAATTCCCTGCTTCAATCAATTCAGGCTGTTCATCCCGCCCAGCAGCCGCAAGCAGCGCATGAGCCAACTTGCTGTCAGTGTCGCGATCGCCTTGCGGATGACGCAGGAAGAGAATCCGTCCCGCTGATTTGATCGGCGATGCCATTTCTTTGACAAGTCCTGCACAAGCTGCATCCCGAAGTGAATCTCCAAGCCGATCCTGGAGCCTTTCCTCTTGCATGCCAAGCACGGCCAATGCCGTCGCTCCAAGCATGAGCAAAACAGGGATAAAAGCCGGAATCACATTGGCTTTCCGGCGACGATGAAGAGTCAGAAAAATGGCGGAGCATGCCAAAGTCAAGGCGATCAAGCTCATGGGATGGGTCCTTTATATCTTGTCCGCCCCCTATTTCCAGAAAGACGCCGAATCCATCGCTGAAAAAAAGGTATCTTTTTGGGATGTCTCATTTTTTTTCACTTGTCTCATTTCAGTGATAGAAGTCGATTTATGGGCTCGACCGGTCGTGATGACACGGAGAATTGTCAGTCTTCAGTCATTTCGGCAAGCATTTTGCTGATCAGATGTTATTTTGTACGCAACATGAAAAAGCCCGATCCATTCAAGACACGAGGCTCACTGCTGGAGCGATTGAAAAATCGCGATGAGAGCGGATGGCTCCTTTTTTATCGTCAGTATCAGCCTTTGATTCAGTGGCTTGCAGTTCGGCGGGGAGTTTGTGAGCCGAGCAATGTCGATCTGGTGATTCAATCAGTCATGTTGCACTTCGCCAGAATGGCTTGGGTTCATGATCCCGACCGGGGGCGATTCCGCAGCCTGATACTTCGGGTGACGGAATACAAGATTCTTGAAGTGCGTAGGGAGATTCGTGGGCGTAGCGGCGCAATTCCTTTGGATGAGGTTGAGCTTGCGGAGTCAACGCCAGAGGACGGAAGGGAGGGGCAGCTAGCTCATGCGATCGCGATTCTTTCGGATGACACCAGTGTGTCTCCTCTCCATCTTGCTGTCCTGACGCAATCCCTTGAAGGCCGCAGTCATGACGAGATTGCCGACAAGCTGGGATTGACTCTGAGCAACTGCATGGTGATCCGGCACAGGATGGTCAAGCGGCTGCGCGTCCTATTGGCGCAGGAGACATGAAGTGTTTGACAGAGGGGCGCCTTGTCGAGCTGTCGCAAGTGATGATGCTTGCGGATGCCGAGGAACTTGTTCACCTCGATTCCTGCGGGAGCTGCAAAAGGTTATTAGCGGAGATGCTAGAAGACTCTGCCCTGCTTGGTGAGCTGGTTCGTCCGACCTTGCCTTCGGCGAGCGGAGGTCTGCGTTTCGGTGTCTATGATGAATGTGAGGAAATTGCCTGTGGCTCGATGTCTCGGGTCTATCGCGGCCGTGCGCCAGACGGGCATTTTGTGGCGATCAAGGTCTGTCGAGACCAATCTCTATTGCCATCCTTCGCCAACGAGGCGAAAATGCTGGGGCGATGTGCGGCGGAGGACGTCGGAGGAGTCATTTCCATGATCGCCGCTGAGCTCGATCATCTGCCGGCCTTCATCGTCACACCGTACTTCGCTGGTGGAACTCTCAGCCAGCGACTTCAGCAAGGAGCTTTGCAGCCCCAGGAAGTGCTCAGCTTCTGCCGAGCGCTTGCGCAGACCTTAGTCTCCTTGGAGAGGCTTGGAATCGTTCACGGAGATCTCAAGGCTTCGAATATTCTTCTCGATATGAGAAACCTGCCCGTGCTGGCGGATCTAGGGGGCGCCCGGCACTCTGCCGCACCCGGTCAAAACTCGACTTTCAGTCTCACTGATTCCGGTCACATGAGTCTGGTCAGCATGTCGCCGGAACAGGCCAGAGGCGAGCCATTGACTGCGGCGTCGGACATATTCTCATTCGGGATCGTCACCTATCAGCTCGCGTCTGGCCGACATCCCTTTCTTGGCGGCACATCGTGGCAGATCGCCGCCCGGATCCTGCATGAAGAGGCTCCTGATCCCGAGCCGCATCTGCCGGCTCCGCTTAAAACCAGACTGGCTCCCATCCTGCGTGCCTGCCTTGACAAGGATCCTGAAAAAAGGCCCCGAGCAAGGGATTTGTACGCCAGTTTGGTGCAAGAGGAAGCCCCTCTCACGGCTGCCTTGCCGAAGCGAAGGGCTCAGACTTCCTCAAAACCCGGGGTGCGGCTTCCGGCCTTGGTTTTTGCCGCTCTCGCCCTCCTGGCCGGGGGGCTCTTGGTTAAGCGTGGGTCTTCGGGGACGGAGGCGGCAGGAGTTCTCGCCATCCGGCTGGATGATGATGGGACTTATCGAGTGGATGGCCTGGCAAGATCGCTGAAAGACCTGGAGGAACGCATCATCACAGGCCGCTGCGATACCGTGATCGTCTCGGTCGACTCGAATCGGCCCTACAGTCAAGCCCAGGCGCTGGTGACGATGCTGAAGCGATATCCGATCAAGAAACTGGGCTATCGGCGCGGCAATATCGTCGTCGATATCAGCCAGGATCGGGTCGGGCTCACGACGAAGTCGGATGCGGCTCGTGCCGGCGGCCGGAGTCAAGGCACTGGTTCCCTAGGTCCCTAAGCTGTGATCCTGAAATTCAAGTGAGACTTTTGCTCGCTCGTGTAATGATTTCGGTTTTGACGATCAGCTCTCCATGAGCCTCAAGGCTCCCGAAGAATCTCCATCTCCCCATCCATCAACCGACCGAGGTCTTTATGTCATTCCTTCACGTCCTGGCTCTTCCCGCCGCCTGTCTCCTCACTCCTGCGCAAAATCAGAACTTCGAGGAGACCCTTGTCATGGTCATGCAGGCGCCTCTTGGCGGCTCAAATGACGGTGCCGCCGGAGCCGATGGGCAGCCGGGCAAGGACGGTGCCGCCGGAGCCGATGGGCAGCCGGGCAAGGACGGTGCCGCCGGGCAAGCAGGCAAAGACGCGAAAAGCGCTTCTCAGCCCGCCCAGAAATGATCTTCCGCCTGGTCGCACATTGCGACTAGGCGAATTCCGGAAACCCGTTTCAGATTTCGAGGTCAAGATGTATCGATTCATGCGATCCGCGATTTTTGTCGGCAGTTTGCTGGCGCTGCAAGTCTGGGGCGAGGGGCCCAGGGCGCCGGTTCAAGGAGCTGAATTCATCCAGCAAAAGGAAATCGGCGGCATGGCCTGCGGCCCTTGCTCCATCTTTCATTCTTTCACCCATGGAAGGCCGGAGATGGTCAAGATGATCGCGGATCTTCCGGGTCAGGACGCCACGCAGAAAGTCTTCAAGCTGATCGATCTGTATGGGGCGAAACCTTCGGACTTCTATCACAAGAAAGTCTCGCTCTATGACAAGAAGAAGGGTTCTCAGCCGAGCGACTTGAGCATCATCTGCAATGACATGCTGGCCGCAGCAGGGAGCCATCTTCAGGTCGAGTTCCGGCTTATGGACAAGAAGTCGGAGACCGCGAAGAATCACTTGCTGCGAGTCCACCGCCAATTGTCAGACTCTCTGCGTTCCGGCTTCCCGCCGATCTTGGACGCCAAATCATTTGCGGCGCAAAGCCGGGCTTCAGGGGAGGGCTACGAATGGAATCGCTTGATGGGCCATTTCGTCACCCTTCTCGAAATCCAGTGTACTGCGCCCCGCTAACGCGGTCAAGCAGTACGTAGTGCCGAGGGCTCGGCAGAGGGCTTTCCGGGGAGAGAAGTCGGGGTGAATTGGAGCTGGCC
>JBDKFG010000057.1:0-54327 GCA_039798785.1 Verrucomicrobiota bacterium | reverse complement strand
CGGAGCCTTGGCGACGGCTTTCACCGGAGCCTTGGCGACGGCTTTCACCGGAGCCTTGGCGACGGCTTTCACCGGAGCCTTGGCGACGGCTTTCACCGGGGGTGGAGGAGGGGGTTTCGCGGCCTTCTTGGCTTCGGCAGCGGCGGCCTTCTTGGCGGTGGCTGCGGCTTTGGCGGCAGCGGCGGCATCTGCGGCGGCGGCGGCCTTGGCGGCGGCGGCGGCGGCCTTGGCGGCGGCGGCGGCGGCCTTGTTTTCGGCATCCTGCCTGGCCTTGATCTCGGCTTGTTCCGCGTCGATCTTCGCTTTCGCCTTGGCTCGCTTGTCGGCTTCGATGTTGTCGGTGTAGAACTTCGAGGAGTAGAGGATGTCGTCAGGCTTCAGCTTGATGTCGCCCTTGCGTCCGCCGAGGCTTTGAACGACTTCATGCATCTTAGTATTAGGAGCGTAGTCGAGAGGAGTGCGTCCGTTGCGATCGATGACGTTGATGTCAGCTCCGTGCTCGGTCAGTATTCTGGTCACCAGCGGGCTCAAAGAATAATGCAGAGGCGATTTTCCGTATTCGTCTTTTTGATTGACATCCACTCCTGACTTCAGGAGCTTGAAGATTTCATTCAGCTTTTCGTCTCTGACAGCTTTGAATAGGTCCATGGTACCCTGACCTCTCGATTTTTTTGCGCTTTCGGCGGCGCGCGTTGCTTTATTGTAGCAACGTTATCGACAGCTTTCAACAGTTATCAACAGGTTGTTGACAACTTTCTTCAAGAGATTCTCCGGCTTGCTCTCCGGCGCTCGGCCCTGTAGGTTGCCCGCCGACCTCGAAAACCAACTCTAGGAAGGCCCTCCATGAAGCTTCTTTGCAGCACCGCACTCTCCCTTTTCCTGTCCAGCGCCGCGTGGGCTCTCAACGATGCCGACCGCAGCCGGCTCGCCTCCGAACTTGAAGGCGTGATGACGCCGGCGGAACAAGCCACTTGCAACGGGCTCGGACGCGCCCTCGCGGACTTCGTCCGGATGTCCGAGCAAGGAGGCGCCCAGGTGGCCGAACTGAAGGGCCTGCCAGAGGAGACCGCCTATCTGAAATCTCATGGTTTCCTGGTCGTCCGCCAGGTCCGCTCCACTGCGGCGGTGCCACATCTTTTCAAGCTCGCGACCGAGGCGATGAAACGCCAAGACCAGGCCCGCAGCGCTCTCTGGTGCGGCACCATCGCCGCCATCTGCCAGGACGCGGTAGCGATCGACAACGACCCGCGGATCGCCTACTTCCGCGACTACACCCTGGCGGAGGGAGTGAGCCGCACTTTCGGCGGCAAGCCGCTGCCCCTGAATCAGCTTGTCGACGCCTCCTTCACCGACGTGGCTGCCAGCGAACGCGGCGCCAAGGAAGTGGCGGCCTTCGTCCGCCGCGCGGCGGCGCTCAAACCGGCCTGCGAAAGCCCCGACGAGTTGGCGGTCTTCATCGGCGAAAGGATGTTCAAGCTGGGCCAGGCGGGCCGCTTCCACAGCGACAAATATTTCGAGAACTCCCGCCGCGCGCTGCTCAGCGACAAGCCGCTCGCCAACAACGGCGAAATCGCCCTGGCCCGCGGCCAGCTCCTGGCGTTGGAGACGGCCCTGGAGATGATCCGCACCGCGCAGCACTTCGCCGCCAAGAAGATAGTCTTCGATCCTGACGCCCTCGCCGCCAAGATCGCCACCGGAAACGAACTCTGGAAGAGCTTCCCCCTGGAGGACGGCCCGGCCTGGACCGAAGTCCTGAAAAGCGCCGATCCGAAGGCCCGGACCGGTCTCCTCGTCGAAGCTGACTGGCCGCTGCAGCAATCCCTCCTCGGGCAGGGCTCGCGCGTACTCGGCCCGGCCGTGGCGCGCCACCTCGCCGCCAAGGGTGGCTTCCGCGCCGTCGACCTCCGCAATGCCGTCGCCGGCAGCCTCCCCGACCCCGCGGAGATGCCGGTGCTGGTCATCATCGCAACCTCTCTGAGCAAAGAGCTGCAGGGATGGAAACGCAACGACCTGATCGATGCACTTGAACAATGGCGAGCCAAGGGCGGACGGATCCTGTGGATCGGCGGCGACCGGGTGAAATGCCTCGACCGCATCAGCGGCGTCCTCGGCGGCAGCGGCGGACGCAACCCCGCCGAAATCCTGCGCGAAGGCGTCAAGTCCGGCCAGGAGACCCTGAAGCTCGCCGGCAAGATCCCCGAAAAGGGCCTCAGCCTCGGCGAAGCCGCCCTCATCCGCCCCGACAAGGGCGTCGTCCTGCTCGCCACCACTGCCGACGGCAAGGCCGGACTCGCCGCAGCCGTCGGCAGCTGCGGCTATATCAATTCGCCCCTCCTCGGCCCCGGCATCTTCACCGCCGAGGTCCAGGATCTCGATCCCACCCTCGATCCGGCCGCCGCCGCCATCCTCGAAGCGACTCTCGCCGAAATCCGCAAATGACCCCGGCGCGCCCGCCGGACGCGCCCCTTCCCCAGGCTTCCTCCATGCCCGAAATTCCCAAGCCCAGTCCCGCCGCCGAGGCCCTCGGGCGCGAGGTCAGAAAAGACGACTCCCGGCAATGGGAGGAAGGCGTCACCGCCATGTTCCAGGACATCGCCCGGGAATACGAGGCGGTCAACCGCTTCATCTCCCTCGGCATGTGCGAACGCTGGCGCCGCATCCTCCTCGCCACCCTGAAGGCTCATCTGCCGGCGGCGACGCCGGTCCTCGATGTCGGCTGCGGCCCGGGTTCGCTCGCTCTCACCGCACGCAAGGAATTGCCCGGGGTACGGATCATTTCGGGGGACATCACGCCGGGCTTCCTCGAGATCGCCGGCAACAGCGGCAACGCCCAGGAGCTGATCCGCCTCTCGGCCTCCGCCCTGCCCTTGCGCGACGCCTGCTGCGGCGGCGTCACTTCGTCTTTCGTCCTGCGCAATCTGCCCGACCTCGACGCCTTCTACCGCGAATGCCATCGCGTCCTCGTCCCCGGCGGCGTCGCGGTGATGCTCGACCTCACCCGTCCCCAATGCCCGCCGGTGGCCTGGGGGCACAGCCTATTCATGAAGATCGCGCTGCCCTTCGGCGCCTGGATCTACGGCTCGAAAATCGAGGCCTACCGCTATCTCGACCGCTCCATCCGCAACTGCCTGCCGCCGGAAGAAATGCTGGGCCGCATGGCGGCCGCCGGCCTGCAGCCTGTCGGCTTCCAAAGCCTCTGCCTCGGCACGGTCACCATCTACACCGCCCGCAAAACGCTCTGAATCCGGCCAAGGGTCATTTCGAAGAGGCTTGGCTGTCGATCAGGTGAAGTAAGATTTTGCCGCTGCGGCTGTCGCCTTTTTTGATCGGGCGGAACTCGTGGCCGTAGTGGGCGCCGGCGAGGAAGCCGTCGCCGCCGCCGGTGTTGAACTCGGCGACCAGCAGGCCGATGGTTTGTTCGCCCTGACGCCAGGCGCGGGCCGAGTGGCGGCCGTCGGAGTCGATGCGGAAGCCGCAAGCGCTGGCGGGATCATCGAGGCGGACCCAGCGGATGTGGGCGCGGGTGGAGCGGAAATCGGCGCTGCCCAAGGCGGTCTCGTCCTGCTCCCAGGCCCAGTCCGGCTCGCTCCGCTTGAGGAAGGAATCATGCCCCTGGAGCACCGCGCTGGCGTTGCCGAGAGGACGGCCGATGTGCCCGGCGGGATAGGTGCTCCATAATGCGTCGCGGCACCAGTTGAGACGGGTCAAATTGCCAGGAGCGGTGAAGACCAGGCCCCACTGCCGCGGGTTGAGATCGATCTTGCTGGTCAACTGGTAGTCGACGCCGAGGGAGCCGTCCTTGCCGAAGCTCAGGGTGTAGTCGAGACGAGCTTCCTGATATTGCCCGCTGATGACGATCTTGACGCTGTCGGCAGAGGCCTCGGTCTTGAGGCTGCTGAGCTGCCAGGCGACGCAGGTGTGGTTGAGCGGCTCGATGTCGCGGCGGTGTTCGGTGGCGCAGGCGCCGCCGGTGAGGGGCAGCAGCATCAGTTCGGGACCGCCGCAGAGCACGGTTTTGGCGCCGGCGCGGCCAGCAATTAGGCGGCCGGAACGGGCATCGATCTCCCAGTCGAAACTGCCGCCTTTGACGTGGATCCTAGCCTCGGCTTCGATGCATTCGAGTTTTGCGGCGGCCGCGACTTCTTTGGCGCTGTCGGCGACGGCGGCGCTGGCGCCGAGGGGCAGCAGCTCTTCGTCGAGGCAATGGCCGTCGGCCGCGGTGAAGCGCAGGTAGAGGCAGTCGCGGGCGGCGGCGGGGATGGTGAAGCTGCCCTGCTGGCGGGCGGGGAGATCGACGGCGATGCGCTGCCGCGGCGCCTGGCGGAAGTCGCTGTCGGGACGGACCAGGGCCCACTCGATGCGGATCTCGTTGAGATTGGAGAAGAGATGGCGGTTTTCCAGCTCGACGCGGATCTGACCATCGATGCCCTTGGCGCTGCTGACGCGCACCGGCGAGAAGGCCTTGGTGATGTGCCAGGCTTCGGGTTTGAGGCGGCGCCAGCCGTCGATGGGGCCCCATTCGCCGTAGCCGACGGCCTGGCCTTCGGCGACCAGGAAGACGTCGTCGATGCCGGACCAGATCGAGCCGCCGAGGTTGCCCTGGGCCTGGTACATCAGATCCCACATCGGCTTGATGGCGACGCCGTAGTAATCGCGGACGCCGGGGTCGGTGACGATTTCGCGGCGGTTGTAGGTGTTGAGGTGGCAGTATTCGCCGAAGTGGATGGGGCGGGCTTCCTTGTTGCAGGCGGCGGGGCCGGCCATGCCGGGGTAGTGGTAGTCGCCGATGGGCATGACGGTGGAGCCGTGGTTGTTGAAGCCGCCCCAGCACTGGTCGTGGAAAGTGCGCGGCCGGCTGGGATCGGCGAGGGCGACGAAGGCGTTGACGCGGGCGAAGAGGTCGCTCCAGCCGGACTCGTTGGCGATCGAGCGGATGATCACCGAGGCGTGGTCGGGGTAGCCGGCGACGGTGTCGAGATTGGCCTTGAGGATCCGGTCGAAGACGGCGCTCGAGCTTTTGAAGCCGGGCTTGTAGTGATCGCTGGCGTGGTGGCCGACCCAGCAGACCGGGGCTTCGAGCTCGACGAAGAGGCCGAGGCGGTCGCATTCGGCGAGGAACTCCTCGGCCGGGGGGTAGTGGGAGGTGCGGATGAAGTTGCAATTCATGTCGCGGAAGATCCTGGCATCGGCCTGCCACTGCGCCGCGGTGAGGGCGCGGCCGAGCAGCGGGTGGACCTCGTGGCGGCAGACGCCGCGGAGCTTGATCGGACGGCCGTTGACGAAGACCTGGTTGCCCTTGACCTCGATCTGGCGAAAGCCGATGGTCTCCTCCACCGTCTCGACGATCCGTCCCGCCACTTCGAGCTTGAGGCTGAGGCGGTGGAGGCGCGGGTGCTCGGGGTCCCACTGCGCCGGAGCACTCACCGGCAGCTCGGCCTGGCCGGGCTTGACGCGGACCTCGCTGAGCAGGACCTTGCCGCTCTGGAGATCGGTCAGCGACACTAGCAAGTCCCCCTCGCCGGCCAGGGCGGTGTGGAGCTCGAGGACGGCATCGCGGAAGCTGGCGTCGAAGCGGGTGGCGACCCTGAGGGACTTGAGGTGGACGGCGGGCACCTGGAAGAGCTCGACCTTGCGGGAGATGCCGCCGAGGGGATGAGCGGCGTACTGCGAGGCGCAGGCGAGGCGGTCGCTCATCGACTCCGACTGGACCCTGAGGGCGAGTGTGTTGCGGCCGGGTTTGACCGCGGCGCTGATATCGCACTCGAAGGGGACGAAGCCGCCCTCGTGTTCACCCACCTTGAGGCCGTTGACAAAGACTTGGCAGAGACTGTGGACGGCGGCGAAGCGCAGCTTGGTGCGCTGACCAGCCGGGAATCCCGCCATCTCGAAATTGCGGAAATAGGCGGCGGCGGTGTCGGGCGCGACGCTGTGACCCTGCATCACCCATTCGCCGGGGACACCGATATCGGCCCAGTCGTCATGCGCGGCGGCGCTTTCGAAGCCGGCTTTTGCGGCGGCCGCGAACTTCCAGGTACCGGAGAGATCGGTGATGCCGCTGGCCGGGCGCGGCGTCAGCACCGGCATCACCAGGGCCAGTTCGGCCGGGGTCACCGCGGCGGTGAAGCTGAGCTGCGGCTTGGGCGGAGCGACGCCGAGCAGGGTCGGATCGGTGGAGAGGATTTCCACCTGGCTGAGGACGGCGTTGGGACCTTTGACCGCCTCGATGTCGAGGTGCATCTCGCTGTAGATGTAGGCGAGGCGCGGCAGCTCCTTTTCGATCACCTGCGGCACTCCCGTCTCGAGCCGGATGTCTTCGGCGAGGGGGTTGCCGTCGAAGCTGATCGTCTGGGTCCGCGGGCTGTCGCTGAGAAAGGTGAATCGCGCTTTGTACTGGGCCTTGGGATTCAGGCCGGCGTAGGCGAGGGAGAGGCAGGGGCCAAAGGCGACTTTGCGCAGCGGCGACTTGGCGGGTTCGGCAAATTCATGGAACTGGGTGCCAGCCTCGAAATGGCTGCGCTTGGCGGCATCGGCGGCGCTATCGCTGGCGACGACGTGCCAAGCGGGCTCCGAGGCTGGTTTTTCGTCCGCCGTTGCGACGAGGCAGAAGAGCAGCAGAGGGATAAGAAGGACATGGAACATGGCGGGGGTCCTGAAGGGGTTGCGCAACTGGACTGAACATGGGCTCTGAAAGATTCAGAGAGTGCCGGTCTGTCGCTGTTCCCGGTTTTGCCGGGTCTATCGCTGTTTCTCGAAAATGGTTTTACCATTTTCAACTGAGGCTTACCCTTGACTGAGATTGCTGCGGCTCCACCAGGCTCTGTACACCTTCGACGGCATCATCGAAAGGCCTCTCGCGGCCCCTGCGCAAATTCACTGCGTACGATAGGCTCCGCCGAGGGCTGTGTTGGTGAAATAGAGGCGGTGGCGCAGCTCGACATGGGTGTCGGCGAGGAGCCAGGGCAGTTCCTGTCGCTTGGGGTGATTGGACGCCTCCCAGTTGGCGGTGTTGGATGTCTGGCGCGGGCCGTACCACCAGGCGTTGGAGGTGTTGGCCGGGCAGTCGACGTTATTGGCGTAGAACTGCTCAGCCTCATTGCGGGCGCCCATCACGCCGTCCGTGCCGTTCCAGGCCTTGTAGCGTTCCGTGATGACGATCTGCCCCGAGGGATTCTGCAGGTTGTCGAGAGAGACGCCGCTATCCATGAAGTAGCGGTTCATGGCGTAAGTCCGATAGGTGTCGCCGCGTTTGTCGAGGCTGCAGCGGTAGCTCTTGGTCATGTTGTTTACGGGCAGGGCGTTCAAGGCCATCGCGGCGTCATCGAGTTTGCGCCCGTCGTACTTGGACAGGAGGTCGTCCCAGGTGACGTTGCCGACCCAGGCGGGCGGGGCGAAGCCGTCGTTATCGTCGTTGTAGAGATTGGTCCAAAAGCCGATCTGGCGGAGGTTGTTGGTGCACAGGGCGACCTGGCCCTGGCCCTTGGCCTGGCTGAGAGCGGGGAGCAGCATCGAGGCGAGGATGCCGATAATCGCCACCACCACCAGCAATTCTATCAGGGTAAAGGACTTCTTCATTTGTCTTCTCCGGATTCAGGGTGAGACACGGTATGGGCGGAGCGGCGGGATTGACAGGCCGAAGCCTCGATCAGGAGGTAGGCGGCATCGAAGCACTCTTTCAGTCCTGCCGAGGGCTGCGGAGCGGCGGCGGGGCTCTCCAGGCGCGGCTGAACGCTGCGCCACAAGGAGTGGCAAGAAGCGAGGTCGGCGGCATCTTCGGCTTCCTGACTTGTGAGAAGGAGCGGCAATCCTGGCGGTTGCGCTGCGAGAGACTCAAGCAGCGCCGCGCGCTCCTCCTCATCGCGAGGTAGCGGGATGGTCAAGATGATCGCGGCGAATCCTTGCGATTTGAGTGATTGCAGCAGCTCTGCGCTGAGGCCGGCGCTTCCGGCCCGCACCCCTTTTAAAACCAGGCTGCTCGGAGCATGCGTTTGCAGGCTTTCGATGCTGCAGCCGAGTTCTCCCGCCGGCGGCAGGATGACTGCGACGCTGCCGCCGCCGATCTTCCGGTCGAGTTCCGCCAGCGGGTAGTCCCATTGCGAGCGGCTGATCCTCTCCAGCATCTCCCCCTCCCGGTCCACGGGCGTCCGGCAGGCGGCGACCAAGGCGATGATCAGCCCAAGTCCGAGCAGCCCCAGACTGATGAGAGTCATTCTGGGCTCGGCGCCTTTCCGCCGTCCGAGGACATAGATCGCGCCACCGCCGAGCAAAGACAGTCCCGCCATGATCTGCAAGCCACTCATCACTCACCTCGATGTTTCTTGGTTCAATTGCTTTGGCGACAAAAATACAAATACCCGAATACAGGCTTGCAGAAATTCTTCCCATGCTCATTTTTGAATAGATTGCGGACTATCTTTACCATTTTCAAATAAGGTTTACCACATTATGTCCGACACCCGGAAAGACCTCCCGGCCTGGCGCCCTTTAGGCGTCAAAGCCCGCCAGCTGATCTTCTTCGCCTTATGGGATGTCGATGCGACCGCAGCGTATTTCCGCGATTGGCCGCAACGCCCTTTGGTCATGCCCTACCAACGTCATCTCGAGAAGTTCCACTCCTGGGTGATCGTGCGAACCCTCAGCGGTGCCGGGCTAGTCACCTTGAAAGACGGCCGGCAGCTTAAGCTAGGTGCCGGAAGTTTTGTCGCCTTTCCTCTCGCCGAGCTGTGGAGCTACGGCGCCGACGGCGGTGACTGGGTCTTCCGCTGGTTTGATTTCAGCGGCGATGAACGCTGGCCGCGTGAAGTGAGAAACATCGTCGCGCCACCTCTGGAAGGGGTTTTGATCGAGAGCTTGCAGCGCTTGATGCGAGCAGGGGGCGATGACAACGGCGAGACCGCCGCCGCCAGCTTCGCCCTGCTGACCGGGCTTTGGCGCAGCGCCCTTTTGCCGAGCTTCGGCGGTGAGGAGTCGTCGCGACAACGGGTACAGGCGCAAATCGAGCAGATCCGTACTCATCCGGGGCTGGACTGGCGGTTGACTGAAATGTCCGCCGCATGCGCCGTCACCGAATCTCGCCTGCGGGAGATGTTCGCCGAGATTTCCGGCGAAGGACCGCGGGAATTCATCCAGCGCTGCCGGATGGAAGAGGCGGCACGGCGACTGACCTTCGGCCGGGTGGAGTTGCACCGCATCGCCGCCGATCTCGGCTATCAGCACCAGAGCCATTTCACCCGCGCCTTCAAGCTCTGGCACGGCGTCAGCCCCAGCGCCTACCGCCGCGGCGTCTAAATTCCCGGGCGTCAGCACGGAAAAGCGGCGGGATCGCTTCCCGCCGCTTGTTCATAATTTGCGCTTGGCGCAGAATCACTTCTTGTGGGACTGAAGTTCGGCCATGGTGACGAAGCCGTCCTTGTCGGCGTCGAGCTGGTCGAAAGCTTGTTTGGCGGCGCCCTTGAGAGATTCGTCGCTGATGCCATCCGCGAACTCCTCAAAGCTGAACTTGCCGTCGCCGTCCTTGTCGACCGGCTTGATCTCGAGCTGCTTGCCGCCCGCCGCCTTGCCCTGAGCCTGGATTTCGGCCATGGTGAGGAAGCCGTCCTTGTCGGTGTCGAACTTCTCGAACATCGGCTTGAGCGCGGTCTTGGTGGCTTCGTCGAGGCCGTCGGTGAATTCGTCGAAGCTGAACTTGCCGTCGCCGTCCTTGTCGACGGGTTTGACTTCGAGCTTCTGCGAAGCAGGTGCCGGCTCCTGGGCTTGGGCGCTGAAGGCGGCGAAAACTGAACAAAGGATGAGGGCGCGGATCATGTTGGATCTCCTGTTGGGTTTTGAGTCATTTTCTCGAGGCACAGTGACATAAACGCTCGACCGACAGATTTTTTCGGCGCTGGCAAAAACTTTCCCGATTTTCATTTGGCCTCTCCGGCTTTTTGGCAGTACGATGGGCAGAACCCCTTTTTCCCGGAGGACATCATGGCCCGCAGTCTGTCATTCAAATGGAGCGGCGGCGAAGCCTCCGCTGAAATCGAGAAACTCGACCGCGCCAAGCTCTATGGCTGGGTCGATAAAAAAGCCGTCGACCGTGACGGCAAGGAATGCTTCTTCGGCAGCGTTTCCGCCGACGGCCTCCACCTCTTCGGCAAGGAAAGCTTCGAGACCGGCTACATCGACGCCCAGGGCGCCTGGCTCGAGAAGGAGCAACTGTTGACCCTCGGCCGCGACGGCAAGGTCTTGAACAAGGTCGAATCGAGCTTCAACCAGCCGGTCGAGCTGGGCCCGCGCGTCAGCTGCGACGAATACCTCGATCACGTGGTCAAATCGGTCTACCAACTGCAGGCGACGCCCGCTCTTCTCGAGCTCGTCCGCGGCGGCGAGGGCTTCCTCAGCTTCAGCTTCAACTACACCGCCAGCTTCAACCCCGATCCGGCCTTCCTGGTCGAGAACGAGGGCGAGCTCTTCATGGTCGTCGCCGAGCCCTGCCGCTTCGACTTCATCGGCCCGGTCGAGAGCGTCGCCCTGGTCGAGGACGAGGCCGATGAAGAAGAGGACGCGATGGACTTCTCGATGTTCTGAAATGAAAGGTAAAACATCAATCAATGAACCGGAGTAATTCATGAAATATCTCATCATTCCATTCATGCTAATTTCTTGCGCGAATGAATACGCCAGAGACACACTCGCAGACATTCATGTTATAAATCTAATAAAGCCGGATAGATTTGGAGATCGATTAGTAGTTGGCATACCGCAATCTTCTAGCTGCACACTGGTCCATCCAATTGTCATCCAATATATTTTATCTGACTTCTCATGCGACCAATCATCCATACTTCAATACAGAGAAAACTCTCTTGAATACACTATAACATTGAAAGTAGACATCAAAGAATTTAATAAAAAAATCTCTGAATTTTGCACAAAGAATCATTTTGAACTCAAAATCAATGAAGGCTACGATGAATCTGACGGCACGATTAACATTAAATCAGAAGATTGCAGTTATGAAATCTTCCTAGTCAAGCAAGAGAATAATGATGTCGCGGTAAATATTTGTATAAAACACGAAAAATAATTCATGCGCAAGGATTAGCATCATGAAAGCCATCAACATCTCCGACAGCCGCCAGCGCAACAGCCGCGTCGCCCTCGAAAACCGCCCCGTCCCGCCCCGCCTGACTCAAATTGGCCCCGAGGGCAAGCCGGTGATCAGCGTCCGCCTGGTCAAAAACACCCTCGCCACCGATTTCCAGGCCCTCACCCGCGACTGCTCGCCGGAAGAGCTCTCCGAACGCCTGGTCAAGGGCGATCCCGAGATCGACCTCGAGCTCTTTGGCAAGAACATCCAGGGCAGCAGCCGGATCTACCTGAACAGCGACAACCGCCCGGCCTTCGGGGTCAAGCTCAAGGAAGTGGTCCACCTCGCCGACGGCTCGATCAAGGAGGAACGCGACTTCCTCGACGTCGAGGCCAACATCAACGGCGACAAGCCGCTGAAGTGGTCCGGCAAGCTCCTGCCCAAGGCCGAATGCTGCCGCAAGTTCGCCTTCGCCGCCGCCTACCGCATCAGCCACGTCGACGGCCTCACCTACGACTTCCTCTACGGCATGGCCAAGGAACTGGAGGAGAAGCAGTCGATGCTCTATCTCGCCGCCGGCGACAAGTCCAACCGCCCCCTCGTCCTCAGCCGCAACGGCACCGCCTACCGCGGCTTCCTCGAAGGCCGCACCCAGGGCGACAAATACCGGCTGGTCATCCACCTGACCAATCTCGAACTCAAAGCCGCCGCCCAGGAATCCTGAGACCATGCGCTACGAAATCTCCCGGATGAACGAAGTCAGCCCCGGCCTCCGCGTCGGCCCCGGCGCCCTCACCGACAACGACCTGCTCGGCGCCGCCCGCGACTTCAAGAAGAACATCGCCTCGCGCTACAAACTGCTCTCCGAAGGCGACCTCCGCAGCCTCCCCGAAGATCGCTTCGCCGTCGCCGGCAAGATCGACGGCCAGCTGCACTTCCTCTGGCTCGACGCCGAGGGCGCCTTCCTCTTCAACCCCGCCGGACGCGTCATCGCCGGCCTGCCCTTGCTTGCGGAGGCCGCAAAAGCCTTCGGCAAAGGCCCGCTCCTCCTCGCCGGCGAGCTCTACTGCAGCGGCCCGCGCTCCCGCGTCTACGAGGTCACTTCCGCCCTCGGCGCCGACGGCGCGGAGAAGGCCTCGCGCCTTTGCTTCGGTGCCTTCGCCGTCCTCCGCGAAGGCGGCGAGGAACGCCGCTGGAGCTTCGAACAAAGCCAGGAATTCCTCCGCGGCCGCCTGCCCGCCAGCGGCTCCCTGCACTTCATCGAGCAGCAGAGCCTCGACCGCGCCGGCATGGGCAAGCTCTACAATTCCTTCGTCGTCGACGCCGCCCAGGAAGGCCTGGTCGCCTGCCCCGCCGGCTCGCCGATGATCTACAAGATCAAGCCGCGCCATAGCGTCGATGTCGCCATCATCGGCTACACCGAGCGTCCCGACGAGCCCGGATCGGTGCGGGTTCTGCTCTGCGCCATGATGCGCCCCGACGGCGCCTTCCAGGTCTTTTCCAAGGTCGGCACCGGCTTCGATGACGACCAGCGCCGCGAGCTCTTCCGCCTCCTGTCGCCGCACGCCGTCGCTTCAGATTACCAGGAGGCCGACCGCAATCACACCCTCTTCACCCTGGTCGAGCCGCGCCACGTCATCGAAATGGTCTTCCACGACCTGCTCACCGAAAACTCCGCCGGTCGGCCGATGAGCACCGCGGTCTTGCGCTACCAGGCGGGCAGCGGCTACCAGGCGCAACTGCCCGAGGCCTTCGTCGCTCCCCTCGGCCCGGTGTTCAAACGCTTCCGCGACGACAAGAGCGTCTGCCCCGACGATTTGCGCCTGACCCAACTGCGCGATTTCGTCGATCTCGACAACCTTGAGAAGCCCGCCCGCGCCCTCGAGCTCAGCGCCAGCGCCATCCTCCAGCGCGAGGTTTACACCAAGGTGACCAAGGGCCTCACCGCGGTGCGCAAGCTGATCTCCTGGGAGACCCGCAAGAGCGATCTCGACGAGGCCTACCCGCCCTTCGTCTTCTGCTACGTCGACTACAGCCCCGGCCGGGCGACGCCGCTGGCGCGCAAGGTCCGCATCGCCCGCTCCCGCGCCGAGCTCGACGCCATCTTCGCCCGCTTCCGCGACGAAGAGATCAAGAAGGGCTGGGTGCTGACTCCGCCAAGCTGAGGCGAGCACAACTCCGGGTAAAAACTTGCTATCGCCGTGCGCTCAGGGCTATACTGGTGCAATCCCGGAGTTTTTATGCCCATCTCCCGTCGCACCGTGTTGATCAGCCTCGCCTCGTTCAGCCTCCTGACGGTGCTTGTCCTTGTCTTCATCGTCGGCCTGCCCTGGCGCTGGGCCCTGCAGCAACGCATCGCCGATCTCAAGGCCCGCGGCGAGCCGACAACCATGGCCGACCTCAAGCCTGCCGCGATTCCGGAAAACGACAACGGCGGACCCCTGCTCGAAACGATCTGGCAGGACATCGGCAGCACGCCTGCCTTTCGCCAGGCAGGTTATCTCCACAGCTTCGAACGCATGGAAGACAATGTTGCGGCCATTCGCCTGCGTCTGGGCCTGCCGTCGCCGGAGCTGCAAGGAAAACTCTCAACCTGGAGCACCGACGGATTCCCTAAGCAGGTCGATAACTTCGCGACTTTGATGAAAGCTCATCCCGACTTGCTTGAGCGTTTCGAGTCGGCTTTGCGAAAACCTCATTTTCACTTCAAACTCGATTACATCACAAAAAACCATATCCCGATGATTACGAAACTCGGCCCTTGCCGTCAGACGATCAATTTCCTCTCGGACTTGAGCGTGTATCAGCTGGCCATCGGCAAACCTGAGGAAGCCCAGCGTTGCCGACTATTGATGCTGAGGGCGCCTTTGCCCTTGGATGAGCCGCCCCACCTCATGATCAACTCCTTGGTTCGAGTCGCGATCACCGGGATCGCGACGCAGAAGCTGGCTCGGCAGCTGCCCCTCTTGAGCGATGCTGAACTGGCGCAATTACAAAAAGCGGCGGCGGAGCTGAAACCCTGGCCGGTGTCGGAGCGGAATGTCCGTATCGCGGAAAGGACATTTGCGTTTAACCAAGATTCTGAGTCTTCCGGTGAGAGTCCATTCATCCCTTGGGGAACGACTGCAAGTCTTGGAGCTCAGATCAAAGATTCACTCTTTCGCTACACGGCTTGGGGTGATCTCGACTTCCTGCGTGCTATCGATCATATTCAAGCAGAAATCGATGGACGTCCTTGGGTCGGAAAGAATAGCTATCTCTGGGATCAAAGCGAGTTGAACTGGATCAGTGTTCGAGGCAAACTCAAAACTGAAATCTCGCAGCTGACGCAGTTCCGCCTCGCCCTCGAAATCGAGCGCGTGAAGCGAGTTCACGGGCTTTACCCGGTCGATCTCAGCGGCATCAGCTTGTCGCATCTCGATGCCGATGGCAAGCCGATGTCCTATCAACGCCTCAATGAGGGGCGGGGCGCCAGCCTGGAGTTTGTTGATTTCTCTGCTCGCTCCCAGAAAATCATCCTGGGTGATGCTGATGCGCCTTTGAAAATACGCTGAGATTTCTTGCTTCCTCGCCGCTCGGCCTCCTGGTAGTGGCACCGTCGCCGCCCTGAGCCCGTCCCCTGAAGACCTCGGTCGCGCCGCCGGAAACTCCCAGGCGGTGCTATCTTGAGCGGAAAATCCGGAGGAATCCATGCTCTCACGTCTCCTGCTGCTCGCCTTCCTGTTCTTGACCGGCGGTCTCCACGCCGCCGACGACAAGGATCTGCCGCCTGATGAATTCGCCGTCAAACGATTCCTCGTCGCCCTCGCCGCCAAAGACGAAAAGGCCCTGCGCGACATCTGCCTCTTCCATGATTCGCTCGACTGTCTCTGGGCCGGCAGCCCTCCCAGCCCCGAAAAGCTCGCCGCCACCATCGCCGCCATCCGAAAGGAACCGGTGAAATGGCTAGCCCCGGGCGACAGCTTCCGCGTTAGCGGCGCCGAACTCGTCGTCAGAGACACGATGATCACCGACAAGAAGCGCATCGCCACTCTCCGCCTCCACGATTTCTCATTCCCCATCTTCGCCCGCCTGACCCCGCGCGGCGAGTGGAAAATCGATCCGAGCTTCATCGTCACCCTCACCCTCGACCGCCTGCGCAAGGAGGAGAAGGCCAACCGCAAGAACTTCACCCTGCTCATCGACGGCAAGGAAACCCCCTTCAACCTCGGCGAGAACCTCGAGCTCACCCTGGCCGACGGCCGCAAGGTCAAGGCCCAGGTGGTCCAGAACCTCTTCCAGCACCATGAGGACGCCGACCTCCGCCTCAGCTGGCCGCGCGAGCTCGATCTCCGCCTCAGCCGAGACCCCTCCTGCACCGTCTACACTCTCAAGGGCGCGCTCTCCGCCCACTTCATGGTCCATGTCTACCCCAAAGGCAAGCTCGACGAGATCCGCCGCGACATCACCGCCGCCTTCGTCGAAAACAACCGCGCCGACGGCTGGATCCTCGACAAGGACGTCTTCCGCGATTCCAAGATCGAAGCCGCCGGCGGCGCCGTCCTCGCCGGCAAACGCATCGCCGCCACCAAGAATCCCCAGCAGAAACTGCCGGAAAAAATCGAAGAACTGTACTTCTGGGAGACCGGCGACGGCCGCGTCCTCTGCCTCTACGGCACCTGGGCCTACCAGGATTCCGCCGCCTGCCGCGACTGGTTCGCCACTCTTGCCAAAGGCATCGAAATCAAAGCCAAAACCGTCGCTCCGAGCGACAAAAAGCCATGAACCGGCTTGAAAGGTTGAAAGGTCAAGCGCCGAACAACCCGGCAATCGGACTCAGATTCGCTTCAAACCTTTCAACTTCTACGGCTCATTGCCGCTCCGCCTTTCAACCTTTCAATCTTTCAACCTTCCAACTGCTGGTGCTCCCATGAAGCTCATCCTCATCCGCCACGCCCTCGCCGTCACCAAGGACGCCGCCGCTTGCACCTTCGACGCCGAACGCCAGCTCGACGCCCAGGGACGCCGCCACGCCGCCGCCGCCGCCGACTTCCTCCGCGACCGCGGCCTCTGCCCCAGCCGCATCCTCTCCTCCCCCTTCCGCCGCTCCGCCGAAACCGCCAACGCCCTCCGCGATGCCCTCGGCGGCGAAGTCGAAGCCTTCACCTCCCTCGCCCCAGGAGCCGGTCTCGATGACCTGCTCAGCGCCATCGGCGCCGACCTCCATACCCCAGCCACCATTGCCGCCGTCCTCCATGAACCCGACTGCGGCCACTTCCTCACCCAGCTCCTGATGCACAACGATCAGCCCTTCCCACTCTCCGTCTACCCCGGCGATGTCTTCGCCCTCCATATCGAATGCCGCGACGGCTTAACCCGCTCCGTCCCCTTCGCCTTCTACTCACCCATGCGGGAGGGCAACTGATCATGGACATCCGCGACGCCATCCGCTCTGCCGCCGCTCATCGCGACATCCCCGCCGCCCGCATGACCGAGATCATGGAAGGGCTCTTCCGCGGCGACATCCCGCCGGTCTCGGTCGCCGGCCTCCTCGTCGCCCTGTCGATGAAAGGCGAATCCGCTGCCGAGCTCGGCGCCGCGGTCCGCTCAATGCGCTCCCACGCCCGCTTCGTCCCCTGTCCCGATGCCAAGGCGATCGACATCGTCGGCACCGGTGGCGACGGCGCCGCCACTCTCAACATCTCGACCGCCGCCGCCCTCGTCGCCGCCGCCGCGGGCGCCACCGTCGCCAAACACGGCAACCGCGCCTTCTCCTCGCGCTCCGGCTCCGCCGACGTCCTGAGCTGCCTCGGGGTCAAGGCCGACACCTCGCCTGAGCGCATGGAGATCTGCCTCAAGGACGCCGGCATCGCCTTCCTCTTCGCCCCCGCTCTGCATCCCGCCGCGCGCCACACCGTCGAAGCCCGCCGCGCCATCGGCATCCGCACCCTCTTCAATCTCTGCGGACCCCTCTGCAACCCCGCCGGCGTCCGCCGCGGCCTCTTCGGCGCCTACTCGGAACGCGCCGTCCGCATCATGGCCAGCGCCGTCGCCGAATCCGGCCTCGCCGATCACATGCTCTTTGTCCACGGACGCGACGGCCTCGACGAAATCACCCTCTGCGACAAGACGCTCGTCCTCGAAGTGCGCGGAACGCAAATCACCGAATGGGAACTCGACCCCCGCGACTACGGCCTGTCTTTTGTTGCCGCCTCAGCCCTCGCCGGCGGTGAACCCGAGGACAACGCCCTCGCCATCCGCCGCCTCCTTTCTGGCGAGAAATCCGCCTTCCGCGACGCCGTCCTCCTCTCCGCCGCCGCCGGCCTCTACACCGCCGGCAAGGCCCCCGACATCGCCGCCGCCCTTCCCTTGGCCCGTGCCGCCCTCGACTCCGCCGCCGCCGCCGCCACCCTGGAGAAGCTCGCCCGCCTCAGCCAGGAGTGAGCTCATGCCGCTTCGTTCATCTATTGGATCGCCGGCGTCCCGCCGGCCTTGTTCTCTGGGAGCCCCGGCGTCCCGCCGGGTGTGTTCTGCCGCTCCCCACTGGGCTCGCCGGCATCCTGCCGGCTTCGCTTTCCTGGGAGCCCCGGCCTCCGTGCCGGGCCTTCCTCTTGCCCTAGCGGGGCGTTCAGAGTGCCGTCCATTGCGCACCCCGCAACATTCTGAACGCCCCTCCGGGGCTGCGAATCTTTTCCTCTTCCACCCAGGGTTTGCGACTCGTGCCTCGTCGCTACACCCTGGGCTATCTGCCGGCTGCCCCGCTGGGGCAAAATTAGCAACTACAGCCGGCGGGACGCCAGCGATCCAGTAGGGGAGCGACAGAACGGACCGGCTGGCAGCCGGCGCTCCCAGGCTAACAAATCAAATCCAACAAGGACCCCCAACATGAAACTCGCACTCGTCGTCATGGCCGCAGGCATGGGCTCCCGCTACGGCGGCCTCAAACAAATGGACCAGTTTGGTCCCTCCGGTGAATCGATCATCCACTACTCGGTCTACGACGCCATGCGCGCCGGTTTCACCAAGGTCGTCTTCATCATCCGCCGCGACTTCGAAAAGGAGTTCCGCGACCAGATCGGCTCGCGCTTCGAAGGCCGCATCGAAGTCGCCTACGCTTTCCAAAGCATCGACGATCTTCCCGATGGCCGGAAAGTGCCGGAAGGCCGCACCAAACCCTGGGGCACCGGCCAAGCCATCCTCAGCGCCAAAGATGTCGTCAATGAGCCCTTCGTCGCCATCAACGGCGATGACTTCTACGGCGCCGATGCCTATAAGCAGGCCGCCGAATTCTTCCGCCAAGGCAAGGACCAGTTCTGCATGGTCGGCTTCCAGATCGGCAAGACGCTGTCGGAAAACGGCACCGTCACCCGCGGTCTCTGCCAGGTTCAGAACGGCAACCTCACCGGCGTCCGCGAGACCACCGGCCTGATCCGCAAGGGCGAGTTCATCGTCTCCGACGCCGGCGACCAGCTCAAGGGCCACGAGCCGGTGTCGATGAACATGTGGGGTTTCACTCCGCGCCTCTTCGCTCAGCTCGCAAGCCGTTTCTCCAAATTCCTCGCCGCCGAAGGAAACGAAATGAAGAGCGAATTCTTCATCCCGAAAGTCGTCGACAACCTGATCAAGGAAGAAGGCGAGAAGGTCGCCGTGCTCGACACCTCGTCGCAGTGGTTCGGCGTCACCTACCAAGAAGACAAGCCGGAGGTGAAGGCGCGTCTCGACGCACTGCACGCCGCCGGCCAATATCCGGCGAAACTCTGATGAGTGCGGACTGGAATTTTGCGCCTCCCGCAGGCGCCGCCGAGGCCCGTGACAAGGCCATCGCGCTCAAGCCCGCCGGACGCCTCGCGGGCAAACGCGTCGCCCTCCTGATTGGCGGCAGCATCGCCGCCTACCGCACCCCCGACCTCGCCCGCGCCCTGCGTCGCGAGGGCGCCTCGGTGCGCGCCTTCTGCAGCGCCAGCGCCCTCGACTTCGTCACCCCGATGGCCCTCGAATGGACCAGCGGCGAGAAGCCGGTGACCAGCCTCAGCGCCGACGCCGAACACGTCGAAGGCGATCTGCCTTACGACTACTTCCTCGTCGCCCCGGCGACCTACAACACCATCAACTCCTTCGCCTGCGGCCTCGCCAGCGGCGTGCTCGGCACCGTCCTCGCCAGCGCCCTCGGCCGCCTCGAAGCCAAGCGTTGCCGCATCGCCGTTTTGCCCTGCATGCACGGCACCATGCACAACGCCATCCTCATCGACAGCCTGAAGCGCCTGAAGGCACTCGGCGTCGACATCCTCAAACCCCGCCAGGAGGACGGCAAGGACAAGCTCCCCGAGATCGACGAAATCGTCGCGGCCCTCGCCTCGCTCTGAGCTCTGATGGGACTCGATCGTCCCGATCGAGTGCGCTCAATGTGGCTCGATCGTCCCGATCGAGTGCGCTCAATGTGGCTCGATCGTCCCGATCGAGTTGTCCCCTAGTCAAGCGCTATAAAAATCCCGCGCCCTCTTGGGTTCTGGGCCAAGCCATTCTATATTTTGAGAGGAGGAGGACTTCCGATGCCTGTAATCAACCGCTCAGACTTGCTGCAACTCAGTGTCGCCGATCGGCTGGAGCTCATCGAAGAACTCTGGGACAGCATTCCCGCAAGCTCCTTGGGTTTGAGTCAGGAGCAGCATGAGGAGTTGGATCGTCGGCTTGCCGCAGCCCAAATAAATCCTGATGACGAAATCTCCTGGGAGGATCTCAAAGCCCGTCTTCTGTCACGCTGATCCTGACCGTGGCTCGACCATCTTGGTCGAGAGGAACACTCGATCGGGACGATCGAGCCACATTGAGCACAAGCAGCCAGCCACACTCGATCGGGACGATCGAGCCACATTGAGCACAAGCAGTCAGCCACACTCGATCGGGACGATCGAGCCACATTGAGCACAAGCAGTCAGCCACACTCGATCGGGACGATCGAGCCACATTGAGCTCATAAACCCAAGAAGAAACTCCCCATGAGCGATCGCAAAAAACTTTGGCGCTGGATCCTCGGCTTTCTCGGCGTCGGGCTCTTTGCCGCCATCTTCATCCTCGGCCTGCCCTGGCGCTGGGCCTTTGAACACCGCGTCGCCAAATACCAGGCCCGTGGCGAACCGGTGTGCGCCGCCGACTTGAAGCCCAAAACCGTCCCCGCCGAGGACAACGGCGGCCCCTTGATCGAAGTCATCGTCCGCGACATCAAAGAATATCCGGCTTGGAAAAACACTTATCTGGGTGCCGTACTGCGTCCCGAAGAACTCCGCCATCTGATCCTGCTGGAAAAAGCGGCCATGGACTTGGAAAAGATCGAAAAAGCCAAGTTTGCAGCGTTCAGCCCGGAAGAGCTTGAAGCCCAGAGAAAAAGAAGCCGGACGCTGAAGGCGGCCAAAATCGCGGGGCTCAGTCAGACAGAGAAAAACAAGCTCGACGATGAAGAAAAAATCCGCAAGCAGTATCGCGATCTGACCTTGCTGCTGAGCGAGCAACCCGACTTGCTGGATCGCCTCGAAAAGGCTCTCGCCAAGCCGCATTGCCAATTCAGCACCGAGTACAAAAGCCCGTCTTGGAGAATTCTCCTGCCCCACTTGAGTTTCTGCCGCCAAATCGGCAATCTTCTGGTTGATCTCAGCCGGTATTATGAGGCACTCGGCGAGCCCATCCCGGCCCTGCGTTGCCGCCTGATGCTGTTGCGGACGCCGCAAATGCTCAAGGACGAGCCCTTCCTCTTCAGCGGCCTTGTTCATGCCTCCCTCACCGGCATCGTCTGCTCCCATCTCGGCGAACAATTCCCCCGTTTGAGGGATGACGAATTGCTGGAACTACTTGCCGCGGCCGAGTCACTCGAAGCCTGGCCGATATCCAGGGCTCAGATGATGATGGTGACAAGAGTCAACGCGGTCGAGGCGATTCAACTGCCCGGAACCACGATCGCAGAAGCGTCGGAAGGGATCGTGGGAGGGCAGATTTATTTCCGCAGCTGCCTGCGCTACTTCGACGGCTTGTACTGCCTCCAGGATTTTGATCTCGCGATCGCCGGCAACCCGATTCCGCCCAAAAACAAACTGAGCTTCATGGGCGGCATACTCCTGCCCGGATTGGACACTGTCCATACCAAGTTTCAGATCGAAGCCGCGAAGATCCGCCAGTTCCGCCTCGGTCTCGCCTTGGAGCTGCACAAGCGCAGGACCGGGACCTATCCCGCCGATCTCAGCGGCATCTCCCTGCCTTCTCATGATCACGAGGGCAAGCCGATGAAGTACGAAGTCTTCAACGAAGGCCGCGGCGCCTGTCTCGAGTTCGAGAACAAATTGAGTTGCAAAACTGCCCACTTCGGCTTGGGCGAGCGACTCGAGAAACACCCTTGCGGCGAGCAAGCCAAATGACGTGGCTCGACAATGGGACTCGATCGGGACGATCTAGTCCCATTGAGACCCTAAAAGCCCTCCGACCTAGGAAAAACCCGAAATGAGCAATCGCAAAAAACTCGTTCTCTGGATCGCCAGCTTTCTCGGCGTCTGGCTCTTTGTCGGCGTCTTCATCGCTGGGCTTCCCTGGCGCTCGGCCTTCGAGCGTCGCGTCGCCGAAATCCAGGCGCGGGGCGAGCCAGTTTGCGCGGCCGACCTGAAGCCGAAACCTGTCCCTGCCGAGGACAATGGCGGCCCTTTGATCGAAGCGATCTTCCGCGACATCAAGGAATATCAGGGCTACAAAAACGCCCCCCGTCTGGGGCTGGGTGGCCTGGGCCCCGAGGAGCTGCGCCACTTGATCCTGGATGAACCCGCCTTGAAAGAGATCCAAAGCGCCGTGAAAGACGTGTTTGCCGAGCTCAGCCCGGAAGAGCGCAAGGCCCGTCGAGAAGCCGTGGCGACGGTAAAATCGGCCCCCGCCGCGCTCACTCCGGCCGAGAAGAAGAAGCTTGACGATGCCAAAGAAATCCGTCAGCAATATCGCGATCTCGCCATGCTGCTGAGCGAGCAACCCGACTTGCTCGATCGCCTCGAAACCGCCTTGGCCAAGCCGCATTTCCACTTCAGCACCGAGTACAGAAGCCCGTCCTGGGGAATCCTCCTGCCCCACCTGAGCTTTTGCCGCCAAAGCTGCAATCTCCTGGTCGATCTCAGCCGCTATTACCAAGCTCTCGGCGAGCCCGTTCTGGCCCAGCGCTGCCGCCTCATGCTGTTGCGGACGCCGCGAATGCTGAATGACGAAAGCTTTCTCATCAGCAGCCTTGTTCATGTCGCCCTCACCGGCATCGTCTGCGCCAATCTCGGCGAGCAAATTTCTTGTTTGAGCGATGCCGAATTGCTGGAGATCAAAACTGCCGCAGACAAGCTTGAACCTTGGCCGAAAACCTGGGCCCAGATGATGATTGCCGAACGAATCATGGCGGTGGAGGCGATTCAACTCCGCGGCACCAATATCGAAGGCGTTTCCCTAGCATTTGGAAATAATGAGGAATGGTTCTGGCAGATTTATTATCGCACCTGTCTTCGCTACATCGATGGCCTGCACTTTCTCAGGGATTATGAAATCCCCATCGCCGGCAAGCCCATTCCGCCGAGTAATGAGCTCAGCTACATGGGCAAGATGTTATTGCCCGCGTTAGGCAATGTCCAAACCAAACTCCAGACTGAAGCCGCGAAGATCCGCCAGTTCCGTCTGGGCCTCGCCTTGGAGCTGTATAAGCGCAAGAACGGGACTTATCCCGCTGATCTCAGCGGCATTCCGCTGCCTTCGCAAGATCACGAGGGCAAGCCGATGAAGTACGAAGTCTTTAACGAGGGCCGCGGCGCCTGCCTTGAATTCGAGATCAAATTCCTCTACAAGATCGCCCACTTCGGCTTGGGCGAGCGACCCGAGAAACACCCTTGCGGCGAGCAAAACAAATGACGTGGCGCGACAATGTGGCTCGATCGTCCCGATCGAGTTGTTCGAAGCAGCTCAAAGGAGGGCAGGCGTTCGCCTGTCATGCTCACGGGCGGGACGCCCGCGCTCCTTTCTCGATCGGGACGATCGAGCCACATTGGAGCTCAAGCAAGCCATTCGATCGGGACGATCGAGCCACATTCTTAACTCTTAACTCTTAACTCTTAACTCTTAACTCTTAACTCTTAACTCTTAACTCTTAACTCTTAACTCTTAATTGGTCCCTCATGCCCCTCCTCGAAATCTGCTGCTACTCCCTCGACGCCGCCCTCGCCGCCCAGGCGGGGGGTGCTTCTCGCATTGAGCTCTGCGCCGGTCCCGGCGAAGGCGGCACCACCCCGAGCCGCTCGGCTTTGCGTCTGGCGCAAGAACGCCTCTCGATCCCGGTGCGCGCCATGGTGCGCCCGCGCGGCGGCGACTTCCTCTACTCCGACACCGAGTTCGAATTGATGCGCCGCGACATCCTCGACATCCAGGAAGCCGGACTCGAAGGTGTCGTCTTCGGCCTGCTCCTCGCCGATGGTCGCCTCGACTACGAACGCACTGCCCGCCTGGTCGAGCTTGCCCGTCCACTCAAGGTCGCCTTCCACCGCGCCTTCGACATGTGCCGCGAACCGGAAGAGACCCTCGAGCAGCTCATCCGCCTCGGCGTCGACACCCTGCTCAGCTCGGGCCAGCGTCCCAACGCCGAGGCCGGCATCCCGCTGCTTCGCCAGCTCGTCGTGCAAGCCGCCGGACGCATTGAGATCATGCCCGGCTGCGGCATCAACGAAAACAATCTCGCCCGCATCCGCGCCGAGACCGGCGCCTCCGCCTTCCACAGCTCCGCCACGGTCTGGCGCGACAGCGGCATGACTTACCGCAATCCCGCCGTCAGCATGGGCAAGGATTCCCTCGACAAGGAGTATCTTCTGCAGGGCACCAGTGTCGAGAAAGTAGCGGGACTGGTGAAGATCTTGAGCTGCTAGAAACACAAGCGGCACGGAGGCCGGGGCTCCCAGGAAACAGCCTCGATCGGGACGATCGAGCCACACTGAAGCTCCGCTCAACTCGTAATTCGTAATTCGTAATTAGGATTCCCATGCTCCTGATCACCGCCAATCCCTACTCCGGCCGCAAGGCCAACCAGGAGCTCATCGCCCAGCTCGAGGCGGAGCTGAAGAAGGCGCACTTGCCCTACACCCTGGCCTGGGATTTCGCCACGGCGGAAGCCGCCTTCCGCGGCGGCGGCTTGAGCGCCGTCCTGGCCTGCGGCGGCGACGGCTCGGTGGCCCACACCCTCGGACTGATGCAGCGCTGCGGCATCAACGGCGTCGTGCCCTTCGCCACCCTGCCGATGGGCAACGAAAACCTCTTCGCCAAGGCCTGGGGCTACTCGCGCGATCTGCCGGCACTGGTGCAGGCGCTGTTGCGTCGCGACACCTTCGCCGCCGACCTCGGTTTCGCCGGCGAGTCCCCCTTCACCCTGCTGGTCAGCGCCGGCTTCGACGGCGAGGTCGTCCGCCGCCTCGACTCCTGGCGTCGCAGCAAGCCGCAAGGGCTGCACCGGGTGAGCAACTGGAGCTACCTGCCGCACGGCTTCAAAAGTTTTTGCAGCTACGATTATCCGGGCGTCACCTTGGAGGCCGGGGGCGAGCATCATCATGGCCACCAGGCCTTCGTCTTCAACCTGCCGCTCTACGGCGCCGGGCTCGGCTTCAGCCCGCGCGACTGCCGTGGCGATGACGGCCTCTTCGACTGGGTGCTGCTGAAGAAGCCCGGCCGCTTCGCCATCACCCGCCTCCTCGCCGGCGCCCTCCTCGGACGCCGCCATCTCGACCATGCCGACGTCGTCCGGGGGCGGGCCGCCGAAGTGAGCTTGAGCGGCAACGCGCCGGTGCAGATGGATGGCGAGCCCCTGGGCCCCGCATCGCCCAAGCTGCACCTGCGCTGCCTGCGCGGCGCCAGCCTGCTGATCCGTCCCTTATGAAAACCCGCACCAAGCTGATTTTGTGGATCGGCCTCACCCTGCTGGTCCACGGCGTCTTCGCCGTCATCATCGTCGGGCTGCCCTGGCGCGGCGCCTATCACCAGGCGGTGGCCGACATCGCCGCGAGGGGCGAGCCGGTGAGCGCGGCGCAATTATTGCCGCCCGATGTGCCTTTCGCCGACAACGGCGGTCCCTTGCTGGAGTCGCTCTGGCGAGACCTTGGCGGGGAGGCTTTCCAGAAAGCCCCCAAGCTCAAGACAAACACCTATCTGAGCCACGAGGAATGCCGTCGATGGATGCTCGAGGAGGTCGCCGAGGCGCAGCGCCAGGCCCGTCTCGACGCCGAGCTGGCGGCGATGAGTCAGGCGGATCTCGCGGCCCGTCGCGCCAGCTTGAAGCTGAAGAAGAAGCCCGGCGGGTCGAGCGTCCCGGCGGCGAAGCTCACCTATGCCGAGGAGCAGAAGCTGAAAAGCGGCGAGGAGCTGAAGCAGCAGATGCGGTCTCTCCGTCTTCTGCTGACGACCCAGCCCGGCCTGCTTGAGCGCTGGGAAGAGGCCTTGCTCAAGCCCTCCTTCCGCTTCCGGCAGGAGACGGGAGTGGCCCTCTTCCACCGTCAATGGCGCCCTCTCAGCCTCACTCGGCAAAGCCTGTATTTCCTCAACGATCTGAGCCGCTTCTACCAAGTCAAGGGCGAGCCGGCGAAGGCCCAGCGCTGCCGCCTTCTGATGCTCCGCCTGCCGCGTGTCCTTGATGAGGAGATCAGTCCCTATGCCAGCTTGACTCGCGGTGGCATCACCCGCGCCTGCCTGCAATGCCTGCGAGAGGACCTGCCTCTCCTCGCCGAAGAGGAACTCGCTGAAATCCGCTCTCACGCCGCCCCCCTGCAAGCCTGGCCGAATAGCCGGAAACAGCTCTTGCTCCATGACCGGGTCGCGGTGATCGAAATCCTGCAATTGTGCAACGACGGACGCGCCTCCGACTTCAACGAACAGGAACGCCTGCTCTTAGGCACCGGCCTGCGCTATCAGCAAGGACTGATCACCTTGCGGGAAATCGATGCGGCCATCCATGGAGCTCCGATTGAGCCTTCGCAGTCAAGTTACCTGAGCCGCAACCTGCACTCCAGAACCGACACCATCACGAAAAAATGGAAGCTCGAGGCCGCCCTCATCCGCCAGTTCCGTCTCGGTCTGGAAATCGAGAGTATCCATCGCCGCACTGGCCGATACCCGGTGGATCTCGAGGCCATCCCGCTGCCTAAGGAAGACGCCGAAGGCCACCGGATGAAATACCAAGTCTTCGCCGACGGCGCCGGCGCCTGCCTCGAATTCCCCGATCCCCTCGGCTCGCAAAGCCTGCATTTCCCCCTCGGCCAGGCGCCAAAGGAACACTCGAAATAAACCTGGATTCCCAAGTTGAGCTTAGGCTCAGCTCGGGAATCCGATTCAAGATTCAAGATTCAAGATTCAACAGAACGCGAACAAAATCAAAGATTTAAAATTCAAGATTGAAGACTGACTCACAGCTTCAGCTTAGGAATCGAGGATGAACCGACCTGTCTACCGCGAGTTTCAGGATTGACGTCGGAAAACTCACCGTTCGTGCTCAATCCGGCAGCGGCGATCCCTCGCCATCGACTTCGCCGCAGAAACGCCATTCGTAACGCCCGCCGGGACTGAGCCGGAGATCGCCGTAATGCTCCCCCTGCGGCAATTCCAGATGCGCCTGCGCGACGCACCGGCGGAAGCGCGACGGACAATCCTTGTGCAGTTCGACCCGGCTGAAACGCCCGGGCGCCCGTCCAGGACCGTAACTGGCGACCCCAGCGCCGATCAAAGCATCAAAGGCCTCGTCGCCAATCGCCACCCCGCCCTCGCCAGCCCGGCACCGCAGGGCCCACTCGGACGTCCTCAGGGCGAAGCCGTCCCCAGTTTCCTCACCTGCCAGCCCGGAGGCGAAACCGTGCAGCCCAAGAAGCGGGAAAAGCGGGCTGAGAAAGCTGTCGCAAAATCGATTGCCGACCCAGACCGCGGCGGCACCGTCACGTCGGTCTCGCACCGCCAGTCGCAGCGCCGCGCCGCGACACGCAGGACTGAACGCTTGCGGCGCCCAGTCAGGTGCTGCATGATCCATGTCGATGATGCAAAGCGACAGCAAGCCCCGCCCCCCAAAGTCCTCCACCTCGAGGAAGCCCGGCAGCCGAAGAAATTCCAGCTGCTCCGGTCCGACAAGAAAATTCGCCAGCCGACGCCGCCCCACCGTGCCGATCACCCGCGACACCGGTCGCGCCGACGCCGTCACTCTCCTGCCGCTCACCGGATCGATCAAAGTCATTTCCGCTGTCATGATCAGCCTCCCTGATGTATCTGGAATTTCAGTTGAAAGAGAAATTACAGAATTATATCACCAAGTCAAGTCGAGCTTAGGATTTATTTCAAACTTATGGCGTGGACTTACTTGCCGGTCAGGTAGAAGCTGATGGAGGTGACGAGGCGGACGTCCTTTTCGAGGCTGCGGCTGTCGGAGTTCTCGTCGCCGACGTCGCGAATGCTGAAGCCTCCTTGCTCGGCGCTTTTGATGCCGCCAACCTGGACACCGGCGTTGAGGGCGAACTCCGTCGCCGCCTTGCGGGCGTTCTGAGTCGCCTCCTTGACCATTTCCGGCTTGATCTGATTGAGCCTGGTGAACTGGAAATTCGGCGCGTTGTTGGTGATGTCGACCCCCTCGGCGATGAGCTGGTTGAGACGCGCGCGGACGGCGGCGACCTGCCGGACCTTGCCGGTCTCGATCTCGATCGAGCCGCAGAGACGGTGCCGTTCCTCGACCAGCTTCTGATCGGAATTGCGCAGCTCCGACTTCTGGTACTCGACTACGCCCAGACGCATCTCATCGGAATCAAAACCATTATCCTTCAACATCTTGACGATCCTGGCCTGATCTCTTTCCGAGTCGCGGTAGAGCTGATCGAGCTGGACATCGCCTTTGCGGAGCAGCGTGTAGTCGATCCGCCAGAAAGCGCGATCGGCGCTGACCCGGCGCTCCGCCAGGCCTTTGACTTCGGCGGTATTTTCGCCGCGTTTCGAGTTGTAGAGGGTTTGACCGATGAAGTAGCCGGAAGCGGCGAGTCCGCAGGCGACAAGGAAAGCGGAGCTGACCATCGAGGCGCGATTGTCCATGGGATTTCCTGATTGGTTGGATTGGGTTAAGGCTGAGTAGCCGATCCAAGACTGAAGAATACCCACCACCGGGTTACGCCGCTCCGGAAAAATCACAGGACAAAAAGCACATCCGGAGCCAAGCGAGCCATCTAGCGACGCAAAAAAACCGCAGTGGCACTGCGGTTGAGAGAAGTGGCATCCCCAAGGGGATTCGAACCCCTGTTCTCGGAATGAAAATCCGATGTCCTAGGCCTCTGGACGATGAGGACGCAAAGCGTCTAAAAAAGTGGTGGCATCCCCAAGGGGATTCGAACCCCTGTTCTCGGAATGAAAATCCGATGTCCTAGGCCTCTGGACGATGAGGACGCCTGAAGTGCGCTCAAATTAGCGAAGGACTTGATTCCGTCAAGCTCTGCCGCTACGAATTTTGTCCGAATTCCCGGCTCTCCTGGAATTTCACAAGCTCCCATGGTTGCGAAGTGGGCTAACAGCTTCTACTCCTTTGGAGTGAAGCAAGCCTGCTGCGGCGAGTCAGAGAACCCGCCACAAACTTCCCGGAAGAACCGAATTCCCGCTCATCGTTTGGGCTTGAGGCTGAGGCGCGGGACATTGGAGGCGCGGCGGGGAGCGGGGGCTTCCTCCTCCTCCTCTTCGGGTTCGGGAGCGGCCTGGCGCTTGCCGGGAAGCTTGAGTTGCATCTTGCCGGGCGCGGCGGGTGCCGCAGGCTTGGCCGCGAGGCCACGGCGGGGAGCGGGAGCCTCTTCCTCTTCAGGCTCGGGGGCGGCCTGACGCTTGCCGGGAAGCTTGAGCTGCATCTTGCCAGGAGCGGCGGGAGCTGAAGGAGCGGCAGGAGCGGCAGCAGGAGCCGGGGCTTTCACCGTCAGCTTCGGTGCAAGGGGAGCCGGAGGCAGGGTGGCGGCACCGAGAACCTTGCCGTTCTTGGCGGCGTAAATCATGTCGGAAACCTTGACGTAACCGCGAGTCTCCGACATGTCCCACTTCGAGCGGACGAGCTCGATGATGGCCTCGGCACTGCCGGCAGCGATGATGGTGTTGCGGTTGGGCACGGCGAGATAGATGGCGTCACCGCCGAAGTGCTGCTGCAACTCGACCAGCATCGACTTCTTCAGGATGTTGCTGGCGGTCATCTCATCGCCTTCGCAGATCAGAACTTGATGCGATGCGCCGTTGTGATTGACGATCTTGGGGTCCCACTCGGGCTGGCTCTTCTGCATCAGCAGCTCGAGAGCTTCCTTCTCGACGAAACCGATGGTCCAGCCGTTCTGGCCGGCCTCGGCGTTGGAGAGGAACTGAAGCTTGCCACGGGCATCCTTGTATCCGTAAACTACACAGGCGCGGGTGGCACTGCTGTGCTTGACCAGGTCACGGTGCAGCATCAGATCCTTGCCAAGGAAATCGCAGCGAGAGAGATAAGGAACGACTTGGGACATGGCTGACCTCTTGGGGGGCGGGTTTGTCGTAGACGGAGTCGAGGGCGAAGCTAGCTCCGCCCGGGACTTTGACTACGGCCAAACCGCGAAAAGCAGGCCGGCAAGAAGTGCCCCAGAGTCAGAAGCCGCCGCCGGATTTTTCCGCCTTGCTTCCGGCCGCCCCGAACTCCGAAACCGCACCGAAAAGCCGGGCTCCGCCCTTGACTTCGGTGACCTCGAGATCTTCGAGAGGGATCAAGTCCGCTTCCGCAGCTCGCACCGGCTGGGGCTGGGGAGGGTCTTTTTTCACATCGTGTTTCATCGGCTGTCTCCTTAGTTCGGGAATCATGCAAGCAATGCCGAGAAATTAGCAATGAGAAAAAATTACAAGATCCTGAAATTCAATCGATTAAAAATTTTCATTCAGATCGTCCCGAGGCCCAGTTGCTGTGAAATCGAACGCCAGCTGCAGCAAGACTGAACGTCAGATGATCAATCGTCCCGCAGCGGGATGTAAGAGAAGCTGTCGACGTCGAAGAGGCCGCGGTCGGTGAGTTTCAGGTGAGGGATCACCGGAAGGGCGAGAAAGGCCATCTGGATGAAGGGCTCGTCGAGCACGATGCCGAGTTTGCGGTAGGCGTTTTTGAGGAGCTTGAGCTCGGCGTAGATCTCCGGCCCGGTCTTCAGGCTGAGGAGTCCGGCGAGGGGGAGTTCGAGGAGGGCGGTGACGATGCCGTCCTCGACGACGCAGAGACCGCCGCCGGAGGCGATCAGGGCGTTGGCGGCGACGACGATGTCGGCAATCGAGGCGCCGATGACCATCAGGTTGTGCGAATCGTGCGCCACCGAGGCGGCGATGGCGCCCTTCTTCAGGCCCGAACCCTTCACCAAACCGAGGGCCGGCGGCAGTTGCTGGCCGTAGCGCTCGATGTTGACCATGTAGAGAATGTCGTCCTGGGCAAATTTATCGCCGTCGAAAGCGACGATCTGGTGCGCCGTTACGATCTGGTCCTTGATGATCTCGATGACGTGATAGCGCCCGGCTTTGAGATCGTAGTCGAAATCGGCGGCGGTGAGCGGCGCGCGGCGGATGGTGTTCTCCAAGGGTGGCTGCGATTTCTCCAGCTTTGCGGGGAGCGCAGAATCGAGATTCAGATCGGCGATCGGACGGCCGGCGATCAGGACCTGGGCGATGCCGACCTGGTCGACATCGTCCAGCAGGACGATGTCCGCCTGTTTGCCGGGGGCGATGAGGCCGAGTTTTTTCAGGCCGAAATGTTTGGCGGCGGAGTAGGACGACAGGCGGTAGGCGAGGTGGGCCGGCATCTGCAGCTCGGCGATCATTTTCCGGATCAGGAAATTGATGTGTCCCTGCTCGAGGATCTCGTAGGGATTGCGGTCGTCGGTGCAGAGGAAGCACTGGGTCGAATTGAACTCGGTGACCAGCGGCGCCAGGGTGCTGAGGTTCTTCGCCACCGAGCCTTCGCGGATGATCAGGGCCATGCCTTTCTGCAGCTTTTCGCGGCCTTCGTCCTGAGTGATGGTTTCGTGGCAGTTCTGGATGCCGGCGGCGATGTAGGCGTTGAGGCCTTTGCCGCGCAGCATCGGGCAATGGCCGTCGAGGTTCAGATCGGCGTAGGCTTCGAGCTTGTCGAGGACTTCCTGGTTGCCATGGACGACGCCGGGGAAGTTCATCATTTCGGCAAGGCCGAGGACCTGCGGATGGGCTTTGTGGCGGAGCATTTCCTCGAGGGTGAAGTCGCCGCCGTTGGTCTCGAAACCGGGCAGGGCGGGGACGCAGGAAGAGGTCTGGACGAAGAGGTTTTGATCCATCACTTCGGCGCAGCGGAGGAACCAGGAGAAGCCGCGATCGCCCATGACATTGGTGATTTCATGCGGGTCGCAGATGGCGGTGGTGGTCCCCAGCGGCAGGGTCATGCGCTCAAATTCGAAGGGGTTCATCATCGACGACTCGATGTGCAGATGGCCATCGATGAAGCCCGGGACTGCCGTCAGGCCGGCGCCGTCGATGACGCGCAGAGCTGGCGCATCGTTGTATTCCGGCCCGGTGCCGGCGATGGTCTTGCCGGAAATGACGATGGCGGAATCGAGGCTGCCGCCATTGATCAGGTCGAGAATTTTGACGTTCTTGATCAGCAGGTCCGCCGTCGCTTCGCCGCGCGCCACCGCCAGGACTTTCTGCCGTTCATCACGGCTCAGGGACTGGGTGCGTTTGGTCTGGAGGGACATGGGTGGCCTCGCGATTTCGCCTCAGAAACTCGGCTTGTGGATGCGGACGCTGATGCGCGGGTCGAATTGTTCCTGGAGGATGTTTTCGATGGCTTTCAGGGTGCCGGTGCCGGAGCTCGGGCAGGAGCCGCAGGCGCCTTGGTAGTGGACGCTGAGGACCATGGTGTCGGAGAGCTCGACGATGTCGACGCCGCCGCCGTCCATGGCGAGGCCGGGGCGGATGGTTTCGTCGAGGATTTCCTCGATCATGTCGATCATTTCCTGCTTCTCGCCGAAGTCGATGGGCGGCATTTCCTGGGCTTCGATCTGGACCACTTCGATACGGGTGTTGATCTCGTCTTTGATCGCGGTTTCGACATCGATCCAATCGACGCTGCCGTTTTTGGTGACGGTGATGAAGTTGTCGCGGTAGTAGACGCTGACCACGCCGGGGATGGCGAAGAGGGCGCGGGAGAGGTCGTCTTTGGCTTCGCTGGCGGAGCTGTATTGGCAGACGCCGTTGACCAGGACGCGCTCATTGAGGAGGTATTTGAGGGCGTCGGGGTTGGGGGTCGATTCCATGTGGGTGACGAAGATCATGTCTGGGGCTCCGGTGTTTTTTTGCGCTGCAAAGCTACACCGGAAGCGCTAGAAGGGTGGTGGGCGATACAGAACTCGAATCTGTGACCTCTTCGATGTCAACGAAGCGCTCTAACCAACTGAGCTAATCGCCCTTCTTGTCTTGCGACGGCGCTGAGTATAAAGCGGCAAAGCCAGCTGTCCAAGGCTTGTGGCAGAAATCTGCGGGAATTTTTAAGGTTCTTCAGGCACTCAATCCGGGTTTTCCGGATCGACGCCGCGGAGCAATTGACCGACGGCGCGGCCGATGAGGTCGCCTGGGAAGCCTCGGGAGGCGAGATGGCGGCTGAGCTTGTCGCGCCTTTTCCGAGGGTCGGCCTCTTTCTGCAGGCTGGGCAGTTTGCGGCGGGCGCAGGCGAGCAGCGCCTGCCAGTCATGCTGGCGAAGAGTTTCGCGGTCGGGCTGGCTGGCGGCGACGGTCTCAGCGGGAACGCCGCGGGCCCGCAGCTTCGACTGGATGGCCCGCGAGGCGAGACCCCGCGAGCGCAGTTCGGCGCCGAAATCCGCCGCCATCCGCCCGTCGTCGAGAAGGCCGCGCTCGCTCAGATGAACCAGCACTTCATCGACCAGCTGGCGCGGGAACTTGCCGCCGGCAAGAAGCTTCCTCTTCAGTTCGCTGCGGGCGTGGCCGCGCTGGGCGAGCAGTCCTTGGGCCCGGCCCAGGCAGGCGAGACGGGCCGTCTCGCCGCTCAGGGTCTGCAAGAGAGCGGGAGGCAGCGGCTGGCCGGCCTCGAGACGAGAACCGAGCGAGAACCAGGTGTCCGGCGACACCACCAGACGGGTGCCGTCCTCGAGTCTGATTTCGACCCGGGTGTCGGGCAGCTGCTTGATCTTGGCGATGAGCATGAGACTCCTTGATAGGCAGGGGCGGGCTTGTGGCTTGTGAGGTCGAGGGCTTTTCGCTCCCGCTGATGGCCGCTAAAGTAGCGCCGCAATCGCGGCGAGACTTGCGCTTCGGCGCGGCCGAGCTCCCGCAGCGCGGAACTTCCATCCGCCGCCGCTGTCTGCCTTGACTCCACCACCCGAAGCCCACAAGGAGATCCGCATGTCCTTCGTCCTCGCCGCCCTGCTTCAACTTGCCAACCCCTTGGCCGCCGAAAGCGCCCCGGCTCCCGCCGCCCAGGCCAACACCGCGACCGCCCCGGCCGAACGGCTGAAAGAAGGCTGGTGGAAAACCCGCCACGAAGCGGTGCTGAAAAAACTCGATCCCGCCACCGAAATCGTTTTCATCGGCGACTCCATCACCCAGGGATGGGAAAGCGCTGGCAAAAAAGCCTTTGAAGCCAGCTTTTCGGGCTGGAAAACCCTCAACCTCGGCTTCGGCGGCGACCGCACCGAACATGTTCTCTGGCGCTTCGCCAACGGCGAACTCGAAGGGCTGAAGCCCAAGCTCGCGGTCCTGATGATCGGCACCAACAACACCGGCCACCACAAGCAGGCGGCCGTGGAAACCGCCGCCGGCATCGAGAAGATCCTGGCGGAATACCACGCCAAATGCCCCGGCTCGAAGGTCCTCCTCTGCTCCATCCTCCCCCGCAGCGCCAAACCCGATGATGCGGCCCGGAAGATCAACGACGAGATCAACCGGATCATCTCCGGCTTCCCCGCTAAGATGGATTTCGTCACCTACAAGGACATGAACAGCCTCTTCCTCGACAAAGAAGGCATCCTCCACAAGGAGATCATGCCCGACCTGCTCCATCCCCGAGCCAAGGGCTACCAGATCTGGGCCGATGCCCTCGTCCCGGAAATCAAAAAACTCCTGCCCTGAAGAAAACCCAACGCGCGTCCAGAAGGCGAAGCGGGCTCAGCCCCTCCTTCGCCTTCTTGCCTTCCCTCCGGCCTTTCGCCCTCAAGGCTGCGCATCGCATTTTTGTGAAGCCCCCCGGGTTTTGAGCCAATGAGGATTAGATTCGCAGGGAATCGCAATCCGGAGAGAAGCCCTGATGCCTGTCGTCCGCTCCAGCCTCGCGGCGCCCCCGTGAAGTCCCCCGCGTCCCTTCTTGAGGACAGCGTTCCGCGCGTCCTTGCCGGACTGGCCCTGCCGATGCTGGCGGTGATGTCGGCCAGCGTCTTCTTCGCCTTTCTCGACGCCTGGATCGTCTCCCGTCTCAGCCCCGCCCACCGCAGCGCCATGAGCTTGGTGCTGCCGGTCCTCACCTTCAGCACGGCCCTCCTCTACGGCGGCCTCGGCACCGCCACCGCCGCGGCGGTGGCCCGCCACGCTCCTAGCGGGCGTCTTGCCGAAGCCTCCCGAGCCCTGCGCGACGGCGCGCTTCTCGCCTTCTTCGCCGGCTGTCTTGCCGCCGCCACCGTGCTCGCCGCCGGCCCCCGCCTTCTTGCCGGGGCCGGGGTCGAAGCCTCCGCCGAAGCGAGCGCCCTCGCCCTCGACTACTGCCGCTGCTACTTCCCCCTGCTCGGCCTCTCCGCGCTTGGCGCCGTCGGCTCCGCCGCCCTCCGCGGCAGCGGCGAAGCCAAACGCCCGGCGATCTACGCCCTCGCCGTGATGACTCTCGACGGCCTCGCCAAACCTTTCGTCGTCTGGAGCGAGTTCCAGCTCGGCCCCCTTGAGCTCTCCGGCCTCTGCCTCGGCGCCGGCATCCGCGGCGCCGCCCTCTCCACCGTCGCCGCCTACAGCCTTCTCGCCCTCCTGATCTGGCGCGACCTGCTCCGTCCCGCCGGCCTCGCCCGCCATGCGCCGTCCCCGGCCAGCCAGCGGCGCTTCATCCTCGCCGCCGCCTTGACCGCCGCCGCCGTACCGCTCGCCACCAACGTCGGCATCGGCCTCGTCCAGCATCTCCTTGCTCCTCGCGGACTCTCCTTGATGGACGCCTATTCCTACGCCCGGCGCTTCGAGCTCTGCCTGATCCAGCTCGCCGTGCCCCTCGGCGCCGCCACCATGATCATCATCGCCGCCGCCCACGGCGCCGGACGGCCAAAGCGGGCCAGGGAAGCCTTCGACTTCGCCCTCAAGCTGACGCTCCTTGGCTCGATCCTGATCGCCGCCTTGATGGCCTTGGCGCCGCCCCTCTGGCATCGCCTCTTCTCTCCCGATGACCCCGTCTTCCTTGCCGAAGGCAGGCTGTATTTCCGCGCCGCCTTCCTCCATGTCGTCGCGGTGCCGGCGCTGATCATCGTCAACTTCGCCTTCCAGGGCCTCGGGCGGCCTCACCTGCCCCTGCCCTGGACCCTGGGCTCGATCCTCGGCGCACAGATTCTCGCCGCCCTTCTGCTTCTGCCGCAGGGCCAGCCCAGCTGGGTCTATTATCTCGTCACCTCCTGCGTCTCGCCTCTGGCCTTGGTCGCGGCAGCCGGGCTCTTCCGCCGGCAGATCGCAAGCGACCACGGCTCAGCAACGGGAAGCGGCTGAGTCTCTGATCCGCCCTCTTCGCCGCTCCCGAACCTCAGCCACCAACCCCGTTGACTTCATGCCCCTGACCCGCATCGCCGCCGCCCTGCAGCTCCCCGAAAAAGGCGTCGCCGCCGTCCTCAAGCTCCTCGACGAAGGCGCCACCATCCCCTTCATCGCCCGCTACCGCAAGGAGGCCACCGGCGGCCTCGACGAAGTCCAGATCGCGCTCATCCGCGACCGCTTGGAAAGCCTCCTCGCCTTCGACAAGCGGCAGGAAGCCATCCTCGCCGCCTTGAGCGAGCGTCAGCAGCTCAGCCCCGAGCTCGAACGCGCCCTGAAACAGGCGCGGACCCTGGTCGAACTGGAGGACCTCTACCTGCCCTTCCGGCCGAAGAAGCGCAGCCGCGCCGCCAGCGCCCGCGAGCTCGGCCTCGAGCCCCTCGCGATGGCGCTCTTGCGCCAGGCGCAAACGCCGCTCGATTTCCCCCGCCTCGTCCCCGCCGGCTTGACGCGCGAAGCCGCCCTCGACGGCGCCCGCGACATCCTGGCCGAAATCATCAGCGAAGACGCAGCGCTGCGCCAGGCCCTCCGCCCGCTCTTCCTCAGCCAGGCCCGCCTCGAGGTCCAGGTGGTCAAAAGCAAGATCGACGAGGCGCAGAAATACCGCGACTACTTCGAGGTCTCCGAGCCCCTCGGCCGGGTCCCCTCGCACCGCTTCCTCGCGATCCAGCGCGGCGAAGAAGAGGGTTTCCTGCGGGTCCAGGTCCGCCCCGACGAAGCGGCGGCCCTGCCCCTGATCGAGCGGCGCTTCGTCCGCGGCCGCGGCTTCGCCAGCGACCAGGTTGCGCTTGCCGCCCAGGACGCCTGGAAACGCCTCCTCCTGCCCTCGCTGGAGAAGGAGGCCCTCAGCGCCGCCAAGGAGCGGGCCGATGCCGCCGCCATCGCGGTCTTCGCCAGCAATCTGCGCGAGATCCTCCTCGCCCCGCCCCTCGGCGCCAAAAGCCTGATCGCCATCGACCCCGGCCAACGCAGCGGCGCCAAGATCGCCGTCCTCGGCCCGCAAGGGCAGGTGCTCCATACCGACACCCTCTACACCCTCGGCAGCCCGGCCCAGCAGGCCGCCGCCGCCAGCGCCTTCCGCCAGCTCTGCGCCCGCTTCCAGGTCGAATTCATCGCCCTCGGCAACGGCACCGGCGGCCGCGAAACCGAGGCCTTCCTCCGCGCCCTCGGGCTCGAAGCGAAAATCGTCAGCGTCGACGAACGCGGCGCCTCGATCTACTCGGCCAGCGATTGCGCCCGCCGCGAATTCCCCGAGTACGACCTGACCCTGCGCGGCGCCATCTCGATCGGCCGCCGCCTCCAGGATCCCCTTGCCGAATGGGTCAAGCTCGATCCCCAGTCGATCGGGGTCGGCCAATACCAGCACGACGTCGATCAGAAGGCGCTGCGCAAATGCCTCGACGAACAGGTCTCCTCCTGCGTCAACTCGGTCGGGGTCGAGCTCAACCAGGCCAGCCTCGAGCTGCTCACCCACGTCTCCGGGATCGGCGAGAAGCTGGCTTTGGCGATCCTCGACTACCGCCAGAAACACGGCCCCTTCCGCCGCCGTCAGGAGCTCCTCAAAGTGCCGCGCCTCGGCGCCAAGGCCTTCGAACAGGCCGCCGGCTTCCTCCGCATCGCCGACAGCGACCAGTTCCTCGATCGCAGCGCCGTCCACCCCGAACGCTACGGCCTGGTCACCCGGATCGCCCAGGACCTCGGCTGCCGCCCAGAAGAACTCCTCGCTTCGCCCGAACTCCGCGCCAGGATCGCGCCGCAGCGCTACTACGGCGAGGGCCTCGGGGAAGCCACCCTCGCCGACATCCTCCGCGAACTGGCCCAGCCCGGCCGCGACCCCCGCCCCGCCTTCTCGGTCTTCGCCTTCGATGACAGCGTCCACTCGATCCACGACCTCCGCCCCGGCCAGAAACTGCCCGGACGGGTCAGCAACGTCACCGCCTTCGGCGCCTTTGTCGACCTCGGGGTGCACCAGGACGGTCTGATCCACATCAGCAAGATCAGCCGCAGCTTCGTCCGCGATCCCGCCAGCGTCCTCAAGCCCGGCCAGGAGCTGCTGGTGACGGTGCTCGAAATCGACCTTCCCCGCCGCCGCATCGCCCTGTCGCTGGTGGATTGATAACGGCGAGGCGCCGTCTCGTGAGTGCCAGCAAAAGAGTTCGACCTGTGCAAGTCTCGAGATTGCCTCATCCTCTTGCCCCGGAGGGGCAGCCAGCAGATAGCCCAGGGTGTAGCCCGAGGGACGAGGGCAAACCCTGGGTGGAATACCGAGTCGATTCTAGCCCCGGAGGGGCGTCCAGAGATCATCCGCGTCAATCACGCGCATTCTGCTCGCCCCTCTGGGGCTCCGGTCGATTTTCTCCCTTACCCAGGGTTTGCGACTCGTGCCTCGTCGCTACACCCTGGTTTCAGGTTCGTCATCATTCTTGTTTTCCGGCGCCGGCGCGATCTCCAGTTGTTGTCCGCCCGCCAGCGGGATGAGGATCGGCTGCGCCGCGTCCTTGGGCGCCTGCCACTTAAGCTCTTGCAGCGGCACGACCGGCGGCTTGGCCTTGGCTTCGAAAGGGCCGTTTTGCGGCAGGGCGAAGGCGGGCAGGGTGAGGAGGATCGGATACAAAAAGCCCTTCACTCCGATTTTCTCCAAGGCATCCACCACGGGTTCTTGGATGTTATCTTGGAGCTGGGAAGCCCGATTCGGAGTCGCCATTTTGCGACTTCCGCGGCAGTCAAAGGTTCGATCAATTTGACTTCGGCAGGTGCGGCCAGCAACACAGGCCCGAAAAATCCAGCATCCCAGGATCTGGATTTCAAAGTTTGCGGCCAAATGAGGAGAACTTGTTGCCCGTCGATTGAACCAATATCCTGTGGACTCTGCTCTCCGTAGACCATGGTCGACAGGTCCGGAGTGCCGCTTAGCGGTTGGCCGTAATGCCACCAAGCTTGGTCAGAACAGGGCTCAAGGGATTCTCCGCGCGCCACGGCGAGGGCTTGTTGAGAAAGCTTGCCGGCATCAGGCATGGTCTTCACCAAAGCGGCCTGCAACAGAGTGAACAAGTGGAAGCAATTGCTGATGTTGCGGTACTCTACTCGGGCCCCAATGGGCTGCGTTCCATGCAGCACGATCAAAGAGCCGCTCACTTTTCGGATCAACTCCAAGACCCACATCGGTCCGACCGAGTAGGCTTCCACTCGCTCCAGCTCCGCTACCGCTTCCAAATCTACTCGAACAATCCTCAGACACTGCTCATCTCGCGATAGATGTGCCACAAGTCCCTGGCCGAGAAGCTCCAATCCCACGGATAAATCATCGTCGAGATCTTCCTCTGAATCGAGCTCTGATGGTTTTACCTGACGAGCAAAGCGTAAAAAGCAGTCGAGCAGAGGACGCACTTGGGGGGACGGGTCTGCTCCGCGTTCGACTCCAGCACCTAGCCAAGTCGCTAAAATCCCGGCTCCACTAGCAGAAGTCACATCAGCCAGCATCCCACAAATTCGTGCTGTTTTTTCACTGGCATCCGGACCTTCAAGAAGGACGAATTCATTCAACGCCTCGCGCAGAGCTGGCGTCAGCTCTCGTCCACGATGCGCGTTGACCACTCTCAGCAACTTGTTGACGGCGAGGTTCAGAGAATCGTTCATCGTGATCCTTGATGTTGGGGCTTCATGTCATGTGTCGATCTTAGCGCAGCAATGCCGCTCATGTTGTTCTCGGGATCGCTAGCCAGATGTGTTCCGCCAGATGATTGATGTGTATCGATATCTGCTTGGCTCCAGACCGGCGGGGGGCTATTTCTCTAGTGTAGATTTTTTTGCCAACCAGATCCATAACAAGATAAGCAGTAATGGAACACACATGCAAGCTCCGACCACAGAGACCCAAGTGACGTGGCCATGCCGCACCCACGCAGATATCCCAATCAATAATCCCAATCCAGCCGAGATCGAGCTGATAAACAAAGGGAATTCAATTATGGCAAAATAACGCTTCATTCAGAACTCCTCACTTCCCCCTCAGCCACTCCGCAGTGTGGTAGCTGAAGATCAGCGAGGCGCCGGCGCGTTTGAAGGCGAGAAGGCTTTCGGCGATGACGCGTTTCTCGTCGATCCAGCCGTTCGCGGCGGCGGCTTTCACCATCGCGTATTCGCCGGAGACGTTGTAGACGGTGACCGGCACGTCCGAATGGGCGGCGAGATCGGCGACGACGTCGAGATAGGGCAGGCCGGGCTTGACCATCACCATGTCGGCGCCTTCGGCGAGGTCGAGGGCGAGTTCGCGGCGGGCTTCTCGGCGGTTGGCGGGGTCCATCTGATAGGTTTTTTTGTCGCCGCTGCGGGGGGCCGAGTCGAGGGCGTCGCGGAAGGGTCCGTAGAAGGCGGAGGCGTATTTGGCGCAGTAGCTCATGATGCCGGTCTGGGTGAAGCCGGCGGCGTCGAGGGCGTCGCGGATGGTGGCGACGCGGCCGTCCATCATGTCCGAGGGGGCGACGAAATCGGCGCCGGCGCGGGCCATTTCGACCGCCATGGCGGCGAGGATGGGCAGGGTTTCGTCGTTGAGGATCTGGCCGTCGCGGACGAGGCCGTCGTGGCCGTCGGAGGAATAGGGATCCATCGCGACGTCGGCGAAGATCACCAGTTCGGGGAATTCCTTCTTGATGGCGCGGATGGCGTGCAGGTAGAGGTTGTCGGGATTGAGCGACTCGCGGGCGAAGGCGTCCTTCTTGGCGTCATCGATGGCGGGGAAGGGGGCGATGGCGCGGAGCCCGAGGGGGACGAGTTCACGCAGTTCGGTCAGGAGCAGGTCGAGGCTGAGGCGCTCGATGCCGGGCATCGATTTCACCGGGATGCGCCGGCCTTCCCCGGGGACGAGGAAGCAGGGCAGAACCAGGTCTTCGGCGTTCACCTGGTGTTCGCGGACGAGATCGCGGACGAAGGCAGACTGGCGGTTGCGGCGGGGACGGATGCGCATGGGGATTCCTCGGGGCTGGGTTGTCCCGAGACTATGAAGCGGGAAAGCGAGCTTGAAAGTCAGCGCAAATCAGATAGCCGGCTTTTGCCACAAAAGGCACAAAGAACACAAAGAACTCGACTCCAGGCCCATCCCGCTTTTTGTGACCCTTGTGTCTTTTGTGGCCATCCTGCCGCCTCTGCTGGGCTTGATTCGTGCTCAATCCTGCCAAAAAGAATCACCCGCACGGGTCTCGTGCGGGTGAAATTTCATGGCGGGACGGACGGGAATCGAACCCGCAACCTCCTGCGTGACAGGCAGGCGCTCTAACCGATTGAGCTACCACCCCGCTTCTTTGGGTGCATCCCGCCGGGGGGCGGAACGGGTTTGAAGTTAGCGATGATGATGGAAGCGTCAAGCCGGCTCTGGCAGTTTTCCGGAAAAAATTTTCCCGATTGGCCGAGCGGTCATCTGTCATAAAAATCAGAAGATTCTAGCTTATAGGACTTCAGCACAAAAACAGGACTCAACATGCCTCTCTCCGCCTCAGACCAGGAGCGCCTCGATGCGCTCCTGCAACGCACCCGCCATCTGCAGGATCACGTCCTCGGCTACCCTTGCAGCCGCGACTTCGGAAGCAAGGACCTGCTGCCCTTCTTCGAGGTGCTATTCAACAACATCGGCGACCCCTTTCACACCGGAACCTGGAAGGTCGACAGCCGCGACTTCGAGCGCGAAGTGCTGGAGTTCTTCGCCGAGCTCTTCCGCGCCCCGCCGAAGGCCTGGTGGGGCTACGTCACCAACGGCGGCACCGAGGGCAACCTTTACGGACTCTATCTCGCTCGCGAACTCCACCCCAAAGGCGTCGTCTACTATTCGCGGGAATCGCATTATTCGGTCGCCAAGAACCTCCACTTCCTCGGCATGCGCTCGATCATGATCCGCTCCCTGCCTTCCGGCGCGATGGACCTGGACGACCTGCGCGAGACTCTGCGCATCCACCGCGACGCCCCGCCGATCATCTTCGCCAACATCGGCACCACGGTCACCGAAGGCCGCGACGACATCGCGGCGATCCGCCGGATGATCGACGAGCTGGCCATCCCGAGCAGCTACATCCATTCCGACGCCGCTCTCTCCGGCGGCTATCTGCCCTTCGTCGAGCCGCGCATCCCCTTCGACTTCGCCGACGGCGCCGACTCGATCTCGGTCTCCGGCCACAAGTTCATGGGCTCGCCCTTCCCCTGCGGCCTCGTCCTTGCCCGCAAGGCCAATGTCGACCGCATCGGCCGTTCGATCGCCTACATCGGCAACATCGACACCACCGTCACTGGCTCGCGCAACGGCCACTCGCCCCTGATCCTCTGGCATCGCATCCGCAGCCTCGGCATCGAGGGCCTGCGTCAACGCGCTCAAGCCGCTCTGGCGATGGCGGAGTGGACGGTTCAGCGCTGCGCCGAGCTCGGCATTCCCGCCTGGCGCAACCCCAATGCCCTCACCGTCGTCATCCCGCCGGTGCCGGAATCGGTGCGCGAACGCTGGCAGATCGCCAGCACCAAAGAGCACTCGCACCTGATCACCATGCCCGGCGTCACCCGCGACGCCCTGGAAGCCTTTTTCACCGATTACCTCGCCGCCATTCAGACCCCGGAGAGTCCCAAATGATCACTGTCATCGCCCCCGACCGCCCCGGCCTCCTGGCCAAGATCACCGTCATTCTCGCGGGTGCCAATCTCGACCTGCACAACACCTGGGGCCAGACCAGCGCCGGCCAGGCCCTGCTCCATCTCTCCACCAATGACGACACCCTGGCTCTGCAGCTCCTTCACGCCGCCGGCTTCGACGCCTTGCCACGCGAAGCCCTGCTGGTGCGCGTCCCCAACCGCCCCGGCGCCCTCGCCCGCCTCGCCCTCCGCCTCGATGAAAACAAGCTCGACCTGCGCTCGATCTCGACCATCCACAGCGACCCGGAATCCTGCATCGTCAGCCTCGTCACCTCCGACGACGCCCTGGCCCGGCAGCTTCTCGGCGAGGATGTGCTAGGGTGAAAAATCAGCTTGAAAAAGGGGGGGTCAATCCTGGTTCGGAGCCGAGGCCCCGAACCCAGTGATTCGACTCGTTATGCGGCTTATCTGGACTTTTCGTCGAGGCTGGCTTTCTCCATGTCATTCAGGGCTGCGTCGAGCTTCCTGAGGCTGTCCGGCGTCCCAGTCGCGACCAGTCTGTTCACGGAGGGGACGAATACCATCTTCCTGCCATTCCCCTCGAACTGCGCCCCTAAAGGCCCGAACAGAGCCTGCAGCTTGTCACCCGCCGCGACGAAGCGCTTGCTCAAAGCGGGAGAAACCGGATAAAACCGGGTTTCCGTGTCCCCGATGTCAACCTCTTGAGATGTGATCCGGATACACTGATTATCGATCAGAAATTTGTAGTTTGCGGCCTTGCAGACAAATCGAATGACTTCGCCAAGAGGCATGTTGTCCAGCTCGAGACTCACCTTCTGAGCCTGCTTCCCTTCGGGAAGTGCCAGGATGACGTTCAAGCCGCGCTTGTCGGGATCGATAGCCCGGCTTTGACGGACGAGATCCTGGATCACGTCTTCAATGCTTGCATTGTCATATTTGATCTTTGCGACCGGCATCTGGAGGAGGCGAGTGATTCGTTCTGCTCCGTCATCTGGCGCTTTGACGGCTGGGAGAGCAGGGCCGGACTTGTCATTCCCTACCTTTTCGATGCCGGCGATGGCGATGCCCTGCTTGCGGAACTCCTCGATGCAGAAGCGGATCTGCTCGGGAGTCATGTCACCGGCGAAGCTGATCGCCAGCTTGGGCGGGGCCGCAGGGGCGTGCGGCTTCAACTGGGAAAAGGCCAGAAGCGAAGTGGCGAGAAGTCCGGTGGCAATCATCATGAGTCTCCATTTGTTCTTGGTCTTGTCGGATTGAGCCGGGGAGGGCTCGACCAGAACTGCAGGGATTTTCGCTTTGCTTACATTGCGGACCGCTGATGACTCCAAAAAATCCAGGATTTCTTTTGCGTCCGGGCGATGCTCGGGATCTTTCGAGAGGCAAGCCTCCAGCAAGGGGGTGAGTGAAGCGAGCTCGGGCGGGAGCAGCGGCGAAGGATCCGGCGCTTCTTCATGCAGAATCCTGCCTGCCACCTGCCAGGTGGTGCCCCCCAGGAAGGGATGGCGTCCCGTGGCGGCCTGGTAGAGGATCGCGCCGAAGGAGAAGATGTCCGTCGCCGAGGTCAGCGGCTCGCCCCGCGCCTGTTCGGGAGACATGCTCACCAGGCTCATGTGGCAAGGGCCGTTGAGGCTGGAGTTGGAGGTTGGCACCGAAGCCGCCCGGCGCGCTCCGCCGAGATCAGCGAGCCAAGGCCTTCCCTCCTCGTCGAGGAGGATGTTTGAGGCCTTGAGGTCGCCATGGACGATGTGCAGCCTGGCAAGCGCCTCGAGCGTGGTCGCAAGAGCCATGGCGAATGGCTTCACGTCCGCTGCCGCCAGCGGCCCGGCCTGGAGGCGCGCCGAAAGAGTGCCGGCTGGAAAGTAGGGAGTGACGATGAAGGCGGGAAGATGCTCGAGGTGGGCCTCCACCAGCGGGATGACTCCCGGGACGTTCGCCTCGGCGCAGCGGGCCAGCATCTTCACCTCGTTGCCGAATGAGCTGAGATAGGCCTGTTCCCGGCAGACCTTGATCGCACGTTCCAAGCCGTCTGAAGAGATGCCGACGTAGACGAGAGACATGGCTCCGCAGGCGATCTCCCGGCAGTTGGAGTAGGAGCCGAAGCGCAATCCTTGCGGCGTCCCGCCAGGCAGGACCAGTCTTTCAAGAACGGGGCGGTCGATGCCATCCAGGAGCTGCTGGCAGCTCGGGCAGGAGTCGAGATGGGCCAGCTCCTCCTCGCCGGGGTCCGAGCCTTCCGCGATGGCTTCGATCCGCTGCCTGCTCAGGCAGCTCATGGCTGGCTGTCCAGCAGGGTTTGCAGCCTCTTGATCATCCGGTGGCGAATGACCATGCAGTTGCTGAGACTGATCTTCAGGTCCCGCGAGATCTCCGCATGGGTCTGGCCTTGCAAAGACCGCATCAGCACCTGGAGATGCTGATCCGCCAGGCCCTTGTCCTCGCCGAGAGCGGCGATCGCCGCCGCCAGGCGGCTTTCCCGATCGTCCTCGGGCGGCTCCGTCGGCGGGGCCTCGAGATTTTCCAGTCGCGCGACCTCCGAGGTGGGAAGGCCGCGGAGCTCGCGGCGGACTTCATGGATCTTGAGCTCGGTGACGCGGAGGACAAGGTTGCGGAAGCGCCCGCGCTCGGGACTATGAGTCCATTCGAGCTTGGAGAAATGGAGCATCACGGCCTGGATGACCAGATCGACTTCGTTCGGGTGGGTGAGTCCGCGGCGCGAGGCGAGCCATTGAATCAGGGGCTGGTATTTGAGATAGAAAAGCAGCCACCCGGATTCATCCCGCGAATGGATGCGCCGGAGAAGCGAGGGGCGAGTCTGGTAGGGGTCGGCAATCGTCATGGGAAACTCCACTTCTCTACAAATGACAAGAAAGTCCCGGAATCTTACACGCACCCTTTGAGATGACGATGCAATGCACCCGAAAAATTCAGCCGAACCCAAACCTAATCAATGGATAAAAAAATTGTGACCTGTATTGATCCGAATCAAGCTCAGTTGTGCTGCAGAAGACTCCGAAGAACGCAGCAAGTGTGATTGGCAGAGTGAAAGGCCGCTCACCTTTCTCCATTTGTGCTCATTGTGCCATTTGCGGCCATCTGGCATTCTTCGCGTCTTCGTTCCTTCGAAAATTTATATGCCGGCTTATCCGCTTGCTCCCGCCCTTGTTCGCGCCACCCATATCACAATCACGCCATCAATCACAGCGTCTCTTGGGGGGGGGCGCATCCTCTGCAAAGATGTCCGAGCGCCAAGCTGTCCCAGTCTTGCCACAATTTCTCGCAGATTCCCCCCCGCCGGGCATGGAGCTTCCCCGAGCTCATGCTATTGGGGGAGGGAACAAAACCCCGGGACCGCCCCATGATTGTGACTGAGCTCTTCACCGACTACCATCTCCTGCAGGAATCCTACGCCCTCTGGAAGGCGGGACGCGGCCGCGACGACGCCTTCTTCTACCTCGGCTTCCGCCGCCCCCCCTGCGGCACCGGCTTCGGCGTCGCCGCCGGCATCGACGAAGCGATGCAAGTGCTCGACGCCGCCGCCACCGAAGGATTCTTCGGCGCTTCTTTGCGCGACCGTCTTTTGACCAGTGCGCCGGAGCTGGCCGACCCCGCCTTTTTGAGCTTCCTTGAGGATGCGGCGCGCCGGATGGAGGTGCACGCGGTGCGCGACGGCACCCTGGTCTTCCCGCAGGCGCCCCTGCTTCGTATGCAAGCGCCGCTCGCCCTCGGCCTGGTGCTTGAGCCCCTGCTCGACATGTACGTCGGCCACGGCACCCAGGTGGCCAGCCGCGCCGCCCGCCTGGTCTGCTCCGCCGGCAAGGCCCAGGTGGTCGAGTTCGCCCTCCGCCGCAGCGCCTCGCCCGAAGCCGCCTTGCTCACTTCACGAGCCGCCGCCGTCGCCGGCTGCCGCGCCACCACCAACCTCCAGGCCGCCGCCCGCTACGGCCTCGCCCTCCGCCGGCCGATGTCGCACAACTGGGTCCTCGCCCACCCCACCGAACTTGAAGCCTTCGAAGCCGCCGCCAAGGCCAACCCGGAAGGGCTCGAATTCGTCCTCGACACCTACGACGCCGCCCAGGGCCTGCGGACCGCCCTGCCGATCCTCATCCGCCTCCAGAAAGCCGGCCAGCGCCCCCTCGGGGTCCGCCTCGATTCCGGCGACCTGCTCGAGCTTTCGCGCCTCTGCCGGGCCCAGCTCGAAGAAGCCGGCCTCGGGGAACTTCAGATCGCCGCCGGCGGCGGCCTCGACGAACGAGCCATCGAAAAACTGGTCGAGCACAAGGCGCCGATCGACGCCTTCTACGTCGGCTCCGCCTTCGCCGCCACCGAACAGCCCAACGCCGGCCTCAGCGGCAAGCTCTGCGCCTGGAAAAACGGCCACGCCTGGGAAACCTGTGCCAAGTTCGGCGAAGACGTCACCCGCGGCTCCCTCCCCGGCGTCCTCAGCCTGTCGCGATTCTCCCAGGGCCAGCGCTTCGTCGGCGACGTCATCTTCTCGGAACTGCTCTACGGCGGCGGCAACGCCATCCTCGACGACCGCACCTTCATGCCCCGCATCCTCCACGGCACCCACGAATCCCTCCTCCGCCGCAGCTTCGCCAAAGGCCGCCGCCTCTTCCCCGCCGCCAGCGTCGCCGATGACCAGGCCTACTGCGCCAAACAACTCGCCGGCCTCCCTCCAGCCGCCCGCGCCATCCAATTCCCCGAACACTACACCTGCGGCGTCGATCCCGAAGTCCACCAATCCAAGGTCGAACTCCAGAAACGCCACATCAAACGATGATGGCGCCCCATGTGTCCCAGCCTTAAACTTTGAACCTTAAACTTTAAACTGAGTTGCTCATGAACGGAACTGTTTTCATCGACCGCGATGGCGTGGTCAATCGCCGCCTGATGGACGACTACATCAAGAGCTGGGACGAATTCGAGCTGCTCCCCGGGGTCCGCGAGGCGCTTTTGAGCTTAAAAGCGGCGGGATGGCGCAGCATCCTGATCACCAATCAACGCGGCATCTCGCGCGGCATCATGAGCCACGAGGAGCTGGCCGAGATCCACCGCCGGATGCAGGAGCTCCTCGGCGAGGCCGCGCTCGACGCGATCTACTACTGCCCGCATGGCAGGGAGGACGGCTGCGCCTGCCGCAAGCCGCGCCCCGGCATGATTCTGCAGGCGGCGGCGGACTTCCCTGACATCCAGCTCGACAAGTGCTGCATGTTCGGCGACAGCGATTCCGACGGCCAGGCCGCATTCAATGCCGGCTGTCCACGCTTCTTCAAGATCGTCCCGGGCTACGATCTGCTCGCCGCTGTCAAGGACTGGCTTTAAATCTTTGATTTTGTTCGCGTTCTGTTGAATCTTGAATTTTGAATCTTGAATCGGATTCCCGAGCTGAGCCCAAGCTCAGCTTCGGAATCCAGGATCAATCAATCGACGTAATCGGCGCACCTGGAAACCGGCCGGGCATTGCTGCCCGGCCGGATAAGGAACCTTAGACTTAGAATTTCAGATGATACTGCAGGGTGAGGCTGCGGCCGGGCTCGTTCTGGCCGGAGCCGTGTATGCGGTAATCTTTATCCAGCAGGTTTTCCAAGCCGAGGGTGACGTCCTGGTTCTTGGCGAACTTCCAGCCGGCGCGGGCGTTGACCGTGTACCAGCCGGGAGTGCCGTTAGGCGGGATGCGGTCGGTGTCGGTGCGGTCGGCTTGCGACAGGTCGTCCTGGCCGTCAGACCATTCGCAGTAGGTGTCGAGGAAGAAGGTCTCCTCCTTGCCGTCGCGGAAGCGCAAGCCGAATTCGCCATTGAGGGGCGGCACTTTCGAGTATTGGTCGTCGATGAGGGGATTGGTGTCGTTCTGCTGGTAATGGTTGCGGCAGACGCCGTCGACCATGGCGAGACTGCCGAAGACGCCGACCTGCTCGGTCAGATAGTAATCGCCGCCAAGTTCCCATCCGTACATGTAGCCGTCGGCGCCTGCCTTGTGGCTTTGTCCGGCGGTGGTGACGCGGGTGATCTGGTCTTCGATCCGGGTGTAGAAGACGCTGGCGAAGCCATGCCACTGGCCTTCGGCGTCCTGGGCCTTGACGCCGAGCTCCCAAGTGGTGTAATGCTCGGGATCGAAGTTGGTGTTGGGCAGGGCGACCTGGTTGGTGCCGAACTCGCCGTCGCGGGTGGTGTCTGAGAGGTTGGGGGCGCGGTAGCCTTGGCGGACCCCGGCGAAAATCGAGCTGTCGCCCTGATCGTCGAGTTTCAGGACGAGGTGGGCCGAGTTGGTCCACGAATACCAGGTGTGTTCGAGGCTGGAGTCGACGTTGTTGAGGTTGACGTGTTCAGCGTCCATCTGGTTGACGTCATAGCGACTGCCGAGGACGAGATCGAGTCGGTCGTTGAGGTGAATGTCGCCCTGGATCCAGCCGCCCAGTTTTTCGTAGCGGGCCTCATCGGCGACATCCCCCTGGATGCGTTTGGTCGTGACACCGGCGTCGGTGACGTTCCGTCCGGAGGACTGGACGCTGTCGTGCGAGGCGTCGACGCCGTACTGGAATTTGACTGCTTCGGTGTCGGTCTGCAAACGGAGGTTGGCGGCGTAGGTATTGTCGCCGTACCAGCGGTATTCATGGCGACGCGAAGAAGCGGCGGGGTTGAGGTAGTTGCGATAACGGTTCGAATCTTCCTCGATGCGCTGGAAAGAGAGCTGATAATCGGCATCGGAGATGAAGCCCTCGCCGCCGCGGAATTCCTCGCGGACGAAGGCGCTGTGGCGGTCGAGGTCGGTGAGGCGGTATTTGTCACGGGCGCGAAGGTTGGCAAGGCTGTCGGTGAAGGTGCCACCCACCGAAGTGCCGTGCCAGTATCGGCCGTCGAGAGTGGTGTGAATGCGGTTGAGGTCATCGACCTGGTAGCGGTCGTAGCCGAGGATGAGTTTGTTGTTGAGGTCGAAAGCATGGTTCCAGCGCAGGTAGCCGCCCATCTCGGTGTAGGCGGAGTTGTCGAGGGTTTCGCCGCCCGACATGACTTGGTCATTGTGATCGCCGCGGGACAGGCCGACGGCGTAGGAATCGGTGTCGTTGTAGGCTCCGCGGCTGCGGAAGGCCTCCTGGAAGCCCATATCCTTGGTCGAGAAGCGGGTCCAGAGATCGTTGTCGAGATTCTGCCAGCCGGCATTGGCTTCGCCGACGGGGAGGGCTTCGGTGCCGGTGACGACGACGCCGCCGATGGCGTCGGAGCCGTAGCGCAGGGAGCCGGGGCCGAGGATCACTTCGGTGTTGGTGTAAGCCCAGGGATCAAGGGTGTTCCAATATTCGTTGGGACCCTCGCGGAGGATCGGGTTGTTGAGGCGGACGCCGTCGGCGAGGACCATGTTGCGCGAACCGCTGAAGCCGCGGATGATCGGGTTGCCACGGCCGGGACCGGTCTTCTGAACTGTGACGCCCGGGGTGCGCGACAGGGTGTCGGCAAAGTTCGCCGTGCCGAGGCGGAGTCGGACGTCCTCTTCGCTCAGACGGTGGACGGTGGCGGGAACTTCAGTGGCTTTCTGCCCTTCATATGGAGTGCCGATGATCTGAAACTTGTCCTCGACGTTTTTTGTGGCCGGAGTCTCCGGCGCCGGCGCCTTCTCTTGGGCTTGCAGCAGGCAGGGAAGCAGCAGCGATGTCAGGAACAAGTGCGCAGTCTTCATCGATGGTCTCCTTTTTGAGATAGTATCTTAATGCTCAAGACTGAGCCAGTTTATCGCACGCCCCAATCCGGTCAATGGCGATTTCGATATTTTTTGTTGATTTTGTCTTTTACATCATTCGAACTCAGTGCGCAAGCGGCGGATTTCGCGACTGAGCTGCTCGATGACGCGGGCCTTGTAGACATAGACGGTGTTGGCGGCGATGCCGAGTTGTTCCGCGATGCTGGCGACATCCTTGCCGGCGGCATGCAATTCGAAGCAGGAGAGGGCCAGTGGGCTTTCCTTTTCGCGGATGATGCGAAGGGCCTCGTTGGCGAGGAAGTCGCGCCATTCCTTTTCGGCCTGCTGGTCGAGTTCATCCGGCGGCAGCGTCTCTTCAGCCTGGAGGACTTCCTGCTGCCGCTGGCGGCTGGCGCGGCGGCGCTGCTGGTCGCGGACGGTGTTGCGGCAGACGGTACAGAGCCAGGCCCGGAAGCGGCCGCTGGCGGGGGAGTATTCGAAGGTGGAGAGTTTGTCGCTGACCTTGAGGAAGACCTGCTGCAGGGCATCTTCGGCGTCGTGATGATTGAGACCAAGGTTGCGGGCGACGGTGTAGAGGTAGCGGCTGTAGAGATCGACGAAGTCCTCCCAGGAGCGCCGGTCGTCGCGGTCGCGCAGGCGATGGAGCAAGGTGATGCGGGTATCGTGGTTCATCGGGGTTCTCGATTGGGGGGGCTTGGCAGTGATTCAAGTCTTGATCTTGGGCGGGTTCTGCTGGGACCTGGCATTTTCCAGCTGCTTCTCCAGCTCTGCGCTGCTCTTCGGATCGGGTGCGTAGCCGCGTTTGGCGGCTTCGTAGAGCTGGGTGAAGGGCGGCAAGGCACGGCCGGTGCTTCCCCATTCTTTCTGGTGCTGCCGCCACATCAGCATCGCCTTGTTGCGCAATCCGTTGCATCCATTCATGTCGCCGTAGGAGGCGCGCAGCAGGGACTGCCTGAGGATCGCTTCGATCATGGCAGGCCGGTCCTTGATGCCTTCGCGCTGAAGGGAAGCCTCCATGCTGTCCATGAGGAATTGCTCAAAGGTGAGATCAGGTGGGCAGTAGCCGCCGGCCTGGTAGTGGGCGAAGAGCTCGCGGCTGGCATCGCCCTGGTTGGAATTGAAGCAGACCAAGGCGGCGTCATGGACAAAGACCTTGTGCTTGAAGTCCCAGGTCTTGCGGCCGTCTTCGCTGAGCCGCGGATCGACCATCTTCGCTTCGATGAACTCATGGATGCGGGCGAGGACATCGAGGTTCTGGGTCCGGACGAAAGTCTGGTCTGCCGGGTTGTAGAGGATCTTGCCCTGATAGAAGCTGGAGAGCATCAGTGAATAGACGAAGTTGGTGAGGTCAGTGCCGGAGCTGTTGCGCATCTGGGCGAAATCCTGGCTGGCTCCCCAGTAGATGCCATGGGCCTGGTGGGTGCGCCAGTCGAGGGGGCCGTATTCGCGGTCGGCGAGAAGGACTCGCTCGAGATCCATGTTGAGGTCGACAGTGATCTTCTTGCGCCGCCAGGAGTTCTCAATCTCCGCCGCCGCCGCCAGCAGCTGGGGAAGCTCATCAGGGCTGGGCTCGGCGCCGAGGACCAGCCGCAGCCACTCCGGCGTCGCGGCCGGCGATTCGAGGTTCAGAGGCTCGACTCCGCGGGCGCGACATGCCTTGACCAGACGGGCGACTCCGGGACGGGCCATCAGAGACTCTGGGTCGGGGGCAGCAGCCGCCGCGGCTTCCAGCTCGGCGCGGTCGCCGCGCGCAAAGATCGGCAGCATCTGACGCACCCATTCGTCCCGCAGGAAGGCGACCGAGTCGTCCGCCTGGCCGTCGAGCTTGTCGGCGAAGATGCGGAGCAGTTCGAGCCGGATCTCCTTGTTGCCGGGGTTGTACTTCAGGCCTTCGTCACGCAGCAGGCGGATGCCCGCCATGATCCAGGCGAAGCGTTCGGCGGGATCCGCCGACTTCACGGAGACGTTGTACGCGAGATTCCAGCCCTGGTAGCACCACACCGAAGCATATTTGGGCTGCATCCTGGAGACCAGAGACGACAGCTGGGCCGCCTCGAGAAACTCCTTGCGCTCCTGTTTTTTCGCCATGCGCCAGAAGATCGCGTCCGCCGCCAGGCTGCGCAATGGGCCGAGAGCCATGCTCGACACCGCCAGTCCAGGGGGCATCTCGCTCACAGCCGCTTGCGACTGCGCCGGGGCACGTTGCCAAGTCAGCCGGTTCCAGGACAGGCCGACGAGGCAGAGAAGAATGAGAAGAGCGCGGTACATGGGGTGTTCGATTTTTCGGAGTTGAGGCTTGAGGTTCTCAGGGGGGAATGCGATCAGACTTGCAGGCAGTCCAGCTCTTTGCGTTCGAGGACGAGGCAGCCGAGCAGGGCGGCACCGACGCCGTAAAGCCCCGCCATCGGCAGCCATTCCTGCCAGATCTGCAGGTTCGGCGGCGCGATGCCGGCTGCCAAAGCCTCCTGCCAGGCCGGGCTCTCCAGGCCGCGGGTCAGATAAGTGCAGACATTCAGCATCGACAAAGTCAGCTTCTCGTCCCAGCTGAGCAACATGGCGAAACGGAAATCCTCGATCACCTCGCGGAAGAAGGGCTGGATCAGCCCGAGGCTGAAGAGGACGATGCTGGAGAATGCCGCCACTGAAAAGGTCAAGGCGGTGCCGCAGCAAAGGCCGATCGCGACGGCGACGCCTAGATGAATGCTGGCCGCGGCGAAAGCGCTGAGAAGCGCCGGCCAAAGCGAAGATTGCGGTGCCCGCAAGGCTAGCCCGGAATGACGCTGGAAAGTCAGGGTCTGGGTAGAAAGATTATGGAAACGCAGGGTCAAACGCGTCTCCTGGGTGACTCCGGCAGGAATCGCCAACCTCTGGGTCGACCAGACCGGAAACTCCGAAGGGCCACGCCAGAGCTCGGTGCCCGTCGAATCAAGCAGATGCCACTCGCCCTTCACCGCCTTGTCCCGGACCGGCCCTTGCGCTTGGAATTCGATCTCCATACCCTCCACGGAACGCCCCTGGGCCAGATCGAATCGCCATTGACCGGTCTTGCCGGCGGCGACATTCTGAATCTCGTCCGCCGCACGACCGAAAAGCTCGTACAGGCTTCTCTTGTCGACGTATTCAAGATCGACCGGCTTGCCCTCCCATTTCAAGGGGTGGCGTCGGCAGAAATCCTTCACCAGCTCCAGGTCGGGCGGAACGATGGGCCGGGCTTCGGCCCTCACCTCGAGGACTTGCTTGAGGCAGACCTGCCGCGCCACCGGCTCGAGAACGCGAAGGTGCAGCAGAACCGCTCCGGCGATGCCGGCCAGAGCCGCCGCCTGCATCAGAACTGCCGCGGCAGAGTAGCCCAGCCACTGTCCCAACCAGGTGCGGCTGCGACTCAAAGGCAAGGTGTCCATCAGATGCAGATTCTTGGCGTCGAGCTGGGCCCGGATGCCGAAACAAGCCAGGCAGAGGGTCACCAGGCTGACAAAGCCGCTGCTCAAGGTCAAGGAATATAGAAGCCGGATCCGCAGATCCTCTCCCGGGGTGCCGAGACGTTCAGGCATCAAGAAAATCACGCCGCCGACGAGTGCGCAGACCAAAAGAAGGGAGAGCAGAACCCCGCGTCGAGTCAGCATCCGGAACACCATGCGGGCGACAGTAAAAATCTGGTTCATCCCGACCTCACCGGTTCAAGCGGCTGAGCAGTTTCACATCGGCAGCCGCATCGCTTTCCTCCACCAAGGTGCGGAAGGGCCGCTTGACCAGCGGAACCAATTTGGCCGAAGCGGCCACCAATTCGCGACTATAAGAGACATAGATGATTGACTGATTGGGCACATCGACAATTCGGCGCAGCGCAATGCTTTTGAAGAAGAGGCTAGAGCCTTTGGAAAAGACTTCGGCATTCTTTGGCAAGGTCGCCAAAGTGGCTGCATCAATCGGTGCCGTTTGATGACAATCAATGGCGGTGTTGGAGGGGTTTTCAAACCAATTGCCCTTGCCCAAACGGTCAAGGAGGCTGCGGTCGAATGAGCCAAAATAGCAGGTGACTTGCGCCAATTGCGGGTCCCGCAGCGCTGTCACCTTGATTTCATTGCCAGTCAAATCATTGGTGAAGCCACCAACTTGATCATCCTTGGCACCACAGGCAGCGGCCAAGAGCGGCAAGGCGAGTACCAGCGCAAGCCCG
>JBDKFG010000056.1:0-37480 GCA_039798785.1 Verrucomicrobiota bacterium | reverse complement strand
CGCCATCACTGCGCCTGACCCCATCTTCCACCACCAAATCCGCTGCCCGGGAGATTGCCTAATGGAAGACAGTCTTGCGCAGAAAGGTGTAAAGAAACCGAAATGAGCCTGAGATGCATTGATTGAAGCTGCTTTTCAGGGAGGCAGGAATGAGGGAGTTGGGGGGCGGGCTTCTTCGCCGGCCCACGGCTACGGCGATTCGCCGGTCTCGAGCTGGGAAATCATCGCGCAAGAATTAGCTTGCCGGAAAACCCTAGGAGATCCCATGTCCGAGAACGATTTCGACACCTTGCGCAAAAACTTCTTCGCCGGGCAGCTCTACGCCGTCGCAGGCGCCTCCAGCAACCGCGACAAATACGGCAACATCACCCTGCGCTGGTACATGGAGAGGCACTGGCGGGTGATGCCGCTCAATCCGGCGCAGAGCGAAATCGAAGGGCTGCCTGCCTATCCCTTTCTTCAGGCCTGCCCGGAAGTGCCGCATGGAGTTTCTCTGGTGACACCGCCGCAGGTTTCCCAGAAAGTCGTCCGCGACGCCATCGAGCTGGGGGTGAAAGCGCTCTGGTTCCAGCCCGGTTCTGAGCATCCGGAAGCGATTGCCGAGGCTCGGGCCGCCGGACTCACGGTCATCGCCGACGGTCCTTGCATCTTGGTCAGCGGGCTTCGCAACAAATCCTGAGTGGGCTTATGGAACCCGAAGTCGTTGTCATCGGCGCCGGCCCGGCAGGTTGCGTCGCCGCCGCGCGCCTTCACCGAGCCGGGCGCAGCATCCTGGTCCTTGAGAAAGAGGTCTTTCCCCGTTTCGTCATCGGTGAATCGCTGCTGCCGCAGTCGATGGTCTTCCTGAAGGACGCCGGCCTGCTTCCCTACGCCGAAGCCTGCGGCTTCCAGCGCAAACGCGGCGCCATCTTCGTCTGGAAAGGCGAGACCGCCACCGTCGACTTTTCAGACATCCACGGCGGGGAATTCACCTGGACCTGGCAGGTGCCCCGGGCCGAATTCGATCATTCCCTTGCCCGCGGCGTCGAAGCCATGGGCGTCCCCATCCGCTGGCGCTGCGAAGTGATCGCCGCCGATCTCGCTCATCCCGAAGGGCCGCGCCTCGACATCCGCGATGCCGCGGGCCGCGAATCGCAGCTCCGCCCCCGCATCGTCCTCGATGCCAGCGGCTACGGCCGGGTTCTGCCGCGCCTCGCCGGACTCGACCGCCCCTCCGCGCTCGATCCGCGCCGTGCCGTCTTCACGCATTTCGGTGGCCCGCGCGACGAGACCGAGGAGGAGCTCGAGCACATCGCGGTCGGCATCGACGATCGGCAGGTGTCGACCTGGTTCTGGGGGATTCCTCTGTCGCGCCAGCGCTTCAGCTGCGGTCTAGTCGCCGATCCCGAGTACTGGTCGAAGCTGCCGTCTGATCCGCAGGCAGCTTTGAAGCATTATGTCGCTTCACACCCCCACCTCAGCCGACGCCTGAAAAACTGCGACATGCTCTTTCCTCCGCGGGAGCTTTCGGGTTATTCCGCCTCGGTGAAGAGGCTGCATGGCCCTGGTTTCGCCCTCCTCGGCAATGCCGCCGAATTCCTCGATCCGATCTTCTCCAGCGGCGTCACCATCGCCCTCAAGTCCGCCACCCTCGCCGCGACTTGCGCCGAGCGCGAACTGCGTGGCGAGAAGGTTGACTGGGGCCAGGATTACGCCGGCGAACTTCTTCCCGGGGTCGAGTGCTTCCGAACTTTCGTCACCACATGGTACTCCGGCCTGCTTCAGGACGTGATTTTCACCCAACGCCAGGACGCCGAGATCCGCCGCCGCATCAATGCCATCCTTGCCGGCTACGTCTGGGACAAGAGCAACCCCTTCGTCCTCGAGCACCAGCGCAGCGTCAAGGCCCTGGCCGCCTTATGCGCGCGTTGATCCTGATCCTGGTCCTCCTCAGCTCCTGCGCCCACGACTGGCGCCGGGGAGAGCCCATTTCCTCTCTCCGCCTCGATGGCGGTCTGAGCTTGATTCCAGCCGCCCCCGCCGCCTTCGGCCAGCGCGACCTCGGGCAGCTCCTGGTTTTTCATCGCGACGGCCAAGAAGCCGAGTTCCACGCCCGGGTCGAAATTACCGAGCAAGAGCTCACCATCGTCGGCCTCACTCCCCTCGGCGAAGAAGCCTTTGTCCTCACCTGGGACGGCTCGAGCTTGCGCTTCCTGCCCCATCCTGCCGTGCCTTTCGCCGGCGATCCCCGCGGCATCCTCGCCGACTTCTGCCTCGCCTTTGCGCCGGCCGCATTCGCCTGGGAGGGAAAATCTCCCGGATGCCGCGTCCTCCGCGATTCCAGCGGTCAAGCGCTGCTGACCCTGGAGCAGAGCGGAGACGATCCCTGGAGCAGTGAAATCACCATCACCCACCACCGCTACGGCTACCAACTCAGCATCAGCCCGGAGTGAAGATGAAGCCAGACGCCCCCTATGCCGTCGCGAGGCAAGCGACCGTCAGCGAACAAGGCAGCTACCAAGACATGCGCGGCCTCAAGCGTCTTCTCCTGGTGCTTCTCGGAATGGGCGGCCTCATCTCCTTGCTGACGCTGCTGCTGGCGCTGATTGATCCGTCCCAGTTCCAGCCTGAAGATCCGGATTGGGAGGAAATGGAAATCAGCTTACCCGTGATGCTTTTAAGCTCATTACAAGCTGGCGTCGGACTTGTCACCACCTATGTCTTCATCGTCTGGCTGCATCGTGCCCACCGCAACCTGCGGGCGCTGGGAGCCGCGGAATTGCAATTCACGCCGGGATGGGTGCTCGCCTGGTACTTCATCCCTGTGTTCAATTTCTGGAAGCCCTACCAGGCGATGCACGAGCTCTGGCAGGCCAGCCATCAGCCCGGGGACTGGAAGAAGGTTCCAGTTCCTGGGCTTCTCTCAGCCTGGTGGGGACTATGGCTCCTGAGCTGGCTCATCATCTTTGCCATTTTCGCTACGATAATTGTGACTGACGATGCAAGTACGACGAGCCTGGATATCCTGAATTATGCCAATGGCCTATTCCTGAATCTGGTGGCCATGAAGCTTGTCTCCGGCATCAGCCAATCCCAGCAGGATTGGGCCGCCGGAGATTGAGCCGCGGCGGCGCCTTCAAACAAGGGCTGCGTAACACCGAAGAGAACCCTGGGTTGGAGATCTCCCTGGTTCACCGACCCGCATCGGGTCGCACAGCGCCCAGTCGAAGACTGTGCGACCCACAAGGGGTCGGAACTCATTTTTGCCTCATACCCAGGGTCGAGGCGACCCTGGGCTACCATGTGCGACCCGCATGGGGTCGAGCAGCAGGAGCGAAGATCAAAAATGATTGTCATGGATACGCGTGAACGCAAGGCTCTTTATGAGGAGCGCTCCGCCATCTTCGCGAAAACAAAATTACGAGCACGCGGGCAGGATGAGCCTAAAAACCGCAGTTGAACCTAAATTCCGCAGCAGCGGAATGGAACCGGGTTGAAAGGATTAGCTGCAACAGCAAGAACTCAGCTCATTCGATGGTTCGTCGGAATGACCTCTAATGGGAAAGCTCTTCAGTCCGCGTCAAATAGTCGCTGACTTTTGTTGTTCAATGCCTTGCGTTTCAACTTTCAACCCGGTTCTATTGCTCACAGCGGTTTTCAGGTTGAGCTGTGCAAGTCCCGAAAACATGCGTCCTTGGGACTTTTCCAAGGGAGTTAGGGAGCTGGGCAGAATGGGGTGCATTGACTCCCCGATTCCCCCTGGAAAACATCTTGAATGTTAAATCTTTGATTTTGTTCGCGTTCTGTTGAATTTTGAATCTTGAATCGGATTCCCGAGCTGAGCCCAAGCTCAGCTTCGGAATCCAGGTTGAATGCGTCTCAGTTCAAGCTCGATTCGGTGTGACGCAAGGCCAGAAATAGCGGCCGCTGCAAGTCATCGTTCAGCATTTCAATCCATCCCTGAAATTTGGCGGGCATTTCTGGGCTCAGCCAGTGCAGTTTATCGGCTTCACTCCACCTTGGCTTCGGCGGGAAGGTTGAGGATGAGGCCGGTGGGTGCATTGAGGCGGAGGGTGAGGCGGCATTCGGCGACGTTCTGATCGAAACCCGGAGGCAGGCTGCTCTTGAAGGCGAGTTCGAGGCAGCCGCCGGCAGGAATGGAGCCGGTGCTCTTCCAGGCCGCCAGGGTTTTGAGGTCCGTCGACAGGGCCTCGATCTCCTTTTCCAGCCACATACGGGCCCGTTCGCGGCTGCGTTCGGCGCGCGGCAGCTGAGGGAAATTGAGGAGAAGGAATTCCCCGCTCTCGTCATCGCTGATCACCTTCAGGCGTTCGAGGAGGTTCTGGCGCGCCTCGAGTCGGGCGCGCAGCGAGCTGTCGTCCCGTTCGAAGAGCGGTTTGAGCTCGAGTTCCTTGCCGCCTCCGAGGCCGTCGCGGAGGATTCTGAGCATGCCGGCATCGAACTTGAGGGGGGCATCACCGCCGTTCTTCAGCCGGACGATGAGGCGGACCGGGTGGCCTGCGGCGGCGACAGCGGGCTTTCCCTGGGGGACGCTGATTGTGGCTTCGGTGCGGGCTTCGATCAGGCGGAACTGTTCGTTGACCCGGTCGATCTCGTCGGGAGTCAAGGAGAGCCAGGCGGCGACTAGGCTTGCGGCGATCATGGTACGGGAGCCAGGAGGATGCGGAAGCCGATGTTGTCGTTCTTCGCTTCGGCGGGGGCGAGGTTGCCGCTGGGCTTGAGCAGGGTTTCGCCGCGGTTGTTGCTCATCCAGGAGCCGCCGAGGACTTGGTTCTTGCCGGCTTCGGAGCTGCTGGTCCATTCCCAGACGTTGCCGGGCATGCCGAGCAGGCCCCAGGGGTTGGCGATGCCGGCGGCGTCGACCGGAGCGGTGAGAGGGAAGCGGTCCTTGTAGCCTTCGAGGTCCAGGGTTTCGCCGGGATCCAAGGTGGCCTCGCTGCCGAAATTGGTGTCTTTCGGCGGCGAGAAGGCGTCGCCCCAGGGATAGGTGGTTTCCTTGCCGCAGCTGGCGAGCTGCTGCCATTCCTCGGCGCTGGGGAGGCGGTAGCGCCAGGTCTTGGGGATTTCGCCGTTCTGCTGGGCGACGCGGGTGAGCCAGGAGCAGAAGGCTTCAGCGTCGCGCGCGGTGACCTGGATTACGGGCTGGCGGTCGCCGTCGAGGGAGCCGGCTGCGAGGATGGTGGAGCGGTGTCCGGCGCGGAAGCGGCGGAATTCCCCGTTGCTGAGCTCGGTCCTGGCGGCCCAGAGCTTCATCTCGGGGATCCAGACCAACTTGGCTCCGAGCCGAGGCACGGCGTAGTCCTTGCCGGGGACTGCTTTCGACAGGGCGTCCGCCCTGGCTTGCAGGGCGGCGGCGTCGGCGATCACCTTGCGGAACTCGTCGCAGGCTTTGCGGAGCTGGTTTTCGGAGCGGGCGCTGCGGGCGGAGGAACTGAGGATCTGCAACTCGTCGATGCTCATCGCCAGATCCGGGGAGATGTCGCGGCTGGGGAGGATTTTCTGGACGGCTTCGCTGGCTCCGACCATCAGCGCATCGACTTCGGCGGCGAGGATCTTGTCGAGTGCGGCGCTGAGATTGCGGATTTTGCCCTGCTGGGCTTTCCAGCCGTTGCGCAGGCTGGCGAGATCGCCGGAGGGGAGGCTATTGAGGCGGATCGATTCCAGGTCGAAGGCTTCGAGGCCGGGGAGGAGCTTTTCAGTTCCGGCGAGAGCCTTGCGGGCGGCTTCCGTCTCCGAGACGCAGGTCTCGATTTCGCGCTGGACCATCGGCAGAAGGCGCTCCTGGGCGGCTTTCAGCTCGCTGAGGGCGCTGAGCTCGGTCTGGGCGCGTTGCAGGGATTCCTTGGCGTCGGCACCGGGCTGGAAGGGGCTGGGGAGGCGGCTCCGCATCGCTTCGTCCATCCAGATCCCGGCGGCGACTTCCTGGCGCAGCGGTGCGAGTTTCTCGCGGGTCTTGGCGAGCAGCGGATCGTAGGCGGAGTTGAGCTTGGCTCTGAGGGCTTCGGCCGAGGCCTCGGCCTTGCGCAGGGCGCGCCAGGCGCTGGCATAGCGGCGTTCGTTGAGGGATCCCGAGGCTTCCGCCATCTGGGCTTCGAGCCGGGACCGGAGTTCCGGGTCTAGGGTTTCGCCTTCGAAGCGGCGGATCAGGGCGTTGAGGGATTCGCGTCTGCCGCTGATCTCGGCGATGGCGACGGCGACTTCGGTGCTGATGCCCTCGTGGAGCTCCTTGCGCCATTCGGCGAGGGGCTTGGCACGCTGCTCGAGGAAGCGGGCGAGGCTGGCCGGCGAGGAGTCGGCCGGCGCCTTGATGGGCTCGACCGGGACGAAAGTCTTGTTGTTGCGGAGGGCGAGCAGTTCCCGGCGTTCGTTGAGCTGGCTGCTGACCACCAGGACGGCCTGGTCCTGCTCGCTGATGCGGGTGCGAAGGTCCTTGAGGAGCTGCTCGGCGACTTGTTCGAGACGGCTCTTGGCGTCGCGATAGCGTTCGGCGGCGAGACTCCAGTCGCCGTCCTTCCAGGCCGTTTCGGCGCTGGCCACGAGAGCGCTCAGGTCTTCAGGGACGGGCAGGGCGGCGGTCTTCAGGATGGCGTTGAGATCCTGGCATTCGAGGTGGAGGCGCGAGGCTTCCTTCTTGGATTCGGCCTGGTTGAGCAGGAGGGCGGTGGCGGTGCCTCCGGCGGCAAGGATGGCGGCGGCGATCAGCAGGGTCTTGCCGGAGCTTTTGGGGCGGGGCTGGGAATAGCCGCCGGAGGAGGGATAGGCGGGGGGGAGTTCGCCGGCGCCGCTCTGGCCGAAGAGGGCGAGGGCGAAGGCGCGGCAGTTTGGGTAGCGGCCTTCCGCCGTCTTGGCCAGGCCTTGCAGGAGGGCCTTGTTCTCCTTCGGCGAGAGGTGGCCGAGGGGGGCGGGCGACTTCTCCTGGACTGCACCGAACATGCCGCGGAGCATCACCGAGGCGGAGTCGTCGCGATGGCTGCCGTCGGGTTCGAACTCGCGCAGCCAGAAGGGCAGCTTGCGGCCGAGTGCCTCGTAGGTGATGACGGCGAGGGAGTAGAGGTCGGCGCCGGTGGTGGGCGGATCGTGGCGCCAGAGTTCCGGCGCCATGTAGTCGGGGTTGGCGGTGGGGAAGCGCCAGGGTTCGGCGCTGCCGCGGATCTTGTCCTCGGAGGGGTCCATCCAGGTGACTCCGTAGTCGAGGATGCGCACCTGGGTGTCCTGCTCGGTGAGGAAGATGGACACCGGCTTGAGGTCGCCGTGGATGGCGGAGAAGCTGGCGTTGAGAGCGTCGACAGCGTCGGCGATGCGATGGAAGACGGGGGCGATGACGGCGGGGGACAGGTCGCCGCCGCCGGTTCGCTGCTTCTCCTGGATCCAGGAAAGCAGGTTGCGGCCCTGGAGCAGCTCCATCACGACGTAGAGCTCGGCGCCGCCGCGGCCTTCGGCGACGTCAATGATGGCGACCAGCGCGGGATGGCGGCGGCGGGCCAATTCGAGGTAATTGCGTTTGATCCGGGCGAAGGTCTCGGCGGGATACTCGCGGTTGGCCATGATCGCCTTCACCGTGCACTCTTTCTCGAGCTTGGTGTCGAGGCATTTGTAGACGATGCCGGTGTTGCCGCGGCCGATGACTTGCAGGACGCGGTATCGGTCGAGGATCTTGTGGTCGACGGGGAGGAAGATGTCGACCGAGGTGAGGGCGTCGGTCTGGCTCAGACCGAGATGGGCATGGCCGGCGAAGACGACGGTGGCGGCGTCCTGGATGGCGACCTGGTTGCCACCGCGGAAGCGGTTGAGATCGGCGAGAAGTTCGGAGTAGGAGGCGTAGCGGGCGGAGGCTTCAGGTTCGAGAAGCCGTTCGATGATGGCGGCGAGCTGCGGCGGACACTCGGGGCAGGCCTCCGACAGGCGGCGGTATTCCTTGCCTGTCTGCATCGCATAGATCAGTGCGGGGGAGCGGGCTTGGAAGGCTCGCTTGCCAGTGAGGAGCTCGTAGACGGTGGCGCCCAGGGCGAACATGTCGGCCCGGAAATCGACCTTGCCGCCGGTGGCCTGCTCGGGCGCCATGTAGTAAGGAGTGCCGACGGGGACGCCGGCGCCGGTGACTTCGAGATGATTGTCGTCGACCTCGTCCGACTCGGCGACCGGCTTGGCCAGGCCGAGGTCGACGATCTTGACATGTCCGCCCTTCTGGGTCAGCATGATGTTCTGCGGCTTGATGTCGCGATGGATGATGTTGGCCGAGTCCCAGGCGAGCGACAAGCCCTCGCAGGCCTCGGCGAGGATCTGCGCGACTTGGGAGGGAGGGAAATTGCCCTTGGATTTGAGCAGGGAGTCCAGCGCTTCACCGTCGACCAGCTCCATCGCGATGTACCAGTCGTTGCTGTCGAAGTTCGCGGTGTAGATCTGGGCGATGGCGGGATGGGCGATGGCGGCGGCGGAGCGGGCTTCCCTGATGAAGCGGGCCTCGATCTTGGATCGCGCCGCCGGCGAGGCCTGCTGCGCCAGCAGGGCCCGGCGCATGAACTTCAAGGCGACCCGGCGGGAAAGGGTGATGTCTTCCGCCAGGTAGACCGCCCCCATTCCGCCTTCTCCCAGCAGCTTCTGCAGACGGAAAGTGCCGACGGTCATCCCAGGACTGAGCTGTTGATCTTTCTCTGCCATCTTTTCGTCTCCGGAAAATTGACTTGATGCTATAGACGCCTTAACATAAGGGCGAAGATTTTTTTGCCACCGCCGATCTTCTCCAAGGGAGCCGCATATGACCACACCCGCCCTCATCGCCGAACGCTATCGCATCCTCGAGGTTCTTGAAACCACTTCGTCCGGATCGAGATACCTTGCAGAAGACCTGTCGGCTAAGCGCCCCACCAAGGTGGTGGTCAAGACCATGTCGGGTGGCAACCGGGCCGACACCCAGGCCCTAGACCGGTTATCCCGGGAGGTCGCTCTGGTCCAGATGGTCACCCACCCTGCGATCGTCACCACCCTCGACTCCGGCGAGTACGAGGGCTTCCCTTTCATCGTCACGCCCTTCGTCTCCTGCCTGCCTCTCGATGCCGCCTTTGATGAACGCGGGCCGGTGCCGGAGTTGGAGGCGCTGCAGCTTCTCCATCCCATCGCCGAGGCTCTCGGTCAGCTCTGGAGCATCGCCAAGATCGTCCACCGCGGCATCAAGCCCTCAGCTCTCGTCATCACCGATGACAACCATGTCAAGATCCGCGATCTCGGCGCCGCCAAGGCCCTCGACGACTGCATGATGGACCTCACCGCAGCGGGCTTCAGCGCCGGTTCGCCGGAATACATGTCGCCCGAACAGGCCTCCGGCGACGAGCTCGATTTCCGCTCCGACATGTATTCGCTCGGACTGGTCCTGTGGGAGCTTCTCGCCGGCCGTAAGGCGGTCACCGGCAGGTCGCAGATCGAAATCCTCCAGGTCCACCTGAAGACCGGCATCCAGCCGATCGAATCCGTCGTCCGCGAGATCAGTCCCGCCGCCGCCGAGCTGGTCCGGAAAATGACGGCGCGCAAGATCGAAGAGCGCTACTCATCCTGGGAGGAGTGCATCGCCGGTTTCGGCTTCTGCCTGAACGCCACTTTCGCCGGCGGCCCCGCCGTCTTCGGCGCAGACCCCGACGAGTCTCCCTTCCTCCAGGACGGGCGCAGCACGGTTTTCCACTCTCCCTTCATGCAGACCGCAAATGTCACCGATCCGAACCTCGAAACCACCCTCGATGTCGAGTCCATTGAGCGCCGAATCGAGACCACGGTCGATTTCTCCGATCCCAATCTCAGCACCAGTGTCGATCCGCAGGTCAGCACCAGCGTCGATGCCGTAGTGCCGCCCCTCCCGCCCAGCCGGCCCGCCCCCGCCGCCCCCGCCACCCCCGCCGCGCCTGCCGCCCCCGCCGCGCCTCTGACTGACACACTTCAGCCCGGGACGATGATCGGCGAAGGCTACGAGATCGACCGCTTCCTCAGCAAATCCTCCCTCGGCGAAGTCTATCTCGCTTTCAACGAGGAGACGCAGCAGCTGGTGCAGATCAAGGTCCTTCCTCGCCATCTCGGCGCCGATCCCGAGCGTCGTGAGCGCTTCAAGCGGGAGATGCGTTTCGCCGCCAGCCTGAAGCACCCCGGCATCCTTGGAGTCATCGGCGCCGGCGAGGAGTCCGGACGTCTCTTCCTGGTCAGCGAATACCAGGAAGGCATGAGTCTTGCCGACCACATCGGCCGATATGGCATTCTGGAAGAGAAGGACGCTCTGGAGTTCGCAGCCCAGATCGCCGATGCACTCGCTCACGCCTGGGAGGATCGCAAGGTCGTGCATCGCGACATCCGTCCCGCCAACATCCAGATCACCGCCGAGCCCCGCACCGCCAAGATCCTCGACTTCGGCATCGCCAAGTCGCTGGAGCAGGATGTCGACGCCAATCTCACCGGCGCCGGATTCACCGTCGGCACTCCCGAATACATGTCGCCGGAACAGGTTCGCGGCGAAGACAACATCGACTTCCGCTCGGACATGTATTCCCTCGGCCTCCTCATCTACGAGTCTCTGAGCGGCAGGAAGGCCTTTGAAGACAAGTCGGTGATGGTGGTGATGACCCGCCAGATGAAGGAGCCGCCAAAGCCCTTGCGCGATCTCAATCCGAAAGTGAGCAAGGCCTGCGCCGATCTGGTCGACCGGCTTCTCGCCAAATCGCGAGATCAGCGTTTCTCCTCCTGGAGCGAGCTCTGCCAGGCTTTGCGACGGACGGCCGCCGGCGAAGTGGCGCCTCCCAGCGCCCAGGCGATCAAGGCTGAAGTCAAGGCAGAAGCCAAGTCCGAAGGAAGCCAGACCCTCCAGGCCTTCAATCCGGCCCAGCAGAACCACGGGCATAAACTTAAAGAGAGCGAAGCCGCCTCTGCCGCCGGCAGCAAGGCGCCTCTCTGGGTTCTCGCCGGAGTCACGGCGCTCGCCTTGATCATCGTGGTCCTCGTCGTCGTCTTCAAGTGATGCTCAGCGTCCGTGGCCTCAGCGCCCGGCAGGGGGACGTCGAGATCCTCGCCGGTCTTGACTTCGAGCTCGCTCCAGGCTCCCTCACCGCCTTGCTGGGCGCCAATGGCGCCGGCAAGAGCACGCTGCTCCGCCGCCTCCTCGGCCAGCTCCAGGGGAGCGGCAGCTGCCTCCTCGGGGGCAGGGAGCTGTCCGGCCTCGGAAGACGAGAAAGAGCTCGTCTCCTCACCTGGGTGCCCCAGAGTCCCGAACCATTGCCTTTCACCGTCGAGGAGTTTCTGCGCCTTGCCCGCCATCCTTGGGATGACGGCCATCAAGAGGCGGTCGACGCAGCCATCGCCGCCCTCGATCTCGGGGACAAGCGCCTTCGCCGCCTCGATCAGCTCTCCGGCGGCGAACGCCAGCGCGCCTACATCGCCGCCGCCTTGGCCCAGGACTGCCCTCTGATCCTCCTCGATGAAGCCGCCTCCGGACTCGATCCGGCCGCCAGCGCCCGGACCTGGGAGCTGGCGCTAAGCCTGACCCGGCGGCAGGGGAAGACCCTTCTCTGGGCGACCCATGACCTGAACGAGGCGCTCGAATGTGCCGACGCCATTCTCGCCCTCCGCCTCGGCCGCATCGCTTTCGCCGGGTCCCCTGGCGCTTTCGTCGACTCCTCCGCGCCTGAGCATGTCTACGATCGCAAGTTCCGCCGTCTTGCCGATGCCGACGCCGGGCGCATCCTGCTGTTATAGCTCGGGACGGCGGAAACGCCGTTCCTTGGCCAGCAGGAAGGAACTCAGGAAGCCCCACAAGGCACCGATGGCGGCGGCGGCGGCCTGCCCTGTCGCGGGCACCTGGTCGGCGAGGAAGGCCATCGGCTGCGGCTGGAACAGGAGTTCCAGCACCAGCCATGTGGCAAGGATCAGCCCGATGGCGCCGGAGAACTGGCCGCAATAATATTTGTCGAGGCGGCTTCGTGCCCAAAGAAAGCCGGCAAAGCCGAAGCACAAGGGGCCGAAGCCGTAGCAGTTGAGTGCTCCGGTGTGCCAGGCTTGCAGGAGGAAGGCCGGGAGGGCCAGAGCCAGGGTCAGGACGGCGAGATAGAGCCGTCCGCTGACCCTCTCGATCCTGGAGGCGAAGAGGCCGCCGAGACCGACCGTGATGGCGAAAAGCAGCGGGTGGCTCTGCAGGAAGAGAGGCGTGATCAGCCGCCAGGGCTGTCGCCAGGGGATCGGCACCTGCTCCCGCGGCGCTGCCACCTCGACCAGCCGCGTCTGCTCGGGGCTGACGTAGGACAGGCCTTGGAGACGTTCCATCTGTCGCCCCCAGTCGGCCCAGGCGAAGCCGAAGCAGGCCAGCAGCAGGAGCACGGAGCTCACCGGATGCTGGCGGATCCAGGACCAGAGACGGTCGATGCCGCTCTCCGGATTCAGCGTCGTGTGCTCTGCCAGGATGCTCCTGGCCGCCGCCTGCAGCGGCGCTTCGACGAAGAGCTGAAAGCCCTCGGGGCCGGGCTCGAGACGGTGTGGGATGCCGTACTGTTCCAGGAGTCGACTGATCGCCTGGGCGTTCTCTTCTTTGCGGATGCTGATCAAAGCCTTCATCGCCGCCTCCGGAATTGAGGCAAAATAACCCCGGATCGGCAAGTCGCTTGAGGCGGTCGCGATGTCTTTGCCGCCGCCTCTCCCGCAAGCTTCGCCGAAAGCCGCATGGGTTTTGATGACTTTCGCGATTTTGGCGACAGCTTAAGCGCATGGAGAAATCATCGACAAAAGCCGCCTGGCTGGCGCAGAAGGAGCGCGGCAGCCTCTGGGGCATCCGCTTCCTCGCCTGGGTGCTGCGCCATGCCGGGGAGCGCGTCTGCCGCCTGGTCATGATCTTTCCGGTGGCCTGGTTCTGCCTCTTTCCCGGCAAGGCCGGCCTCGCATCGGCACTCTTCCTGAAGCGCGCACGGGCAGCCGGAGCGCCAGTGCCGCGGCTCTTCCCGGTCTGCCGCCATTTCTGGGATTTCTCCTGCTCCCTTCTCGAGAAGTTCGCCTACTGGACCGGCAGCCGCGACACCGGACGGGTCGATTTCCCTGCCCGCGGCGAGCTCGCCGCCGCAGTCGCGGCCGGCCAGGGAGGCCTGATCGTCGGTGCCCATTACGGCAACCTCGAAGGCATGCGAGCACTCTCCGGCAGCATCCCCGGTTTGCGGATGATCGTCTTCATCGAATACGGACACGCCGCCAAATACAGCGCCATACTGCGGCAGTCGGGCGCCGCCGAGCCCGGACATTGCCGCCTCGTCAGCTCCGCCGAAGTCAATCCCGCCCTCGCCTCGGAACTCCTCGAGCACGTCCAGTCCGGCGGCTACATCATCCTCCTGGCCGATCGCGCCGCCCCGGGCGGCGGCGGCGGACGGATCCGCGAGAAGTTCCTCGGCGGCGAAATCGAATTGCCCGACGGCCCCTGGCGTCTGGCGCAGCTGCTCAGGTGTCCGGTGTGGACGAGTTTCTGCCGGCGCCAGGCCGGTCGCCACCAGGTGCAGCTCGAGCGTCTCTGCGGCCCTGTCGCCCGGCGCGACGGCGGCGTCGCGGCCGCGGAGGCCCGCCGTCTCTGGTTGCAGCGGCTGGAAAAACTGGTTCTCGAAGATCCCCTGCAATGGTACAACTTCTACGACTTCTGGAATGAGACGGGGAGTTCCTGAGTCCATTCGCGAGAGGAGGTGAGATGAAAACTCTCGCCGCCACTTGCACTGGCTTGAGATAGCGGCAGATCGTTGCAGGTATATCTTTGCCTTGTCCAACCCTCAGGTGAGTTATGTCCACAACCGTCGCTCAGATCATGAGTACCGCTTTGATCACGGTGGAGATGGACTTCACCCTCGAAGTCATCGAGCAGATCATGATCAAGCGGAAGATCGGCCATGTCCTGGTCGTCGACCAGGGGCGTCTGGTCGGCATCATCGCCGACAGCGACGTGAAGAGGCAGATCTCCCCCCGATCCCACAGCGATCTGGCCACCACGGCGGAACAGCGCCTGCTCTTCACCAAGGCGCACCAGTTCATGAGCCGTCAGCCGATCACCGTCAGTCCCGAGGCCTCGATCCTCGAGGCTCTCAATCTTCTTCTCAACCATCACATCCACGCCCTGCCGGTCCTGGATCAGGGGCGGCTCGTCGGCATCATCACCGACGGCGATCTGCTGCGCGCTTTCCGCAATCAGCTGGAACGGGAGACGAAAGGATGATCGATCTCGAGACCCTTCGTCGCGATGATGCCGCCCGCCTGTTCTTCCTCCGCGATAGCGATGAGGCGACTCTGACACGGGCGGCCCTCGGTTTCTTCCGCCAGGGCGACACTCTGCGGGCGCTTCTCGATGAAGGGCATGTGACGGCGGCGCGTCATGCCGATCTGGAGGCGAGCCTGCATCTGTGCTGCTCGTGTCTGCATGCCGCTGGCGAGCGCCGCATGGAGGCGATCGAGGCCTGTGCGGGGGAGGAGCGTCAGAAGCGCTTTCAGCAGTTGAACGGCGACGCCAAGTTTTTCGCCCGTTCACTCGAGAGTCTCGAAGATCTGCTGCCGCAGCTTCCCAGGTGCACCCGGGAAGAGTTGGTCGACACCGCCATTTTTGGGGCCCAGGCCTTTGCCGGCGGCAATCCTGCCATTGAAATGAATCCCGGCAGCGCCCAGGCCAGGCGACTGGATGCCTTTGACCTGGCGATGAGGGCTTTGCAGGAGCTGAGCCGACGCGACTGAGGAAGAATTCCGGTCAAGGGGCGAACTCCTTCAGAGCGGCGGCTGTGGTCTTGCCCTCGAAAGTGCGGCTTTCGACATGTCCGTCGCCGAACAGCATCAGGATTGTGCCGGGCGTGAATTCCGGTCGGAGGAAGGCCAGGGGCGCGTCGCTATTGTTGAGAGCGGCGAAGTGGCTTCCTGCCTTCCAAAGCGGGACGACGTCGGATTCGCCCTTGGAGAAGGCGGCGCTGTCGCCCATCGGGCGTCCGTTGTTGGGAATGTCGGTCATCGCCATTTCAATCATCAACTTGGAGGCCTCGGGGAAATCAGTCGAGGTGCCGTCGGAAAAGTAGCTGTTGATCGTGACGCCGATCATCTTGAGGCCGTTTTTTGCCCGGGTGATCTGGGGCGGGCTGAGAGCCTTGTAGCCGCTCATGTCGAACTTGGCGAGGGCTTCGGTCAGCGCTTCGCGGACTTCCGGATCATTGGCTTTGGCAAGGGCAGCCTGGAGTTCGGCGGCGGCGCTCTTGTCACAGGCGTTGAGGTCCTTCCTGGCCTGGCGGCGCTCTTTCGGATTGCCGGTGGCGACGATGGCGCAGAGGGCGTCGATCCTCTTCACTCTTTCGGCGTCGAGAGAGGCGGCTGCGGCGGGGGGAGGCGCGGGTTTTTCCGGGCTTTCCGAGGCTTGGGAGGCGCAGCAGAGTAGGAGGAGGACTAATAGATGTTTCATTCTCGATCCTCTGAGCTTGGAATGAGGTGGAAGGCGGTGGCGAGTGCTCAGGGGGCGAGCTTGTCAAGTTCGGCGGCGGCCTGGCGCCAGTCGAAGCGGTGCAAGGCCTGGCGCAGCTGGCCGTGTCCGGCGCTGCCGAGGATGGCTTCGAGCGCGGCCGCTTCATCATCGATCAGCTGCAAGGCGGCGCAGTCGCAGTTGTCGATCCAGACTTTGAGCTGCAGGAGCAGCTTGGGCGAGGGGAGCTGCGGCGAGGGGCGGGAGCAGCTGGCTTCGCCGAGGGCGAGGCTGAGATCGATCTGGAAGGCCCGGCAGTGGTCGACGAGATGCCGCAGACTGGAGGCGACTTCGGTTTCGCTCTGGCGCGTCTTCAAGGCGTGGTCGAGGACGCAGGCGGCGTCATGCACCGGACGGATGGCGAGATTCCCCGAAGTGCCCTTCAGGCTGTGGACTTCGCGGCCGAATTCGATGCGCCGCCCACCGTCCCGGTGAAGCTCTTCGAGGCGCTTAGCCGTCGATTCGATTTTGTCGCAGAAAAGGCGCAGGACCTTGGCGTAGAAATCGGGATTGCCGCCGACGCGTTGCAGTCCCTCGCGGTAGCCGAGGCCGGGGACGGCGGCGAGCCTTACGGATAGGTCGGGCGGCGTCATGCTTCGACTCCTGGATGAAGATTGGGGAGGCTGATCCAGAATGTGGCGCCTCCTTCGGGATTGTTGTAGGCGCCGATGTCACCTTGGTGCAGTTCCATCAGGGTTTTGCAGATGGAGAGGCCGAGGCCGAGGCTCTTTTCGCCTCCGGTGGGCTGGGCGCTGAGGCGGGCGTAGTCGCTGAAGAGGCGGTCGAAATCTTCGGGACGGAGTCCCGGGCCCTGGTCGATGACGCTGAGGCGGGACCGCCCTTGCGTCTCCTCGACCCGGATCAGGATCTGCGAACCAGTCGGGCTGTATTTGAGGGCGTTGGAAAGGAGGTTGTCGACCACTTGCAGGATGCGTGAGCGGTCGAACCAGGCCGGCACCGGGCTGGGGGCGTCGAGCTCGAGGATGGCGCTTTTCTTCTCGGCATGGAAGAGGCGGGACTGCATGACGTCTTCGGCTATGGTGCGCAGGTCTATGGATTCGAGGTGGATGCTCACCTGGCCGTCCTTGAGGATGCGGAAGTCGATGAAGTCGTCGATGATGCAGCGCATCAGCGAGGCGGCGGCGCTCATCGAGCCGACCATGCGCAGGCATTTGGCGGGATCAAGCCCGCGGCCGTTGCCGAGGTAAAGACTGATCAGCTCGGCATTGCCGAGGATGACGGAGAGGGGCGAGCGCAGGTCGTGGCTGGCGATGCGCATGAATTCGTCGCTGGTCTTCTGGGCGTCGAGGATCTGGTGGTTGAGGCGGATCAGCTCCTGGTTGCGCGATTCCAGCTCGCGGGCGTGGGAACGGATGAGGATCTGATTTCCGACCCGGGCGAGCACCTCCTGCACCTGGAAGGGTTTGGTGATGTAGTCGAGGGCGCCTGCCTCGAAGGCGCGGACTTTCGAGTCGACGTCGTCGAGGGCGGTCAGCATGATCACCGGAGGCGGAGAGGGGCGGCTGCGGATCCGCTGCAAGATTTCGATGCCGTCGAGATCAGGCATGACGATGTCGAGGAGGATGAGGTCGGGGTGGAAGTTCTCTAGAAGTTGCAGGGCCTGGATGCCGCTGGTCACCGCCCTGATTTCGTAGGAGGGGCGCAGGAGGCCGCTGAGAACCATCAGGTTTTCGGGTACGTCGTCGACCAGGAGAAGTGCGGGTTTTGTCGGCATCGTCAATCCTGTCATCGTTCGAGTTTAGACAAGTTTATCATGGAGATGGTCCTTCGGCAACGGCGGGGAGAGGTTCCCGCAATTTTTTCTGGGTTTGGTTCAGAAGCTTGAGCAGAGCCTGACCCAGCTCGGGATCGAAGGGCTTGGGGAAGTATCCGTCGAAGCGGCCCTTGCAGTCGGGCGGGAGGGCGGGCGCGGCACTGAGGGCGTGGATAGGCGCCGTGCAGCCGAGGCGCCGGAGCTCTTCGAGAGTGGCCAGTCCGTCGACGCCTGGCAGCTGCAGGTCGAGGAGGATCAAGGGACAGCCGGGCTGTCTCTGCCATTGTCCGATCAGTTCTTCGCCGCTGCCGCAGAGGATGTAGGGGATGCCGGCTTCGGTCAGGATTTCGCCAAGGATGAGCTGGTTGATTTCATCGTCTTCAGCGACCAGAAGCTGGTCAGGCTTGAGCCAGCGGAACAGCAGCTCGAAGAGCTCTTCCTTGTTGAAGGGCTTGCTGACGTGGTCGTTCATGCCGTTGGCGAGGCAGCGCTCCTTTTCGGCGTTGAAGGCGTGGGCGGTCATGGCGATGATCGGCATCGTGCCGCCTGCCGCCCGGATGCGGCGGGTCGCCTCGTGGCCGTCGAGCACCGGCATCTGGATGTCCATCAGCACCAGATCGTATTCCGCCGATTCCGTCCGCTTCACCGCCTCGTGACCGTCGGAGGCGAGATCGACATGGGCGCCGGCCGAATGGAGAAGCTCGATGATGATCATCTGATTGATCTCCTGGTCCTCGGCGACGAGGATGCGGCGACCCTCGAGGGGCTTCGGCTGGGCTTGCTGCGGGCTGCCGGAGGGGAGCGACTTGACCAGGAAATCGAGGAGGGAGCTGGAGCTGACCGGTTTGTGCAAGGGACATTGCATGCCGGGGAGATCCGGGCATTCCTGGGGACGGGACGAGATCATGCAGAATTCGGACTCGGCCCCGGGGCGAAGCTCGTGGATCCGCCGCGCCAGCTCGCCGCCATTCATCCCAGTCATCTTCCAGTCGAGGAGGAAGTAGTCCGGCCAGCGGTCCTGCCGGGCCAGCCACTCGAGCGCTGCGGAAGCCTCGGTGTGAGCGCTGACCCGGAGGCCGAAGTCCTGGAGCTGACGGACGAGGATCTCGAGACTGAGCGGGTGTTCATCGACGACCAGGACGAAGCGGTCCTTGAGATGGCTGAGATCGCGAGGAGGTGGGAGGGCTTCACCCCAGTCGAAGCGGATCCAGAAGCTGAAGGTGCTGCCCTGCCCTGGTGAACTTCGCAGTCCGATGTCGCCCCCCATCAGGCGGCAGAGCTCGCGGCAGATGGAGAGGCCGAGTCCGCTGCCGCCGTATTTCCGGGTGGTCGAGGCATCGGCCTGGACGAAGGGACTGAAGAGCTTGGCTTGAGTCTGCTCGTCCATGCCGATGCCGCTGTCGCTGACGCTGATCTCGAGGACTGCCGAGGCGCCTTCGTCGCGATGGCGGGCTTTGACCAGGATCTGGCCTGCAGGGGTGAACTTGGCGGCGTTGGAGAGGAGGTTGTGGAGGATCTGACCGAGTCGGATCGAGTCGAGCAGGGCATGGCGTTGCAGGGGCAGGCGGATGTCGGCGACGACCTCGATCTCCTTGTCGCCGATCAGGCTCGGGACGATGGCGAGGCTGTTCATGATCACCTCTTCCGGATGGCAGGGAAGAGGCTGGGCGCTGAGCTTGCCGGCTTCGATCTTGGCGAAGTCGAGGATGTCGTTGATGACGCCCAGGAGGCTGCGGGCGGAGAAGGAGAGTTTGCCGAGATAGTCCTGCTGGCGCCGGTCGAGGTCGGTCTTGGCGAGCAGCTGGGTGAGGCCGATGACGCCGTTGAGAGGGGTGCGGATCTCATGCGACATGTTGGTGAGGAAGCTGCTCTTGAAGGCGCTGCTGCGGAGCGCCTCTTCGCGGGCGTCTAGCAGGCTGGCCTGGGTCTGCCGGAGCTCGGCGTTGCGGCTCGCCAGCAGGCTGCGCTGCCGCGACAATTTGCGGTAGCCGCGGATGATGAAGAGGATGAGGAGGCTGACCAGGATGACCGCGCCGAGGAGGAAGGCGACGAAGCGGTTTTTGCGGCTCAAGTCAACTTTCTGGCTGGCCAGTTCGGCGGCGATCGACTCCTTCTGCTGGATCAGCCCTTGGATGCCGTCGCGGATCCGTCCGGCCTCGGCTTTCGCCTGCTGCGCCTCCTGCCTGGCCTGGAGGGCGCCGCTCTCCTGCCTGTGCAAGTCATCGGTGATGTCTTCTAGGCTGAGCTTGAGGGAATGCAGCTGCTGGGACTGGGTCAGGTACTGGCTGCTGCTCAAGGCGATCTTCTCCACCAGGCTCTGTTTCTCGGATTCGAGCTGCTTCAGCTGCATCAGGCTGGCGCCTGCCAGCCTGCCGTTTTCCGCGGCGGCCTCGCGCGCCTTGGCCAGCTTCTCCTCCGTCGTCTGCAGTTCCCGCTTCAAGGCGGCATTGGCTCCCTCACGGGCCTTGAGGTCCGCGGCGATCCTCGCCTCGATCTGCTTAGCCGCATCGATCTGGGCGTTTACCGCTTTCAGGGCCAGCTCCTTGGAGGCCAGGTCCTTCTTCTGCTGCTCGGCAAGGGCCTGGCCGGCCGCCAGGGCCGCGCTCTGCTCCTTGAGTTGGACTTGGCTGTCCAGCAGGCGCTTCTCAAGGGCGCTGACCCTGCCTTCCATGGCCAGCAGGCTCTCCTGCCCTTCGCGGTAGAGCTTGGCGACGTCGACTTCGGTGCCGCCGAGCAGGATCAGCTGCTTGCCCGGCACCAGCTTCTGATTGAGCAGATTGGCCTTGTTGATGGCGAAGCGGATGCGCTTGTCGCTTTTGGAGTACACCAGATTGACCATCATCAGCCGCTGGTTCTCGTAGTTCTCGGTGATCAGAAGGACGGGGCGACCTTCGGTCTTGAACAGGATGTCGCGGAAGGAATTGAGGCTTCCTGTGGGGACGAAGATCAGGTCGGCTTCGGGCAGGCGGGCGAGTTCGCTGGAGCTGCTCACCTCGATCTGTTTTCCATGAATCCGGAAGCTCTTCGCCGCATCTTTCAGGTCACGCAACAACTTCGTCTCGGCGGCGGAGAAGACCACGATCCGGAAGCTGGCCTCCTTGTTCTGCGGCCACTCCACGGCCTCGGAGATGCGCAGGAGGTAGTTGATGACGATGCGGTCGCGGTCGTTTTCCTCGGCGGCGGCGGCCAGTGACAGGAAAAGGCCGAGGAGGCATGTCCAGGCGAGGCGCATGGCTCAGAACCTGTAGGTTGCGGTGAGGGTGAAGGCGGGAGCCTCGTCGCGCCACTGCGACATCGAGTACCAGTTGTTGCGCTTGTTCAGGTCTTCGTCGATCCAGCCGAGGATGTTGTGGGCGTCGAAGCGCAGGCTCCAGGAGTCGTTGGGGTTCCATTCCAGGCCGAGATTGAGGAAAAGGCTGGGGCCGAAGGCAGTGTCGTCGCCATTGGTCATCGGACTGAAGTATTCGCCGGTGGCGGCAAGGTGTTCGCGGTTGGCCTTGGCGACCTTGCGGGCTTCGGGGAACCCCCAGAGGCAGCGGAGGGAGCCGTCGATGGACCAATGGTCGCTGAGATCGAAGCGGGCGTAGAGCTTGCTGACATGCTCGGCCAGGGGGGAAAGGCCGATCTCCTGGGGGATGTGGCTGGAGTTGAAGGCCTGGCGGTCGACCTGGAGATCGGTGACGAAGGTGTAGGCGTGGGAGAGGCGCAGGGTGAAGTCTTCGTCGGCGTATTTGATCTCGGCGGTGGCGCCAGCCAGCCTGGTTTCCGAAAGCGGCGCCTGGCGGACATACTTTTCCGCCCAGGCGACCTGGTTCCAGTCGCTGGTGAAGAGAGACAGTGCCGTCGACCAGCTGTCGTCCAGGCGGTGCTCCCAGATGAACTCCCAGGACTCGATCGATTCGACGTCGCTGGCGCGATGCGCGGCGATGTCGTCCTGGGATTCGTTTTCGCTGTCGCGCAGGAAGGATCGCGACCAGGAAAGCTTGAAGGTGTCGTCGTCGCCAGGCTTGAAGACGAGGCCGGTGCGCGGCGAGTAGGTGGGCTTGTCGTAATCAGGGTGGAAGTCCGCCCGTCCGCCGAGCACCAGGGTCCATTGTTCGGCGAAGTCCCAAGAGGCTTCTCCCATCAGGTGCTGGGTGAGAGTGTTCCATTCCCGGGTCTGCGGGCTGCGGGTGAGTCCGTAGGTCTTGGCAAAGTAGGCGTCGGCGCCGCCGCCAAAAGCGATGCGCAGGTCCTCATTGGGCCGCCATTGGAACAAGGCTTTCAGGTAGGGAGAGAGGTCGCGCACCTCCCATTTCGGTTCGTAGCCGCTGGCGGCGCCGCGGCGTTGCTCGTACTGGAAATAACGCAGCCCGATCGAGGTCTCCAGGGTGAGGTCCTGGCTGAGTTCGAAGCTCTTGCGGGCCTGCCAGATCCATTGGTCGTAGGTCTGCCCCCAGTCCTTGAAGTCCGGTGGCAGGGGGGCGGGTTTGACATAGTGCTCGGCGGGATTCTGATGGGTTTCGCTGCCATGGACGAAGCGTACGAAGGTGTCGAAGTCTTCGATCTTCAAGGCGAGATGGCCTTTCATCAGGGGGGTCGGATCGAGCGGCGCGCGATCAGCTTCGGTCCCCTGCAGGGCATGGCCGGATCGGATGCCGAGATGGGGGACGTCCTCGCCATATTTGTTCGGGGCATAGTGTTCGTCGGCGCCCCTGTAGTCGCTGATGCCTAGGTAGTAGGAGAGTTCTGCGGCGCCGAGGAGACGGCTGCCCCGCACTTCCATGGCGCTTTGGCGTTCAAAGAATCCCTGCCGCAGCGTCAGTTCCGGTCCGGAGGAGGCTGCTCCGGCTCTTTGGGTGATGATGTTGATGACGCCGCCGATGGCGCCATGGCCGTAGATGGCGGAACCAGGCCCCCGAATCATTTCGATCCGCTCGATGTCGCCAAGCAAGGGAAGATAACGTTCCGCTACCGCTCCCATCAGGATGTGGTCGTTGACGTCGACGCCGTCGACGAGGATGAGGAATTTGTGGTCGAGGTCGGAGGAGATGCCCCTGAGGGACATGTGCGCGCCGGTTGTGATGTGATTGAGGGTGTAGAATTCCGGCACGAAGATCTCAAGAGCCTCGTCGAGGCTGCGGGCTCCGGAGTGTCTGAGCATGTCGCGGCTGATGACGGTGACTGAGGCTGGGCTGTCGCGACGGCTGCCTCCCGTCAGCGAAGCAGAGCTGTCCATTCTTGCGTTTTGCAGCTCCTCGAGGGTGAGGAGCTTGCGTCCGGGCTCGTCGTCGCAAATCAAGCCACCCTGGAGGATGGCGCCGAGGATGAATGAGTGCATGTCCGGCTCCTTGGCAGCGGAGCGGCGTCGAGCCGTCCCAGATCATTGTAGGAAGAAAGCCGGAGTCTATCAAGGGGGTCAGCTGCCCAAATGCTCAAAGCGGCTGCCAGCGTCGGAATCCAGGCTTATTCGCCGTAGACCTCAAGCTCGCTGATGAAGACGAAGCCCACCGGGAACTGCTTGACTTGCGGGTGGCGGTCGATCGCCTTGAGCCGGACGTAGCGCGCCGGAGTCGCGGCCAGCTTGAGAGTGGCCCGGGCCTCCTTCCCTTGCTCGAAGACCTGGCGTCCGGCTTCGCGGAAGGTCTTGCCGTCGGCGCTGACTTCGGCGACCAGGGTTCTGGTCGAGCCGAAGGCGGGGACGCCGAAGACCAGGCGTTTCAGAGGCTGGACCTGGCCGAGGTCGACGGTGACCTCCTTGGGGAAGACGTCGTCCTCGTTGCTGGCGAAGCAGCCTTGGGCGTCGGCGGCCCAGGAGCCGTCGGTGAGCTGGCCGCTGGCGCCCCAGCCGTGGGTGTTGGGATTGCTGCAGGTGTAGGGAGCCTTGAGCGCGAGGTTCTTCGGCCCGGGAGTGCGGAAGGAGTTCATCGGCAGCCCTTCGCTGTTGACCACGTTGTGAGTCGGGCACTGGTTCCAGATGAAACGGGCCTGCACCGGCGAGGGCACCTTGTCGCTGCGGATCAGCAGGGTCGAAGGACCGGCGATCTCGGCCTGGGCGGCGGCGAAGACGCCGTCGTCGCCGCAGATCTCGAAGCCCTGGAGCGGCTGGCCGTCCTTGGAGCGGATGCCGGCGGCGCAGGCGCCGAACTCGGCCCGGATGGCGCCGCCTTCGATCTTGCTGGAGAGCAGTTGCGGGCCGGTGGCGGCGGCGAGCTTGACGCCGTAGGTCTTCTCGAGGGCGAGCAGGGCGAGGCGGCGGCCGACCTCCTGCTTGTTCTTGGGGTGGATGTCGTTGAAGGTGCCGATGTCATTGGTCAGGGCCATGCCGGTGTTGGGGATGGTCTTGCCGACCGCGGTCTGGACTTCCCAGAATTCCGCCAGGCGTTCGGCGGGGAGATTGTATTTGAAAGGGGCGAGCTGGACGAAGTAGAAGGGGAAGTCGCCCTGGCCCCAGACCTGGCGCCAGCCGCCGATCAGGGCCGCCATCTTGTCGCCGTAGATGGCCGTGTCGCCGCCGATCAGGTTGCTTTCGCCCTGGTACCAGAGGGCGCCGCGGATGGCGTAGGGGACGAGGGGGTTGATGTGGGCGTTGTAGAGCGCCGTGGCGACGCCCTGGTTGCCGATCGGATGCTGGATCGCCGGCGGTGGCGGCGGCAGGGGGCGGTTTTCAGCGAGGGCGAGGCGCGCTTCGCGGGTGAAGGTTTCGAGGGCCTCCAGGTTCCGTCCGACTTGCGCGCGGTAGTCGCCCTCGACCTTGGCGAGCCACTCGGAAGTCTTCTTCAGAGCCGGGACCTGGGCGAAGCCTTGCGGCGGCGTCCAGGGTTCGATCAGGGTGCCGCCCCAGGCGCTCTGGATGACGCCGACCGGCACCTTGAGCTCGCTGCGCAGCTTGCGGGCGAAGAAGTAGGCCGCCGCCGAGAAGCCGCCGTAGTGGCCGGAGTCGAGGCTCTTGGGCTCGTCGCGCAGCCAGCCCGAGGCGGTGGGCAGGTCCTGGCGAGGCAGCGGCGACATCACCTTGTTGATCACCCGCAGGCGCAGCAGCGGATCGTTCGCCTCCGCCTTGGTCTTCTCCGGCGTCAGCGACATGTTGACGCCCATCTCCATGTTCGACTGGCCGGCGCAGACCCAGACCTCGCCGACGAGGACGTCCTTGAACTCGACTTTGCGGTCGCCGCAGAGGATGGTCAGGACCCGGTTTTCGGCGCTGGCCTCGAGGCTGTCGAGCTTGAGGCTCCAGCGTCCCTGGGCATCGCAGCGGGCGCTTTTGCGCTGGCCGGCGAACTCGACTGCGACTTCGGCGCCGGGAGTGGCGAGGCCCCAGACCGGCACGGGCATGCCGCGCTGCAGCACCATGCCGTCGCCGAAGGGAGCCGCGGCTTCGAGCTTGCGGGCAGCTTCGGGCTGGGACTGGAGAATTCGCGGCACCTCGGCGGCGACCAGGCCGGGCACGGCCAGCAAGAGGGCGAGACAAGGCAGGGCGGAACGCAGTTTCATCGACACTCCTCGGTTTGTAGGGAAATTGATCCTCTGTAGAAACCTCTCAGGCAGCCAGGTTCCCGCTCATGTCCGGGGGAATTGCCAGAGGCGCTCCGCTTCCGCCAGGAGACCGTCGCGGAAGCGCACGCCTTCCGCCGCCAGCAGGCCGAGCTTCCTGTCGAGCTCCGGGCCAGCCTCTTCGCCGGAATAGCCGCCGGGACTGAGGCGGCTGCTGATGATGCGGTGGCAAGGCGTGGCGGGGGCGTCGGGATTGCGGCGCAGGGCCTGGCCGATCGCCCGGGGCGAGGCGCATTCAAGGAAACGCGCCATCTCGGCGTAGGTGACCACCCGTCCAGCCGGAATCAGGCGGCAGGCCGCCCATACCCGACGCTGGAAATCGGTGCCGGCGCTCATTCGCCGTCCCGCCGCTTCAGCAGCAGCAGCCATCCCGCCAGCAGCAGCAAGCCGCCCAGCGGCGTGACCGCGCCGAACCAGCGCGGCGCCCCGAGGGCCATCGCGTAAAGGCTGCCGCTGAAAATCGCGGAGCCGGCAAAAAAACACCAGGCCGCCGCGCGCGACGGCCGCGCCGAAGCCGACAAGGCCAGCAGCACCGCCGCGTGAAGTCCTTGATAAAGCACCGCCTTGGCCCACCACTCCGGCCCTTTCTCAAGCTGCGAAATCGTCGCCTGCAGGCCGTGCGCCCCCATGGCGCCAAGCCCGACGGTGATGAAGCCGGAAACTGCGGCAAGACGGCGGATAAGAAGGGAGTCGGACATGGGCGTTCTCGTATCGGGTTGCAGACAGCTCCCAAGAATGCCCGGATTTGCCGGGAGCGCAAGAGCCCGCGCCGCCGCTCAGCGCTTCGCCGCCGGCAGCTTCCAACCGAGCTTCGCCGCGGCCGCGCTCAAATCGCGCCCCGCCGCCGCCGGCTTGGGGAGGAAACGATAATAGACCGACAGGATCAAGCACGCATACGAAGTGGCAAGCAGCTTCTCCTCAGCGCTGGGTTTGTCCTCACCCGGTGGATTCCAATGACCCGCGGGATCTTGAGTCTTTTTCAGCATCGGGACGGCTTTTTTTTGCCATTCCTTCCAAGTCGGCCCGCCCTCCGCGAAGACGGCGTAGACCGAGAAGAACCAGGTCGACATCGCCCGGGGCGGCGCCTTCTGCCAATCGAGACTGTCGAAATCTTCGACAAAAACCTTCGTCGCCAAAGGCTGGAACTCCTCCCGGATCTTCAAATTGTCGCCCCAGAGGCGTCCGGCGCGCCCCAGGGCGTAAAGGACGGCGGCGCGACTTTCGGCGTCGGCGGGAGGGGCCAAGGCCAAAGCCTTCAGGCGTTCCTGGGTGCGCAGGTAGGCTTCGAGCAAGCCTTCTTGACGACAGGCGGCGAAACTGGCGGCTTCATAGGCGCGGCTGCTCCAGGCGAGGAGGGCGGCGTTATCCGCTTCGGCTTTGCCGTCGATCAAGGTCCGGGCGGCCTCGTCGATGGCGGCGGCGAGCTTGAGTTCGGGATTGAATTGAGCGGCCTCCGCCAGGGCGCAGAGGCGCAGGGCTTGACCGAGGCGGTCCTCCGGCTTGGCCGTGGTCAAGAAACGAATCATTCGGCTGACCCGCTCGCCATAGAGCTTGGAGGTGACCGTTTCGCCGTTCGCATGGAAGGAGAGGGCCATCAGCGAAGTGATCTCGACCTTGCGGGCCTGACCGTAGGAGCCATCCGGATTTTCGAACTCATCCAGCGGGGATTTCCGTTTTGCCGGCTCTACCGGACTCAGTGGCGCGGCGTCGGGGGCGGATGCGTAAGACAAGGTGCTCAGGCTGGCGAGGAGCAGGGCGAAGAGGTTGGTGGGCAGTTTCATGGGAGCTCCTGGCTTGGTTTCATTTTTGTCGCCGGATCGATCGCCGCCTGTTCGGGGAAACGCAGGTAGGCGTAATACACTTCGAGCATCAGGCAGGCGTAGGCCGTGGCTTCGAGGCTTTGCACAGCGCTGGGCTGGGCGACGCCGGGGGGATTCCAGGAGCCGTCGGCCTGGCGGTTTTGGCGCAGCATCGGTTCGAATTTCCGGCGCCAGTTCTGCCAGGTTTTGCCGCCGTGCTGGAAGGCGGCGTAGGTGCCGCGATACCAGCCGGGCAGGGACTGCGGCGAAGCTCCTGGCCAGACCAGCTTTTGCAGATCTTCCTCGAAGACTTTTTGCGCGAGGGGCGCGAATTCGGGGCGGAGGGATTTGCCGTCCCAAGCCTTGGAACTGGCGAGGAGGGCGTGCAGCTCGGTGGCCCGGCTCTCTTCACCGACTTTGCCTTTGGGAGCGAAGTCCTGCGGCAGTTTTTTCAGCAGGCGCTCGAGACAGGAATCGAGGGCGGGGCCGATCTTCTTCTCCGGGCAGTGGGCGATTTGCGCCGCCCGCAAGGCCTGGCAGGTCCAGCCGAGAGTCGCGACGCTGTCCGCTTCTCCGATCCCGGCAATCAGCTCCTGCACCGCTTCGAGTCCAAGCGCTTCGAAGTTCCTGTCGTCGCTGATCGAGAGGTATTCGCAGAGGGCGCAGGTCCGGATCGCGGCGGCTTCCTGATCGGGATTCTTGCCGGCACGGAGGAACTCCAAGGCCTTTGGCACGGTTTGGCCATGGAGCCGGGACTTGTTTGTCTCGCCGTGGGTGATGAAGCTCAGCAGCACCAGGGCGCTGAGTTTCCGGCGCTCGCCCTCGCCCCAGGAGCCGTCGGGATTCTGGCGCGAGCCGAGCCAGGCCAGGCTTTTCTCGAGCTCCTGTTGGGCCTTGAAACTGCCGCCGTATTTCACCGTGAGCCCCATCCGGCCGGAAGCGCGACGAGCGGGGTAGTGATCAGGTAAAATCGGAACGGCTGCCTCTTGCACAAACTTCCTGCCAATGATGTCCTTGGGCTCTTCTTGTTCCGCCTCTTCACCAGCCGGACTCAGGGGCGAGGCATCGGCGGCGACCATTGGCCAATGAACCGCTGCGGGGGAATAATGTACAAAGACTTGCGCTTGAATCCAACAAAGCAGGGCCGTGACTTCGATTCTGGGCACCAGGTCGCTGCTATCCTGAGTTTGCCGATAAGATCCTTCTGGAGACTGTGAATGCGCGTCATGTGCCAAGGATCGATAGGATTTCCAGATCTTGCCGCCTTCTTGGAAACCCGCGTTGACCGAGAAATACCAGAGCGATAGATGAGCAGGACGCTCAAATTCGAGGTGCTGCCGATCCTCCTCAAAAATCTGCTGCGCCAAGGGGTGGAATACAGAACGGATTTTATGGTCGTCCCAGGCTCGGCCCGACATCTGCAGTGCATAATAGACCGCCACACGCGATTCCGCATCGTCGATCGACCGGGTCGCCACATCCTCGAAGTGACGCAAGATGGCGTTTGCGGTGGCCGCTAATCGTGGATCGTGGCATTGCATGACATGGGCTCGTTGCAAGGCTAGGTAAACCCAGCACGAAAGAGCGGCTCGACCTTCGTGTTGATGTGCATCGATCAATTGCCCGATCGAGAGTTCGGCCGCTTCCCGGAAATTTTCGCACCCCAAATTGACGGCTTGACAAAGCGCAAGGCAACGAAGTGCCTGGGATTGGATGTCGGTGGGGCGCTCCGGCTTCCTGGCCAGTGCCCGTAGACCTGCCTGGACTTTATCGCCGTAGGCGCGGGAAATCGGCGTCTCGCCGGCAGCAAGGAAGCTATTCAGCACCAGGGCAGTTTGGGGATGAGCGGCGTCACCCCAAGTACCGTCGGGATTCTGGACGGAAGCCAGCCAGGACAAGCCTAATTCAAGTGGCGAGCGCTTGCCAAATTTTTTGTTGAGCAGTGCACGGCGACCGGCAAAGAATTTCTCAGCCCCAGTGTCAGCGCAGCCCGACCCGAGGACGCCCAAGCATGCGGCGAGCGCAAAGCTGCTGAGATTTTTCATCGCTTCTTCTCCGCGGCCGCTGCGGCTTCTTTCTTGATGAAACGATTGTGCTTGTAGGCGTAATACACTTCCAGCATCTGGCAGGCGAGGGCCGTGGCTTCGAGGCGCTGGTCCAGGCTCGGCTCCGGCACTCCCGGCGGATTCCAGAAGCCCTCGGCTTGCTGGTTCTTCCGCAGCGTCGGCTCGATTTTCTGACGGCAGTTCCTCCACTCGTCGCCACCTTGCTCGAAGGCGGCATAAGTGGCGCGAGAACAAGTGCCGAGGGATGGGATCTGGGACCAGTCCGGGGATTTGATGAGTTCCTGAAAGAACTTCGGCGCGAGCGGCTCGAGTTCCGGCAGGATCTTGTCGTCTGCCCCCCAAGCCAATCCGGCGGCGGCCAAGGCATAAAAGATCGCGGCGCGACTATCGGGATCGGCGGGGCGGCTCAGCGCCAGGGCCTTGAGGCGTGTCAAGGTGGCGTGATAGGCCTCGACCAGGCCGGCTTCGCGACATCCGGCCTGATAGGCGACTTCGTAGGCGCGGCAGGTGGCCGCCAGGGTTTGGGCGCTGTCCGTTTCCGCCTTTCCCTCGATCAATTTGCGGAGGGCGCTTTGAAGCGGAAGGCTCAGGGATTCGTCGGGGCGGACGATCTGATTCTCGGCGAGGGCACAGATCCGGAGCGCCTGGGTGTCGCGATCCTCAGGAGAAGAAGTGATCAAATAAGTCAGGGCGGCTACGACGTTTTTGCCGTAAGGATTGGAGTCCCGGAAGTGGCTGCTAGCGCGAAAAACCAGGGCGATCTGAGCCGTGAGACGCCCGGGATTTTTTGCTCCCCAGGAGCCATCGGGGTTTTGCGACTTCGCCAGCCATTCCAAGGCGGTATCGAGATTCCTCTGGCCCTTGACGCTACCTCCGTAGAGGGAGATCAAACCGAGCCGCCCGAAAAGGCGGCGGCCCTGCATCTTGCTGGTGGGGGGAGGAATTTCCGTTCCCGGCAAGTAGATCTTGGCTGGCGGTGGGCTCAGCTCCGGCTTGACCTCGCTCGCCGGACTCAGCGGCGCGGCATCGGGGGCGGCGGCGCTGAGGAGGAAGAGGCTGGAGAGAAGGAGGATCAGGGTTTTCATCGCGGGCTCCGGTTTGGCTTTCAATTTACAAAACGACCTCTTCCTCGGGCAATGGCTTGGGTTGTTCTTCGGGCTTGTCTCGCCGCGCCTCCGGCAAGACTTCGAAGTACAGGCTGAGGCTGAGGAGGGCAAAGGCGGTGCTTCCGACATTCGTCTCCCCGGGGGCCGCCGTCCAGAGCCCGTCTTTTTGCTGGGTCCGCAACAATTCGTCTTCGCCTTCTCGCTGCCACTCAGCCCAGGCCTGGCCTCCTTGGCGATAGGCTTGCCGCGCCCGCAAATAGGTTTCCAGCCCCGATGCCTCGTCTTTTTCCGGCGCCGCCTTGCCGATAAATTCTTGCGTCTTCTGCAAGGCTTCGGCCAAGCCGGGTTCACGCGGCCAGAGAGAATGCCCCGATGCCAAGGCCTCCAGGCCGATCCGGCTGAGTCTGACCCCACTTTCCTCCCGGGCGGAAGCCGCAAAACCGCCGTTGCCGCGCTGCAGCTTGATGAAGGCGCGAAGCTCTTCCAGGGTCGTGTCCTCCAGACTGTAATTCCCGATCCATCCATAAGCTTGGCAAAGCGCCCAGATCCGGTAGGCCCGGGTTTCGACATCCTCGTCCTGGCCAGCTTTTGACAAAGGGCCGAGAGCGCGGATTACGGACTCACGTCTCTGGGGATTGCCCATAAAGGTCGGAGTTGTGAGGGTCGCCAACACGGCCAGGCTGGTCTCTTTCCCCGAGCTCCAGGATCCGTCGGATTTTTGCAGGGCGGTCAAAGCCTCTCGCCCCTTGCGGAGGCTTGGGAGCAGACGTTCGGGATTGCCGCCTCGCTCCCGGATCCGAGGGCTGAGCATATCGCGAAGAACGCAGACGCATTTCCATTCGACCTCGCCCGCCGGACTCTGCGGCGCGGCATCGGGAGCGGTGGCAAGGAGAAATTTGCAGAGCAGAAGGGTTGGGGAGATCATCGACGGGCTCCGGTTCTTGAAGCTAAGTTAGAGCGTATCAAGTGAGGAATCAAGTTCTGTCACATTTTTATTATTTGATGTTTATGATCTTGATATCATTTTATTTTTCGCGTCGTGATCAGTCTTATCTGTGAGATATTTTGCAAGGTTTTGGCAAGATTTCACAAGAGTCGGAGGGGGTTTGGTGGGCTAACTTGAGTTATGAGCCGATGCAGGACTGAGTAAGGAGTTGACCTATGCTTCCACGCCGCAAAGTCGCCATAATCCTTCAACTCTGGAACAATTACGACCGTTGCATACTCGAGGGGATTGCCTCATGGTGCCGGGAGAGCCGCAACTGGCTGGTTTTTGTCGAAGAGATTGCCCAGAGCCGTCTTCCTGAGTTGCGCGGGCGGGGTTTTGATGGATTGATCGTCAACTTCGACATCAGCGATATCGGAGCTGCGGTGGCGGGTCTGGAGATTCCCGTGGTCGGACTTGGGGGCGGGGCAGGCGATTACGATGCCGGCAGCGGCATTCCCTACATTGCCACTGACAATCACCGAATCGGCAGTCTTGCAGCCGAGCATCTGTTGGAGCGCGGCCTTCGTCATTTCGCCTTTTGCGGTTATCCGCGCAGCCGCACCAATCCCTGGGTGCAGGAGCGTGCCGAGGGTTTTGCCGAGCGTCTCGCAGGGCACGGGTATGACTGCCCGGTTTTCAAAGGAAGCTTTCTTCGTCAGGAGCAGTGGGAAGGCACCCAGCGCGAGCTTGTCACCTGGTTGCAATCCCTGCCTCGCCCCCTCGGGGTGATGGCCTGTTTCGACGCCCGGGCCCGCCAGGTTCTGGAGGCCTGTCGCAGTCTAGGCTTCAAGGTGCCCGACGAAGTCGCGGTGATTGGTGTCGACAACGACGTGATCTGCGATCTGGCCGATCCTCCGCTGAGCAGCGTCGAGCAGGGGTGCCGGCAGATCGGCAGGCAGGCCGCCGCGACCTTGGAGGAGATGATGGAGGGGAGCCTGCCGGAAACCCTTTTCCGCCGCATGCCTCCACTCGGGGTGGTGAAGCGCCAGTCGAGCGACTTGATCTATGTTGATGACGCCGCAGTCGCCGAGGCTCTGCGGATGATCCGTCAAGGCGCCTGCAGCGGCCTTCAGGTGGCCGGGATTCTCGATAAGTTGCGGATCAGCCGCAGCACACTTGACAAGCGTTTCCGGGCGGCCATCGGGCGCAGTGCCGATGAGGAGATCCGTCGGGTTCGCCTCGACACTGCCAAGGACCTGCTATGCCGGACCGAGCTGCGTCTGCACGACATCGCTTTGCGCGCCGGCTATTCGCATGAGCAGTATCTCAGCGCCGTCTTCAACAAGGAGCTGGGGACGACACCGGCGCAGTATCGTCGCGACCAGCGCGAAGGATCAGCCTTGCCGCCGCCTTTGTGAGAGTGTGAGAGGGCTTGCGCTTGGCGATTGACAGCTTAGACTTGTCGCGCCGACGCCAGGGGGCTGCCGCTGCCAATGCAAGTTGGGAGAGGAAAGTCCGGACACCGCAGAGCGGGATGTCCTCCCGAAAGAGAGGATACCTGGGACCAGACGCCCAGGGAAGGAAAGTGCCACAGAAATCAGACCGCCGCTCCCGCGAGGGAAGGTAAGGGTGAAAAGGTGAGGTAAGAGCTCACCGCCCGCCGGAGAGATCCGCGGGGCAGGGCAAACCCCATCCGGTGCAAGTCCAAATAGGGGGCAAGATGCGGCTCGCATCGATTCCCGCAAGGGAGATAGCCCCGGGTACTGGACGCATAGTCAAATGGTAGCCGCTCCGCAAGGAGGCACAGAATCCGGCTTATACCTGTCGTCGGTCTTTTAGTTTTTGAGCCCGGTCGCAAGACCGGGCTTTTTTCGCTTAGGAGATGCCGGGCTGGCCGAGTTCGGCTTCGAGGCGGCGTTCCGCCTCGATGGCGAGGATCTGCTCAAGCAGGGGCCCCAAGGAGCCGGAGACGATGGCGCCGAGATCATGGCGGGTGATGCCGTAGCGGTGGTCGGTGCAGCGGGATTGCGGGAAGTTGTAGGTGCGGATGCGTTCCGAGCGTTCGCCGCTGCCGATCTGGTCGAGGCGGGCATGGGACAGTCGCGCCCTTTCGGCGAGGATCCGCTGCTCGAGGAGCCGCGAGCGCAGGATCTGCATTGCCAGATCCTTGTTGCTGTGCTGCGAGCGTCCGGCCTGGCAGAAGACGACGGTGCCGGTGGGGATGTGGGTGATGCGCACCGCCGAATCGGTCTTGTTCACATGTTGACCACCGGCGCCGGAGGATCGCGTGGTCTCGATCTTCAAGTCGTCCGGATCGAGCTTGACGTCGATTTCCTCGGCCTCGGGGAGGACGGCGACGGTGACGGTGGAAGTATGGATGCGGCCCTGGGTCTCGGTGGTCGGGACGCGTTGGACGCGATGGACGCCGGACTCCATGCCCATCTCCTTGAAGACGTCCTGGCCCTTGACCGAGAAGGCGATCGACTTCAGCCCCCCCAGATCGCTGGCGCTATGCTCGAGGACTTCGCAGCGCCAGCCTTTGGCGGCGGCGTAGTTCATGTACATGCGCGACATCTCCTCGGCGAAGAGGCCCGCTTCGTCGCCGCCGGCAGCGGGACGGATCTCGATGATGCAGTCGCGCGAATCGGCCGGATCGGGCGGAGCGACAAAGGTCTTGAGGCGGCTTTCGAGCTGCGGGATCTCTTCCTCCAGGGCGGCGATTTCATCGCGGGCCATCTCGGCCATTTCCGGATCGCTGGACGCCATTTCGCGGGCCTGGGCCAGGTCCTGGCGAGCCTGGAGCAGCCGGGCGTGGGTGTTCAGTGCCTGTCCGAGACGCAGGTGTTCGCGGGTGAGCTCGCTGAACTGCTGGCGCGAGCCGATGGCCTCCGGCGACGACAGCAGGGCCTCCACCTGACGGTGGCGGCTTTCCATCTGGCCGATGCGGCTGGCGAGGCGCTGGAGTAGATCCATGGGCGGGCGTGGAGGGCTTTGGTATTGCGTTTGGGGGGATGGTGCTAAGCTCAGTCGCTCCGTCATCCAATCCGTCCCGCTCCGAAAACAACAAAATCCGCCGGGTTGCGGCGGACCTTGTGTGAGAGAGCGACCGGAAGGATCACTTCTTGGCGGCAGCCTTGGGGGCGGCCTTGGCGTAGCGGCGGTTGAAGGCGTCGATACGACCTTCCAAGTCGGCGCTGCGGCTGTTGCCGGTGTAGAAGGGGTGGCACTTGGAGCAGATGCCGACGCGGGCCTGTTTGCGAGTGGAGCGGGTTTCCCAGACGGTGCCGCAGGCGCAGGTGACGGTCGCGGGGTGGTATTCGGGGTGGATTTCAGCTTGCATGTTTTGAACCTTTTGATTTCAGGCGGTGATTGGGCCGCGTATGTTATACCGCATTCTTCAAGCGGCAAGTCGATTCGGAAAGTTTTTTGATTTTACTTGAGGAAGCCGGGTTTGTGCAGGCCGCATTCACGCTTCTCATTGGCTTTGGCGGCGTCGAAATAACGTTTTTCGTCGGGCAGCCCCCGCTCTTTGAGATACGCCTCCATCTGGGCCTCGCTCCACTCGAAGACGGGATTGACCTTGAGAAGCCCGTTCTCGTCGCTGATGATGTCCAGGGTCTGGCGGAAGGGATTTTGTTCGCGGCGCAGGCCGGTGATCCAGACTGCGGGCTTGAGGGCGGCAAGTCCGCGGCGGAAGGGTTCGAGCTTGACTTGTTCGGAGAAGGCGTGGACGGCGGCATCCTCTTCCGGTGTCGGGTTTTCGGGCAGCAGCGGTACCGGGCCGAAGAGCGCATCGCGGCGGGCGGCGGTCATCAAGGGGTTGAAGACCTGGAGGTTGAGCTTGAGCTGTTTTTCGAGCTTGTCGGCAAAACGGTAGGTCTCTTCCATCATGTAGCCGCTGTCGGCCCAGAGCACCGCCATGTCGGGCTTGGCACGGACGCAGAGGTCGAGGATCACCGCTTCGAGGGGGCGGAAGTTGGTCGAGACGATGACGGGGCCGCCACGCAGGATGGCCTGGTCGACGGCCCAGCGGACGATGTCGAGAGGGTGACTGTTGCGGAACTGCTGGTTGATCTTCTGGGCGTCCATGGGAGTCTCCTTGGGGATGGTTCCCGGCATCCTAGAAGCTCGATGCCAGACTTCCAGCTCCTAGGACAGAGTCTGGGAAGCTAAGATTGACTCGATGTAGACCTAGGTTATGGACCTTTGTCGGAGTCGCCGGCGCAGGGCCGAGCACGGCGCGTCGGGTCGGCCGATCCCGGAGCCAGTGTCGCGACGGCCATGTCGACAACGCAGGTCGGGGACGTGGCGGAAACCATGTGCGACCCGCATGGGGTCGAGCAGCAGGAGCGAAGGTCAAAAATGATTGTCTTTGGATACGAGTGGGGCGGAAACAGTGTTCTCAAAGCGCAATGATTTTTTTTCGGTCACCATAGCGCCGCCGCTGAGGCGCATTATCTTCGGTGGTCTTTTCCCAAGCACACAAGGAGAGCGATAGAACATGGTTATCCACGAATACCAAGCCCGCAGTCTGTTCAAGGCTTATGGCATCCCCGTCACCGAAGGCGTCACCGTCGAATCCGTCCAGGGCCTCGAAGCGAAACTCAAAGAACTCGCCGCCCTCTACCCCAAAGCCCAGCATCCTGATGTCGACGGCTTCGTCGTCAAAGCCCAGGTTCACGCCGGCGGCCGCGGCAAAGGCGATGTCTTCAACGCCAAGGGCGAACAGCTCGACCGCGATGGCAAGAAGCTCGCCAAAGACGGCAAGAAGGCCGGCGGCGTCCTCTTCCGCCCCAGCATCGAAGGCGCCGTCGGCTTCACTGAAGTCCTCCTCGGCAAGACCCTCGTCACCAAGCAGACCGGTGAAGCCGGCGTCAAGATCAACAAGGTCCTCGTCGTCCCCGGCCTGAACATCGCCAAGGAATACTACCTGGCCATCGTCATGGACCGCAAGGGCCAGTGCCCCTTCATCATCGCCTCCAGCGAAGGCGGCATGGACATCGAAGAAGTCGCCGAGCACCACCCCGAGAAGGTCGCCAAGATCGCAATCAACCCCGCCAGCGGCTGGTGGCCCGTCTATGGCCGCCGCGTCGCGAGCGCCCTCGGTCTCACCGGTGACGACGCCAAGAAGGTTTCCGCCATCGCCGAGAAGCTCTACAAGCTCTTCCTCGAGAAGGACGCCTCCATCGTTGAAGTCAACCCCCTCGTCAAGACCGACGCCGGCAACTACTACGCCATCGACGGCAAGCTGAACTTCGATGACAACGCTCTCTTCCGCCAGCCTGAGATCGCCGCCATGCGCGACAAGGAAGAGGAAAACCCCCTCGAAGTCGAAGCCACCGAAGCTGATCTCAACTACGTCAAGCTCGACGGCTCGATCGGCTGCATGGTCAACGGCGCCGGCCTCGCCATGGCCACCATGGACACCATCAAGCTCTACGGCGGCGAACCCGCCAACTTCCTCGACGTCGGCGGCACCGCCAACGCCGAGCGCGTCGAAAAGGCCTTCCGCATCCTGATGAAGGACCCCAAGGTCAAGGTCGTCCTGATCAACGTCTTCGGCGGCATCGTCCTCTGCGACCGCGTCGCCAACGGCGTCGTCGAAGCAGTCAACAAGATCCCCGGCTTCAAGATGCCCGTCGTCGTCCGCCTCGCCGGCACCAACTCCGAGCTTGCCAAGGACATTCTCAAGAAGTCCGGCCTCAAGCTCATCCCCGCCGACGACCTCAACGACGGCGCCAAGAAAGCCGTCGCCGCCGCGGCCAAAGCCTAAGATTTCAAGGAGCCCCATATGTCTATTCTCGTCGACAAATCCACCAAAGTCATCATCCAGGGCATCACCGGCAAGACCGGTGCCCTTCACGCCAAGCTGATGAAAGAATACGCCCATGAAGTGAAGAACCCCGGCTTCTTCGTCGGCGGCGTCACCCCCGGCAAGGGCGGTACTGAAGTCGAAGGCCTGCCGGTCTTTGATTCGGTTGCTGAAGCAATCAAGAAGACCAAGTGCAACACCTCTTGCATCTTCGTCCCCCCTCCCTTCGCCGCCGACTCGATCATCGAAGCGGTCGACGCCGGCATCAAGCTGGTCATCGTCATCACCGAAGGCATCCCCGTTCTCGACATGATGAAAGTCAAGGCCGCCATCAAGGGCAAAGACGTCACCATCGTCGGCCCCAACTGCCCCGGCGTCATCACTCCCGGCATCGGCAAGATCGGCATCATGCCCGGCTTCATCCACAAGCCCGGGAAGATCGGCGTCGTGTCGCGCTCCGGCACCCTCACCTATGAAGCCGTCGACCAGCTCACCAAAGCCGGCCTCGGCGAGTCGACCTGCGTCGGCATCGGTGGCGACCCGATCAACGGTTCGCAATTCCTCGACGTCGTCAAGCTCTTCGCTGCCGACCCCAAGACCGAAGGTCTGGTCTTCATCGGTGAAATCGGCGGCGACGCTGAAGAAACCGCGGCCGAGTGGCTCAAGGCCAATTATAAGAAGCCTGTCGTCGGCTTCATCGCCGGTCAATCGGCTCCTCCCGGCCGCCGCATGGGCCACGCCGGCGCCATCGTCGGTGGTGGTGACCGCACCGCCGTCCAGAAGTCCGACTACCTCGCCAAGTGCGGCCTGAAGATGGTCAAGTCTCCCTCGGACATCGGCGCCGCCATGACCGAGCTCTTCGCCAAGCTCGAGAAGAAGGCTCCCGCCAAGAAGGCCGCTGCTCCTGCCAAGAAGGCCGCTGCTCCTGCCAAGAAGGCCGCTGCTCCTGCCAAGAAGGCCGCTGCTCCTGCCAAGAAGGCCGCT
>JBDKFG010000055.1:0-35030 GCA_039798785.1 Verrucomicrobiota bacterium | reverse complement strand
TCGCTCGCAAAGACACCCCAAATTATTCATTTGCTTAGTTTTGTGATTATGATACACGGCGTGTATCATGTGAAGCGGTAACCATCTAAAAACCGCAGTTGAAAGGTTGGAAGGTTCAAAGGTTGTAAGGTTTAGCTACAACAGCAATAGGTTATGATATCCGAAGGGCTCTTGGCAAAGTTCAGGACTCTCAAGTCTTTCCGGTAGCACAAATTCATTGCTTGTTATTCTTGTTCAATTGTTTGCGTTTCAACTTTCAACCTTTCAACCCGGTTCCGCTGCTCTACTGCGGTTTTTAGGTTCACTTGTCGAATTCCAGCTCTTCTTCCGGCGTCTCCGGCACTTCCGGGGAGGCTTCCACGGCGTTGATCATTTCCAGGGCTTCCTCTTCCTGCGATTTTTTCATGACAGGCGGCGTCCACTTGTCGCTTGCCGAGACGAGAAATTTGGCGGTCTTGGCGACAGGGGCGAATTTTTGCAGATCTTCCTGGATCTGGGTGAGGATTTTGTGATGTCGGCACTGCTGGATGCGGAGCTGCATTTCGCCGCTTTCGGCCATTGTCGCGCCGTGGCTGCCGATCAGCTTCCGGAGATGGGACAGGGCCTTGTCTTCGGGTAGCAGGAGGATGAGGGTGCTGGACCATTCGGGCCAGGCTTGGCGCGAGAAGAAGGGTTCGGCCAGTGCGCTGAATTCCTCCGGCGAAGCGAGGGTCAGGGTGTAGAGGCACTGTGGCGAAGGATTCTTCAGTTGCTTGAAGACTTTGAGGCGGGCGGCATGGAGCGCGGCGAGAGCTTCGAGTTCGAGCTGTTGCTTCTTGAGCTGCTCGGGTCGGTAATGCTGCTTGTAAAGTTTGAGTTGTTCCTGGCGGCTGCTCAGGCTTTGCTGCCAGCAGGCCATCACGGTGGGATGGCCGTCGTGGAAGGGAATGTCGGCGAGAAGAAGAGCTTCGGACGGAGAGGAGCCGAGGAGCTCTTCGGTCCGGATCCTGACCGCCTGAATCGAGGGAGGATTGAAGCGCAGCAGTTGCCGGGCCTGGTCGCGGCGCTTGAGCAGATCTGTTTCGAGAGGGAGGATGCTGTCCTGGCATTCTGCCGGCAAAAGCGATTTCACTTGCAGATGCTTCAGCCAAGGGGTGATGGCTTTCGGGGGGCAGGCATCGAAGGCGGCGGCGATTCCTCGGGCCATCGAGTAGTCGAAGTCGTTTTGGGAAGTGCTGAAAAGTTCGATGAGTTCCTGGGAAGGAGAGGGCTGCTGCAACAGGCTTTTGCACATAGCGACGAGGAGGGGATGGGGGCATTCCGAGAAGAGACTTTCCTGGGAGCTGCCCTTGAAAGGGTTCGCAGCAGGGCTGGTTTTTCCGCGCAGTTCGAGGAGGAATTTGCGGGCTTCGGGATTTTCGCTGGTCAACCAGTCGCCGATGACTTGGTTTTTGGCTTCGGAGAGTCCTTGCAGGACAGGGAGGAACTTCCGGGTCGGCGTCGCCAGTTTGGGCATGGACCTGAAGCGGGTGAGGAGCTTCAGGGTGTCGGCTTCCGGGCAGTTCGTCAGGATGCGGGTGGCGGCTTTGAGGGCGAGGGGGTCGCCGGCGAGTTCGGGTTTTTGAGTGAAGAAGTCGAGGACGGCGCTGTCGGGGAAGATGTCGGAGTTGGCGGCGAGCTGGAGGAAGAGGGCGGGCTCCTTTTCGGCTTTGGCGATGAGTTCGCGGCGTTCCGCCCGCAGGGCTTCTTGCAAGGGGGCGAGGGCGGCGCTTTCGGATTCATTCAGGGGAGGCGGCGGGGTGTTGGGGATTCCTTTGAAGTCGATTTGCATCTGGAACTGTTCGAGAGCGGTGGGGCGCTTGTCGGCCTGGTTGCCGGCTTGGAAGTTCCAACGTTCTCCGGTGATGACGACCGGGGTGAACCAGTGGGTGCTGGTCGAGAGGGAAAGTGCGGCGAGGCGGTTGGCGGCGCCGTCGGGGGCTTTGGCCGCGCCGGTTTTTCCGGCCATTTGGGCGATGAGCAGGGCGCGGGCTTCGGGGGGGAAGTTGGGCGGCAACTCGATGTTGGCGGGCAGGCTCGGCTCGGCGGCTTTGCCGCTCTCCTGGCCCTTGGGGGCCCCTTTGATGACGAGCAGGTGCAGGCGCAGGCAATCGGGGCTGACGCGGCGGCAGGCGTAAGCGAGGTTGAGGACGATTTGTTTATCCAGTTCGGGGGATTCGGGCTGGAGGGCTTTTTTCAGGGCGGTGTCGATCTGGGTCGTGCTGGGGGAGATGCCGAGGCAGAGCATCAGGCCGAGCTGGGTCGGGCTGGGATCGGGCGTCTGGGCGAGGATCGGCTTGAGCTTCGGCAGGAGGGACTCGAGGTAGGCCTTGTCGGTGAGTTTCTGGACAAAGGCGGCGTAGGGTTTGACTTCGTCGCTGCTCGAGTAGGCGCGCCCCATGCGCGGGTCGGGATTGAGGAAGAAATCCGGGGCTGCGGCGAGGAGGAATTCGGCGGCGAGAGGGGCTTCATCCGGGCCGATGTGTTGCGCCATGAGGCTGACGAGGGCGGGATTTTTCGGGGCTTTCTGGTAGACCGGGCGGAGGGAGGCGACCTCGCCGGGAGTGAGGAGCTGCGCGAAGGAGTTGAGAATCCGGGGGCTGACCTTGGTCGTCTTGAGCTTTTCGAAGAGAGGGGAGATTTCTTCCGGCGTCAGGCTGCCGCCGGGAGGGTTTTCGATGATGTTGCTGATCTGGTAGCTGTTGTAATCATCTTCGCCATTTTTGGCAGCGAAGAGGAAGTTCTGCAAGAGCTCGGAGCGGCTGAGGAATTCCTGGACGGCGGGGGCGAAGCGCGAGCTTCTGAGGACAGGTTCGGGGCTTTGTCTGAGAGCCTGGAGGAGGTTTTCGCGCAAGGCGATGCGGACGGGGGATTTGAGCACTTCCGCTGCCATTCCGGGCTTTTCGCCGCGGCTTCTGCCGAAGCTGTGGCTGAAGGAGTGGGAGCTGCCGTTCAGGTCGAGGAGTTTTTCAAGCGGCGTGGCTTCGGGGCTGACGCTGCTGCCGAGGACATGGGGGTGGAGGGGCAGGGAGTAGAGGCGGCTGAGGAGGGCCATCCGCAGTTCTTGAGGCGGCTGGTCTTTTTCGAGGACGCTGAGGGCGCCGCTGAGCAGCTCGGGCGGCAGTTTCGGGGCCTGGTCGATCAGGAGCTGGCGGAACTTCGCTGGCAGCAGCGGCTTAGTCGGTTTCGGGGCGGCTTGGCCGTCGTAAACGAAAGTCATGTTGTTGTCATCCCCGGCGTTATGGCGGAGGAAGCAGAGGGCGCGGCAGAGGGCGGTGGCGTTGATGACCTCGGTCTTTTCGAGGACTTCCTGCCAGAAAGCGAGGGTTTGCGGGGATTTGGCGAGCGGTATGTATTGGCCTTGGTCGGCGGCGGAGAGTATGAGCTTGAGAGCTTCCGGGCTGGCCTTGATCTTGACGCAAGCGAGGAGATGGGAGAGACCGGGGCCGGTGATTTCCTTGCTCAGCGATTTTTCCGCGATCAGGGACTGGGTTTCCGGGCTGAGGTGTTTGCCGAAGGACTGCAGCTGATAGCTTTGCATCTCGCCTTCGAGCTGGGCCAGGCTTTGCAGGTCGGCCAGGCCGAGCTTGAGTTGTTTATCCTTGGCCACCACTTCGCTGGAGGAGAATGAGAAGGAGCTTCCTTGGCCGGTGAGCGCCTGGGCCGCCTCTTCGAAGAAGTCGTTGCTGCCGAAGTGGGATTCCTGCGATTTCGAGCGCTCCTGCTGGTGGCGGAAGAGGCGGATGACTTCACTCGGCTTGAGCTTGAGCTGGACAACGAATTGGCGCAAGGTCGAGGTGTCGACCTGGGTGGTTTCGAGGAAGTCGAGGATCACCTTCGGGGAGACCTGTTTGATCCAGACTTGTTTTTCGAGGTTGTAGCGCAATTCGAAGCTGGATTTGTCGAGGCTGGCGAAGATGGCGTCGGCGTGGGGTTTGAGGAGCTTGGCCGGGGCCTGGTTGAGGATTTTGAGGAAGGGCGAAGTCATTTCGGGGCGGCGGAGCTCGGGGGCGCTGAGGAGATGCTGCCAGTTTTCCTTGCTGACCGGGTCGCCGGTGATGAAGCGGCAAGCGGTCTGCGCCGGGAGATCCCAAGAGGCGGCGAGGGTGCGGAGCTGGGATCTGAGCTTGTCGTGGTTGGCGGGGCTGAGTTTGAAGTTGGAAGAGCTGTCGCCGAAGGGGTCGTTGAGGAGTGCGGCGTCGGCGATGGAATCGACCTCTTCCCCCGAAGATCCGCCGGCGGCGATGGCCTGCAGTCCGCTGGCGGCGGCCTTGGCCGAATTTTCGGAGGCAGCCGGGAGGGGCGGGAAGTTGAGGAGACGCTCGAGGCGTAGCTGAGAGGCTTGCGGAGTGGCGCTCTTGGGATCGAGGTGGTGGAGGCAGAGGCCGAGTTGGAGTTCGTCGCTGATTTCGTAGAGGGCGAAGATCTTGCCGAGATCGTCGAGATTCGGGATATCGGCGCCCATTTCGGCTTTCAGGGCGGGGGCGAGGCCGGGGATCTTGATTTCGCTGGCGAGGGAGTAGAAGCGGGCGCGGCTTTCCGGCGAGCTTTTGTCGGAGAGGAAGAGCTTCAGGTCGCCGGGCTCGAAGATCTGCATGGTGGCGGCGGCTTTGAGCCAGGCGAGGCGGACTTCTTCGCTGGCGGAGTCGAGCTGGGTGCGGGCCTGGGTGAGGTCGATCGCGGTGGCTTTTTGCGACTGGATCAGGCCGGCGACGGCGGCGGCGCGGAGATTGCCCGGGATCTGGGCGTCCTGGCTGAGGGATCGGAGGAGGAGGGTGGATTCATCGGACTTGATCTTGGCGAGGATGCCGATCAGGTCGTAGCGGATCAGGGCCTCGGACTCCTTGAGGAAGAGCTCGTGAACCTTGTCGGGGTTGATCTGGGGGGCGGCAAAGGACGCGATGGCCTTGGTGGCGCGGGAACGGATCGACCAGTCGCGGTGCGTGAGGAGGCGCAGGAGAGCGTCTTGGGACTGCTCACCTTCGAGCTTGGAGAGAGCCTGGATGGCGGCGCCGAGGACATGGACATCGGTGGACTCGCAGAGGCTGGCGATGAGGGGACTGAGGTCTTTGAGTTGCATCGACATGGCGAGGTGGGTGGCGGCGATGACGACGCCGGAATCGGAGTCGGTGAGGGTGTTGGCGAGGAGGGGCGAAGCCTTGTCCGGGGGCAGCTGGGCGAGGACCTGTTTCGACGAGGATTCGATCATCGCGTCGATGGCGTCGAGGGCGGCGATGCGGGTCTGGGTGTCGCGATCGGAGATGAGTTCGATGAGGGCGGGGAGAAGAAGGGGTGCGGGCTTGTCGGTGAGCGATGAGAAGGCGGCGTCGCGGGTCTTGGCGTCGGCGGCGAAGAGCCTTGGAAGGAGCTCGTGGTGTTGGCGGAAGGCTTCGGCGGAGAGGCCGAGGGAGAGGGCGAGGTTGAGGTTGCGGAGGGTGCCGTCCTTGGGGAAGGCGACGAGGGGGGCGACGCGGCGGTGGAGGAGGGGGGGGAACTTGGCCTCGAGGAGTTTTTCCGGCGGAGCCTGGATGACCATGCCGGGCGGCAGCTTGGCGGCTTCCTTGTAGATCTCGACCAGGCTGGCCACAAGTTCCTTCGGGAAGGCCTCGGGATTTTGCGTCTGCCGCGATTTCAGGGCGGCGAGGCGGAGGCCGAGGGCGGCGGCGTCGGAGGAGTCGCGGCGATCGAGTCCGAGGAGCTGGCGGGCGAACGGCGCGGCCAGTTCCGGCTGGGTGTGCAGGAGGCTTTCGACCTGGGGCAGGCATTCGCGGGTGAGGGTGGCGGCGAGATGGGTCTTGAGTTCTTCGTCGGCGGGAGTCGCGAGGGTCAGTTCGAGGAGGGCGGCGAAGGATTCGGGGCCGGGGGCGGCGGCGAAGAGCGGGGCGTAGCGGCGGCGCGACTCGGGGGTCTTGGCGCGCTGAGCGAGTTTCTGGGCGAGTGCGGGGCTTTGGATGCGGGTGGCGACGAAGGCGATCAGGGCGGCGTCGGAGTCTTTCAATTTCGGGTCATCCAGCAGGGCGAGCAGTGCCTCGTAGCGTTTCTCCGGCTGGCCCGGGCCGCGCGAGGCCCAGAGGGGCAGGAGGCGGCGTTTTTCCTGCGGCGAGAAGGCGGCGTATTTGGCCGGCAGCTCTTCCGGCGGGAAGCTCGGGGCGGCGGCGGGGGCTTGCGACAGGAGGAGGGAGAGGATGAGGCTGTGCATGGCGGGGGTCTCAGGGTTATTCAGGATGGGGAGAGGCTTTGCTTGCGTGGCTCAAGCTTCCAGCTTGAGGAGCTCATAACAAACCGGCTGGCAGCCGGCGCTCCCAGGACGAGCGCGAAGCCAGTTTTGAGCCGTTTCATTTTGTTGTTTCCGCGGGACTGGCGGGGGGTGATTGGGGGACGGGTTCCGCCTTGGCTTCCTTGCCGTGGTGGATTTTCGGCCAGCTCTGGTCGAAGCTGAAGGGGCGGGAGAATTCGCCTTGGTGGCAGGTGCGGCAGTCGCCGTCGCCGAGGCGGCGGAAGGCGAAGAGGCGGGTTCTGCCGGAGGAGCGTTGGCGGACGTGTTCGGAGCCTGGGCCGTGGCAGGATTCGCAGCCGACGCCGGCGAGGGGGCCGCCGGCCATCGAGCGGCGGTAACCGCCGCTCTGGCCGAAGCCGACCGTGTGGCAAGTGAGGCAGCGAGGGTCGGTGTCGGAGCCGTTCTTCTTCAGGGATTCGAAGGCGTGGGCGTGGGCGCTGGCGCTGTGGACGGCGTGGGCGCTCTGGTGACAGGCGAGGCAGGCTTGCGAGCCGGTGAAGCCGGCGGCGCGCGAGGCTCCGGGGATGCTCGAAGCGCTGTCGGCTTCGGCGGCGTCGCACGTGAAAACGGTGCGCGCGGCGAGCTTGCGGTATTCGCTGGACAGAGCCAGGATGGCCGGATCCTGCGGGACGCTGGGGGGCAGGAGAGGAATGTCGAAGTTGTCCGGTGTGAAACCGTCCGGGCCTAGGCGTCCTTGCAGGAGGGCGGCGTTTTTGCCTTTGTTGGTGGTGGACATCAGGGTGGCGCGTCCGGCGTGGAGGAGTTTTTGCGAGGGTTGGGCGACGGCGCCGCCGAGGACGAGATCGAATTCGGGGAAGCGGGCGGCGAGCTGCTGTTGCATCGGGGTGTCGGCGAAGGCGAGGAGGACGCGGAGCTGCGCCTTCGGGGCGCTGGCGAGGACCTGTTGGAGCGCGGCCGAGGGTTCGGCGGCGCTGAGGCCGGGGCCGAGCAGGGGCGAGGCGAGTGCGGGGTCGACGATGCCGGCGATCAGGATGCTGGTGCCGTTTTTGCTGGTGACGAGGAAGGGTGCGAGCACGGGTTTGCCATCGGGTCCGAGGAGGTTGGCGGAGATCATTTGGGGGAATTGGCTGGCGATTTGGCGGAGCTCGTCAGCGCCGAGGCGGGCTTCGCGGCAGCCGGCGTTGAGGGCGTCGAAGCCGGCGTGTTGATAGGCTTTGAGGACGAAGGGGAGCAGGAGTTTTTCGTAGTCGGTCGTGCCGGGGTGGAAGTTGCCGGCGTCGAGGCGGAGCGGGATTTCGGCGGGCTTCATTCCGGCGGCGAGGGTGGAGATGCGGGCGATACCGCCGAGCTGGCCGTCGAAGCAGCCGCAGGGCTCGAGGCGGCCTTCGGTGTCGCAGCTGAGCAGCAGGCTGAGGCTGGTTTCCTTGCGTTCGCCGCAAGCGGCGAGGAAGAGGGCGAGGAGGAGGGGGAGGATCAGGCGCATGGGATCAGCTTTTAGTTTAGGAGTTGCATGTGGAGATTGCGTTGCATGAGACGATTTGGAGGCGATCTCAACCAGATTCTGTGGCTCGACCCCTCGTGGGTCGCACATGGTAGCCCAGGGTCGAGCCGCATCGGCGATGACCCTGGGTTGGATGCCCCCATGTTCGCCGACCCGCATCGGGTCGCACAGCGTTGGAGCGAGGGCTGTGCGACCCGCAAGGGGTCGGAACGCATTTTGCCCCCAAACCCAGGGTCGAGGCGACCCTGGGCTACCATGTGCGACCCGCAAGGGGTCGAGCGAAAGAGCGAAGGACTCAACGATTGCCTTTGAGGCTCGTGGTCTTGTTCTTGGTCTACCGTGTTCATCTGCTTGCCTTTCAACCTTGTTCCCGGATCAGCGGGCCATCGAGTAGGTGAAGATGTTGACGTTGATCTGCTGCGACTCGTTGATCATGTCGCCGCCGCAGCAGCAGCAGCCCTTGGCGTTGTGGGCGTCGTTGAGGCCGTCCTTGGAGTAGGCCATGGCGAGGCGCCCGTTGATGAAGAGTCCCTCGAGGGTGGATTTGCCGCCATGTTTGAGGGTGATCTTGTCGACTTTGTGGACGATCGAGAAGATCGGGTGGTCCATCGGGATCGTCGTCAGGCCTTGGGGGAAGAGGGAGTTGACGATGTTGCGGAAGGCGGTGTCCCATTCGCGGTTGGAGCAGGAGGGGGAGGCGAGGATGAAGCCGCCGGAGTTGAGGTGGTGCTTGAGGGCGGTCATTTCATTGGCGCTGAGGGCGAAGGAGCCTTCGCCGGAGACGATGCAGAAGGGGGTGTTGAAGAATTCCGGCAGGCCGAGGCGGAGGTCAGTGAAGGAGCGGGCGGCGGGCACGGTGGTTTCGGCGGCGACACGGGAGAGGAATTTGTCGGCGAAGCAGGTGGAGGAGCGGGTGCCGGCGTAGACCAGGTTGCCGCACTGGATCTGCTGCATTTCGCCGACCCGTTCGGCGCTGGCCTCGCCGCTGGTGAGCGCCATGGAGGGGAGTAGGAAGACGGTCGCAGCGAGGAGGAGTTTGTGGAGCATGGGGAAATCCTTTGGAATTACGAATTACGAATGAGCGGCATGAGCTCCGGCTTGGCTCTCTCAGTTGTTTTTGGGGAGCGCTTTAGGGGTTTCGGTGGAGCCTCCGACCTTTTTGAAATAGGCATCGGCGGCGGCGCGGAATTCGTTCAGGGGCGCGTCGGAGCCGGTGGGGGAGGCCTCGGCGTTGGCGAGCTTGGTGTCGGAGGAGTTGCCGCCCGGGTTGAGCTGGGCGCTGGCGCTGCTCAGTTCACCCTTGGCGGCGGCGGCCTTGCCGTCGTGGCGGCGTTTCGACAGGCTTTCCGAACCCATCAGGCCGAACTCGCCGGAGCCGGCGTTGTAGCCCGGCTGGGCGCTGGAACCTTCGCCTTCGCCTTGGCCCGAACCCGAACCTTGTCCTTGACCTTGACCAGGCTTGCCTTTGCCTTTCCGACCCTTGCACAGTTGCGAGAAGGTCTTGCCGGGCTTGAGCTGGCGCAGGAGGCGGAGGTGCTGGTCGAACTCGTTGTTGTTGGCCTGGCAGGCGCCTTCGCAGTTCTGGCCCTTTTCGAAGAGGGAGAGGAGTTGCTGGTGCAGGCTTTCGGTGAGTTCGGCGGCGGCTTGGCCCTGGTAGGTGAGGAGGGCGGTGGCGGCTTCGTCGCCGAGCTCATGCAGGGCGAGTTCGTCGAGGCGTTCGGCCATTTCGAGGGCGGATTCGGCGGCTTTCGGGAAGACGTCCTGGGCCAGTTCGGCGTTGGCGCGGAGGCTGTCGGGGATGGTGGCGAGTAAATCGGCGACGCGCTTCTGCTCTTTCGACAAGCGGCTGAGGGCGAGGCGGTCCTGGGCGTCGAGTTGGCGGGGGTTGTCAAAGCGGCGGGTGGCGGCGGCGAGCTGGGCTTGTTTGCGGGTGAGTTCTTCGATCAGGTTGAAATCGCGGACGAGGGCTTCCATCAAGGCGACTTCCTCGAGGGCCGGGACGAGTTCCTCTTGAGCTTCCTGGGCGCCGCCGCCGAGTTTTTCGGCGAGTTTTTCGGCGGCTTTGGCGAGATCCTGGAGGGCGCGAGGCGTAGGCTTGGCGCCGGCAGCCGCTTTGTCCGCCGCTTCCTGAGCTTCCTGGGCGGCCTTTTCGAGCTCGGCCGCAAGCTCTTCCAGTTCCTTGCCGACTTCCTTCTCGATGTCGTAGAGAGGCTTGTCGCGGTTCAGGGCGCGGAGATCCTTGGCGAGATCCTGGGTGCGGGCGGCGAGTTCCGCCTGGCGCTTCAGCAGGTTGGTGTCGCTGTGCTTCTTCGGGTCGGCCTGGTGCTCGGCGATGTCCTTGGCGAGCTGTTTCTGCAGCTCGGCCAGGTCGTGCATCTTGCCGGCGACCTGGGAGTATTTCTCGATCACCATGTCGAAGCTGGTGGTCTGGCGCAGGTATTCGTTATAATCCTCTTTCGACACCACGGTGAGAGTGATGATGCGGGAGAGGACGAGGTGCGGCGAGGGGCAGTTGTCGACGGTTTCGGCTTGCAGGGTGAGGGTGTCGCCTTCCTTCAGGCCGAGCTTGCGGATCGAGATCGGCAATTCGGCGACGGCGCTGAGCTGCGGCGGTTTGGCGGCGATGGCGTAGGGATATTTCTGGGGATCCTTGCCGTTGACCGAGGTGTGGAGTCGGATCGAGGCGATGCCGTAGTCGTCGCTGGCTCGGACCTTCAGGGTGAAGCTGTGGTCGTCGGCGATGAAGGAGTCCTTGTCGGGCGTGACGAAGTCGAGGCTCGGTTCCTTGTCCTCGGTGATGGCGACGGCGAATTCGCGGTTTTCGCTGGAGGGGTTGCCGGCGGTGTCGACGAGGCTGAGCTGGAGGCGCATGTTGCGATTGGCGAGGAGGCTGGCCGCGACGCTGGCGGGGGCGGATTTGTCGGCCTTCATCGGGGAGAGTTCCGGGGCGCCGCCGAAGGGATCGAGGATGGCGAGGCTGCCGCTGGCGAGGGGGCGGTTGGAGTGGATGACGAAGTCGAGGGTCGAGCCGCTCAGGACCTTGATGTCGGAATAGGGCCAGGGAGAGCTGCGGGGAGGCAGGCCGGTGTATTCGGGGTATTTGATCGTCAGTTCGGCGTTCTCGAAACGCGGGGTGAGGATGACCTTGACCGGCACCTTGGTCGAGAGCGAGCGGCCGTCGGGGGTGTGGGCTTGGAGGACGAGATCGGAGCGAACGGAGGCGATCTGGACGGCGTAGGAGCCTTCGGCTTTGCGGAACAGCGGCAGGGTGACGGGTTCGGATTTGCCATCGGCGTTTCTCCAGGTGATCTGGACTTCCCCGGGGTCGCGTCCTTCGGCCATGACTTCGACGAGGAGGGGCGAGCCGTAGAGGACGCTGCTGGGGGCTTTGAGGGTGAGGATGATGTCGGAGAGCGGCGGCACTTCGGCGCTTGAGCTGAGGTAGCGGCGGCACTGGTGGGCGACTTGTGAGTGGAAGATGGCGGCGAGAGTGAGGGCGATGGCGAGAGCGAAGCCGGCGCGTTGCAAGGAGCGGACCGGGGCGGGAGGGAGGAGGGCGCGGCCGAGGTCGAAACCGGCGACCCGTTTCCGGTAGTCTTCGAGGGCGGATTTGGCCAGGCCTTGCGAGCGTGGGCGGAGGCAACCGGCATTGAGCTGTTTCTCGAGGTCTAGGGTGTTGCTCAGGGCGGAGCCGAGGGCGCCATGGCGGCGTTCGATGTCGAGGGCGATTTCCGCCTCACTGGCGGTGCGGCGCAGGGCCTTGACGGCGAGGAAGCCGAGCCAGATCAGGAAGGCACCGAGGAAAGCGAAGGCGAGGGCGCGGCGGAGGCCGTCCGGCAGGGGCCAGAGGGCGTCGAGCAGAGCCAAGGCTAGGACCAGCCAGGGCCAGACCGGCAGGCTTTTCAGCGCAGTGAACAGGCTCAGGCGGCAGCGGCGGCGGAAGTCCGCGTGGAGGAGATCGGATCTCATTGTACGCAATCCAGTTAAGAGTTAAGAGTTAAGAGTTAAGAGTTAAGAGTTAAGAGTTAAGTCAGGAGTTGTGGATGGTCGATTTTTTGATCGAGGCGAGAATGCGGCAGAGTTCATCGGCATCGCTGTAGATGCTGTCGAATTGATGAGTCGAGAGATAGTCTGTGTCTTTCAGGAGCCGAAGCCAATAGCAAGTCTCGCGAGCTTCTTTGTAGGCAATGCCGATTTTCGAGATGAAATCTGGTCGAGATTGTGCACCAGTGGCTTCCTCGATATTGGCTCCGATGCTAGTTCCGGATCGGAGGATTTGCTTGGATAGGACGAATTCGCGCTTCTCGCTAGAAAGATGCTGATAGAGCTTCACGGTGCGCACCGCGAAGGCGTAGCTTTTTGCAAGCGCAACCTTGTCAGTCGTTTTGTCGTTCGCGTTGTTCATGTTGTTCGTGTTGTTCATTTCTTAACTCTTAACTCTTAACTCTTAACTCTTAACTCTTAACTCTTAACTCTTAACTCTTAACTCTTAATTGCTTACACCATTCCCCAGCGGCGGCGGAGGAACCATTCGAGGGTGAGGACGGCCATCAGGAGGGCGAGGTAGAGCGGGGTGTCCCAGAGCGGTTCGAGGCGGGCTTCCTGGCGGAGCGGCTGGGTCTGGCTGAGGGCCTGTTTGACCAGGGAGGGGAGGGTGTTGAGTTCTTCCGGTTTGAGGAGGCTGCCGCCGCTGGCGTTGCTGAGGCGGCGGAGGAATTCGTGATCGGGGCGGGACTCGGCGGCTTCGCGCGAGCTGATGACGGCGGCGAAGCGGCAGCTCAGCAATTGCCCTTCCGAGGCGAGGAGTTCGCCGCGGTAGATGCCGGGCTGGGCCGGGACGAAACTGGCGGCGAGGCGGTCGGGGGCGTCAGGAACCGGGAGCAGGTCGAGCTTGAGGCTGCTGCCGTCGGGCTGGACCAGGCTGATCCGGCGGGACACCGAGGCGAGGCGGGCGCTGTCGCGGGCGACCAGGGAGATGACCAGTTCGGCGCCGGGCTGGACCGAATCGCTGGCGGGATTCAAGGCGAAGTCGGCGCCCGGCGGCAGTTCGCCGCCGAGGGCGGTCTGGAGGATGAGCTGCTCCCAGAAGAAAGTGAAGGCGGCGGAGTGGTCGTCTTTAGGTGTGGCGGCAGGAGGCTGGAAGCTCCACTTCCACAGGCCTTCGGCGCCGCAGGAGAGGACGAGGCCGCGGCCGTGGCGGCGCTGCAGCAGGGCGGGAAAGCTTTGGCCATGGAGCTCGGCTGCTTCTACCAAGACGGTGCTGAGAGGCTTGCGGTTGGCGAGCTTGCGGCAGAGGGCCACGCCTGGGGCGTTGCTAGGGAGGAAGTTGGCGCTTTGCGAAGGGGCGGCGCGGAGCTGGGCGTTTTCCACTCCTTCGGCTCCCCAGGTGCAGGGGGCGAAGGTCTGGGGGGCGCTGCTTGGATTGCCGCGGGCGAGGATCATTGGCAGGCCGAGGTCGGCGACGGCGTTGTCGAGGGCGAGCAGGGCGGCGGGAGGGAAGATGGCATCGACATCGCGGCCGAGGATGATCAGGTCGTAAGCTCGGAACTCCTGGGCGCTGAGGGGCAGGCGAGGGGTGGTGCCGCTTGAGGACAGGGAGGCGAAGGAGCCGGAGCGCACCGCGGTGAAGGCGTCGATATCGACGCGCGGGTTGGCGAGGAGGAAGCGGCGCAGGAAGGTGGAATCCCAGCCCGGCTCGCCTTCGGCGAAGAGGAGGCGGAGGCGCTGGTGGCTGACCTGGGTGAAGCAGTGCGCCTCGTTGTCGGAAAGCTCGGTCTCTTCCGGCAGGGGGGCGGCCTTGAGAGTGTAGGTGTGTTGGCCTTCGGGCTGCTCGGGCAGGGAGAAGACTTCCAGGGTTTCGGCTTCTTCGCCGATGTCGATGACTCGTTCCTGCATCGGCTGGCCGTCGCGCAAAAGGCTGAGGCGGGCCTTGAGGAACTGCGCCGAGCTGAAGCGCAGGCGGGCCTCGAGCATCACCGGCTGGCCCTTCAGGAAGACCGGCTGGAGCGAACGGAGCGAGACCTGGATGTTGCGCAGCGGCGTGTCGGAGCCGCAGGGGACGGCGTAGAGGCGGGTGCCGCGCGACAGGAGTTGGCGGCCGATCTCCTCGGGGATGGCTCCGGCCAGGTCGCGGCCGTCGGAGAAGAGCAAGGCGAGCACCGGCGCGGGCCTGGCCGGGTCGGCGACGAGGCTGTCGAGGCAGGGGGCGAAGCGGCTGTCGAGTCCTTTGGGGGTGAGTTTGGGCAGGGCCTCGCGGCTGCTCGGGCGGAGCGAGTCGGCCAAGAGGCTGTATTCGAGCGGATAACCGGGCGTCGCGACTTCCAGGGCGTGCTGGCGCGCCGTGTCGAAGCGCGAGGGCGACTTGGGGCTTTCGCGGCGGGCCATCGACAAGGAGTCGTCGAGAACCACGGCGACGCGCTGGGTGATATTCTTGGGCGTGTCGTCGCGCCAGGACGGCTGCAGCAGGGCGGCGCAGATCGCGGCGCAACTGATCAGGCGCAGCAGCACGAGGGTGACGCGCCGGCCCAGAGGGACGCGTCCGGGATGGCGGAAGAAGGCCCAGAGGGTGAGGAGGGTCAGGCCGCTGCCGATGACGGCGATGGCGGCGGGCGGGATGAGGGGATTGAGGACGGTGGACATGGGGCGGAACCGGGGATCAGGATTGAGCCGCGTGGCGGCGGCGGGCGAGGAGGAAGGGGAGGAGTAGCTCGGAGACCAGCAGGAGCAGGGCGGCGAGGAGGAAGAAGTGGGCGGCGGGCAGTCCCTGGTTGAGCTCCTTGTAGGCCGCAGCACCTTGCGCGGTGACGGCGCCGCCCTTGGCATAGCCCGGGATCGAAGTCAGCGGGATGGGGCGCAGGTCGGCTTCGTTTTCCGGGCAGGAGACCGCCCAGGTGTAGAGGTTTTTGCCGTCGGACTTGTCGAGCTTCCAAAGGCCGGGAGACTCGGGGCGGAAAGCGAAGCGGTGGCGCTGTTCCTGGCCGCCGCCGTTCTCGACGGAGCGGCTCTTGTTGCTGGGGTCGACGAGGCGGGCGCCCTTGAGGTCGGCGCTCCAGAAATCCTTGCTGATCTCGTTGCCGGCGGCGGCGCTGAGGACCGGGCTGGTGTCTGGGCCGAGGCGGGCGCAGAGCTGCTGCATCCAGCCGGGGAAGATCTGGCGCGAGGCGATGTCGGAAGATGTTTCGCGGGCGGAGAAGTTGGCGATGACGATGCGGCCGAGGCCGGCGGGGGCGATGGCGATGGCGGGGGTGCCGTCGGAGAAGGAGAGCAGCACCTTGCCGGTTCCCGAGGCGCGCAGGCCGAGGAGCTCGTGGAAGGAGATGGCGGAAAGAGTGGCTCGCGACTTCATCGATTCGAAGGGGGCGAGCCAGGGTGAACGGAAATCGCCCTGAAGCAATTGCAGGCGGCCGCCGGGCAGGTTGCGGGCGTCGAGACGGGGGCCGGAGAGCACCGGCAACGAGCCGGGAAGAGTCTTGGCGAAGGCGTCGAGATTGGCACCGTCGTTTTCGCCGTCGAGGAACCAGAGGATGCCGGCACCGCGCTGCAGGGCTTCGCTGAGGATCCGCATCTGCTTGTCGCCCAAGGGGGCAAGGCCGGAGAGGATGATCCGCTGGGTTCTCGCCAGGGTGGCGGAGTTGAGGTTGCGGGAGTCGCAGACGCTGACCCGGAAGCCGCCGCGTTCCTGTTCGAAAGGATCGATCGCGGCCTTGAGGAAAAAGCCGGGGGAGGGCAGTGAATCGCCTTCGTCGGTGATCAGCACCACCTCCTCGCGGTCGCTGACCTGGAGGATGCCGTGGAAGCTGTCGTCGCCGGGAAGATCGTCCTTGGGAAGGCTGGCGCTGACCGCCATGAGTCCGGCCTGGCGCAGCGGGATCTGAGCTCGCAGGGTGCGGCTGCTCCACGGTGCAAGCTCGACCTGGAGGCTGAGGTTTTCCTGGCCGGCCTGGATCCGCAGGGTCGAGGAGAAGCTTTGCGGTCCGTGGTTGGCGACGCGGATGTCGAGCGGGGCGCTTTGGCCGGCGACGAGGCGCGACGAAGCGCAGCGGATCGAGGTGACGGCGTGGTTGTCGCTCTGTTTCGGTCCGACCGGGACGAGGATGAAGCGAATCAGCGGGTCATTTCGGTCGAGCTGGGCGGCGGCCCAGTCGGAGCGTTGGAAGTCGCTGATGACGAAGATGTCGCAGGGTTCGTGCAGGGACGCGGCGAGGCGCTTCGCCTGGTTCAGGGCGGCGACGACATGGCAGCGGCTATAAGAGGGCGGCAGGTCGCGGGCGAAGCGGAGCAGGTCGGAGTGGCGGGTGCTGAGCTCGTCGAAGGCGAGCTTCGGCTCGGCGCCGGCGGCGATGAGGCCGGCGCGGTCGTCGGACTTGAGCTGGCCGAGGATGCTTTCGAGTTCGATCAAGGCGCGATCGCGAGGCGCGAGGCCTTCGTTCTGGGACGACATCGAGTGCGAGTGGTCGAGGATGATCAAGGCGTTGCGCCGCTGTTTCAAATCCTTGGGCTTGCCGTAGCTCGACATCAGGGGGCGCAGCACGGCGGCGATGAGGAGCAGGGCCGCGGCGGTGCGCAGCAGCAGCAGGATGAGATGGCGCAGCCGGAAGAGCCGGGTCGAGGCCGCCTCGGCCAGGCGGATCATCGTCACCGAAGGGAAGGCCAGCACCGGCGGCCGCTTGCGGTTGAGCAGGTGGACGATCAGCGGCAGCGCCGCCAAGGGCAGGATCCAGGCGAGATGCTGTAGATTTTGAAATGAGATGGAGCAGAGCATGGTTTTCTCGAGGTTTTAGTGAGTTGTGTTCATCGGTAAATTGCTTGCAGGCTGGCTTCCAGTCACCCGGTCAGGTGCTGTCTTTGTGTTGTTGCGAGGCGGCCCTAAGGCCCGATCGACAGCCTCTATTTCATCGGGTGTTAAATGCTCAACCGCTTTCCGGTAAGCATTCGTTATTTTATAAAGTTGACCTGTACCATCAGCACAACCTGGTGAACTATCGCGATAGAAATCTCTTTCTTTTCTAATTTCTTCAATCGTGTCATTTAATTTGTTTGAGGCAGAGGAATTTGGATTGGCAGCCAGATCCACCGTTTGTAGCAGAATCCACTTCCCACCCTGCCATCCGTATTCCTGGGCGAGATGACTGTCTTTCTCGACCACGATGAGAAACAAGTCGCCGTTTTTTTTCTTCACCTGACCGCAGGTGGCATCATCCGGCACGGGGAGCCCGCACAAATAGTCCCTTACCGCCTGAGCCGGAAAGAAGCAAATTTTGTCGGCTTCGGAACTTCCCGACTTACATTGGAATTGGCTTTTGTGAGCGATTACGGACTGCGATACATCATAGGTCCGCATGATCCCGCAGCTTGAAAATATGAGAAGGGTGAGAGCGGCTGAAATTGTGGAGAGCTTCATTATCATTCGCCTTTGTATTGGAGATGGGTCCAGCTTTGCGCTCGTCGCGAAGCGACGGTGTGATTGTAGCCGGGGGTTTTAACCCCCGGATAGGATCGAAAAGAAGACGCCGTCGCGAAGCGACAGGATGACATCTGGGCGTTTGTGTCGCGAATGGCCGTGGCCCGAGCGCGAATGTCACCGCGTCGCTGCCGCGACGCCAAATCCAATTCCCCGCGCACCGGGGGTTGAACCCCCCGGCTACAATCATTCTGTCGCTTCGCGACGAGCGCAAAACTCCCGGGGTGTGCAGGAGAATTCATCATCATTCGCCTTTGCTTTTGAGGTTCGGCTGATCCGGGACAGGCGGCTGACTCCATCTCTGCAAGACTCCGTCCATCTCTGATTGCAGCTTTTTCGGCCACTTGACTCCGCGAGCGGTCCACTTGGCGACAAGGTCGTCGCCGGGCTTCAGCGAGCTCAGGAATTCTTCCCAGATGCGACGCTCGTCGGCACTCATCAGGAACAGGAAATTGAGATATTCCGGCATCATGTCGCCGGAGTCGACAACCCGCCCGAAATGGGCTTTCTGGAAAGACTCATCGACACGGAAACAGTAGGCATAGGCGACGGGCAAGGGCTGTTCGTCGTCCTTGTAGCTCCAGGTGATGCGGCGCTTGACTTCGTCGATGGTGCCGTTGCTGAGAATGTTCTTGATCTCGATGCCTGCGGGAATATTGAGAGTCAGCTCCTGAGTCTTCTTGTGATTGCCGAAGAGATGCCAGAATTCCGGTAGTTTGCAGCCGAACAGAGCCACTTCGAAATCCTTGTCGAGATCGGTGGCTTTCTCTTTGAGAAGTGCCTGCATCTTCGCAGTGTCGGCCAGCAGAGGGTGCCCTGCTAGCCAAGTTTGCAACGAGGCATCCTCGGGAAACTGTAAGGCAGTCACAACTTCGAGCCAGCCCAGTAGCCCGGCTCCGTCTTTGCCTTGCAATTCGTAAAGCTTAAAGAATTCGAAAGATTCTTTGTCCTGGAAGTCGCGAATGATCTGGCCCAACTTCTCCGGGTTCAGATGATGATGTTCTGCCAGGTAGACGCCGGCATGAGCGAAGAAGTCGCTCTCTTTAGGGAACATCTTCTGGTAGGTGATGAGGTTCTTCAGGGTCCGCGACAAATCGCCTTGGATGAAGACCTTGATTTTGGCGGCTTCTGCATGACCCGGATGTTCGCGATCTAGGAAGCTGCAGAGCAGCTCCGCCGCGTGATCGACGCCGCGGAAACAGGTTTCGAGTTCAAGCGCCGGGTTATCGTCGCCCCAGACCCGTTCGAAGTAAAGATGGGCCTCCCCCATGCCACTTTTGACGGTGTAGAAACCGGTCTTGCCGCCGTATTCATTGCCCTGTAATCCGGTGAGCGGCTTCCTGATGTGTGTGGCCGCTCCGACCTGTTCTATGCGTTCTGTGGGGCCGAGCTGTTCCCGCAACTCTTTCAAGCGCTCTTCGCTGAGGGACTTGTCGATGGACTTGCCATCGGGATCGTTGGACTTCACCACCAAGCTTGTGTCGCGGGTCAGATTTCCGTCCTGGATCGACATCGTGGTTTCGCCCTTCTCAAAGTCGCAGGAGACGATGGCGAGGATCAGAAAAGCGGCGGAGATCATGCGGGGGATCATGTGTTTTTCCTCAGTTTATCGGGGACGATTTTTGCGAACGTCGCGATGCAGGTGCAGCTTTGCGACGAGCGAAGAACATCCGGCGGGACGCCGGGGCTCCCGGGTTTGTCGCCTTGCGACGAGCGCAGAACAAGGACCGGCTGGCAGCCGGCGCTCCCAGGGACTCCGTCGTGAACTCTTCATTTTTTCACGCCCAAGAACGATTCAATCGCCGTGATCCAGGGCAAGGTTGATGGCAGCAGGTGGTGTTGGATGCCGCGGTTGGCGCATTCGGCGGCGAGCTTGGCCGTGTCTTCGGCGGCGAGCTTGGCGTAGGCGGCGCTGATCTCGGCGGGTTCGGCGATGATCTCGTCACCGGTTTCCATGTCCTGGAATCGCACCGGCCCGGAGAGAGGGAGTTCGAGCTCGTCTTCGGCGAGGACGCGGAGCAGGAGGATGTCGAAGGAGCGATGCTGGAAGAGCGACAAAGCTTCGAGGAAGTCGGGGCTGCGGTGCTGGAAGTCGGAGATGATCACCAGGCGGCCGCGGCGGCTGAGCAGGCCGTGAGCTTGATGGAGAGCCTCGGTGAGCGAGGTCTTGCCCTGCGGCGCGGCGTGCTCAAGAGAGTTCAGCATCGCCATCAGGTGCTGGCGGGTGCCGCCCGGCTGGTGGAAGTCGCGCAGACCTTCGCCGAAGGTGGTCAGCGACACCTTGTCGCCCTGGCGGATCGACAGGTAGGCGAGGGCCGCGGCCACCTTGGCGCCGAGCGAATACTTCGACTCCCCCTGCTTCGGGTAGGCCATCGAAGCGGAGCAGTCGACGAGCAGATGGATGCTCATGTCCGTCTCGTTGTCGAAGCGGCGGGAGTAGAGGCGGCGGTTGCGGGCGTAGAGGCGCCAGTCGATGCGGCTGGGGTCCATTCCCGGTTCGTAGGCCTGGTAGTCGCGGAACTGCGCCGAGGATCCGTAGCCGCGGGCTTTGTGGCGGCCGGCGAAGTAGCCGTCGACGGTGCTGCGGGCGAAGATCATGAGATTGGAGAAGCGCTCCAAGGTCTCGACATCGAGCAGCGGCGAGGGGCTGGGTTTAGCCATGGGAGCGGCCCGGCTCAGCGGACTTCTTCGAGCAGGCGCTTGATCAAGCCAGCCTGGGTGATGCCCTGGCCGGTGGCTTTGTAGTTGAGGACGACGCGGTGGGCGAGGACGGCGGGGGCGACGGCGCGGACATCGCGCAATTCCGGCACGACCCGGCCTTCGAGGAGGGCGTTGGCCTTGGCACCGAGGACCAGGCATTGCGAGGCGCGGGGACCGGCACCCCACTGCAGGAACTCCTTGGCGCAAGCTGCGGCGCCGGGACTGGCGGGACGGGTGGCGCCGGCGAGTTTCACCGCCGCGTCGAGGACCGGATCGGGCACCGGCATGTCGTGGACCAGGGCCTGCAGAGCCAGGATCTCTTCGGCTCCGATGACCCGGAAAGGAGTCTGTTCGACCCCCGAGGTGGTGCGGCGGACGACTTCGCGTTCTTCGGCGGGGGTGGGGTAGTCGAGGTGGAGGCAGAACATGAATCGGTCGAGCTGGGCTTCGGGGAGGGGGTAGGTGCCTTCCTGTTCGATCGGGTTCTGGGTGGCGACGACGAGGAAGGGGCTGGGCAGATCGCGGGTCTTGCCGGCGACGGTGACGCGGCGTTCCTGCATCGCTTCGAGGAGGGACGACTGGGTCTTGGGCGGGGTACGGTTGATTTCGTCGGCGAGGAGCAGGCTGGTGAAGACCGGGCCGGGACGGAATTCGAATTCGAGGCGGCCGGCCTGTTCGCGGACGACTTCCGAGCCGATGATGTCGGCCGGCATCAGGTCGGGGGTGAACTGGATGCGATTGAAGTCGACGCCGAGGGTTTGGGCGAGGGAGCGGACGAGCAAGGTTTTGGCGAGGCCGGGGACGCCGACGAGGAGGCAGTGGCCGCGGGCGAGGAGGCTGGCGAGGAGCTGCTGGACGATCTCTTCCTGGCCGATGACCGACTTGGCGAGTTCACGGCGGATGGCGGCGCAATGGGCGATGGCTTGTTCGGGATTCATTTTTGACCTTGCTTGCTGGGTTGGGGCCAGACAAGGTACGACTAATCTCCTGCCGAATGCAAGTTTTTTTCGGAATTTCTTTCCGGCCTTTGGGTGCTGCCTCCGAGACGCCTTCAGCCCACTTCCGCCTTGCTGAGCTTGCCATTCCGTTTTCGCTGCTTACCTTGCGCAGGAACTTTACGGGAGCTTCACATTGTGAGCAATCAACGCAGTCTCATATGCCTGGCCGCTGGCGGCGTCCTCACAGCCAACGCCTTCATCCTTAGCGCCAGCGTCGACGACGGAGGCTTCTCCTCCGCGCTTGCCGCCGGACTTGCCGTCATTGCCCTGCTCTTCCCTCTTGGCCTCGCCGTCGCACGCGACTGGAAGCGAGGCGAAACCAAGATGCATGAGCTTGCTGTACTCGCCGTGCTCGCTTCCTGCGCCCTCGGGGATCTGGTCACTTCTGCCTGCGTCGCGCTCTTCATGAATCTCGCGTTGCTGATCGAAGGCAAGACAGCCGCCGGCGCCAAAGGCTCGCTCGAAGCCCTGGCCCGCCTCACACCCGGACGGGCCCGCCGCATCGGTCCCGAGGGCCAGGAGACCGAGGTCGACCCCGCCACCTTGAAGGTCGATGACATCGTCCGCGCCCTGCCCGGCGACACCTTGCACGCCGATGGCGAAGTGGTACGAGGCCGCAGCTCGATTGATGAAGCCAGCATCTCCGGCGAGGCCTTGCCGGTGGACAAGCAGGAGGGGTCGCCAGTCTTCGCCGGCACCCGCAACCTCAGTGGCATGCTCGACTATCGCGTCCGCCGCGCCGGCGAGGACACCACCCTCGGACGCGTCCGCGATCTGATCCTGAAGGCCGAAGCGACGCGCCTTCCCTTCATCCGTCTGGTCGATCGCTACACCCGCCATTACGTCCCTCTCGTCCTCTGTCTTTGTGCGGCCGTTCTCTTCTTCAACCGCAGCGAGCCCGATGTTTCCTCCCGCTTCGTCTCGGTGATGGTCGCTTGCTGCCCGATCGCCCTCATCCTCAGCACGCCGACCGCGGTGGTCGCCGCTCTCTCCGCCGCCGCCCGCCTCGGGGTCCTCTTCAAGGACGTGTCGCACCTCGAGGCCCTGGCCCGCGCCGAGGCCTTCGTCTTCGACAAGACCGGCACCCTCACCCGCGGTGAACTCCAGGTCGCACTGCTCAAGCCGCTTCCCGGGATCGACGAACTCGCCCTCCTCAAGGCCGCCGCCGTCGCCGAGGCCGGCTCGACCCACCCGGTCGCCCGGGCCATCCGCGACCTGGCCCGCCAGGCCAAGGTCAATGTGCCCTCGCCCGATTCGCTGCACGAAGAGCCGGGACGAGGCATGCTGGTGACCTGGAGGGATTCGGAGATCCTCGCCGGCAATCTCGCGTGGATGCTTGACAAAGGGCATCAGGAAGAGGATTTCGGACATCTTGCCCACGATGCCGCCCAGGCGATGAGCCTGCTCTTCATCGTCCAGGACGGCCACCCCCTCGGCTTCCTCGGCCTCTCCGACGCCTTGCGCGACGAATCGAAGGCCTGCCTGGAAGACCTTCGCGCTGCAGGAGTCCGCCGCACCGCCATCGTCTCCGGCGACCGCCAGGCGGTGGTCAGCACCATCGCCGCCGGACTCGATCTCGACAGTTCGCACGGCGGCTGTTCGCCGGTCGACAAGGTCGCCCGCATCAACGAGCTGAAGGAGCAGGGTTTGCGCGTCGTCTTCGTCGGCGACGGCGTCAACGACGGTCCTGCCCTGGCCAGCGCCGACATCGGCGTCGCCATGGGCGCCGCGGCCAGCGATCTGGCGATGGAGTCGGCCTCGGTCGCCTTGATGAACAACCGCCTCGACCGCCTGCCCTTCCTCCTCCAGCTCGCCCGCTCGATGCGCCTTGCCATCCTGCAGAACTTCCTGCTCGGCGCGCTGATCATCGGCGGCGGCGTCGTCCTCGGCGCCATGGGGCTGCTCTCTCCGGTGGTCGCAGCCCTGCTGCAAGTCGTCGGCGCCCTCGCCGTCGTCCTCAACTCCGCCCGCCTCTTCCGGCAAGGCGAAGAGCTGCGGGATGAAGCCTGATCCAGCCGCAGCCGAACTCCCGGATTTCAAACGTAACGGAGCCTAGAGATGAAATTGTCGCAGAAGATCGCCATCGACATGTCGCGCCGCATTCTCGACGGAAAGCTCGACTTTCCTTTGACTCTGCAGGGGGCGGCGACTTTCTACGAGGTTTCCCTGACCCCGGCACGCGAGGCGATGTTCCTGCTTGAGGAGGGCGGATTTGTCCGCCGCCTGGAGTCCGGCCGGATGCGTCCTGCCGCCCAGCTGCCAAGGGCACCCCTTGGCACTCCCGCAGCCAGCACTGAAGAGCTGCTGCGCAACGATATCATCCTGCGCAGCCTGGCGATTCGCGAGCCGGAGTTCGTCCGCGAGGTCGAGACCGCGAAGGCCTACGACATCGGTCGCTCGATGCTGCGTCGCATTTTCGCCAACCTCGCCTCGGAGGGGCTGCTGGAAATGCTTCCCCGCCGCGGCTGGAGCCTCCGGCCTTTCCGCAACGAGGAACTCGCTTCCTATCTCGACATCCGCAAGATCCTCGAGCTTCACGCCCTGGAGCTCGCCTGGCCGCGCATCGACCTGGCTCGGGCTGCCCTCATCCGCGACGCCAACCGTCCGGATTTTAGCGGTCAACCGCAGATGAACGACGATCTCCACGATCTGTGGATCGGCAGCTGTGGCAATGAATACATCGTCCGCTTCTTCGAGACCTTCGGCGCCTACTTCCACGTCATCCTCAATCATGCCGCTGCCACTACGCCGCAGATCGCCACCATGGCCGGTGAGCACGTTGACATTCTCGACGCCATCCTCCGAAAGGATCTCGAGGCGGCGAAGAAATCCCTCAGTCACCACATCGACGCCCAGATGGACGTGCTTGAAGCCCTGCGCCGCCAGGCTTCGGCCAAGTCGCAGCGCATCGGCGCACCCGAAGCCTGAGGATCACCCCATCCCCTCCAGCTCGGTCGCGGCGGCTTCCCAATCGGCAGCGAGAATAGATTAACCGTCGACTGCCGAGTGGGATCAAGAGGAGGAATCCTATTCACATGCCAGGCCATGGACAGGACTCAGGATTTCCTTCTCATTGACGAAGCGGGGTGGAAGATGCCGATGATGAGAATCACGAGGCCGATGAATCCGAAGAGGCACGGGAGCAGCCACAAGGTTTTAAAACAGTCGATCTCGTTATTGTTAGGATCGGCGGGATCGTAGTAGACCGGAATGTGCGAGCCGATCTGGAAATCCCAATCACTAGAACTTATCGAAGTTTGCCCATGCTGGATCCGGCCTTGCTGATCGAAAAAATAGAAGGCGGGCCGAATTGAGTAGCGGCTGCCTTTCCCATATGATTTCTTCATCTCGCTCACAACCGCGTTTGTCTTGATAGCATGACTGACAAAAACGGCGTGTTTGACTCCGAATACCAAAGCTATGAGCAAAAGAAAACCGCCAATCCATCGAAGCGATCTGCATCCCAGGGCGTTGAGAGGCCGCTTATTACTCATCCCATCCCCTCCAGCTCGGTCGCGGCGGCTTCCCAATCGGCTTCGACCAAAGGGCGCTGCTTCTGGATCTCGGCGAGGCGGCGGTTGATCTCGATCACCCGGGAAGAGCTCGGCGAATCGGCGAATTCCCCGGTCAACTTGGCCTCTTCGGTGTCGAATTCGGCGAGCTGTTTTTCCAGGGCCTCGACCTTCTTCTTCAAAGGGCCTTTTTTCTTCGCCAGTTCCTGCCGCTGCTGGGCTTCTTCGCGGCGCTGGTCCTTGCGGCCCGCCGGCTCGGCCGGGGTGCTTTCGCCAGCCTTGCCCTTGACTGGCGTCGGCGCGATCGCGGCCTCTTCCTTCAGCTTGCGGCGATAATAGGCGTAGTCGCCGAAGAATTTGCGGAGGCCGCGCGGCGACACCTCGAAGATCACTTCCGCCACCCCGGCGAGGAACTCGATGTCGTGACTGACCAGGCAAAGCGTTCCTTCGAACTCCTTCAAGGCCTCCTGCAAGGCCTCGCGCGACTGGATGTCCAAGTGCGTCGTCGGTTCGTCGAGGAGGAGGAAGTTGGGCGGGTCGACCAGCAATTTCGACAGGGAGAGGCGAACCTTCTCGCCACCGGAGAGGACTCCCACCGTCTTGTCCACGTCGATGCCGCGGAAGCCGAAGCCGCCGAGCATGTTGCGCACCTCCTGCTCGGGCATGAAGGGAGCGGCGTGTTTGACCGTGTCGTAAACGGTGCGGCCGGGGTCCATGGTCTCGGTGTAGTCCTGCGAGTGATAGCCCATCTGGACGTTGGCGCCGACCCGGCGCTTGCCCTTCTCGATCGCGATCTGGCCGGACATGATCCGCATCAGGGTCGACTTGCCCATGCCGTTGGTGCCGACGATGCCGACCTTGTCGCCATCGTTGACGGTGAGGCTGATGTCGTTGTAGATCCAGCGTTTGCCGTCGTAGGACTTGCCCATGTTTTCGAGTTCGACGACGGTGGGCGAGCTGCGCGCCGGCTTGGCGAGGCGGATGCGGGCGCCGCTGGCGACGATCACCGGCACTTCGACGTCTTCGAGCTTTTCGAGTTCGCGCATCTTCGAGCGGGCGGCGGCGGCCTTGGTGGCGGTGGCCTTGAAGCGGTCGACGAAGGATTCGAGTTTCTCGCGGCGGTCTTCGACCGCTTTGGCCTGCGACTCGAGCTGCTTGATCCGTTCGGCCCGGCCTTTGACGAAGGCCTCGTAGTTGCCGGGCCAGCGGGTCACCTTGCCGCCGTTGAGATCGAGGATGACGTCGCAGAGGCGGTTGAGGAGGTAGCGGTCGTGGGAGATCAGGATCATGGTGCCGCGGTAGGCTTGCAGGCGTTCCTGCAGCCATTCGATCGCGGGCACGTCGAGATAGTTGGTCGGTTCGTCGAGGAGGAGCAGATCGGGGTCGGCGATGATCACCCGGGCGAGTTCGCAGCGCATCTGCCAGCCGCCGGAGAATTCCTTCAGGGGCCGGGCGAAATCCTCGTCGCTGAAGCCGAGGCCGGCGAGGGCGATGCGGGCGCGCGACTCCATCTCGTAGCCGCCGAGGGCCTCGAATTCGTGCTGGAGGATGCCGAGGCGGGTGACCAGTTGCGCCTTGCTGTCGCCGCTTTCCCCGGCGAGCTTCTCGGAGATCCGGTGCATCTCGGCGTCGATCTCTTCGAGCCGCGGCAGGGCGCAGGTGGTGTATTCGAGGGCGGGCAGCTCGAGCGAGGCGCGGTCGAACTGCTGGCGGAGATGGCCGAGGCGGGTGTTCTTGGGGAGATTGAAGTCGCCTTTGTCGGGCGATAGGTCGCCGGTGAGGATGCGGAAGATGGTCGACTTGCCGGCGCCGTTGGGGCCGACCAGGCCGGCCCGTTCGCCGTCGAAGACCGAGAACGAGGCGTCGTCGAGGACGAAGCGGCCGGAGTAGGATTTGCGCACGTCGCGGAAGGTCAGCATCGTCAGGATCTCCAGGGATTTTTTCGGCCGCCAAGATACGCGGCGGCGGCGGAAAGACGAGTCATTCAGACAGGGAGTGAATGACTTGCGGCCCCGACCCGTCTCAAAGGCCTTCCGCCAAGTGCCGCAGCTTGGGCGCGGCTTCCGCAAAAAACCGCGGAATGTAGTCGAGGTAGCAGCAGGAGGAGTGCGGGCTGAGCCGGATCTTGGGGTGGCTCCACAAAGGCGAATCGGCGGGCAGCGGTTCGATTTCGGTGACGTCGAGAATGGCCTGGCCGAGGCGGCCGGAGTCGAGGGCTTCGAGCAAAGCGCTTTCGTCCTGGGTCGTGCCGCGGCCGAAGTTGGCGTAGATCGCACCGGGCGGGAGCTGTGCCAGCAAGGCGGAATCGACGAAATGGCGGTTTTCCGGCGTTCCGGGCAGGAGGTTGAGCAGGATTTCCGCCGCCGGCAGGAGACGGCTCAGGCGGGAGCTGGAATCGAGAGTGAAGCCAGGCCGGATGGCTTGAGCTGAATTTTGCGAACGCCGCACGCCGGTGACCGAAACCCCGAGAGGCGTCAGCACCGCGGCGATCTCGTCGCCGATGGCGCCGCAGCCGAGGATGAGGGCCTGCCGCCCCCGGAGCAGGCGCCGCCTGGGGAAGGCGTTGCGATCCCAGCTTCGGGAATCCTGGAGAGCTTGCTGGGTGTCGAGCTCGCTCGTCGCCGCCAGCAGGGCGGCGAGAAAGGACTGGGCGATCATCGGGCCGTGGAAGCTGCCGTGAAGCGCCGCGACCTTTCCGGCAGGATCGGGCTCGATCCAGTCGCGTCCGGCGGCGGGGGTGAAGAGCTGGCGCAAGCGCGGCGCTTGCCGGTATTCCTCGGCGCGGAAAGTCCAGACCAGGGCGAAATCGGCTTCGGGCAAAGCGGCTTGGCGCTGAGCTGGCTCGGCAACGAGATCGGCCTGCCACGCCGGCCCCAGCTCGCGCAGCAAATCCGCAATCGCCTCGGCCTGCGGGCGGAAGGCGCTCACCTCATTGCGGAGATCAATCATCAGGCGCGGCATGGAGCCTCAAGGGAGTGAGGGAGTAGGGAGTGAGGGAGTGAGGGAGTAGGGAGTGAGAGCCTAATCTGGAATTTTGAGTTTCACTTCACTTCTCTTTGCTCTTCGGGCTGGCGCCGCCGCCCTTGCCGCAGATGAGGGCGTCGAGGCTGAAGCGGCCGGGGCCGGTGAGGAGGAGGGCGCAGAAGCCGGCGAGGTAGATATAGGCGAGCTCGCCGCTGCGTTGATTGAGGAGAAGATTGTCGCTGAGGGCGAAGTTGTGGATCTTGCCCCAGGCGACGGCCATGGTGAAGATCAGGCCGGGGAGGACGAGGCGGCTGCCGAGGCCGAGGACGAGGAAGAAGGCGCAGAGCACTTCGGCGGCGCAGCAGCCGGCGAGGCTGGCGGTACTGCCGATGCCGAGGGGATCGGGGAAGGTGGACGCCTTCTGGTTGAAGTTCGACAGCTTGTCCCAGCCGTGCAGGGCGACCATGCTGCCGCCGAGCCAGAGACGGAGCAGGAGCAGGCCGAGATCGGTGCCGAGATCGGCCTTGCCGGGGGCGAGGAGTTTTTTCAACATGGAGGGAGCCGGGGTTGGGGTTGCGGGAGTTTGTCGCGCCAGTCTACACTTCGGCTTGCTTGCTGAAAAGGGTCCCGCCAGTATCTTGCCGGCCATTTTTGAAATCAGGGAGAGACCAGGATGATCGTGGACCGGACGAAACTGCAGGCCGAGCTGGCGGAGCTGGGGGACGAGTATCCCTTCACCGGCAAGCTCTTTGACACCGGTCACGGCCTGATGCACTACCTCGACGAAGGCAGCGGCCCGGTGCTGGTCATGGTCCACGGCAACCCCACTTGGTCCTTCTTCTGGCGCAAGCTGGTCAAGGCCTTCCGCGGCAATCATCGCATCATCGTCCCCGACCACCTCGGCTGCGGCCTCTCCGACAAGCCGCAGGACTGGAGCTACACCCTCGACAACCACGCCCGCAATCTCGAAGCCCTGCTCAAGCATCTCGGCGTCGACAAGGCGACTTTGCTGGTGCACGACTGGGGCGGCTCGATCGGCAATCTCTGGGCGGCCCGCAATCCTGACAAGGTGCGAGGCTTGGTGGCGATGAACACCGCCGCCTTCCGCAGTTCCCTGATGCCTTGGCCGATCGGCCTCTGCCGCATTCCCTTCTTCGGCAAGCTGGCCATCCGCGGCTTCAACGCCTTCGCCTGGGCCGCCACCCGGACCACCACGCTCAAGCCCCTGCCCGCCGCCATCCGCCGCGGCTTCCTCATCCCCTACCGTTCCTGGGAAGAGCGCATCGCCACCCACCAGTTCGTCGTCGACATCCCCCGCCAGGAAGGCGACCGCTCCTGGGCCGCCCTGGTCGAAACCGAGGCCGGCCTGAAGCAATACCTAAGCAAGCCGGTGCTGCTCCCCTGGGGCATGGCCGACTGGTGCTTCTGCCCGAGATTTTTGGCCGAATGGCAGCGTCACCTGCCGCAAGCCGAGCTTCACAAATTCGAGGCCGGGCACTACCTTATGGAAGACCAGGGCGAGCGGGTGGAAACCTGCATCCGCCAATTCCTCGACAAGCATCGTCTCTAATCCCGAAAAACATCCAAAGGACATCACCACCCATGAGCAAGCCCCGCCTCTTCATCGCCGGCAACTGGAAAATGAACAAGACCGCCGGCGAAGCCGCCGCCGCCATCGCCGAACTCCGCAAGGACCTGCCCAACAAGCCCGGCCTCGAAGTCGCCGTCTGCCCCTCCTTCCTCGCCCTCGGCGCCGCCCTCGAAGCGGTCAAGGGCTCGGTCGTCCAGGTCGGCGCCCAGAACGTCCACTTCGCCGAATCCGGCGCCTTCACCGGTGAAGTCTCCTGCGCCCAGCTCAAGGACGCCGGCATCTCCCTCGTCATCATCGGCCACTCCGAGCGCCGCCAGTTCTTCGGCGAGACTGACGACACCGTCAACAAGCGCACTCACGCCGCTCTCAAGGCCGGCATCCGCCCGATCACCTGCATCGGCGAAACCCTCGCCGAACGCCAGGGCGGCCAGACCGAAGCCGTGCTCGAACGCCAGCTCAGCCTCGGCCTCGCCGGACTCACTCCCGAGCAGATGGAAAAAACCGTCCTCGCCTACGAACCAGTCTGGGCCATCGGCACCGGCGTCACTGCCAGCCCCCAGCAGGCCCAGGAAGCCCACGCCTTCATCCGCGCCAAGCTCACCCAGCTCTTCGGCGCCGCCACCGCCGGCAAGGTCCTGATCCAGTACGGCGGCAGCGTCAAGCCTGACAACGTCGCCGAGCTGATGAGCCAGAAGGACATCGATGGCGCCCTCGTCGGCGGAGCCTCGCTCAAGGCGTCGGAATTCGCCACCCTCCTGCGCAATGCCGCCTGCGTTCTCTCCTGAGCCTCTTGTAAAGCCCGGGAAGGCGCTTAATTTCGGCGCCTTCCCTTAATAGAATTCTTTTTGGAGTCTCTCCGTGATCACCCTTCTGGCCACCCTCATCGGCATCGTCAGCGTTCTCATCGTCCTGTCCGTCCTGATGCAGCCCACCAAGGCGGACAGCGGCCTGGGCGGCCTCGCCTCGGGCGCGACGGAATCGGTCCTCGGTGCCAACCGCAACCAGTTCCTCGCCAACGTCACCTGGGTCCTTTTCGGTCTCCTCGTCGTCCTCTCCCTCGGCATGGGCAAGCTCAGCACCCTGGACGCCAAGGAGAAGAAGAAGGCTCACGAAAGCAAATCTGGATTCGAAGCGGCCTTCGATGCCAAAGAAACCAGTCCTGCCGCCGCCGTTGCGGACGTCAAGCCTCTCAGCCCCGTCGCCGCAGACGCCCAGCCTGTCAGCCGCTGAGGAATTTCAATGTGACTCACAAGCCGCCTCCCGCCGGAGGCGGTTTCTTCTTGCGGCTTGAGCGCATTTTCCTCAACTATGCTATACTGGATGAAGATAAAGGTCATCTCCGGAGGACTTGCATGGACGAATCAGGGAATATCAACCCCGACGATTATCAACTGGGGCAGGCTCTCATCGATCGTGAGCACGCGGAGTTGATCCGGCTCATCAACGCTCTGAAAAATGAAACCCTCAGCTCCGGGGAGGTCTTGCGCCGCCTTCAGACTTATGTCCAGGAGCACTTCGAGGGCGAAGAGGAGCTGATGCTCCTCAGTGCCTATCCGGAAGCTGATGAGCATTTCTCGCAGCACCGGGAATTCAGCCGCCATCTCGCGGGATTCGCAATCCAGATCCATGAGGCCCCGCAAACCATGCCGGAGGTTCGCCATTTCCTCGAGCAATGGCTGCTACATCACATTCAGGTCACTGACCGCCGTCTGGTGGATTTCCTCCTCCATGAAGAATGGCTCTGATCCGAAGGATTCCCTCTTTTTTGACCTGTATCACTCCAAATCAACCTCAGGTTAACCGCAGAAGACGCAGAATAACGCAGAAAGCGTGATCGGTAGAACCGGAGGCCGCTCATCTTTGCTGCTTTTGCGCTCTTTTGTGCCTTTTGTGGGCATCTAGCTTTCTTCGCTTCGCTTCTTCGTTCCTTCGAGTGATACAGGTCATATTTTTGTGACCTGAACGGTTGCTCACCCCGGGCGTTTATGACAATTCGGGCTAAGTTGCGCGGATTCCGCATAACCCACCCCCAAGGACGCCCGCATGAAAGACGCCGCCCCGAAAGCCATCTTCCTGAAAGACTACCAGGCCCCCGCCTTCGCCTGCCCCAGCCTCGAACTTCTGGTCCAGATCTTCGACTCGCACACCCGCGTCACCAACACCGCCAAATACGTCCGCAATCCCGGCTCCAAGGGCGCCCTGGTCCTGAGCGGCGAGAAGATGAAGCTCATCAGCGTCAGCCTCGACGGCGCCGCTCTCAATCCGACCCAATATGAAGTCTCCGACGAAGCCCTGGTCATCCCCACCGACAAGAACGAATTCTCGCTCGTCACCGTGGTCGATATCGAGCCGCAGAACAACACCTCGCTCGAAGGCCTCTATCAGTCCGGCAGCATCTTCTGCACCCAGAACGAACCGGAAGGCTTCCGCAAGATCACCTACCACCTCGACCGCTCCGACGTGATGAGCTCCTACGTCACCCGCATCGAGGCCGACAAGGTCAAATACCCCTACCTCCTCTCCAACGGCAACCGCATCGCCGCCGGCGAGCTCGGCGCCGGCCGCCACTTCGCCACCTGGCAGGACCCCTTCAAGAAGCCCTCCTACCTCTTCGCACTCGTCGCCGGCGACTTCGACCTGGTCAGCGACTCCTTCACCACCTGCTCGGGCCGCAAGGTCGCGCTTGAGATCTACGTCGACCGCGGCAACGCCGACCGCGCCCCCCACGCCCTCGAATCCCTGAAGCTGGCGATGAAGTGGGACGAAGAGCGCTTCGGCCTCGAGTACGACCTCGACATCTACATGATCGTCGCCGTCGACGCCTTCAACATGGGCGCGATGGAGAACAAGGGCCTGAATATCTTCAACACTTCCGCCGCCCTCGCCAACGCCAAGACCGCCACCGACGCCAACTACCAGTCGATCGAGGCCATCGTCGCCCACGAATACTTCCACAACTGGACCGGCAACCGCGTCACCTGCCGCGACTGGTTCCAGCTCACCCTCAAGGAAGGCCTCACCGTCTACCGCGACCAGGAATTCTCCGCCGACCACCAGTCCCGCCCGGTCATGCGGATCCAGGAAGTCGCTGTCCTGCGCAACTCGCAATTCGTCGAGGACGCCGGCCCCAACGCCCACCCGATCAAGCCGGTCTCCTACATCGAGATCAACAACTTCTACACCTCCACCGTCTACCGCAAGGGCGCCGAGGTGATCCGCATGATCGAAACCCTGATCGGCAAGCCCGCCTTCCGCAAGGGCATGGACAAGTACTTCGAACTCTTCGACGGCCAGGCGGTCACCACCGAAGACTTCGTCAAGTCGATGGAACTCGCCTCCGGCCGCGACCTCACCCACTTCAAGCTCTGGTACGCCCAGGCCGGCACGCCGCGCCTCAAGGTCCAAGGCTGTTACGACCCCGCCGCCAAGACCTACACCCTCGAGGTCGAGCAGTCGATCCCCGAGACTCCCGACGTCAACGGCAAGGACAAGAAGCCGATGCACATGCCTCTCGTCGTCGGCCTCGTCGGCGCCGACGGCCGCGACCTTGCCCTCACCCTCGACGGCAAGACCAAAGGCATCTGCTCGAAATCGGGCTGCGCCAGCCAGGTCCTCGAGCTCACCCAGGCGAAGCAGAGCTTCACCTTCACCGGCGTCAACGAGAAGCCCATCCCCTCGCTCAACCGCGACTTCCGCGCCCCGGTCATCCTCGACTTCGCCTACACCAAGGCCGAGCTCGCCTTCCTCTTCGCCCACGACGCCGACCCCTTCAACCGCTATGAAGCCGGCCAGCGCCTCGCCAACCTCGAGCTCGATCGCCTCATCGCCGAATTCAAGGCCGGCAAGAAGCCCGCCGTCGACCCCGCCGTCATCGAAGCCTTCCGCCGCCTCTTCCTCGACGCCCGCCTCGACAACGCCTTCAAGGCGGAATGCCTCGGCCTGCCCACCATCACCCTGCTGATCGAGCGCATGCCGGTGATCGACGTCGACGCCGCCTTCGCCGCCCGCGAAGCCTTGCGCGACGCCCTCGCCATCGGCCTCAAAAACGAGCTCCTCGGCGCCTACGCCGTCCTCGGTGCCAAGGGCGCCTACAGCGTCGACGGCGACTCGATCGGCCGCCGCTCGCTGCGCAACACTGTCCTTTCCTACCTCGTCCTCCTAGGTCACGACGAGCTGATCGCCCTCGCCAAGGCGCAGTTCGACGCCGCCGACAACATGACCGACGAGATCGCCGCCCTCGGCGTCCTCTGCCAGGTCGAGTCGAAGGCCACCGAAGAGGCCCTCGCCGCCTTCCACGCCAAGTGGAAACACGACCCGCTGGTGATGAACAAGTACTTCGCCGTCCAGGCCGCCTCGCGCATCCCCGCCGTCCTCGGCCGCATCCCGGTCCTCGCCCAGGATGTCGCCTTCGACGCCAAGAACCCCAACAAGATCCGCTCGCTCTGGGGCCAATTCGGCGCCAACCTGAAGAACTTCCACCGCGCCGACGGCGCCGGCTACGCTCTCATCGCCGAGCAGATCATCCGCCTCAGCCCGATCAACGGCGCGGTCGCCGCCGGTCTCGCCGGCGCTTTCAAGAAGTACGCCAAGCTCGACCCCTCGCGCAAGGCGCTGATGAAGACCCAGCTCGAACGCATCCTCGCCCTCGACGGCCTCGCCAAGGACGTCTTCGAAATCGTCTCGAAGACCCTCAAGCAAGGGGAGTAAGGCCCATGGCTCCCACTCAACTCAAACCGCGACTTGCAGAGTCCCTGGGTTTGATCTTGGGTGGGGGCTTTATGATGTTGATCTCGGCACCTGTTGCTGTAGTATTCAAGGGGGTGGAATTTTGACTTCACATTCGAGTCATTTTTCATCATGACCTTTCTCTTTTGGAATTTCATAGCCTCGAAATGGATCTTGGTCGGATTTTACTCGTCTTTTACTCGTTCTCGACGGGTTCTCTGCATCAGTGACGATGGTATAGACTTCCCCGAGACGGCACAAATTCATCCTCGCCACATTGATGCTGCCAACATCATCAACATTCGAAAACACGACTCCCTCGAAGGCAGAAAGATTGAAATTAAACTAAACGATGGTCAATCTTGCCTTTTTGATGCCGCTCCTTGGTGTTACCAAGATGATTTTTTGGAGTATTGCGAGCTTCATGGCTTATTGTGTAAAAAAACGACAAAATTATCCTAATAGAAAGAGACCAATGCAAGAGCACAACTTTCTCATTGTCGACTGCCTCCAATATGGGCAGAAGAAACTTTCCTATCCTACGTCGATGGAGAAGCAGGAAGCAGGAAGGCGTTTGTTGTCTGAACTGCAAAAAAATTGGTCAAATTATTGGCCTCTTATCATGGAGTCGACAAGCGAAATGGCTCTTGAGGTCCTCGGCATTTACGATTTCGATGCAAGTTTTGAAACACATGATTTTGTGATGGAAATTTACGACATGGGGGATTGGTCTGAATCCGATACAATTGCCATCTGGCTTCAATTTATCGACTCACATGGAAGAGTGATTGTTCCGGTCTTTGACACCACATTTGAAGATGGCGAAGTCACGCATTGTCAACCTGTTTTTTGAGTTGATTTTTCTTCGATATCCATCGGCGCTGCTACAACTCGGTATTCAAAGAAATTCGTGCGCGGATCAGGACGATTTCTTGATTTCATCATCCTTCGGTTGTAGCTTGTAGTCATCTCGGTGTCGGAGGAATTCGTGCGCAGGGTCCATTGCTTCATCCATCTCATTTGCCTCGGCGTGATTGTTGGTCTCTTGTTTGAGCAGCATGCTGTGGAGAACGCAAAGTCCGCAGCACGACAAGCAGGCCTCGCGGATGGGACGGAGAGCTCCCCAAATTCTCACCCACTTAGGATCTATGTCATAATTCAAAGCTACCTGCTTGCTTTTTTCTTGTTTTTCATATATCCTATTTAGAGACAAGGCAGAAAAACCGACCTGTATCACTCCGATTGAGGCTTCCTAGCTTTCCCTGATACTTGAGACTTCTGCACCGTGGCCTCGACATCAGTGGCCGGTGGCGCTTCCTTGCG
>JBDKFG010000054.1:0-35854 GCA_039798785.1 Verrucomicrobiota bacterium | reverse complement strand
CCTTGTTCGGCAAGCCCGGAGATGGTGACGGTGCCGGTGACAACGTCGTTGATGTTGGCAACAACCGCGGTGGCCGCAGAGGTGACACTTTCGACGGTGTCGAAGCCGTCGGTGTATGAAGCGACGACGCTGATGGCTTTGCCGACTTGCGCTTGAGTCAGGGTGAAACTGCTGCCGCTGCCGATGGCGGCGCCGTCGGCGAGCCAGGTGTAGCTGATGGGGCCGAGGCCGTCGAGATCACGTCGTTGATGTTGGCAACAACCGCGGTGGCCGCAGAGGTGACACTTTCGACGGTGCCGAAGCCGTCGGTGTACGAAGCGACGACGCTGATCGCTTTGCCGACTTGGTTCTGGGTCAGGGTGAAGCTGGTGCCGCTGCCGATGGCGGCGCCGTCGGCGAGCCAGGTGTAGCTGATGGGGCCGAGGCCGTCGGCGTCGGCGAGGGTGTTGGAGGCAGTGAGGACTTGACCTTGTTCGGCAAGCCCGGAGATGCTGACGGAGCCTGTGGCGGCGTCATTGACGTTGGCGATGCTTGTGGTGGCTGGCGAGACGCGGGATTCTACTGTGCCATGAGCGTCGGTGTAGCTGGCGATCACGCAGATTTGGCGCCCTACTTGAGCTTCGGTCAGGAGCAGATTTACACCGGTGCCGAGGGTGTGGCCGAGATCGTCTTTCCATGTGTAGCTGATGGGGCCGAGGCCGTCGGCGTCGGCGAGGGTGTTGGAGGCTGTGAGGACTTGACCTTGTGCCGCGAGGCCGGAGATGCTGACCGTGCCGGTGGCGGCATCATTGACGTTGCTCACAGCTGATGTGGGGCTGGAAGTCCGCGATTCGCTTGATCCATAAAGATCTGTGTAACTGACGCTGCAGGTGATGGATTTGCCGACCTGAGCTTCGCTGATGATCAAGGTTTTGGCGTATGCGCCGTTGATGTTGATGCCATCAGCCTTCCACTGGTAGTTGATGGTGGTGGGCAGGCCATCGATGTCGCTGACGTTGGCTGTGAGGCTTTCTCCTTGCGTGGCGAGGCCACTGAGGCTGACATTGCCGAGATCATTGAGGTTGGCGATGGCGGTGGTCGCTGCGGAAGTCTTCGACTCCTGATTGCCTCTTCCGTCACGGTAGGATGCGGTGACGGTGATCGTCCGGCCGACTTGGCCTTGAGTGAGAAGCAGTGTGCTGCCGCTGCCGAGGATGTTGCCGAGATTGTCCTTCCATGTGTAGGTGATGACTCCTAGGCCATCGGCGTCCGCTAAAGTGTTGGAAGCGGTCAGTGTCTGACCTTGGATCTTGTTGCCTGAGATGGTGACGGAGCCGGTGGGGAGCTTGTTGGCGGGCATTAGACATATCCTGTAACTGCGGGTTGTTGTGCGCATGACAGGATCAGCATACTGGAATCAGGAGTCAAAAGCAAGAAAATTCGGTCTATGCAAGCCATCTTTCTTGGTTGTTGCCTTCTGTGGGATGCCCGTGTGCCTAGGGTGTGGGTAGTCAACAGAGGAGATCCTCACTCCCTACTCACTGTTCTTTGGATTTAGAGCAGTCGAGCAAGCTTAAACTAACCATAGGGAGTTGGGGGAGTCAAAGCACTCCCTTAATCCTAAAAACCGCAGTTGAAAAGTTGGAAGGTTCAAAGGTTGAAAAGGATCAGCTACAACAGCAAGAGGTTATGGTGTTCGAGTTCGCTCGGCAAATCCTGCGACTGGCAGTCATGCAGGTCGAACTTGAATCGTCATTTGTCGCTGTTGTTCATGCGTTAGTCTTTCAACCTTCCAACCTTTCAAACCGGTTCCATCCACTATTGCGGAATTCAGGTTAATCCCCTGTTCCCTGACCCTCTAAGCTGTGATCCTGAAACTCGACCGAGACAGGCCGTAATCAATCCAGCCATGGATCTTTTCGCAAGGGGGCCTCTGCATGACTCGTGCGGATCCTGGATGGGGGAGGGTTCAGGCCTCAGAATTTGCTGGCGAGAGCGGCGACGGCGCGTTCGACGGCTGCGACCGGGATCTCGTTGATGTCGATGACATGCCCTATGGCGATCGGCATGGCGACGGTGAGTTGGCCGCCGAGGTGTTCCTGGAAGTCGCTCAGGCCTTTCAGGATTTTGAGTTTTCCCGATTCGTCGCGGAAAGTCAGGGCGGGGTGCCAGAGCTGGTAGCCGAGGGAGCTGAGAAGCGTGAGGGCGCGATCGCGGTCATGCAGAGGGAGGAGGCCGAGGTCTGCGGCGATATGGAGGTCTATGGCCATGCCGATGGCGACGGCCTCGCCGTGGAGCAGGGAGTGTTCGCTGAGGACTTCGAGGCAGTGAGCCGACCAGTGACCGAAGTCGAGAGGGCGGGAGGAGCCTTTTTCGAAGGGGTCGCCGTTGAAGCAGATGTGATCCATGTGCAGGATGGCGGCGCGTCGGGCGAGCTCTTCGAGAGCCTGGGGCGACTGGTGGACGATCAAGGGGGCGAGCTCCTCGATGCGGGCGAAGAAGTCGGCGTCCTTGATCAAGGCGACTTTGAAGGCTTCGGCAGCGCCGGCGCGGATCTGGCGTGGCCCGAGGTGGTCGAGGAAGGCGGCGTCATTGATCACCGCCCAGGGGGGCGAGAAGGTGCCGACGAGGTTCTTGACGCCGAAGAGGTTGACGGCGTTCTTGACGCCGACGCCGGAGTCGTCCTGGGCGAGGAGGGTGCTGGGGAGGCGGATCTGGTTGAGGCCGCGGTGGAAGAGGGTGCAGGCGAGGCCTACCGCGTCGAGCACGGCGCCGCCGCCGATGATCAAGGCGAAGCTATGGCGGCAGAGCTTGGCGGCGAGAAGTTTGTGGACGCACTCGGTGACCACCGAGAGATCGCGTTTGCAGGCTTCGCCCCCGGGGACGATGCAGACGCCTTCGAGTTTCAGGGAGGGGTGGCGGGCGATCCACTTGGCGATGCGATCCTCCAACTCCTGGTCGGCCTCGGCGAGGCCTGAGTCGATGAAGACGAAGAGGCGCGCCGGCTGGTCGCCGAGGAGATGGGCGAGCTCTTCGTTGGCAGGGCCGAAGACATCGCGGGTGAAGACCAGGCGGTGATCATACTCGACGCTGAATTTGCGGGTGATTTTCACGGGAGGGCCGGGGGTTTGGGCGGAGTGCGTCTCAGCTCGATTTGAAGGATTTGGAGAGGCGTGCGGCGAAGGGGAAGAGGAGGAGGGCGCCGAGGGCCGCCGGTAGGTAGGCGGGGTTGACGATGATGGTGAAGACAATCGCCAGCAGGCCGATGTTCCTAACCAGGGCGCCGACCTGGGCCGGAATTTCCCGGACCGGAAGGCGAGGATTGAGCGAGCTGCAGCGGTAGAAGAGGAGCAGGCAGAGGAGGCCGCCGGCGATCAGCGAGGGGCTGGGCAGGCCGCGGCCGCCGCCGAGGCTGCTGAGGAAGAGGAAGAGACAGGCCGCGGCGGCGATGTTGAAGGGCATCATGCACCAGTGGCGCTCCGGCAGGCCGCCGGTCTCGTCTTTGGCGATGACGCAGATGGCGGCGACGAAAAGCGTCTCGGCGATGGCGGCGATGAGGAGGTTGCCGGTGGCGGCGAGGCAGCAGGAGGCGCCGAGAACGATGTTCAGGCCGCGGCAGCTGCCCATCGCCAGGAAGCCGAGGGCCGGGACGCGCCGTGCCGGGCCATTGTAGAGCAGGATCATCAGGACGAGGAGAAGCGCCACCTTGAGGGTGGTGAAGTCCTGGCCGACCCAGGCGGACAGGCAGATGCCGACGCCGAAAAGCAGGCCGCAGCAGGCCTGGGCCTGCTCGACGCTGATCTCGCCCGAAGGAAGAGGGCGTTCCGGGCGCTCGGAAAGGTCTTCGTGATAGTCGACGATGTCGTTGAGGACCAGCCCGGCGCAATAGAGGCAGGCCGAGATCAGGCAGAGGAGGACGAAGCGGCCGGGATGGAAATCCGCCCAGGCCAGAACGCAGGCGGAACCCAGAAGGATGTCGCCTGGAATGGTGGCGAGGTTGGGGATCCGCATCAGGCGGCCCCAAGCTTTCCAGTTGTGATCTCGGTAAATCGCTAACATTGCCAAATCTGTCGTTTTGATGAAGGGAAACTTACGGCGTTCCGATCAATCCGCTAGATCGGCGGCCGCCGAGTTTGGCGGATAGACAGTGTGGAAGGACTGCTTTTCATCGAGCCTCTTGCGCTTGAAAGCGGTTGCCGGGGCGGGGCTGAGGAGTCCGAGGCTGCCGGCGGCGGACTTCTGGAAATCCTCGTTCCCCACCTCCTTGCTTTTGCGGTTGAGGACGATCTCGTCGACCTTGCTGCCGTCGCAAACGAGGCGGACGACGCTGCGCGACACCCGGCGGGGAGCCGAAAGGAGGCGCCAGGCGCCTTGGGGTATCTGGGTGTCGCCGCGGCGGAAGAGGAAGCCGCAGAAGGCGCTGGCCGGATCCTGCCGGCCGGCGAGGGCGGCCATGCGCTGCATGTGCGGAAGCCCGAGGCGGTGGATGCGGAAATGGCACCAGTCGCCGCCGTCCTGCATCGGGCATTTCCCTGCGGAGGGACAGGGGAAGCCGAGGCTCCAGCCGCTGCCGCTGAGCTGGCGGCGGAGCTCGAGAAGGCGGCGGAAATGGCGCGATGTCCCAGGTTCGATCAGGATCAGCTCGCGGCACTTCAGGGCGGCGAGGAGTTCGGCATCGGGGATGCCGGCTTCGACCAGGGTGTTGCCGAGCATCAGGGTGGCTGCCGGCAGGTCGAGGCGCTGCCGCCAGTCGCCCTGCTCGAGGCTGAGGTGCTCGGCGGGAAGGGAGAGGCGGCGGCGCAGGCGCGACCAGATCCTGTCGGCGATTTCAAGCATCTGCGGGTCGCTGTCGACGCCGTGCAGCTTGGGCACCGGCCGTCCGGCCGCGGCTTCGCGCAGGGCGAGGGCCCAGAGCAGGGTGCCTGGCCCGCAGCCGAGATCGGCGGCCGCGAGGCGTTCCGGCGCCGGCGGCGCGCGGTCGAGCACGAAGCCGAGCTTGGGCATGTTCTGGGTCATGTAGAAGAGGGCGTAGGCCTTGTGGGTCCCTTTCTGGTCCCAGCCTGCGGCGGCGGGGGTCTCGCTCAGATAGGCCCGGTTGAGGCGGTGCAGGGCCTCGAGGATCTCGGGGCGGGCTTCGTCGCCGGAACGCAGCTCCAGCGCGGCAAACAATTCGGCGGCGAACCAGTCAGGGAAGATCATGCGATTCCAGGAAGATTGAGGTTGATTGCGCCTGAGACGCGGATGGGTGGGCAGGCAATCTACAGCCGCCCGCCGCTTGCGATCAGGATGAAGCCGCATTTCCCAGGTCGGGATGAGGAGTTGGGGAGGAGGAGGGTGGGGAGGTCGAAGCACACCTCAGCAGTTCCCTGACTCCCCAGCTGTGATTCTCAAGCTCGAGTGAGAAGTGAGACGGGTCGAAAAAAACGGCTCAGCCGAGGGACTGGGCGTCGATGTCGATGTAGGCGTCGCAATCCTTGGGCAGGCCGCAGCGGGCCAGTGCGGCGCGGAGGATGCGGCCGGTGCGGAGCATCCTGGGGGTGAAGACCGACACCTGGAAGCGGAAGAGGTTCTTGGCCCGCGCCAGCGGCGAGGGCAGGGCCGGCATCAGGCGGTCGCCTTCGCCGAGGTGCGGTGCCACCAGCTCGTGAAAACGGCTGGCGCAATCCTGCAGGGCCTGGGCGTCGGGCCCGCGGAAATGGACGATCGCCATCTGGGCGAAGGGAGGGAAGCTCAAGGCCTCGCGGCCGGCGATCTCTTCGTTGTAGAAGGCGTCGTAATCGGCCGTCATCGAGGCCTGCAGGGCGTGGTGGAAGGGCGTGTACGACTGGACCAGGACGCGGCCGGCGTCGGAGCCGCGGCCGGAGCGGCCGGAGACCTGGACGAGGAGCTGGAAGGTGCGCTCGGCGGCGCGGAAGTCGGGGATGTTGAGCGACATGTCGGCGAAGACGACGCCGACGAGGGTGACCTTGGGGAAATGCAGACCCTTGGCGATCATCTGGGTGCCGATGAGGATGTCGTACTCATGGGCCTGGAAGGCGTCGAGGGTTTTCTTGTGCGAGTCCTTGCCGGTCATGGTGTCGGAATCCATCCGGACGATGCGGGCCGAGGGGGCGAGCTTCTGCACCAGCGACTCGATCTTCTCGGTGCCGAGGCCGGAGTAGCGGATCGCCGGGTCGCTGCATTTCGGGCACTTGTCGGGAGCGCGCTGCACTTCGCCGCAGAGGTGGCAGGCGAGGGTGCATTTGTCGCGGTGATAGGTCAGCTTCAGGCTGCAGGCGGGGCACTCGGCGACGAAGCCGCAGACCGTGCATTGCAGCTGCGTCGCGAAGCCGCGGCGGTTGAGGAAGAGGATGGTCTGCATCTTCTCGTTGAGATTCTGGTAGATGGCGTCGACCAGAGGCTTGGAGAAGATCTGCGCCTGGCCTTGGACCGCCTTCTCGAGGCGCATGTCGATCAGCTTCATCTGCGGCAGGGCGGCGTTGTCGGCGCGTTGCCGGATGGTGGCGAGCTTGTACTTGCCGCGGCGGGCGTTGGCGAAGGACTCGAAGGAGGGGGTGGCGGTGCCGAGGAGGACGGCGCATTTGTCGAAGCGGCCGCGCATCACCGCGACGTCGCGGGCGTGGTAGCGGGGCGCCTCGCCTTGCTTGTAGGAGGGTTCGTGCTCTTCGTCGACGACGATCAGGCCGAGATTGCGGAAGGGGGAAAACAGGGCGCTGCGGGCGCCGACGGCGATCTGCACCTGGCCGCGATGGATCTTCATCCACTGGTCGAATCGCTCGCCGTCGGAGAGGCGCGAATGCAGGACGCTCACCTTGTCGCCGAAACGGGCGCGGAAGCGCTGCGTCGTCTGTGGCGTCAGCGAGATCTCCGGCACCAGGACGATCGCCTGTCTGCCTTGTTCGAGGCAGGCGGCGATGGCTTGCAGGTAGATCTCGGTCTTGCCGCAGCCGGTGATGCCATAGCACAGGACCGGCAGAGGTTCGGGCGAGGCCATTTCGGCCAGGGTGATGTCGAGAGCCTCCTTCTGCTCCGGGGTCAAGATGAGCGGCTGTGTCGGCACCAGGCGCTCGCCGGAGAAGGGGTCGCGTTCGACCTCGACCTCGACGGCGACAAGCCATTTCTTTTCGAGCATGGTGTTGACCGGTGCGGCGCTGCACTTGGCGGCGCGGGCGAGGGCGGCGGCTGTGGCTTCGTGGCGGAGCTGCAGTTCGCGGATGATGGCGGCCTGCTGGGGATGTTTGTCGCCGAGTTCGGCGATCAAGTCGGCGGGGTGGATTTCCGGCGCCAGTTGCAGCACCCGCTGGACCTTCGGGCCGGCGCCTTCGGCCCGCACCGGCGCGGGCAGGAAGCTGCGCAGCGAGGCGGTGCGGGAGGCGCAATAATATTCCGAGATCCATTCCGCCAGTTTCAGCAGCGTTTCGGGGAGATATTGCTCGGTGCAAGTGGTCAGCGGCTTGAGTTTGTGAGGCGGGCAGTCGCTGGTGTCACTGAGCGCCACGACCCAGCCGCTGAGCTGTTGTTTGCCGAAGCCGACGCTGACCCGGCAGCCTGGCTTCACCCGCTCCGCCAACTCAGGCGGGACGAGGTAGTCGAACTCCCGGTCGAGGGAGATGTCGGGCAGGACTTTGGCGATCATGGGAGAGCAATCCGTTTTTTCCGGCGACAGTCTAACTCGTGAAGGGGCTTTTGCCGTGGCGGGGGGCGAGCCAGAAAAAACGGCCGCGGCACGGGGGCCGCGGCCGCAATCCCATGCGGGCAGTTCAGTCAGCCGATCTTGGGGAGGGAGGCGGCGGCGACGGCCTGGCCGTGGCGCTTGCTCTTCTCGTCCGGAACGGTGAGCTTGATGTCTAGGGCGGGGAACTCGACCTTCAGGACCTGGCGGGCCTTGTCGATGATGATGTCGCCACCCTTGCCGGTGGTGACGCGGCCCATGATCAGCAGATGCTCATAGTCGTAGAACTCGGCGAGGTGGGCGAGGTAGTAGCCGAAGCAGACGCCGATCGCTTCGTAGACCTTGACGGCACGGGCGTCGCCTTCCTTCATCAGCTTCTGCAGCTCCTCGAGCTTCTCGGGCAGGCGCATCTCGTCGGGCAGCTGGATGCCGGCGAGGGGGAGGAGGCGGCCGACACCCTGCTGCGAGAAGTACTGGACGCCGCAGCCGCGGTCGCCGGACCATTCGTCGGCGGGGCCTTGGTCGCGGTAGTCGAAGGGGACGAAGGCGAGTTCGCTGAGCCAGTTGGTCATGCGGCCCTGGGTGTCGACATAGCCGGCGGCGACCGAGGTGCCCATGGCGATGCCGAGGACGCCGTTGACTTCCAGGCTCATCGAGGCGGCCAGCGCGGTGACGTCGCCGTCGTTGATCACTTCGAGGGGGATGCCGCCCCATTCCTTCTGGACGCGCTTGAACATCGGGCGGACGACTTCGGCGTAGACCTTCGGGTCGGTGATGCCGCGGAAGAGCGAGGCAGGGCCGATTTCGTTGTTGATGTAGACGCCGGCGGAGGAGCCGCCGATCGCCTGGACCTTGCGGCCGGGCGGGCAGTGCTCGGCGGCGATCTTCAGCGAGTGCATGATGCCGTCGAACTGGTAGGAGGGGTCCTTCTGGAAGTAGGGGTCCCATTTGACTTCCTCGGAGAAGACCACCTTGCCGTCGACGAGGAGGGCGCATTTGCGGTCGGAGCCGCCGAGGTCGAAGCCGATGCGGACGCCGTCGAGGTTGCGGCCGAGGGGGAGGTGCGAGGTGGACTCCTTCGGCAGGTCCTTCTCGGCGACGACGAGGAAGTCGATCTCGGTCTGGAAGAGCTTGCGGGTGAAATCGACGTCGAAGGCGCGCTCGCCCTTGTCGGAATAGATGCGGCGAAGTTCGGCGGCGATGCCTTCGGCGTTGGGGCCGGAGAGGTAGACCTTGTTGCCGCCGCGGGCCCAGAGGAGGAACTTGACGATGCGCTCGACATAGGTGACGTTGAGGGCGGCGTGTTCGCCGTGGTGCGGCAGGCTGACGGTGCGGAAGACCGAGGCGGTGCCGTCGGGACGCGACAGGCCGATGGCGAGCGGGGCGGCGCCGGGAGTGCTGGCGGCGAGCTCGCGATAGGCTTTGTTCCACAGCGGGGCCGGGACGAAGCCTGGGTCGATCTCGGGGGTGAATTTCGCTTTGATCTTGAGCAGATTGGGCATGGGTTATTCCTTGGGCATGAAAATCAGGGCGAGAAGGTAGAGGATCGGGCCGACGACGCCGAAGCTGAAGAGAGTGATGAGGACGAAGCCGAGGCGCCAGACCCAGGAGGGGGATTCGGTGGCGGCGGCGCAACCGCCGCAGATGCCGCCGATCCAAGCGTCGGTGCTGGAGCGGCACCATTTTTGCGCGACCGGCAGGGGCGGAGGAGCTCCACCCGCGAGGAGCTTATCCTTGGCTTGGCGGAACTCCTCCTCGCTCAGCACTCCCCCCTGGCGGAGGGAGTCGAGCTTGGCGATCTCGTCGGCGAGATTCATCGGCGGTTTAGAGGGCGACGATGACGGCGACTTCGACGGCGCAGGCGAGGGGCAGCTTGGCGACCTGGAAGGTGTTGCGGGCGGGCTTGGGGTCGTTGACGTAGTATTGCTTGTAGACTTCGTTGAAGGCGGCGAAGTCGTTCAGATCGGCGAGGTAGCACTCGGAACGGACGACGTCGGCGAAGGTCTTGCCTTCAGCGGCGAGGACGGCCTGGATGTTCTTGAAAACGCGGTGGGCCTGGACGGTGACGTCGCCTTCGACCAGCTTGCCGGTGGCGGGATCGAGGGGGATCTGGCCGGAGCAGAACATGAAGCCGTTGGCTTTGATCGCCTGGGAGTAGGGGCCGATGGCGGCGGGAGCGTCTTTGGTGTCGACTTTGGTCAGCTTGGACATGGGGGGTCTCCGGGTTTTTCTGTGGTTTTTATGCAGGAACGGCAGAATCTAGCGCCGCAAAAAACCCTGTCGCGGGGGGATGACAGGCTTGGCTCGTTCAGCTTCCTAGAAGTGAGCGCAGTTCGCGTCCGAGGGCGGCGGCGGCGGCATCCCAGGTGAATTCGGCGGCGCGGCGGCGGGCCTGAACGCCGAGGCGCCGTCGGAGCTCGGGGGCGTCATGCAGCAGGCGCAGGGCGTCGAGCAGTGCCTGCTCGTCACCGGGGGGAACCAGCCAGGCGTCCTCGCCGTGGCGGATGAAGCTGCGGGGGCCTGGGGCCGAGCTGGCGATGAGCGGCAGGCCAGCCGCCATGGCTTCGAGGGCGGCGAGGCCGAAGGCTTCGTCCCAGAGGGATGGCATGACCGCGACGTCGGCGGCGGCGAGTTCGCGAAGCAGGGCGGGTTGATCGATCCAGCCGGTTTCGCGCAGCCAGTCGGGAGACTCCGGACGAGGCGGCCGGGTCAAGGTGAGGCGGACGGGAAGGCCCTCCTGGCGCAATCTGGCGGCGGCGGCGATCAGCCAGGCGGCGCCTTTGGCCGGATCGTCCATCCGTCCGTGGGCGAGGATGGAGAAGACTCCGGCGGCGGGGGAGGGCGGCGGGGCCTGGAGGAAGGCCTCGTCGACGCCACCGGGCAGGATGACGGGAGGGTGTTCCGGCTTGAGCTGGCGGATGAGCTCGGCGAGTTCGACGTTGGAGCAGATGCTGCGGCATTGGCGCAGGGCCTGGCGGACGGCATCGGGGTAATCGGGGTCGAGGACGCGTGCCAGTCGCTGCTCGTTGGTGAGGATGTTGCCATCCGGGCCGCGGTGGCGTCCGATGATCTCCTGGTAGTCCCGGACGCAGCGGCGGCAGGTGTCGGCGTCGCGCAGGAGATGGTTGCCGCAGGAGTGGTCGTGCCGCCAGCATTCGTTGTTGCGGGGGCAGAGCATCTCGAGGGCGTAGAGCCGCAGGAGGGTGGGCCAGCGCGCGGTGCAGGCGAGGGCGAGGAAGGGCTTGAGCATCCAGCCGTCGCCGATGAAGACGGCGTCGGGCCGCCAGGACTCGAGGGCCTTGACGAAAGCAGCCACCACGCCTTCGCGGTCGAGGCTGGGCGGGGCCAGGCGGAGTTCCTCGAGGCCGAGCTGCAGGGGGCTCGCGGCGCGGGGGAAAGGCGCTCCGAGGGCGAGGCGGAAGATGCGGATCTCGCACAGGCCCTGCAGGCGGCTGAGGCTTTCGCGGAGGTCGCGGGCGGCGCCGCCGCGGGCGGGGAATTCACTGGCGATGTCGATGACGGCGAGGCGTTTCATTCAGGTGGATTCCGCGCTGGGATTCAGGCTTCGGCGACGACAAAGGCGACGGCGTGCTCCCGCTCGTGGGAGATCGACAGGTGCCAGCGGGCGATGCCGAGGCTGGCGGCGCGTCGCGCGGCGGCGCCGCCGAGGCGAAGCAGGGGCGCTCCGCCCGGCTGGCGCAGCACTTCGACGTCGCGCCAGCCGCAGTGTTCGCCGATGCCGGTGCCGAGGGCCTTCGACACCGCTTCCTTGGCGGCCCAGCGGCCGGCGAAGAAGGCTGCCTGGCCGGGGGGCGCCGCCGGTGCCAGTTCCTGCTCCGCGGCGGTGTAGCAGCGCTCCAGGAAGGCGTCGCGACGCTCCGGCTCGAGCAGGCGGGCGATGCGCGGGACGGCGCAAAGGTCGGTGCCGATGGCGATGATCATGATGGCTGGCTCCTGCGTGCGTCATGGGTAATGCGGCGTATATTACACGGGCAAACGAGTTCAAGGAGCCCCCCATGAAGTCCCTGCCGGCCATTTTGCTGCTGCTCGCCCTGCCTCTCGCGGCCGAGCCCCTCCTGGTCAACAGCGAGTCCGTCGAGCTGGAGAACTCCCAGAACCGCCCCGTGGCGCGGCTCCACCGCGGCGAGCTGGTCGATGGCGAGGCGGATCCCCAGTCCCGCGACCAGGTGCTGCTGCGCCGTCCCGACGGCAGCGTCCTGCATGCCGCCCGCCGCCACTTCGCCAGCCGAGAAGAGCACGACGCCAGCTTGCGGAAGCAGAAGATCGACGCCGAGGCGGCTTTCAAGACCGAGACGGGCCGCAGCCTGCGGCTCGCCGCTGAATGCGACGGACTCGAGCAGGCCTTGATTGAAACCCGGCGCGACGCCTGCCTCTCCATCCGCAGCTTGCGCACCCTGCGCTCCCCCAACGGCGAAATCCTCACCGTCTATGACCACGACCCCCTGCTCAGCGCCGCCAAGGCCCGCAAGTTCGTCAAGGAGTCCGCCGCCACCCTGGCGACGCAGCGGAAAGCGCTTGCCGAGGCGGACCTGCGATGCGAGAAGGCGATGGCGCAGGTCCTCGTCCTCGACGCACGCCTCCAGGCCCTGCCGGAGCTCTTCTCCGGCCGCGGCGCCGGCCGCGCCCTGGTCAAGACCGGCGCCAAACTCTACCTCGACAACAACAAGCTCGGAAAAGTCGCCGAGGGCGAGCAGATCCTCACCGTCCGCCCGCACCCGAAGCACTCCGACTGGCGCATCGCCGCTCTCGACGGCAAGGACTACGCCGTCGCCCTCGCCGACCTGGTGCTGCTGCAGGGACGGCGCGCCGAGATGGACGCCGGCAGCGCCCGTCTCGCAGCCCGTCTCAGCGCCCTCGAACGCCGCCTGGCCGACCTGAAGCTCGGAGCCCTGCTGCGCGAAGCCGTGGCGCGCCAGCTCCGCCTCGAGAAGGCCATTGACGGCGGCTATTCCGAGCTGGCCTCCCTCGAGGTGAAGATCGACGAGAGCCGCAAGCTCAGCGTGCGAGCTCCACCCGCCGGCCTGATCTACGTTCACCGACGCGAGGCCGAAAAGCTCCTCGAAGCCTGCGCCGCAGAGATCAAGAACGCCGATGCCGAGACGGCCAAGGTCGAGGCGGAGATCGCCAAGGCCCGCAAACAGATGATCGATTTCGAAATCCAGGCCGCCAAGCTCGAGAAACTTCTCGGCACCTGACAGCTTCCCCCCGGAACGCCTTGTCTAGACAGTGCCCGGGGCTAAGTTGCGCCGGAGGAGACAAGACGATGAGCGACAAATCAGAGCCGCGCTGGCGGCAGATCAAGACTTCGCTGCTGGGTCGGCTCAAGGCCGGCGAATGGAAGGCCGGGGAGAGCATCCCGGGTGAAGAGGCCCTGGCTCGCGAATACGCGGTGGCGCGGATGACGATGAACCGAGTGATCAAGGAGCTCGAGGCGGAAGGCCTGCTGGGCCGGATCCAGGGCTCGGGAACCTTCGTGGCGCCGCCGCGGGTCGAATCGACCTTGCTGCGGGTGCGCTCTGTCGCCGAAGAGATCCGGGAGCGCGGCGGTGAGCACCGTTCGCAGCTCCTCCTGCTCGAGTCGGTCCGACCGCCGGAATTCGTCATCCGCCGTCTCAATCTCACCAGCCGGGAGCAGAAGGGGCGCCTCTTCCACTCCCGCCTAGTCCACTTCGAGAACGCACTGCCGCTGCAGCTGGAAGAACGTTGGATCCGCCCGGATCTGGTGCCGGAATATCTGCAGCAGGATTTCAGCCGCGAAACCCCGAGCGAATACCTGCATCGGGTAGCGCCGCTGAGCGCCGTCGATTACAGCGTCACGGCGGTTCTGCCTGATGCCCCTACTGCCGCCGCCCTCGGCATCTCCGAGGGCAGTCCTTGCCTCAAGCTCAGTCGCCTCAGCTTCTCCGGCCAGGAAGCGGTGGCTTATTCGATCTTCTGGCATCCCGGGGACCGCTACGCCTTGAAGGGAAGGGTCTGAGCTCGGTCAGGCTCGAAGAGGCAGTGCCAAGGATCAGTCTGCGAAAATCACGGCACTTCTTTAAATTTCAGAGCCTGGACCGGCGCTGTATGATCCGTAAAACAAAGCGGGCAGGACTGCCGCCCTGCCCTGCCTCGGTTCGGCTTCCGCCGCAAGTCAAGATCAATGGCAGGAGCCGCAGCCGCCGCCGGTGCTGCCGCAGGAGCCGCCCATCGCGGCGGGCTCGGGGGCCTTGGGGGTCCAGGCCTCGCGTTTGCCGGCCTTGGGGTGGAGGATGTTGGGGTCCTCGTCGATCTGGAACTTGTCGGCGGGGCTGAGATCGGCGGCAGCGGGGGCGCCGTCGAGTTCGAAGCCGGCGTCCTCGATCATCCGGTAGACCTTCGACTTGGCGTCGCCGCGGGTCACCAGGTAGCCTTCGACGAAGAGCGAGTTGGCGGGCCAGAGGGCGAGGGTCTGCAGGGTCCGCAAATGGCCTTCGCGGCCGCCGCCGACGCGGACTTCGGCGCTCGGGTTGATGAAGCGGAAGAGGCAGAGGATGCGGACGCAGCGCTCGGGGCTGAGCTGGCCGAAGTCGTAGAGGCGGTTGCCTTCGATCGGGATGAGGAAGTTGATCGGGATCGAGGGGACCTTCATCTCGCGCAGGCGGTAGGCGACTTCGAGGATGTCGGCGTCGCTTTCGCCCATGCCGCAGATCATGCCGGAGCAGTTGTCGAGGCCCGCCTTCTGGGCGTTCTTGATGGTGTCGACGCGGTCCTGGTAGGTGTGCGAGGAGACGATGTTGGGGGTGTGCTGTTCGGAGGTGTTGAGGTTGTGGTTGAGGCGGTCGAGGCCGGCCTCCTTGAGTTTGCAGGCCTGGTCGTAGGAGACGAGGCCGACGGAGAGGCAGGTGCGGATGCCGACTTCGTCGCGGAGGCGGCCGAGGATGCGGGCCCAGTCGTCGGCCTTCTTGTCGTTGAGGCCGCGGCCGGAGCTGACCATGCAGTAGCGGAAGACGCCCTGTTCCTTGGCCTTCTTGGCGTCCTCGATGATCTCGTCCTCCGACTTCATCGGGTACTTGTTGACCGGGGCCTCGGAGGATTTGGCCTGGCCGCAGTAGCCGCAGTCCTCGGGGCAGAGGCCGTTCTGGACGTTGTTGATCTGGTGGACCTTGACCTTCTTGCCGAAGTAATGGCGGCGGACCTTGCCGGCGGCGGCGGCGAGCTCGGCGACGTCGATCGACTCGTCGGCGAGGATGCGGCGGGCGTCTTCCTGGGAGAGGAGTTCGCCGCGGAGGGCGGCGTCGGCCCAGGCGAAGGGCGAGGAGGCGGTCTGGTTCATCGGGTCACTCGTGGTTCGTTTCGGTTTTGAATCCGCGCAGTATAACGCCATTCGCGACATTTGCCGCCGCTGCCTGCAGGCGCCGTTTCTGGCGCGTCGTTGAGCCCGTGCAAAAACTCATTCAGCCTCTAGCTTTGCTTAATCACAGGAGAATTTTCATGGGTTTCATCCTCGACCAGGCCTTCGGCCGTCCCACCCCCTACACTCCCGTCTGGCTGATGCGCCAGGCCGGCCGCTACATGCCGGAGTACCGCAAGATCCGCGAGAAGCATAGCTTCCTCGACATGTGCTTCAAGGCCGAAGTCGCCTGCGAAGTCACCATGCAGCCGATCGATGCCTTCGGCCTCGACGCCGCCATCCTCTTCAACGACATCCTTCCCCCCCTCATGCCGATGGGCCTCGACCTCACTTTCGAGGAGAAGAAAGGTCCTGTCATCCACAATCCTGTCCGCCTGCCCGAAGACGTCAACCGGATCAAGATCTGCAAGGCCAAAAAAGACTTCGAATACGCCTACGAAGCGGTGAGCATGATCCGCAAGCGCCTCGACGCCAACAAGGACCTCATCGGTTTCGCCGGCGCCCCCTTCACTCTCGCCTCCTACTGCATCGAAGGCGGCTCGTCGAAGGAATACCGCCACATCAAGAAGTTCATGTGGCAACACCCCGAAGCCTTCCATGAGCTGATGAAAATGCTCACCGTCGTCACCCGCGAATACCTGCAACAACAGGTCCGCGCCGGCGCCGATCTGGTCCAGCTCTTCGACTCCTGGGGCGGCGTCCTCTCCCGCGAAGACTACATCCGCTTCGCCAAGCCCTACAACGACGAAATCGTCCGCTACCTGAAGACCGAGACCAAGGCCGCCGTCATCCTCTTCGTCAAAGGCGCCGACGGCTACTTCGACGTCGTCGCCGATTGTCAGGCCGATGTCATGGGCTGCGGCTGGCAACTGCCCCTCGACACCGCCGCCCGCCTCTGCGGCAACAGCAAAACCCTGCAGGGCAACTTCGACCCCGCCGCCCTCTTCGCGCCGAAGGAAATCATCACCCACAAGGTGAAAGAGATCCTCGCCTCCGCCAAAAATGTCCGCGGCCACATCTTCAACCTCGGCCACGGCATCATGACCGAAACCCCGGTGGATCATGTGCGCCACCTGGTCGACACGGTGCAGAAGTTGAGCTTGAGGTAAGTCTAGTTCTCGGAGGTAGTCCGATGAAATTTGCTATCAGCATCCTGATCCTTCTCGGCTTTGGCTGCACCGCGGCCCAGCCGCCGCCGCCCGCCGTCATCAAGGCCCCGGCCGAAGAGCCTGCGCCCCCCGCAAAGCCTGTGTTGGTGCAGATTTCTGCCGCGCGCCTGTTGGCCAACGCCAGTTTCTCGCCCGAGGGTTTGCCGGAGGCTCTCTACAAAGGCGCCGACGCCGAGTTCTGCTATTTCATCTTGCCTCTCTCCGAGAGCCATCATCTCCCGGTGAAGATCGCCCGCAGCGAAGTCGTTCTGCACAGCGGCCTTGAGCATCTTGATGTCGAGGTCGAACGCGGCCGCCCGGTCCGTCTTGATCGTCAGGGAAGCCTGCATCTCTGGGCCATTCGCGATCCCCTGCAGCCTCGCAAGAGTCTCGACCGATTCCTCGACCAGAGCCTGCCCGCCGCGATTCAAGGCTTTGTGCCAGCTGGAAGCGAAGAGAAAGCCGAGAAGAACTGAAAAATTGAAGCAAGAAGACTTTCTCTTGCCGATCTCAATGCCTCGCCAGAAATCGAGGCATTCGCTCTTTCTGCGGCCGCTTTCTGGTCTGAAATTCTTGCGGTCTGGGCAAAAAATATGACATAGGCGCGTTACCTTTGGGCTCTGCTCCAATCCGCAGAATCTTCACAACAACCCTTTTGCCCCAGGTGTCCCATGAGCTACTTCGTCTCCTTCAGCCGCGCTTCTTTCCTCACTCTGGCCCTGACCTGTGCCAGCGCCACGCTCAGTGCCGAAGAGCAGGCTGCTCCGGCTGCGGCAAAGGAAGCAGCCAAGCCGCAGGCCCCCGCTGCCGTCTTCGCCCGTTTCGAGCCGAAGGAGCTCGGCAAGGTCGAATTCAAGCCGCAAGCCCTGCGCGCTCCCTGCAAGATCGACAAGATCCTCGCCAAGGACGGCGACGTCGCCCAGGACGCCCCCATCCTGCAGCTCAAGTGCGAAGAGCTTGAAGCCGCCCAGACTGCAGCCCGCAACGCCGTCGAACAAGCCCGGATCGCTCTCACCGGCGCCGAGAACGAAGCCCGGTTCGCCTCCCAGCAGGCCGCCTTCACCCTTGCCGACGCCGAAACCTCGCTGGCCCGGGCCCGGCTGGCCTTGAGCCAGTTCATCGAAGTCGAGAAGCCTTCGGCCCTGACCGAGGCCAAGGCTCGCCTGGACGACTCCGAAGCCAGCTTGGAGGACGCCCGCGCCGAATATGAGCAGCTGAAGAAGATGTACGAGGGTTCCAAGGTCGAGGGCGAAACCCGCGAGCTGGTGTTGAAGCGCGCCGCCCGACGGCTTGCCAACGGCGACGTCATGCTCGGCATGGCCCGCATCCGCTACAAGCAGACGATCGAGATCGGCATCCCCGACCGCGAAAAAGACCTCAAATCGGCTGCCGCCAAGGCCGAGCTCAATCTGGAACGAACCAAGGCAGGCCTGGCCCAGCAGGCGGCGATGGCGCCCTTCGGCCTGGCCAAGGCCAAGCTCGATCTGCTCAACGCGGAAAAATCCCTGACCAAGTTCAGCCAGGAAGTCGCGGCACTCACTCTCCGGGCCTCCGCGGCGGGCAGCCTGGTCGGTCTTGACGTCAAGGAAGGCGCAGACGCCGCGCCTGGCGTCTACGGGCGGATCTACGATCTGCGGAAGGGCCTGGTGCGCTGGGAGGTGCCTCTCGCCCAGGCCGCCGACTACGCCCCCGGCACCAAGCTCGCCGTCGAAATCCCCGAGCTCCAGCTCAAGCTCGAAGGCAGAGTCGTCCGCCTTTCCAGCGCCGGGCGTCCTGCCGGTCCCAGCGCCACCACCCTTACCGCCGAGCTTGAGCTCAGCAGCGAGAATGATCTGGTTCCGGGCATCGCGGTTAAGATCGCCGCTCCCGCCGCCCAGGACAAGCGTTGATGCGTGGCCGGATACAGATCCTTTTCGCCTTCCTTGCCGCGCTGCTCCTGGGCGTCTCGTGCAGTTCCTGGGGACGGCAGCAAGCCGCCCAGTCTTCGCAGGAGCGCGGCATCCGATGGCTGCTCGAGCATCAGAATCCCGACGGCTCCTGGGGGGGGGAGAGCGATGTCGGCAGGCCTGACGAAGTGTATGCCGACGGCAACATCGCCGGCACCGCGCATGTCCTGATCCAGGCGGCCAGCGCCCTCGCCGGCCAGGCCTTGCTCGAGCCTGCGGCGAAAGGCGATGCCGGCTGTCTGGCGGCGGTGAACAAGCTCGCTGCCTGGCAGCTGGCTCATCCCAGCCCCCGCCGCAGCGCTCCTGCCGCCTTCTACAATGTCTGGTCCTGCTCCTACCGCCTGGAGTTCTTCTGCGCCCTGCTCGACAGCGGTCTGGCGCCGCAGCGCCGCGGCGAGATCCTCGCCGCCGCCCAGAGCGACATCGAGCGCCTCCTCGAGGTCCAGGCTGCGAACGGCGGCTTCGCCTATTACGACATGGATGTCCAGATGAGCCCGGCCACCGGCAGCGAAAGCACCAGCTTCTGTTCCGCCGTGGCGCTCAGGGCCCTGCTGCGCGCCGGCAGGCACGGGCTGAAAGCGGACGCCGCTCGTCTGAACGGGGTCGCGGCGATGATCCGTTACTGCCGTCTTTCCGACACCGCCTTCGCCTACGGCCCTTCGAGCGCCACTTTCGCCAACGCCGGCAGCACCGTCTACGGCGCCGCCGGCCGCACCTGCCTCTGCCATCTCGCGTTGGCGGAGACGGGAGATCGCGACAGTGCTGCCGCGCTTCCCGCCGCCTTGGAGGCCTACCGCAAGTCCCACGGCGCGATCATGGCCGGAGCCGGCCGCAACGTGCCGCACCAGGCTCCCGGCGCCATCGCCGGCTACTACACCTGGTTCAGCCACTACTACGCCATGCAGAGCGCCGCCGTCGCCAGGGATCTCGACAGCGCCGACTGGGTCGCCGAGAAGATCGTCGCCAATCAGGGCCCCGCCGGCTACTGGTTTGACTTCCCGATCCCGCAGGTCGGCCGCACCTATCCTACCGCTTTCGCGGTTCTTGCCTTGCAGGAGTACGCCCGCTTGCGACCGGGGCCCGGGGGGTATTGAACCTGGATCCAGGATGAAACGCAGGTCGACACTCGAGAGTCGAAGCGCCACGGGAGAGCTTTCCCGTGGCGCTTTTTGATTCGAGACGAACACGGTTTGTCGCGTGGTTCACAAGCGAGTTCCGGCGGAGTCGGATCAGGATCACTCGATCTTGGCCTGGGGGCATTCCTCGGCGATCAAGGCGCGCAGCTTGACGATCGCGGCTTCGCGACGCTCCCGGAGCCATTGTTCCCAGAGGCCGCGCTTGCGAGCGAAGGCTTCCAGATCCGCGTCGGCGGCAGGGGCGTCCTTGCCTTCGGGACGGGATTTCAGCCATTGCAGGAAGATCGCCTGCTCGACGCCGCCGAAACCGGGCTCTTCGCCGGGAGGAGGAAGCAGCAAGGTGATGGGGCGCCCCGAAGCCTCAAGGCGTAGCCAGGTGCGGAGGCGTTCGAATCCGAGCTCAAGAGCCGGGCGGCCGTCAGGCAAGCTGTCCTCCCAGGCCAGGAGGCGGGGCCGGGCGGCGAGCAGGCCGGCGCCCTGGGCGGCGGCGGCGAGCGCGCCTTGGCCATTGACGCCGAAGCTGCTCAGGGTGACGTCTTCGAGATTGAGGACGAAGGGGCCTGCGGGTAGCGCGAGGCGGCTGCTGGTGCTGGCGGCGGCGGATTCCGGTGCCAGAGAAGGCAGGCGAGGCGCCTGGGCGAGGAGATCGAGAGCCGGTTCAGGAAGAGGCGCCCCGCCGACCTGTTCGATCTCGATACGGTTGTCTCCCGCCTTGAGGAGTCCGGCGAGGAGGTGCAGTCCGCCGCGGCCCGGCGCGTCCTGGCCATTGACCCGGACGCGGTAGTCGCTGGCGGGGAGAGGTCCTCCGGGGAGGCCGAAGCGCAGCGAGATGCCGGCGAGGGCAGCCTCTTCGGGCGCGAGTTGCAGAGTGGCTGCGCGGAGGGCTCGTCCGCGCAAGAGAGCCAGGTGGGCCCAGGGCGACTCGGGCTGGCCGGTCGAGCTGCAGCGGTCTTCGAGAGCGAAATCAAGACGGCGCAAGCTCGAGCTGCCGGCGGGGGCGACTGCGGCGGAGGGTCTCGCCAAGGTCTCGGCGCAGCGCCACCATTCGAGGACGACTTGGTGTCTGCCGGGGGCGGCGGAGAAGAGAACGCCTTGCTGGCCGGCCAGGGCCCAGCCGCGCGGGGCGCCGTCAATCAGGACGCGCGCCGCGCCATCTTCGACGCGGACTTCGATGGCCTGGCCGGCGGCCACCTCTAGGGTTTGCGGCAGGCGCAGCAGCTGTCGCTTCTCCAAGCCGAGGAGTTCACAGGCACCGGCGGCGACGGGAGGGGCGACTTGCACGACGATCGAGTTGCGTCCGGGCTTGAGCAGGCCGGCGGGCAGGCCCTGGCGGTTGAGATCGATCTCGGTGCCGTTGATCCAGGCGGCTGCGACCGGAGCGGCCGCGTGCAGGGAGATGTCCTGGCAGGCGGCTTCGTCCTGGCATTCGTAATCGCGCTTCAGGAAGACGGCCGGGCCGGCGTTGAGCTGTCGGAGCGCGGCACTGCCCAAGGGCAGCCATTCTTTCGCTTCGCGAGAGGAGGCGGCGAGCCAGTCGCTTTCGTAGATCCGGTAAAGCCGCAGACCCTGGTTGCTGCCTGAGGCGCAGCTGGTGCGGATGACCAGGTGCGCGGCCCCGGCGAGTTCGGCGCCGGAAAAACAGAGGACTTGTGGGCCAGAGGCGAGAAGACGTCCGTCGACCCAGGCTTCGATCCAGTTGTTCTCGCCGGTGCGGAATTCGCAAAGGTTGCCTGCGACCTGGAGTGCGGCGGGGATCTCCGCGGCGCGGTCCCATTCCTCTCCGTCGATGACGATCTTGCCGTCCTTGAGCGAGAAGAGGGCCCAGAGATCGTCGGCGCTGCGGAAGACCCGGCCGCTGGCGTGTTCCCGCAGGGCGCCGGGCTTCAGGTCCCGGAGGTCGGGATGGGTGGGCAGGCTTTTCGGGTCGACCCGGCGTTGTGGCGGCAGCAGCAGGTGCCTGACCGTCGGCTGGGTTTCGCGGGTCCGTTCGGCGCCTCCGAGAGGGCTGGGGGCGGCGGACGGGAAGGGCGGCAGGCCTTCGGCCGGTAGCGCCTGGCCGATGCAGAGACTGGCGAGCAGGGCGAGCAGGGCGTTCATGGAGAGCCTTTGAAGCTGGGGTTGAAGGAGTGAAAGCTGGGCTTGAGATCTTTTCACAATCCCTTGAGCTTGAATCCGAGAGAGGCCATCTCCTGGGAGAGGCGGCTCCGCTGGTCGCCCTGGAGCTCGAGCCGCTCGCCGTCGCGGCTGCCCCCAATGGCGAGGCGTCGGCGCAGCTCCGCCAGCAAGGGGTCGAGATGCGGCCGTGCTTCGGTTCCGAAGTCGTAGAGGACGGTGACGCTCTTGCCGCCGCGGCCGGCTTTCTCGATGCGGATCTTGACCAGTCCGCCGCCGAACTTCGGCGCCTTGGCGGCGGCCTCGGCCTTGCGGGCTTCGAAGTCGCGCATCTCGGCGTCGGAGAACTTCAAGGCGCCGAGCGCGGCGAAGGGGTCGTCGCTCATCTCAGCGGCCCTGCGAGGGGATCAGGGCCTTGGCGGGGGAGGCGAGGGCGGGCTGCAGCTTGACCGCGGCCTCGGAGAGGCGGAGCGCCTCGGCGCTGAGACCGTACCAGTCGGCGAGCAGGGCGGCGCGGAAGAGATCTTCGCCGCCGGCGGCATCGGCCTTGGCGGCGAGGGGGCTGCCGGCGGCGGCCTCGCGGCGCGCCTGGGCGAAGCTCTCGAGGATCTTGATGTACTCCGAGATGCCGAAGTCCTGCCATTTCGCTTCGACCGTGATCGCGGCGCCGGAGCGTCCGAGTCGGAGACCGGCGGCGTCGGCGCCGAGGATCAGCTTGCTCTGGCCGCGCTGGGCGTGGATCAGCTCTCCTTCCCAGGGGGCCATCTCCAAGGCGTGCTGGAGATAGGGGCGGATGGCGGCGAGCTGACGCAGGCGTTCCACTTCGCGGCTGCGGGCGGTGCCGGAGGGCAGGTCGGCGACGTAATTGAGGAATTCCGGCGTCATCAGGTCGATCTTCAGGTCGGCGGGGCGAGGGCGCTTGCTGAGGGCGATGGCCAGAGGCAGTGGGGCGTCGCTGCCGGCGGCGGCGGCCGGAGCGGGGACGGGCTCGGGGATCACCGCCGCTCCTTCGACTCCCCAGACTTCGGCGGCGGCATTGAGCTTGGAGCCGCCGACGATCTGGCTGCTCTCATCGACCAGGCAGACGTAGCAATTCTCTTTGCTGCGCATCACCTGGTTCTCGGTGCAGCGCATTGCCCAGAATTCGCGGATCGATTCGGCCGTGCGGACCCGGGTCTCCTGGGATTTGGCCGAGAATTCCGGGGTGACGTAGAGGTAGAGGACCGCCGCTTCCTGCTGCTGCTTGCCGAGCAACTCGCTGAAGAAGTTTTCAATGCCCTGGCGCCGGACATAGGCCCGGATCTCCTCGACGCTGCCGGCCAGGCGCGGGTTGCTGGCCGTCTTGGCAGTGTCGAAGTCGCTGAATTTCGCGATCACAGGAGGGGTCTTCGGACCGGTGGTCACCGGGACCTTGGGCTTGGGCGCCGGCGGCGCCGATTCGGCCGTCACCGGCGGTGCGGAGGGGCCGCTGAAAATGGCTCCCAGGAGAAGCAGGGCGAGGAGCCCGGCGACGCCGACAGTGCCGAGGACGATGCCCATGCGGGTGTCCTTGGGGAGATGGGCCAACGCTGCAGGGAAGGGGATCTCCTTGCCCATCAGCATCAAGGCTTCCGCGTCCGGCGCGGAAGGAGGGGCGATTGCCGCGGCGGGCGGGGCCGCGGCGGGCGCGGGAGGAGCCGCAACCGGCGTCGGCGTGACTGGCGCAGCCGGCGCCTGGGTGTAGGGCTCGAGGAACTCGGCGATCTCGCGCGGCAAGGCCGGGCGCGCCTCGGGCTCGATCGCCATCATCTTCAGGACATAGTCGCTGAGGGCGGCGGGGATCTCGGGCCGCGACTTGGCGGGCGCCGGCGGCAGGCGGTCCTGACGTTCGCGCAGGATTTCCTTGAAGGTGCGGCCGAGGAAGGGCTTGTTGCCGGTGAGGAGTTCATAGAAGGTGGCGCCGAGGGAGAAGATGTCGCCGCGGACCGGATCGGGGTTGCGCCCCATGCGCGCCATTTCCGGCGACACGTACATCGGCTGGACGCAAGCGGCGATTTCGTCGGGCCAGGCGTCGGCGGCCTGGTTGAGCCGGGTGCTGCCGATGGAGAAGTCCGAGAGCTTGGCCAGGCCTTCCTTGTCGATCATCAGATTGGTCGGGCAGATGTTGCCGTGGTAGAGGCCGTTGCGAGCGGCGGCTTCGAGGCCCAGGGCGGCCTGGCGGATGAAGGTGCAGGCCTGGTGCAGGGGGAGTGGGCCGCGGTTCCTCTGCAGGGCAGCGGCGGCGCTGGAGACCATGAATTGACTGACGATGAAGGCCTGGCCCTCTTCCTCGTTCCATCCGTAGACCGGGACGACGGAGGGATGGGTGACCAGGGCTCCCTGGCCGGAGATGCGGGCCAGGGCGTCGACGAGGCGGGGATTCTTCATCAGGTCCGCCGCCAGGATCTTGACGGCACATTCGCGTGCCAGAGCCAGGTCGGTGGCTCGGTAGATGGTGAAGGAGGCGTTGCGTGCGATCTGTTCCTCGAGGAGGAACTTGCCGAAGCGCTTGGGCAGGATGAAGCTTTTGCGGCAGTTCGGGCAGTCGACCTTGCGGAGCGGCTCCCAGCCGCTGGCGTCGAGCTTGCTGCTGCAGTGGGGACAGTTGACCCGGACCTTGCCGGCCGAGCTCTCCGAAGGCGCTGCCGGACGGTCGACCTGGGGCACCATCAGGGCGGTCTGGCAGGAGGGGCAGGGGATCTTGGCCCCGCCCTTGTGCCCGGTCAGGTCGAGCTTGGAATTGCAGGAGGTGCAGAAGAGCTTCAGGCTGGCGTCGACGCCGAGCTGCAGCTGAGGCACCTTGAGAGAGGTCTGGCAGGCCGGGCAGCTGAGGCTGCTGCCCGGTGTGTGGCCGGTGACTTCGATCTTGGAGCTGCAGGAAGTGCAGAAGATCTTCACCACCGGCGGCGGCGCCGGGATCTCGGCGGCGCCGGGCACGGCCTGCACCTTGCGGGTCATCTCCGGATTCAGAACCGCGATCTGACTGCCGCACTTCAGGCAGTTGATCTGGCTGCCGGGCGCCTTGCCGGCGCTCGGATTGGCGGTGTTGCATTTCCAGCAGATCACAGAGTCTTGCAGGGTGCCGTGGCTCATCGCGCGGATTCTCCAGAGTTTTTCGGGGACGCCTACATTCGGTCTTGTTGACGGTATTTCCACGCAGGAGAAATGGCTTAGGACGAAATTGCCTGGCTTTCTGAGTCCATTATCGAATGCCCTAACTTAAGTCGAGATGATATCGCAGCTCTGATATTCCGGGAGCTTCAAGTTTTATGATCACTCGTGATCGGGGCTTCCTTCTGCTCCACCCAGATGAATTTGGAGGTGTCGAAGCCGAGCTCGCGGGAGCGGGCAAGGAGGCGATCGATCACCGTTTGCTCAAGCTTGGGGGTGCGGGAGAGTATCCACAGATAGCCGTCGCCGCTGGAGACCAGGGCCCAGCGGTACTGGGGGTCGAGCTCGAGAACCAGGTAGGGACCGTAGAAGGGGCCGAAGAAGCTGACGCGCAATTGGCCGCGATCGGGGGCGAGCAGGTAGGCCTTGCCTTCGGCCTCGCGCCATTCGCCCTTGGCCCCGTCGAAGCCGCGGTTGAGGACCCGGATGCCTCCATCTTCGCGTTGCGAATAAGTGGCGGTCACCTGGCTCAGGCCGCGCTCGAAGAAATGGTCGAATCGGGCGATCTCGTACCAGGTGCCGAGATATTCCGAACTGCGGAAGCCTTTCACCGGCTGCAGGGCGCCAAGGCCGACTTCGCGGCTGGCGCAGGAGCTGAGGCTGCAGAAAGCGGACAAAAGAATCATCAAGATGCTGAGGTGTTTCATCGGGCGGCTCCTCGGGTTGGTGGCGTCTTCCACTAATACGCGATCGCCAGCCATTCCTTACGGTCCGCTCAGATAGATCGGCGTCAAAATCGAAGCCAGTGGCGGGAATTTGCGAATTCGGCGAAATCACCTGTAAGCTCCGGGCGGCGGCCGCGTATCTTCCGCATGTCCAAAGTCTTGAGGAGGCCCTGCCATGAGTTCCGTCGCCGCCAGCCCCGCCGCCGCTCTTCCGACCCGCCGCTTCTCCCTCAACCGCCTCCTCCGTCTCGGCGACGGCACGGCGCGCTCGCTGGTGCTGAAGCAGTTCGCCTTGATGGATCAAGGGCATCTGGTGATCGAGGAATGCGGCGAAGAAAAGCATTTCGGGCAAAAAGACTCTCCTTTGCATGCTCGCCTGATCGTCCGGCATCCGCAAACCTGGTCGGACATGGTCCTCGGCGGCTCGGTCGGCGCCGGCGAAGCCTGGATGCGCGGCGACTGGGACAGCCCGGACCTGGCCGCCCTGATCGCCCTCTTGAGCCGCAACTGGCAGGTGATCGAAGGTCTCGACGGGGGGCTGCGCCAGCTTGCCCGTCCCTTGCTCCGCGGCCTGCACTGGCTCGACCGCAACACCCGCGAGGGCTCGCGCCGCAACATCAGCGCCCACTATGACCTCGGCAATGACTTCTTCGCTCTCTTCCTCGATCCCTCGATGATGTACTCCAGCGCCATCTTCCCCAAGCCCGAATCGACCTTGGAAGAAGCGCAGTTCCACAAGCTCGAGACCCTCTGCCTCAAACTCGACCTCCGCCCCACCGACCACCTGCTGGAGATCGGCAGTGGTTGGGGTGCGATGGCGATCCACGCCGCCTCGCGCTTCGGCTGCCGGGTCACCACCACCACCATCTCGCAAGAGCAGTTCAATCTGGCCAGTGAACGAGTCGCCGTCGCCGGCCTCGCCGACAAAGTGAAGGTCTTGCTCAAGGACTACCGCGACCTCGAGGGGAGCTACGACAAGCTGGTTTCGGTGGAGATGATCGAGGCGGTCGGCCACGAGTTCCTCCCCGCCTACTTCCACCACTGCTCGCGCCTCCTCAAGCCCGACGGTCTCTTCGTTCTCCAGGCCATCACCATCCCCGACCAGCGCTACGACGAGGCTCGCAAGGACGTCGACTTCATCAAGCGCTACATCTTCCCCGGCTGCACCATCCCTTCGGTGGCGCGGATGCTGGACTGCGTCAAGACCCGCAGCGACCTCCGCCTCACCGGCTTCGACGAATACGCCGAGCACTACGCCGACACCCTGAAGGAATGGCACCGCAGGCTGATGCAGCACGCCAGCGATATCGAGCGCCGTTTCAACCCGGAATTCCTCCGCATGTGGCGCTATTATCTCGCCTACTGCGAAGGGGCCTTCCGCGAACGCCGAATCGGCTGCGCCCACCTTGTCCTGGCCAAGCCGGGAAGCCGTTGAAATAGTTTTAAGATTTAAAGTTCAGCTCAAAAGCGATAAGCTTCGCTTGACCTAGCCCCTTCTACCTTTTCCTGACTTTAAACTTTAAGCCTCTAACCTCTAACTGTGAGCTTCCCATGAAACCCCTTCTCGGCATCTCGGCTTGTCTCCTTGGTCAATCGGTCCGCTTCAACGGTGGTCATTGTCGCGAGGATTTCCTGGTCAAGGACCTCGCCAAGGTGGTCGATTGGTTTCCGGTCTGTCCCGAGGCCGAAGCGGGCATGGGGGTGCCGCGCGAGACCATCCGGCTGCAGCGCAGCGGCGACGAGGTTCGCCTGATCGGCAACGACAAGGGCGAGGACAAGACCGCGATGATTGACGAGGTGGCGACCCGCCGTCTCGAGGAGTTCAAGACCCTGAATCTCTGCGGCTATGTTTTGAAGAGCGCCAGTCCCAGTTGCGGCGCCTGGCGGGTCAAGCTCTACCGCGAAAACGGCATGACCGCCAAGGATGGCCGCGGTCGCTTCGCCGCCCGTCTGATGGCCGAGATGCCCTGGCTGCCGGTGGAGGAGGAGGGCCGTCTCTATGATGCGGCCTTGCGCGAGAACTTCCTCTACCGCATCTGCGCCCTGGCGGAATTTCGCGCCCTTCAGGCGGCGGGCAGCAAGGTGGCCGACCTCTGCGCCTTCCACGCCCGCCACAAGTACCGTCTGATGAGCCATAACCAAAGCGCCATGCGGGAGATCGGGCGTCTTCTTGCCACCCATGACGGCAAGAAGACGGTCAACCCCGCCCTGGCGGAGAGCTACCTCCTGCGCTTTTCGCAAATTGTCGACAAGCCGCCGCGCCGCAGCAACACGGCCAACGCGCTCACGCACATGGCCGGCTACCTCAGCGATCATCTCGATTCCTTCGAGCGCCAACACCTGGCCGAGCTCATAGATCAGTACCGCCGCGAGCTCATTCCCTTGATCGTGCCGATCCTGCGCATCCGCGAAGGGGCCCGCAAATACCAGCAGGACTACCTGCTGAAGCAATTCGTCCTCACTGGCTTCCCTGATCATCTCAAGCTCCACAACGGCCTGTAGAAGGTCGTTGCTCCGTGGCCCTGCCTTGTCGGTCCAGCCTCCTAGGATTTTTGAAGACGCGAAGCGAGGTCGCAGGCTGTGACGGCCTTATTCTGCCTTCTCATGCTTGATCCTAAGTTCCACAGGGTGAAAGCTTGGAAGGTCAAGCTGCGACACTCGTGAAGCCACGGGATTGATCAGCCTAGCTGAGCGGCTGGCCTGTCCTGCAGAGCGGCGTCTTGCGCTCCGAAGGTGCCAATCAATAACAGGGGGCTGGGACAGTGCCCTGCCTATTCTGTATTTTTACCAAGCCCCCCCCCGCAACCCCCGCAATTTGATCATTCTGCCGTGACTGTTACAGTGGGTATCCGGATCAAGCTGCCCGTTGGATTCTCAGATAACTCGTTAACAACAAGACAACAGGATCGCCCATGATTTTACCCTTGATTTTCGCGCTGCACTTCGCCCCCGTCGCCCCCGCCGCTCCGGGGGAACGCCTGCTGAGCCCGGAGGATATGTATGCACTGGAGTTTGACTTTGACAAGAATGGCCAGCTTTCTCCGATGGAGCTCCGCTCGGTAGCCGCATCCGCCGAGGCTTATCCAAGCAACAAGAAAAGATTCATGGACTCGACCCTGGTCTTTGATCTGGATCATGATGGAAAACTCAACAATCAGGAGCGCCAAGCTTTTTACAAAGACCGAAATGACTGCCTGGATGCCCGTGATGCTGAGCGTCTTAAAAAATACGACAGCGACCACGACGGCAAGTTGAGCGACCGTGAATATGCCGCTCTCGTAGCAGACCTTAATGCGACGGCGCTTCAGCTGAAACTCAAACAATACGACCTCAATAAAGACGGCCAGGTGACTCCCGAGGAAGAGTCGCAGGTCGATGCCGCCTCTAAAGCCGAGAGCGCCGCTCGCCAAGCGCGTTCTGACGCGGCTGACAAGGAACTGGCGGCGAGCATGGAACGCTTCCGTCAGGTGAAAGCCGCCAAAGCGCTGCAGCTCGATGGCAATGGCGATGGCAAGGTCAACCCCGAGGAGCAGCTCGCCTACGACAAGGCTCAGGCCTTCATCAAAGAAGACCGGGACGCCCGGAACATCAAGAAATTCGATAAAGACGGCGACGGCAAGCTCAACGAAGAGGAGCAAGCTGCTTGCGATAAGTCTATGAACGATATCCGCGAACGTCTGGCTGCTCGTAAGGCCGCGACCCAGAAGGCATTCGATAAGGACGGCGACGGCAAGCTCAACGAAGAAGAGCAAGCTGCCTACGATAAGGCTAGGAACGAGATCCGCGAACGCCTGAAAGACACTCAATCAAAATAGCGATGACAAGCGCGAGTAGAAGCGAGCTCGTTCCAATCTCAAGGATAACTGACAACAGGGGGGAGGTCCCAGTTGGGAAGAGCTTCTTAGCTTTCGGAAATTTAGAAAAAATGGATTGTTTGCGTGCTGTTGCCCTTGCTTCGGAAGCAAAAAGCGCCTAGAAGCGATGGCCGGTTCCTGGAGTTTTGCGGCCCTAGGTGCCCCGGCCCTAGGTGCCCGGCACCTTTCGGGGTCGTTCTCGCGCCCTAAGTGCCAAACCCAAGCCCTAGGGGCACCTTTTGGGGGCATACCTGCCCTCCCCGAAGCGAGTCGACGAGGCCTCCCTTTCCTGCCTGATATGAAAGCATGAGGCGGGCCGCGAAGCGGCTTCAAGGCGCCATCTCTCTTTCGTAGATGTTGAGCTCGGGGAATTTCCGGTTCATTTCGTCGAGATTGGAGGGGCGCAAGGCGATGAAGCGTTTGGAGATGGCCGCTTGGTCATCCGCCGGAAGCTCCGCCGAGACGTCGCGTGTGCCGATCAGCACGAGAAGATCTATGTCCTTCTGTTCAAGAACCGGGGCAAGGGGGTCGACATAGGCCCAAGTGCCGACGATGTGCAAGGGAGCGCTGCGGCCGGCCCGCAATTTACGCAATCCCTCCGAGACGGCGTCGGGGCTGTCGCACACTGGGAGGGGACAGAGCAGAATCAAGGTCTGGGCTGACTTCTCGGCTTCGAGAATATTCTTCAAATCCATCCATTGCAGATTTTTGCCTGAGCTGGTGACAGCGGGATTGGCAATGCTGACCAGCTTGAGGGTCGCTGCATCACCCCAGACGCGGCGAAGGCCGGCCTCGACGCAATGCAGTCGCATCCTGTTGTTGTCATCGACGGGAGGGAGGACGACAAGGATGGATTTGTCGCCGGGAAAATCCTTTCGGCATTCGCTGGCGATGCACTGGCCATGGAGCTGGAAGATCCGCTCAGTGCGCTGCACGGTGGCAGCGGAGGCGGATTCCTCGGCTTTCCGTTCAACGAAAACCGCCAGCAGGCCGAGGCCTGCCGCCAGGGCTAGCGCAGAGCCTGTGACGAGACGTTTTTCCGGGCTGCGGCGGTGCCGCCAGGCGTACAGGATCAGGCCGAGGGCCAGGATTTGCAGGACGACGCTCATGCTCAAGGCGCCAAGGTAGCGTCGTAGGTGTAGCGCAAGCCGCCTTCAGAGACGGTGTGGATTCCCAATCCCACCGGCATCAGAGCTTGACGGGAGCCATCGACGAAGACCATGTTCCATCGGTAATCGCCGGGCTTGCTGTGCCAGAAGATGCTTTCGCCGTAGGCAGTGGTGCCGGTGACGATGCCTACCGAGATGTCAAAGGCGACATCTTCCTCGATCATGGCTGTGGCACTGGGCGAGACGACGCGGTCCATGGTCGGGCACAATTCCTTGCCGAGAACTTTTTTCGCCGGGCGAGGCGTGCCATAGCTCCACATGATGTTGGCGACATAGTCAGAACCTTCGTTGCGGTAATACCCCTTCTTGCTCGAGGGGCATTGATAAGCCTTGACCTCGGTCGAATCATCGAGGGGGATGTTGAGATAGCTGTTCAAGGGGCGATTGCGGACTTCATTAGGCCCGGTGTGGTAGAAGGTCCGTTTGCCGTTGATCCCGAACCAGTTCAGAACCGAATTCTGGCCTTCGTAAAATGCCTGTTTGTTGTTGCTCAGGTAGATCGACTTCAGCTGGTGCACCTGCTTCATGTTGCTGGAGCACACTGCCAAGCTGGCAAGCTGACGCGCCTTCTTGAAGGAGGGGAAGAGCAGGGACGCCAAGATCAGGATGAGGCAGATCACCATCAGCAATTCGATCAAGGTGAATCGTCTGGTCATGAGATTTCTCCGGTTGCTTGCAAGAAAGGCTATCCCGGCCGACAAAAACCAAACACAGGATTTCCTATATCATATAACCATGGATTATGGCGCCACGTGATTGCGGATGTCTAGTCACTGACAAACGAGAGGGGCTTACACATGAATCTAAATCTTTTGCGCATCCTGCATGCTGTTGCGGGGGAGGGCGGGGTCTCGAACGCCGCGACCAAGCTGGAGATCAGCCAGCCAGCGGTGAGCCAGGCACTGAACCGACTGGAAAAGGAGCTGGGCATCTCCCTCTTCGACCGTTACAAGGGGCGACTGCTCCTCTCCGCCGCCGGCCAGCAGATCGCCTTGCTTGCCGACGAATTGTTCCTGCAGGAGGAGCGGATTGAGGAGCGGGTGGCGCAACTGCGCAGCCAGCAGGGACTGGTGCTCCGCCTCCTTAGCGGCGCCACCTTCGGCGACTATTTCCTGCCGGCCGTGCTGCGCTCGTTCAGCCGCCAGGCGCCGGAGGTTTCGGTGGAGGTGCTGATCACCGCGACCGGCGATCTCGAACGCAATCTTCTTCGCGGCATGGCGCAGTTCGCCTTCGCCACTCATCCGGCAAAACATCCGCGCCTGAAAAGTATCGAAGTGGCCGAGGAGAAAGTGATGTTGATCTGCCCTCCCGGACATCGGCTGGCGAAACTCAAATATGTCGAACCCGCCGATCTCCGCGGCGAGATCTTCCTGCAGTACGAGCTCGGCGCGGGAATGACCGCGATCCTGAACGAGCTGCACAAGGAGAGCGGGCTGATCCTCCATCCCTTGCGCAACTCCAGCAACGAAGCGGTCAAAGCCAGCGTCGAAGACGGCATAGGCCTGGCCGTGATCTCGGAGAAGGCTGTCGCTCGGGAAGTCGCTCACGGCCATCTCCGGGCGATCCCAATCGGGAAAGTCCCGCGACGCCGGCAATTCCACGCCTGGCACCTGGCCGACGCCGAACTGCCCGCAGCGGCAATGCAACTGGTCCGGATCTGCCAAGGGCTCTACCCGCCTGGCGGCAAATACGTCTCAAATCCTCGCAGCTGAAGCGGCAGGCGCTGTGCGACCCGCAAGGGGGCGAGCGGCAGAATTCGGAAGAATCCAGACCGGAAGCTTTTTTGCAGGAGTTCCCTGCATGCCTCATGAGGCATCTTGGATTCGCGTGGCTCATCAAGTATTTCGTCGTCCCTGACTTGTGCGGAGATCTTTCGATCTCACAACCTGTGTATTCTAGATAGATTCGAAAATGAACAGCTGGAAGCTCGAGCCACGTTGGCCGCGTCACCAGCTTGGAGTCCTAATTTCTCAATCCCCATAGGGCTCTGCTCTTCCATTCGCGGATAAACTGCTCGATGACTTCGGCAGAAATCCATTCCCCTGAGGTTGGTTTTTCGGTATTGCGGATCGAGGCTTCGAGCATTTAGAGCAGGTATTTGCTCTGCACCAGGTTGGTCCGGGCGCGGGTCTTGAGGAGCTCACTTGGGCCGAATCGCGGGTGTTATTCATCAAAAAAGTTTTCTGGTATCTTAACCGGAAAGCTCAGATTTTTAAAGGAGCCGGTGATTTGAAGACTCTGCCCCTTCATTTTGGAGGGGCGAATTAAACTTATGCGTGACCAAGTGGAGCTTTTCAATGTCACCACTTGCGGGGATCCGATAGCTTTTAAATTGGCATCTACAAGTTGCAGTTTTAAGCTGATTCCAGAGAGTGCAATAGGGGCAATTGACAAGTTTATTTTATCTTTGGATTGGGAAGGGAATGAGCGATCATTCCGAATGTATACATTAAGTATTTTGCCTATTGAATCAGGCCATTTTTTAGTTTTCATATTCCTCAATGCACAAGCGTCAAAAATTTTATTAATTTTAGAAGTTAGTGAAGTTCGATCCAGATCCGTCAGTTCAGAAATGTCTTTGATCGCAATTTCTGAATCATTGTCCTTTAGTGCCGAGGCATTTTGAACCATCGCCAGTGGATGTTCAGAGGCTGCGGGCGAATCTTTTTTGATCCAAGGCATTTGGGGTGCAGAAAGGGTCAATGCGTAAAAGATTTGCAGAAGATCATCGTCACTATCTTGAGTCGGCATTCTGGCGCCCGCTGGCAAGGGGCGAATCCGACCATCCGGCAACTGATTCTCTTCAAGCCACTTGCCATGGAGTTTCCAGAGATGGCCATAGTCACCGTTTTGCGCAAACATCAGGGAGGCATGAGCCAAGCCCAAGGCGCAGTGGCCGTGGCCTCCTGCATAACTTTTACATTTTTTCAAGTATGAGTACAAGGCTCGCCTGTCTCGCCCTTTTTTGCCTTCCAAGCTAAAAGGCCACATCACCATGGCACCACGGGGGGCTCCCTCAGTGTCTTCGCCTACGCCAACATTTTGGGAAGGATTGTATTTCGGCGCGCCATTCGGTTGAATCACTGCCTCCAAGTAATCAAATCCTTTTTTACTGATTTCTGGATCAACAGAGTAGCCATTATCCTCGGCGCGTAAGAATGCGGCAAGGCACAAGGCGGAGATCACCGCAAAATCACTGTAGTGACCATTCGGTGTCGGAATTCGCTTGGGATGATGCCCCCAACCGCCATTTTGAGGGTTTTGGCAAAGCGCCAGCTCGTTCATCCGCTGCATCAGTTCGGTATCTATACGGGCCCGATCTTCTGCAGATGCTGTTTTCGAAAGCTCGCTTAAAAATAAAACGCTATAAGCGAGCGACCACACCTTAAGTGAGTAAGCGCCTTCAGGTAATTCTCTTTGGAAATCTTCCTGAATACTTTCAAAAATTCTTTTCAAATTATCTTTTTGAGGCCCACGACTAAAACTAGCATCTTGAGAAAGCAAAACTAAGCCCAATACCGAGCTTTCCACGGGATTGTTAAAATAGCCAGATTCCAGCTTTTTATCCAAGTTCTTCAGAAGTGCTTGAAGGATTTTTTGCCGAGTGGCTTCCATCTGAGGAGTCATTTGTTGAGTCGACTCCTTCGCTGACCAACTCAATCCAGAAGGATGAGGGATGTCTGCAGCAGTCGCAGGTGCGACGATTCTCAGCACTCGGGGAAGGTCCTGATGATCCAAGACAGTAAAAATAAGGCTAGTGGAGAGAAGAAGTTTCATGATCGTTCCGTAGGGCCAGCATCACAAAACCCGAAGATTGTTGTCGGGTTTGTGGATGCCAGCTTATTTGCCTATTCTTATTTATTTAAGGTTCCCGGCGCCACAGTCTTCATCCCCTTGCTGACCAGGAAATCGTATTCAGCCTTGGCGGCTTCTTCGCGTGCGGCCCGGTCCTTGGCGAATCCGCCTTTCTCGTAATAATCTACCCAAGCCTGCACCTCTGCAGCGTATTTGGCCACCGCTTTTGGATCGGGCTTCTGTTCGTAAGTGTAGGGAATGCAGACTTTGTTTTGGAGCCGGTAGCTTTCTTGATTTTCAATTGGAGATTCACGCGGAGTTCTTGGGTCATCCAAAAGTTCCCGCATCGTCCGAGCGCCGTATTCACGTAGAAGATCCTGCATCGCTGTGCCCTCAGTTTCATAAGCCATGGCGACATCCAAGGGAGTTAGACCGCCAGACCAAGTTTTCAGCTTGGGATTGTTGCGGTCATCGCTAAATTGAAAGGTGTTAAATTGATGTCCTTTGGACATAAGGAATTTCACTAAGAGCAAATCATTGTCATCGTATGCTTTATTTCTTTTTCTTAGGATATTAAAAAAGACATTGGCATAATCTGGCATGGAGTTTGGATTGGTTTTAATTTTATATTTGTTGTATTTGTAAACGAAATAGGCAATGCTTTTATCCTTGGAATACCGAATGTTTTTTTTGAAAAATTTATCCTCCTCATCAAATTTTGATGTATCCAAGGCACGGTACTTTAGAGCACAAATTGTCTTGAGCTGTTGATTAAACTCTGGCCGACCTGAATACTTTTCGGCCAAATAGGAATAAACATCAACGGAATGGTCACCCAAACAGACTCTTACAAGCCCTTCTAAGTTGCTGTCCAAGCATTTGGGATCTAAGGCTTCATGCAGCTTTAATTGGTAGAGGTTGTCACATTCCTGAGCTTTTTCCAAAGTATAGAGAGGGTGACGCGCTGGGGCCGCTGGAGGCGCGGGGGGCGTCTCCTGTGCTTTTGGCTTGACTGTGGCGACTTCTTGCTTTGGCAGAGGCACTACGGGATCAACGGCTTTTGTTGGCTTAGTCGGCTCTGCGGGGGGGATGGCAGGCGTGTCTGCCTTTTCACCGCAAGAAGCAAGGACTAGAAGAGCTAGGAATGAGGGGAGGTATTTCATGTTGCGACTCATGTTGAAATTATTTACCTGACTGTTTTTTAAAGAACAATTCCTGCAAGTCGGACTTGCTCAATAGATTTTAAATGAATGAGATGTGACGATTTTATCGCCGCGAGATCAGTCGCCTGGGGGGCGGCAGCGGGGGATGCGGCAGCGGCGGGCCCGAAAATCAGGGCCAAGACCAGAAGCAGGTGGTGAATCAGGCGTTTTTGCATGCCGAAGCTTAGCGCGAGGCGCAAAAAATGCCACTTGCGATCAAGCTCCGCGCCCGGTCGCGGGACCGGGCTTTTTTCGAGGGCGGAATGATTCAGTTTAGGCTTCGACGGGGCGAAGCTCGGGACGCGCTGCGCAGGGCGGACTAATTCCTGCTAGTCGGACTTGTTCAATAGATTTTAAATGAATGAGATGTGACGATTTGATCGCCGCGAGATCAGTCGCCTGGGGGGCGGGAATTCCTGCTAGTCGGACTTGCTCAATAGATTTTAAATGAATGAGATGTGACGATTTGATCGCCGGGAGATCAGTCGCCTGGGAGGCGGCAGCGGGGGATGCGGCAGCGGCGGGCCCGAAAATCAGGGCCAGGAGCAAGAGGAGGTGGTGAATCAGGCGTTTTTGCATGCCGGAGCTTAGCGC
>JBDKFG010000053.1:0-54675 GCA_039798785.1 Verrucomicrobiota bacterium | reverse complement strand
TTTAATATGGCTGTAACAGAATCATGATCTACTTCAATTGAATTGGGGAACTGTATATGATTCCATAGACTTGTGTCAGATTGATTTTTCAATACTTTGATTAAGTGTTGCTTTTCTTTCGAAGTTAGGATGAGGGTATCTACTTTTTGTAGCATTTTGTCTTTGAAAAGCAAACTGATCAATGTGTCTAGTCTTGGGGCAAATTGTTGAATTATGTTAGTGTTGATGCCCTTTTCGTAGATGAATTTGGTTTCTGGTTTGTTCTGGGTTTTGTAGAAGTAGGTGAAGAATTCTTGGGTTGGGGTAATGTGGGTTTGGGCCTTCGGCGATGTTAGGGTGAGGGTTAATATGGTTAGGAGGAGGAGTTTCATGGGATTTTGTTTTCCTGGGAGCGCCGGCTGCCAGCCGGTCAATGTGTGTTCAGAAGGCAGGGGGGATAAGTTTAGGGAACAGCTGCGGCTTTGAGCTTCAGTGGCAGGACGACGTCGCCACCACCGGCGTTCATCGCCGCCAGATCGGGCACTTCCTCGCCAAGCAGGACGCTGAACTTGCCGTTGGGCGTGCCGCCTTCATCCGTCAGGTTGTCGCCGACACTCCAGAGAATGCCGCGCGAGGCATCGTAACGCAGGGGCTTGCCGTCCCAGGGGTCGATGGGGATTTCCTTCAGGAGGCCGGCTTGGACCAGGGTGGTCAAGTCGGGCGGCGGCTGGCCCGCGTGGGTATCCTGATAATTGAGGCAGGCGCAGCGGCTTTGGTGGAGGCGGAGGGCGGTTTCGAGGGCGATGAATTTTTTGCCAACAGTGGAGAGGGCGGGGACAAGCATGCAGAGGAGGATTTTGTTGGCGGAGCGCACAGAGGGGGAATGGATGGCGCTATGCTTGAGCTCTGCGATCTCTTTGTCGAGATTCCGATTGTGGACACTGTCCAAGGGGATGTTGACACAGGGAATGAGTTTCAGCATCATGTCTTGATGCATGGACTTGAGCAGTTCCGGCTTGGTGAGTATGCGAATGAAGATGTGATCGAAATCAGGAATGGGATTGCCTTGGCGGATTTCAATCGAAGTACTATAGGCTAAGCGACTTTCACCTGCGAGGCTGCACCGCCACCATTCTTGCCGTTGGCTCAACTCCACCCAGTTGGATGCAAGGCTAAGCCTTTCCTTCGGATTCGCATAACTGCTCGTTGCCAAGGCTGTATGAAGCGTGATGCCACTGATGGCCATTAAAACCAGCGATTCGATCACGGATTGCGGCTCTTTGTGTTGTCGCAGTAAATCTTGCATCTGCCTTACGACCTGGACCGCTTCCGAGGTTTTTCCTGATTTGAGATGCCAGAAGGCTTCATTCTGAGATTGGTTAAAAACTTGGCGGACTGTGCCTAGGTGAGTTAGCGATTCATTGAAGGATTCCATTTTTGGCGAGACAAAGAATTCAGCTTTGAGTAAGTCGCCTCGTATGGATTGCAGGTTGCTACTGAGGGATATCATTTTTGCGTCATCCGCAATCAAGGCATCTCTTTCCCTCCCGTCTTGGGGTGCCTTGTTCGCCTCGAACCATGCCGCGTGCTTCATCAGCACGGTGTAGGCGTTTTTCTCCGGCGCGACTTGCGGCGTCCGCACTTCCAATTCGGGCGGGGTCGGTACTGGATCGATGTCCCAGAAGCAGAAGAGGTAGATGAGGACGAAGAGCCCGCCGACGCAGCAGAGGCCGAGGGTCTTCCAAGGGTGGTCGCGGAGCCAGAGGAGGAGTTTCATGGGGAGCTCAGGGCTGTTTGCTGGTTTTGAGTTTCAAGGGCAGAACGATATCCTCGCCGTAATTCATCGCCGCCAGATCCGGCACTTCCTCGCCGAGCAGGACGCTGAACTTGCCGTTGGGAGTGCCGCCTTCATCCGTAAGATTGTCGCCGACACTCCACAAGATGCCGCGCTTGCCGTCGTAACGCAGCGGCTTGCCGTCCCAGGGGTCGATGGGGATTTCCTGGAGGAGGCCGTCTTTGACGAGGGTGGCGAGATCGGGTGGCGGCTGGCTGTGGGCCTCGAGGTAGTTGAGGCAGGCGCAGCGGCTTTGGTGGAGGCGGAGGGCGGTTTCGAGGGCGATGAATTTTTTATGACAATTCAGCGCCGCAGGGACTAGCATGCAGACTAAAGCTTGAGCACCGAATTTTGGCGTTGGTTTGCTGGTTGTCGTCATTCTAAGGATGGTGAATTCCCTCTCCAGTGACCGGCAAGCCGTTTCGTTGAAGGGGATTTCTACCATCGGGAGAAGCTTGAGCATCCAGTCTTGATGGAGTTCTTTAAAAATTTGTGGTTTCATCATCGGGCGCATATACCATGGGAGTTCGACCCCGTCTATTTCGCGGCATTTTCCACTTCGGATTTCTTCCGCTGTGACTGCGAATATCCTGGCCTCAGTGGCAAGGCTGTTCTTCCACCAATTCTTTAGCTGAACAGGTGTCGGCCAAGGGATAGAACGGAGACGCACTATTTGATGAGGATTAAGGCGCGGATAGAGAATGGCTTCAGACTTCAAAGTGTATTGAGTACATGAAATTTGAACTAGGGATTCAATCAAGCATTGCGGTTCTCGGAAGATTTTAAGCATTTGTTTCATCTCGGAAACAGATTCCAAGGCTTTCTCGGTTCTGTCATTCTTGAGATGCCAAAGAGTTTCCAGTTGGCTATGACGGAAGAGGCTGCGATAGGGGGTAAGATGTGGCAATAAGGTGTGGTAGGACTTGATTTGTGGAGATGTAAATTGAGTGCAATCCAGAAATTCCTTGCGTATTTCTCCCAGTCTCGAGGTCGTTGCTGCCATCTTTGCGTCATCCGCAAGAATCGGGTCGATCGGCTCGGAATCCCAAGGAACTTTGTTCGTTCATCAGCACGGTGTAGGCGTTTTTCTCCGGCGCGACTTGCGGCGTCCGCACTTCCAGTTCGGGCGGGGTCGGCACCGGATCGATGTCCCAGAAGCAGAAGAGGTAGATGAGGACGAAGAGACCGCCGACGCAGCAGAGGCCGAGGGTTTTCCAAGGGTGGTCGCGGAGCCAGAGGAGGAGTTTCATAAGCAGTTAAGAGTTAAGAGTGGCATGAAAAACAAATCGGATCGATCGGACTGATCCGACCGATCCAATTTTGGGGACGGGAGCTTGTGTTCACTCAGTTGTGTCCCCGTTGTTGCCCAACTGTGTCCCTGTTCACACTTTTTCCAGCACCGGGATGCCGACCATGGAGAGGCCCCATTTGAGGACGCGGGCGACGGCGGCGGCGAGGGCGAGGCGGGAGTTCTTGAGCTCCTGATCCTCGAGCTTGAGGGTGGGGCAGGCGTTCCAGAAAGCGCCGAAGTCGCGGGCCAGTTCGTAGAGGTGGGCGAGGAGGGCGTTGGGGGCGAGCTCCTCGACGACGCGCTGCCAGACGGCGGGGGTGGCGGCGATGGTCTTGAGGAGACGCCATTCCTGCTCGGTTTCGGGGCGGATGCTCACCTTGCCGATGAGCTCGTCGATCTCGATCCCCGCCTTGCGGGCGAGACCGCGGGTGCGGGCGTAGGTCATCAGGAGGTAGATCGCGGTGTTGCCGTCGGTGGCGAGCATCTTGTCGAAGTCGAACTTGTAGTCGGTGGCGATGCCGTGCGACAGGTCGGAGTATTTGACGCCGCCGATGCCGGCGACCTTGGCGATGAGTTTGTGGTCTTCGTCGCTGAAGTCGGCGGAGAGTTGCTTGGCGAGGGCGAGGGCACGCTCTTCGGCTTCGATCAGCAGATCCTTCAGTTTGACCGTGCCGCCGGTGCGGGTCTTGAAGGGCTTGCCGTCGGCGCCGAGCATCATGCCGAAGCCGATGTGGGTGGATTTGGCCTTGTCGGCCCAGCCGGCGGTGTCGGCGATCTCGAAGACTTGCGAGAAGTGGTCGGCCTGGCGGTTGTCGGTGATGATGATGACGCGGTCGGCCTTGAGGGTGCCGAAGCGGTGGCGGACGGCGGCGAGGTCGGTGGTGGCGTAGATGTAGCCGCCGTCGGACTTCTGGACGATGGTGGCGAGCGGTTCGTCCTTCTCGTTCTTGCGTCCGGGCAGGAAGACGCCCCAAGCGCCTTCGGCCTGGACGGCGAGGCCTTTTTCCTTGAGCTCGGCAACCACCTTGGCGAGGTCGTTGTTGTAGAAGGATTCGCCGCGGTCTTCGATCTTGATGTCGAGGTCACGGTAGATGGCGTGGCAGTGTTTGAGCGATTCATCGCAGAAGACCTTCCAGACCGCGAGGGTGGCGGGGTCGCCGGACTGCAGGGCGACGACGGCGCGGCGGGAGGCGTCGGCGAAGGCCGGTTCCTCGTCGAAGCGTTTCTTGGCGGCGCGGTAGAAGTCCTCGAGGTCGGAGATGGCGAATTTGGAGGCGTCTTCGAGGGCTTCGGGATTGCTTTCGCGGATGTACTGGATGAGCATGCCGAATTGGGTGCCCCAGTCGCCGACGTGGTTGACGCGGAGGACTTCGTGGCCCTCGAATTCGAGGAAGCGGCAGATCGAGTCGCCGATGATGGTCGAGCGCAGGTGGCCGACGTGCATTTCCTTGGCGAGGTTGGGGCCGGAGAAGTCGACGACGATGCGTTGCGGCTTGTCGGCCTTCGGCAGACCGAGGCGGGGGGAGGCGATGATCTCGCCGACGTAGCCGAGGAGGAATTCCGGGTTGAGCTTGAAGTTGATGAAGCCCGGGCCGGCGATGTCGACCGAGGAACAGAGGTCGCTGACATTGAGAGTGGCGACGATTTCCTGGGCGAGGGCGCGGGGGTTCTTGCCGGCGGCCTTGGCGGCGCTCATCGCGGCGTTGCACTGGTAGTCCCCGAACTGCGGGTTGGCGGCGGGGAAGACCAGTTGGGCGGGGAGGGGGGCGCCGGGGCAGACCTGGGCGAGGACGGGCTGGAGGCGGGCGGCGAGGAGGGCGGGGAGGGATTGCATAATGAGCTCAAGTTTAAGGTTTAAAGTTCAAGGTTTAAAGTTGTGAGCCGGTCACAAAGTCCAAGTTCACAGGGTCAGACTTGGTCCGGAGAAGCGTCCGCCGATTCGAGATTCATATCGACTTCACGGACGCGTTTTTTGTCGCGGACGATTTCGACTTGGTTACGGAGGACTTCGCGGAATTTTTCGGCTTCGGTGAGGCAGAGGAGGTGGACTTCCGGGTTGGACTTGTCGGTGGTCATGATACGGAGGTCGCCGAGGCCGAAGAGACGGTGGAGTGGGTTTTGACGGAGAAAGATGTCTTTGATCCGGTAGAGTTCGATATCCGAGCTTTCGATCGAGAGGATGCCGCTTTTGAGGCGCAGGCGCTGGTCAGTGAGGGTGGTTTTCTCCGATTTGCATTTGAGGAAATAATAGAGGGTGAAGAGGCCGCGGGTGAAGATGAGGGTGATGAGGGCCCATTTCTGCCAGGCGTGGACGAAGTTGTCGGCGTGTTTGATCAACAGGTAGACCAGTCCCAGGACGAGGATGACGCTGGCGGCGTGGGAGCGGGCGTAGATCCAGTGGGAAGTGTGTTTTTCGCTGAGGACGGTTTCATTGGTCGGAGAGTCGTCGGGCATGGTTTTGATCCGGGCTGGGTTTTGAGCGGAGCTCAACTTAGCTGCGGATGGCGCAAGAGAAAGGACTGGAAGGATTCATTTCTGCGCCGGGGTTTTGGCGGTTTCCGGGGCCCAGCCGCTTTCGAGGATGAAGTGGCGGATGAGGTTTTCGATATCGGCGGCACTGAGCTGGGGGTGAGGGGGCATGATGGCGACCTGGGTTTTGAGGCCGGGGTAGCTGCTTTTGCCGTTGCTGCCTTTCTGCACTTTGAGCACTGCGGAGGCGATTTTGGCCTTGTCATAGCGGAGTCGCTCGGCGATGGCGACATAGGAGGGGCCGGCGAGATTTTCCTTGGGCTGGTGGCAGGCTCGGCAGTCGCTGCTATCGAGGATTTTGATCGCGGCGGCGGCATCGACGGCGGCCTCGCCCGGTGGGGGTGTTGCGGCGAGGAGGAGGAGGGGTGCGGAAAGCAAAGCCAGGAAACTGGCGGCGCTGGCAATTTGGCACATGAGGGGCAATCTCCTTGGGAAATCAGGGGGCGGAGAGTAGAGACGCCGGAATCGTGCCTGATTTCTTGCCGGCCGGCGTTCGTAAATCGCGGCCACCCGGCGTCCTTAGGAGTGAACGCACAAACTGGAGAGAGCGATGAATTCCTTAGCCGAGCTTTACCGCCAGCACCGTCAGGGGCTGTTCTCCTGCGCCCTGGCGATCACCCGCAATGCTGCCGAGGCCGAGGACGCGGTGCATGACGCCATCGTCCGGATTTCGAAGAACGGGCTTGAGGGGCGCAGCGATCCGAGCGCCTACATCTTCCAGAGCGTCAGGAATGCCGCCCTCGACAAATTGCGCCGCCGCCAGACCCGGCTGCAGAAGCAGGACTTCATCTTCATCGAGCATGAGAGCCGCGACCAGGAGATGGCCGGGCAGCGTCTGGCCGACACCGAGATGCGGACTCTGCTGCGGGAGGAGATCGAGCGACTGGACGACGCCTACCGCGAGGTGGTGGTGATGAAGACCGTCTCAGGCCTGACATTCGACCAGATTGCGAGGGCTCTGGACGAACCCCTGTCGACAGTCAGCTCCCGTTATTTCCGAGCCTTGAAGACCCTTCGCGCCGCCCTGGAGGCCCGTTTATGAGACATTCCGACGACAAAGATCCGGAGGTGGCAGAGCTGGAAGCCCTGCTCCGCTCGATGCGCTTGGCAGGCCCGAGCTACGGCCACGAGGACCGGATGAGTGAGATCTTCCAGGCCGAAGTGGAGAAGGAGATTCTCAGTCTCGAGCCCCGGGCACCGAGTGCTGCGCTGGAGGAGAGGGTGGAAGAGGCATTGAATCTCAGGATGGAGGAGATCCTGGCCGGGCTGAAGCCGGCGGCTGCTTCCGCAGCTCTGGACGAAGGGATCGAGGAAGTGGTGCAGCGTGCCGATATGGAGAGTCGCTTGCAGGGCTTGAAGCCTTTTGAGCCTTCCGAGGCGATGGATCGACGCATCGAGACTGCGCTGCGGGATGCCGCCGGGGCGCCCGCGGGCGCTTGGCGGCTGCACAACTCTTTGTGGTGGGCCGCCGCGGCCGCCCTCTTGCTGATCATCCCCTTGGACACCCTGATGCGGCACCAGCAGCAGAAACCGGCGCAGGCATTCCAGGATTATTCCAGCACCAGCGTCGCCAGCGTCCCCCCGACGCCGGTCAAGCTCGGCTCGACGCGTGAACTGCCGAGCTATGAAGGGGCGCCGATCAAGTCCGTTGACGGCAGCTGGGTGCGACCAGTGCTCAACCGGGAAGTCGAAAGCGAAGTCTGGGTCGATCCCGACAGCGGCGCTGTGATCGAGCGCGAGATCCCTCGCGAAGTGATAAATTTCGTCCCCGTCCATTTTGAATGAAATTAAAGGAAAAATCGAGATGAAAAAATTCCTGTTGACCTTGCTGCTTTGCAGCGGAGCGCCGGCCTGGCTGGAGGCGGCCGGGGCAGGTGCGCCGCAGGTGGCGGCCAATCCGGAAGAGGATCGGGGCTCGGCCTATCTGGGGGTCTTCCTGCAGCCGGTCCCTGCGATCGCCTTGGCCCAGCTGAAGATGGAGGAGGGCCGGGGGCTGGCGGTGGTTCAAATCGATTCGCACGCTCCGGTGGCGCGATCGGGCCTGAAGATCCACGACATCATTCTGAAAATCGGCGACGAGCCGCTTTATTCGAGCTCCTCGATCTCCCGCATCTTGAAGAACCATAAGCCGGGCGAAGTGATGAAGTGTTCGGTCGTCCGGGGCGGCGAGACGAAGGAAATCGAGATCGAGCTCGGGCGCCGTCAGTCGACGCCGATTCCCGCGGCCATGCCGCCGGAGATGCAGAAGCTGATGGAGGCTGGTGTCGCCGACCCGAAACTGCCGGCTGAAGTCCGGCAGGTGATGGAGCTGCAGCTGGCGCAGGCTAGGCGCTTCGCCCGCGAAACCCAGGTGGCGGGCATCTGTTCACGCATCCACTCCCGCGACAAGGAGCACTACATCTCGATGAACATCCATCCCGACGGCTCGAAGAATATCCGGATTGAAGACGTCAAGGGAGTGGTGCTGCTGGAGTGCCCATACAACGGTCCGGAGGATCTGAAGAGCCTCAGTCCCGATCTGCGCGACAAGGTGACCCGTCTATACCGGCAGCTCCCTTTGATAGAGTTGAGAATCGGTGACGAGCCGAAGCCCTGATCCTCAGTCTTTCGGCGGCAGGTGTCGCGACATTCCGGTCCCCCCCAAAAAAGCCTTGGGAGGGATCTTGGTTTTTCCGGGGCTTGGGCAGTATGTTTAAGTGGGAGCCGCGTTACGCGTCTGCCGCAAAACAGGGAGGCCGAGCCATGTCCAGGATCCACCGGATGAGCCCCGAGCAGCTGAAGATGGCGGAGGAGCTGCTCTTTTCAGAGCGTCGCGCCAGCGGCTTCGCCAAGGAGATGTTTCTCGGACGATTTGCCGCCGATCTTGCCTTGCCCTGGGGCGGGCCGCCGGAAGACGAGCTGCCGCGCCTTGAGTCGCTCCTTCATGAACTTCGAACCTTCCTGAAATACCGTCTCGATCCGGACCGGATCGACCGCGAGGCCGAGATTCCGCGCGATATCGTGCTCGGCCTGGGCGAATTGGGGGTCCTGGGGATGACTGTGCCGAAGGAGTATGGCGGCGGCGGATTCTCGGTCCATGCCTATGTCCGAGTGATGCAGGAGATCGCGGCACGCTGCGGCTCGACCGGAGTTTTCGTCAATGCGCATCAATCCATCGGGCTGCGCACCCTGCTGCTTTACGGCAACGCTGAGCAGAAGAGCCGACTTCTGCCGGATCTTTGCGCCGGCCGCAAGATCGCAGCATTCGCCTTGACCGAGCCTGAAGCCGGTTCCGATGTCGCCAACGTCCAGACCCGTGCGGTCTATGATGCCGCGACTGACGAATACGTGATCAACGGCCAGAAGCGTTGGATCACCAACGGCGGCATTGCCGAATGCCTGACGGTGATGGCCAAGACCGAGGTCGAGACGGCACAGGGCAGGGAATGGAAGATCAGCGCCTTCCTGGTGGAGGCGCCTTGCAAGGGGCTGGTGATCATCGACAAGCGGATGGAGAAGACTGGGATCCGGGGCACCTGGACGGCGAAGATGGAGTTCCGCGATCTCCGGGTGCCGGCGCGCAATCTTCTCGGGAAAAAAGGCGCGGGGCTGTCGATCCCCCTCAATGTCCTCAATTTCGGTCGGATCACCTTCGGCGCCTGCTGCACCGGAGCCGCCCGTTATTGCCTGCAGCAGGCGCTTGAGCATGCACGCAGCCGGGTGCAGTTCGGCCGTCCCCTCGGCGGCTTCGGCATGATCAAAGCGAAAATCGCCCGGATCGCCGCCAAGGTGCAGGCGATGGAGGCTTCCACCGAACTTTGCGCCACCCTCTTCGACCGCGGCCATGACGTCATGCTCGAGTCGGCGATGGTGAAGGTCACGACCAGCGAGTCGCTATGGGAGATCGTCAACGAGACCATCCAGATCCATGGCGGCAAGGCCTTCTTCTGCGACCAGCCTTTCGAGCGGATGATGCGCGACGCCCGTCTCAATTCGATCGGCGAAGGCGCCAACGAAGTCCTGCGCAATTTCGTCGGACTGGTCGGGGTGCGCGACCTCGCCCTGCAGTTGCAGGCTTTGCATCACGAGGCGACGCATTTCGCCCTGGGCAAGCTGCTGGCTCACGGCGCCAAAGTGGCGGCCGAGATGGTTTCGGTGCCTAGCCTGCCGATCGGCGTGCCGGGCATGGAGGAGAGGATTGCCCGATTCGCCCAGAAGTTCCAGCGTCTCCACTGGGAGGCGGCGAAGACCCTGGCCCGCCATCAGGAGAATGTCGTCGAGGAGCAGCTTGCTGTCGACCGGCTTGCCTCGATGGCGATCTCTCTCTACACCGGCTTGGCGGTCCTCTGCCGGCTCGACGCCCGCCATCGCGAGGGCAGTCTGGAGGCTGACGAATTCCACGGGGAGCGTCTGGCGGCGATCCACTATCTGGATCTCGCGAGCCAGGATTTCGACCGCGCGGCTGCAGAACTCCAGCACAGTGACGACGCCCAGGTCTATGCACTCTCGGACTGGCTCAGCGGAGTCTGAGGCGGCGCCGGCTGATAAAATTTCGTGGAAGCGCTTGCCGCCTGCCGCTATGTCCATGTATAATAGACATGAAGCGCCTCCCCCAGAAAACCAAAGGAGACTGAAATGAGCTTTGCATCAGTTGCTGATCTTAAACTTCCGCAAGTCCAGTTCAAAGCCGGAGACAAGGTGATCGAGGAGGGGGTGGAGGGGCGAAATATTTACATTCTGCAATCTGGCGGCGTTGTGGTCACCCGTTCCGGCCAGGAGATCTGCAAGATCGACAATCGCGGCGCCGTTCTCGGCGAGGTCAGCATTCTCACCGGCAGCCCGACCATCGCCCAAGTGACCGCCACTTCCGAGTGCAGCTTCCTGGTGATCGAAAACGCCATCGAGGCTCTGCAGCGCGAGCCCGAGCTTGCCTTCCACATCTCCCGCATCCTGGCGCAGCGTCTGTCGCAGACCACCGCCTTGATGATCGAAATGCGCGGCAAGCTTGATGCCGCCCAGGAGAAATCCTTCGGCAGCCGCTTCTACCGCTTCATGGAGGTCACCAACGACTTCTTCGACCGAGATGCGCTGCATCCCTTCACCAAGAAATAACGGCGGCTTTGAATGTCAGCTCATTTGGAAATCAGACACCATGACGGTCGCACCGAGAGCATGCCTTGCCCTCTGGTTCTGACCATCGGGCGAGACCGTTCCAACGGCCTTTGGATTTCCGATCCGCTGTCCTCCCGCAGCCATGCCATCATCCGAGCCATCGGCAAGGACTACTACGTCCTAGACTCCGGTTCGCGCAACGGCGTCTTCCTCAATTCGCGCCGCATCAGCGCGCCGGTGCAGCTGAAATCGAACGACCGAGTCGTCATCGGCGAGACTCAGATCACCTTCATCCAGCAGGCCAGCCTCGACGAAACCGTCAACAACAACGTTTCGACCAAGGCCGGCACCAACTTTGCCGAAACCATGCATTACGTCCGCGCCGACATCCGCTCGGTGGTGGTGCTGGTCTCCGACATCCGCGGCTTCACCGCACTCTCCGAGTCGATCCCCATCGATCTTCTCACCAAGGTGATGAGCTATTGGTTCCAGGCGGTGCAGGAGACGGTTGAGCGCAACGGCGGTGTCGTCGATAAATTCATCGGAGACTGCGTTCTGGCCAAGTGGGAAGTCGAGCGCAATGACGCCAGCGCCGCCACTGCAGCCCTGCGCACCGCTCTGCAGCTGGATGTCCTGACCCGTGGCCTGTCGCAGCGTTTTCCCGAGTTGACGCGCGAGCTCCACATCGGTGTCGGCCTGAACAAGGGGGATGCCGCGGTTGGAATCGGCGCCGACAACACCATCCTGGGCGATGTCGTCAACACCGCCTTCCGTCTTGAGAGCTCGACCAAGGATCTTGGCTGCGATCTGGTGATGAATGCGCCGTTCAGCGCCCTGCTGCCGGCCGATCTCAGCATCGGAGGACGCCATCAGATCGCCGTCAAAGGCAAGGTCGAGCAGCTGCAGGTCACGGCTTGCACCTTTGCTGAAATCCAGAAGTTTTTCGGCGCCGGAACTGGAACCAACTAAGCTGCGGCCGATCAGAAACGGATCGTATAAATCCGGAGGTTTGATCCATGATTGCAGCCTACACGCTTTGGGACTCCATCGGTCCCTTCCACATCCTGCTTCTCCATCTGCCCATCGGGGTCTTTTCGGCGATCGCCCTGATCGAGTCTCTGGCCCTCTTCTCGGAGAAGGCCAGGAAAGCCCGTGAAGCCTTGCCGATCCTTTATGTTTTCGCCGCAGCTACGGCGGTCCTCTCCGTCATCACCGGCCTCAGCTTGATGGGGGACAAAGCCTCGCAGGACATGATCCTGCATCGCAACTTCGGCATCGCCACCGCCATCCTCGCCTGCATCGCCGCCGCTTTGTCCTGGAAAGAGGCGTCGCGGCCGCTGCAGCTCACCGGACTAGCCCTCGTCCTGGCCGCCATGACTGCCACCGGGCATCTTGGCGGCGGACTCTCTCACGGCGACGATTTCCTCACGGAAAAACTGCCGGACCCCCTGAAGTCCTGGCTGCAAACGGAGGAAACGCCATCCGGTACTGCCATGCCTCCCCCTGGCGATGCCGCGCCGGTCAGCGCGCCCGTTGCCAAGGCTAAAATCGCCAGGCCGGCCTTCCAGACCTTGGTGATGCCGATCTTTGAGAAGTCATGCACCGAGTGCCATGGTGCCAGCAAGGTCAAAGGCAAGCTTCGTCTCGATTCGTATGCAGCGACGCTGAAAGGTGGTGACACCGGCCCCAGCTTTGTCGCTCGCGACTTGGCGCAATCTCTGGCGTGGGAGATGATGAACAAGGATATCGAAGACGAAGAGGTGATGCCTCCGAAAAAGGTGAAGTGTCGTCCAGACACCCAGGACTTGGCTCGGATCAAGTGGTGGATCGAGAACGGCTTGCCCGATCAAGAAGATCTTTCGGGGTTCACCGGCGTCCCTTGAGTGGATCATGCCTTCCGAAGTCGGCCTTGTGCTGACTTCGGACTCCTGAAACAGCGAATCCCGATCCGGTCATGGGGGCGGTAGGAGGATCTGGAGCAGCTCAGAGACCGCTGGGCAGATTGAGCATGCGCTGGTAGTTGTCGAGCGGGTAACGTTCTGGGTGTGCCAGCCAGTCCTCGATCAGGCCGATGCGGTCCGAGCCCCAGATGTTCATTTCGCCGATGCGGAAGGTGGGGACGCCGAAGACGCCTTTAGCGATGGCTTCGTTGGTGGCGATTTTATAGAGGTTGCGGCCGCCGGCTTTTTTGATGAAGCCGTCGAGATCTTCCCATTCCGGGCGCATTTCACCAGCTTCGCGGAGGATGGCGGCGATGCGTTCTTCGGAGTCGACGGCGACAGATTTTGCCCAGGCGGCACGGAAAAGCAGGAGAGTGATGCGGTGGCGCAGCTCAAGATCTTCGATGCAGAGCAGGAAGCGCATGGCCGGAAGGGTGTTGAAGGGGTGGCCCGGGGGGCCTTGAATTTCGACGCCGAAGCGGGCGCATTGCATGCAGACATCGCGCAGGGCTTGGGGGCGTTTGGCGGGGATGCGGGCGGGGCCTGGGTTGCCGGTGGCTTCAAGGATCTGTCCGAGGGCGACCGGGATGATCCGTGTCTTGTGCTGCTGGCGGAGGGGGCTGCGCTCCCAGAGCTCGAGGCCGAGGTAGGTGTAAGGCGAGATGATGTCGACGTAGAGGTCAATGATCATTGGGGGCACTCCTTCGGAGATTCAAGAGAGGGCGGCGCGCCACTCCGCTTCATCGAAGCCGATCAGGACACGTCCGTCGGGGAGGAAGGCGAGAGGGCGTTTCACCAGGTTGCCGTCGTGGCTGAGCTGCGACAGAGCTTCATCGATGGTCATGCCGGGAAGGCGTTCGCTGTACTTGCCTTCGCGATAACTGACACCGGAGGTGTTGAAGAGGCGGCGCACCTGTCCGCCGCAGGTGGAGAGGGCGTGCCGCAACTCCTGGTTGGCGGGCGGCTGTTCGCGGATCGGCAGGACCTCCGCCTTGACCCCGAGCTCTGCAGCGAGCTTGAGGGCTTTGCGGCAGGTGCCGCAATTGGCGTAAGCGTAGACTTTCACTTTTCGACGCCGATCTTGATGTTCTTCAGCAGTTGCGACTCTTCTTCGAAGAGTTTCTTGTTGCGGGCCTGGTTGGCCTTCATCGCAGCCAATTGCTGGGCTTTGTCGGTGATCGTCTTGTCATCGGCGTCGGTGGCATTGGCGATCCAGAGGAGTTCGCTGCCGAGGGCACCGGGCGTGACGATCAGGGCTCCCTTCTTGTATTCGCGGCTGCTGAGATCGGCGGCGAGGCTGGCTTCCGAGGCCTTTTGGAGTTTGCCGAACTTGAGGGCGTCGAGGCGCTCGGCGAGAGCCTTGTCATCGAGCTTGTCCAGTTCAGCCTTGATTTTGGCGGCTTCGGCTTCGGCATTCTTGGCGCCTTCGGTCTGGTTGAGTTCGCGGCAGAGAATGAGGTCGCTGCCGTTCTCGCCGAAATTCAGGGGGTGTTCAGGGACGATCTTGGCGAGGATGCCGACACTGACTTCGCTGCCGCCTTGGCTGGAGGTGGCGGGCGAGACTGGGTTTTCCTGCGTGAGTCGTCCCCATGAGGAGGGGAGGATCTTGCTTCTTTCGACGGCGGGGTGACTGCTCAAAGTGGCGCCGAGCTGAGTGGCGGATTTGCGAGCTTCTTCGAGCAGCTTGTCGCCGGTGACGAGCTTGAGATCCTCGACGTATTTGCGAGCGATTTCATTGGCGAGGCGGGCGGAGCGGCGCTCGGTCTCGCTCTTGCGGAGCATGGTGAAGGCTTCTTCCTGCGGCACTTCGGCGCGGATGTCCCTGACCACGACCACGCCTTTGTAGCCGGGGGAGAGTTCAATCACACCCGAGTCGCTGCCCTTAGTGGCTGCGGCGATGAATTTCGACAGTGCGGAATCGGGGGCGCGGGCGAACATCCCGGTGTCCTGCCATTCTTCGAAGTTCTGCACATGAATGTCCTTGTCGGCATCGGCTTTGAGGGTGCCAGCCTTGGCTGCGAGGATCAGTCCGGCGAGCTTCAGCGAGACATTGGAGTCGGTTTCCGGAGTGACGGCGCTGCTGATGATGCAGCCTTTGAATTGCTGGCGCTTGAATTGAGCCTGGCGTTCTTCGTAAAGCTTCTTGATTTCGCTGTCTTCGAGCTTGATGGCGGCTTCTTGCGACTTGGCAGTGAATTTCACCTCGAGGACTTCCAGGGATTCTCCGACGGTGAAACGGGTCTTGAGAAGGCGGGCGAATTCTTTTTCGGCTTCCGGCTTGTAGAGATTGAGCAGAAGGCGGTCCTTGCACTCGGCGAAGGGCTGGGAGATGGCTTGTTTCTTCTGTTCGGCCTTGAGAATCTTGTCGGCTTCGTCGGCGCTGTTGACATTAAGGCTGCGGACTTCGTAGCGTCGGGTGGCAAGGCGGGCATTCTCTCTCTCGATCACTGCGTCTTCCTTGATGCCGGCGGTGAGCATCTGTTCATAATCTGCGATCAGCACCAGGTCCTGGATCGCGGCGTCGATACTCGGGCCGGGGATCAAGAGGTTTTCGCGGAGACTCTTGATGCGTTCGTCGAGCTTGCTGCCGATGAGCGATATGGCCATCTGCTGGTTGATGCGCCCGCTCTGCATCAACTGAAAGAGATTGCTCATGAAACGGTTGTTGACGATTTCTGCAGCGCGTTCGACATCTTCCTTGCGCTTCATGTCGAGGGCTTTCGGAGTGAACTTTTTCGCCTCGATCTCGGCGTTGATCTTTTCCAGTCGGGCGGCATGAAGGAGGACATCCTGGATGTACTCGATGTCGTTGACGTCGATGCGGCGGATCGGGCTGGTGAGCAGGTGGCTGGGTTTCCAGCGCTCGAACATCGTCTGGTACTCGTCGGCGTCGATGTTGCGGCCGTTGAGGGTGCCGTAATCGCGTGAGCCGTTGTCTCCGATCATGGTCAAGGGGTTGACGCCGGAGAGGAAGGTGACGAAGATGATGACGATCAGGCCGAAGACGATGGAGGCCGCCTTGGTGTGTTTCTTGTACGAGGTGTGAATCGAGGAGAACATGTGTCTGCCTGGGTTGCTGGGTGAAAGAGCCGCACAAAATAACCTGTAGATGCATCCGGGCAAGGGGGCGGAGCCGCTTGACTTCCGATAATCGCGAAAGCGGCCGATCCTGGGGGACCGGCCGCTGCGGGGCTATCGTTTCGGGGGTCGGCGATCAGGCTTTGGTCTTGCTTGCAGCTTTGCTCGTCGACTTGGCAACTTTGCGGGCGTAATTCTTGTCGATCGAGCCGGGGCCTTTCCAACCGAATTTCTTCAGGTCCGGGCGGTTCTTGATGCCGGTGGCAATCACCGCTTTGACACGCTTGAGTTCGTCACCGCTCAGATCCATGCGAGGTTCCCGGACGTAGGCCTTGCCCAGGCCGACGGCTTCGCAGGCGAGCTTGATGTTCTGCACGAATTTGGTGCTGACATCCAGGTCGAGCAGCGGAGAGAACCAGCGATAGATCTCGCGGGCTTCGGCGTAGCGGCCGGCGTTCATCAGTTCCCACTGGCACTGGTTCTCTTCTTGGAAGGCGATGCCGGTGCCGTTGACCCAGCCGTCGAGGCCGAGGACGTGCGACTCGAGGGCGAGGTTGTCGACCCCGGTGAAGAGGCGATAGCGGCCCGGCAGGGTGTTGTGGATGGCGGTGATTCGGCGGGTGTCGCCTGAGGATTCCTTGATCGCATGGAACTGCGGCACATCGGACAGCTCGGCCAGCATGTCCGGAGTGAGGTCGTTGAAGTAGGCGATCGGATTGTTGTAGATCATCACCGGCAGCGAGCTGCTGCTGGCAATGCTGCGGAACCAGGTGAGAATCTCCTTGCGGTCCCCGCGATAAAGCATCGAAGGCATCAGCATGTAGCCGTCGGCTCCCATCTTCTCCAACTCCTTGACGTAGGCGATGGCGGCGCGGGTCGAGCTTTCGGCAACGCCCGAAAGGACCGGGACACGAGCGGAGACATGCTTGATCATCGCCTTCAGGAAGCTGCGCTTCTCTTCAGGAAGGAGGGTTTGGTTTTCCCCCAGCGAACCGAGGAAGATGATGCCCGAGCAGCCGGATGCGATGAGATAGTCGACATGCGCCGCAGTCGCCTTCAGGTCGATCTCGCCGGTTTTGGTCATGGTAGTGGTGATGGCGGGGAAGAGTCCTTTCCAATCGGCGGCTTTGACGATGATCTTTCTCATTGGGGGTCCTTGGGTTGGGGTGGTTTTTTAGCTGCACATATTACATTGTCGCCAAAATAAAATTTTGGCAAGGCGTGGATCGAGGGATTTTTATGCAATTGATAAAATCGGACTTTATCCTGTATTCTGTCGAGACTGGTGGTTCCGGGCCGAGGAATCTGAAGTCGTCTTGGCGCTTGCAGGCAAGATGTGTCGATCAAGGCGGTGACGTCGTGATTTCGATTTCGGGGATTGAGATTCAAAATTCAAGATTCAACAGAACGCGCACAAAATCAAAGATTTAACATTCAAGATTGAAGACTGACTCACAGTTTCAGCTTCGGAATCGAGGTTGAGCTGAGTAGGATGGATTCAAGGTGTCGGAGATTCCTGTTGCTTTTGATGGCATTCTGGCAAAAATCATCAGAATCAGGGGCTGCACCGGGGATAAATTGGTATTATACTAGGGGTGTAGCTCAATCATCACGAAAACTCTAGCAATAAAGGTGGAATCCATGGATCTGAAACTGAAGGACAAAGTGGTCATCGTGACTGGCGGTGCCCGGGGCATCGGGGCCGGGATTTCCGAGCTTTTTGCACAAGAGGGCGCGGTGGTGGTGGTGGCTTCTCGCAGTTCACCCGAGGCGCTGGATTTCATGCAGCAGCTAGGCAAGCGGACTCGCACCCTGTTCATCGACGTCGAGCTGGGGCCGACCGCCGCTGCCAAGAAAGTCGTCGACGAGACTTTGAAGGCCTTCGGGCGGATTGACGTCTTGGTGAACAATGCCGGTGTCAATGACGGCGCCTCGCTGGAATCGGGGCCTGAGGCCTTCCGGGAATCCTTGCAGAGGAACATTCTCCACGTCTACGATCTGCTTCACTTCGCCCTGCCGGCGCTGAAGGCGAGCAAGGGCAACATCGTCAATATCTCATCGAAAGTGGCTGAAACGGGCCAGGGAGGCACTAGCGGCTATGCAGCTTCCAAAGGCGCGATGAACGCCTTGACGCGTGAGTGGGCCTTGGATCTGGCCAAGCATTCGATCCGGGTCAACACCGTGTCCCCTGCCGAAGTGATGACGCCGCTCTACGAGAAGTGGCTGAAGACCCTCGATAACCCGCAGGCGATGGTGGCTAAAATCGAGAAGATGATTCCCTTCGAACGCCGGATGACGACTTTACACGAGCTTGGCGCGATGGTGGTTTTCCTGGCTTCCGAAGTGTCGAGTCACACCACTGGGCAAATCATCTATCCCGACGGCGGTTACACCCACCTCGACCGCAAGTGCACCGTCGACTGAGCCTTCCACAAGGCTAGCAGATCAGTCCGATCCCAGCGATCCGACTGATCTTGAAGAAGCAGGGCCGCTCACACGAGCGGCCCTCATTGTAGTCGGCTGTCACAGGCTGGCGCGAGCTTGGCAGCGTCTGGTTTCCTCGACCAGGACTTCGCGGAGGAGCACGCCGGTGCCGGCGAGGCGTTGGGGCCCGACAACTTGCAGGAGGTGGGCGGCGAGGTTTTCGGCGCTGGGGTTGAAGGGCAGAGCGACGAGGCTCGGCTCGATTTCACGCAGGGCGGGCAGGAGCGGATCCTCTTCCCAAAGCAGGAATCGGTGATCCCATTCCTCCTCGAGCCAATCGCAGAGGTGCTCCTTGATCACCGAGAAGTCGATGACCCTTCCGAGGGGATCGAGATCGCCTTCGCAGATGAAGTGAATGCGGTAGTTGTGGCCATGAAGGTGGCGGCACTTGCCTTCGTGTCCGCAGACCCGGTGGCCGGCACAGATGTCGTGGAAGCGCTCCGCACGCAATTTCATCGTCGTTCCTCAGTTGAGTTTCCCGCAATCTAAGGCTCCGGGTGTAAATTGTCTCAGAGGCCAAGGAGATGCACGATGTCACGCCGCGACATACTCGACCGCTATGAGATCCTGCCAGACGGGAGGGCTGTGATCGAAGTCAGCGCCGCTTCGGTGAGCGAGCTCTACAATAACTTCGACCGCAACGCTCCCTTCGTCCGCAAGGATCTCGACGAGGAGCTGGCGAGCTACCTCAAGGACTCTGTGCACGAACTGGGGAAGCAGGATTTCATTGTCCGCTTCGTCCTGCAGCAGCTTCCCGATGCGGCCCAGAGAAGTCGCGTCGAGACCTCAATGGCCACTTACTTCACCTATCTCGCCGAGCTGGAGCGGCGAGACATATGGAAGGCTTTGCGCCGCGGTGGCGTATTGCTTCTGGCCGGGGTCATGACCATCGGATTGGAGTTCTCGGTGGCTTCGACCATGCAGAGGCTCGATCCATTGGCGGCGAAGATCCTGCTCGAGGGTCTGACCATCCTTTCCTGGGTAGCGGTATGGGAGTGCACGGTGACTTTGCTCGGGCGCATCCCTGGAGCGTGGCGCAACCGGCGACGCCTGCAGCGTCTGGCCAAGGCCGAACGGCAGTTCACCTCACTCCCGGTGGGAGGCCCGGACGACGTGAGTCGACTCAGGGCGCCTTGACGTAGCGGATCCCGACCTTGTCGTAACGGGCGAAGACACTGCCGGTCTGCGGCTGCCATCCCTCGGGCATGGAGTCCTTCAAGCCCTGGCGCACCAGGATTTGATCTTCAGTCTTGGTGATGGTGGCAAAGACGACAAATTGGTCGAGTACTGTGGCGATCGATTCACAAGTGAGATTGTTCTTGTCGACCAGCTCAAGCAGCATTGCTTCGATCACGCGCAGAGGGACGACATGCTCCTTGACCACCAGTTGCGACATCGCGCCCTTGCTGAGCTTGTGCGGATTCGCCAGACGGATCTTTTCGGCTCCGGCGGAAATGGTGTACTTCCACGGCAAGGCGCCCCAGTTGACCAGGCCGCCACGCGTCACCAGGCCGTTTTTGTAGCAGAAATACTGGTCGATGAATTGCCGGAAATATTGCGTCCTGCGGTGTTCCAGCTCAAGCTTCAGGTGTTCCAGCTCGATGCGGGCGTTGATCGCGTTGCGCTGAGCGCAAACTTGCTGGCCGCTCAATTCCGTGCCTTCCGTGTTTTCCGTGGTGGCAAAGGACTTCATCTCAGCGCCCCAAGATGACACAGGCGTTGCTGCCGCCGAAGGCGAAGGAGCTGGATGCCATAGCCCAGGGTCCTTCCGGACAAGAGAAGAACTCGTTTCTTTGCGGCAGACGCAATGGAGCCAGGGCCGGATCAAGATCCTCGGGGCCGAGATTCCCTTGCGGCGGCAGGCGGAAGCGACGGCGATCCTGATGCATCAGCAGGTAGAGGAACCAGGCTTCCAAGGCACCGGCGGCACCAAGGCAATGGCCGCTGAGATTCTTGCTCGAGGAAGCAGCCACGCGGCCGTTGAAAACCCGCGCCATCGCCTTCGATTCCATCGCGTCGTTCAAGGGTGTCGAGGTGCCGTGCAGGTTGACATAGGAGATCTGTTCCGGACTCAATCCCGATTGAAGCAAGGCGGCGCGAATCGCGGCCTCGGCGCCGCGTCCTTCGGGCTCCGGGGCGGAGAGGTGGTGGGCGTCGGAAGATTCGCCGCAGGCGAGCAGGCTGATGCCTTGCGGACGCCGCACCACGAGAAAGAGCGCGCAGGCTTCGCCGATGTTGATGCCGCGGCGCCGGATCGACAGCGGCGAGCAAGGCTGAGGACTGGCGGCTTCGAGGGCGGCAAAGCCGGCGACGGTGAGGGAACTCAAGCTGTCGCAGCCGCCGACCAGGACGCAATCGGCCTCATTCTGTTCGAGCAAGAGCAGGGCGCTGCCGAAGGCTTTGGCCGAAGAGCTGCAGGCGGTCGAGACAGTCAGGCAATGGCCTTTGATCCCGAGCCATTCCCGGAGGAATTCCGAGGGGGAGCCCATTTCATGTTGGCGGTAATTGAAGCCCGGTGGGAAGCTGCCGGATTTGTCGCGTTCGGTCCAAGCCTGGGCCGCGTCTTCGATACCGGAAGTGCTGGTGCCGATCAGACAGGCGAAGCGTTCCGGACGGCAACGCCGCAGCTCCTCGCGCAAGGGAGCATCGAGGCGTTTCAGGGTCGCCAGCAGCAGTCGGTTGTTGCGGCTGTTGTAGCGTTCCCAGCCGGGAGGCAGATCGGGCAGATCGGCTTCAACTCGCCCAACCGGCCAGCTCTTGCCATCAGGCAGGGAAAAGCTTTGAGCGATGCCTCGTCCGGGGTATGCGTTCCCCGCAAAGAGCTGTTCGAGCACTTCCCTCGGGTTCGAGCCGAGAGGCGAGATGGACGCGGCGGCGCGGATGTAGGCGGGGGAGATCATTGGGGGACGACGAAGCGACGAAGCGGTGGCGGCTCGGGCTTGGCCTGGCTTTTGACTTCTTGACTCAAATCCAGGTTTTTTTCTTGCAGAGCTTTCAAGACATCCAGAGTCTTGGTGAGCTTGGTTTTGACGATCACCATGCGCCCTGTGCCGCTGAGGTAAATCAAGTGCCCAGGGCTGAGTTCGACTCGATAGAAGGCCAAGAGAGCTTTGTCGTCTTTTAGAACAGCCGGGTCAAAGGGGCGTTTCCAGACCGGAATGAGATCGCCCTCGCCGCGAAAAAATCCTTCCATGCCGCGAATCGGCGGGCGATCGCTGCGGCTGAATTGATAGAAATCGGAAGCATAGCCAGATAACTCCAAATCAAGGGCTTTTTGAGATTGAATCCCTTGGTCCCCGTTTGTGAGAGTCTTGTAGCAGAAGTTCAGTGCGAGGGATATTTCGGGTAAGTCGGAATTTCTAATTCTGGGTTCCCTAAGATAATATAACTCTGAAGAGCTCAGCATTACGCAATCCTCGATGATGATATCTTTTTTAATTTTTTCTATCGTTTCTTTAATTTTTATGCAGAGCTCTTTATCTTCGGGGTTTTCATGGAGATAAGCTACGATTTCGTCCCATTTTTTTTGCTCGTCACTCCTAGCCACTGGAGGAGGTGGAGCCTCCACCGGAAGACGGAACATCTGATTGACCTTGAGTTTTTTGAAGTCGATCTCGGGGTTGACTGCGAGAAGTTGTTCCTGGGTGATTTTGTGTCGAGTCAAGATCTTGGTCAGAGTGTCGTTGATTTTCACCGCTTTCAACACCGTGTAGATGCCATCACTGCCTTGGACTGGAATCTCTTCGGGTTTGACGGGGGCGGCAAAAAACAGGAGGAAAGAGAGAAGGACGTTCATGGCTCAGCTCCTTTAGGATTCAGCCGGGCAATTGACTGGGCTGGAAGCCGATAGCGATATCCTTGCCCTTGACCGCGATGGCGATCTTGAGGGTCTTGTTGCAGCCGGCTTCGCGCAGGCTGGTCGCGTAGTCACGCTTGTCGATCTGGGCGAAGGCGGCGTCGAGGCCTTGTTCGAGGGTCTCGTTGTCTTTGGCGATCTTGATTTCGAGGATCTTGCCGCTGAGACCGGAGGAGGGATCGCGAGGGGTGAGGAGGATGTCGGCGCGGCCGCGGCCGGTTTCGACATTTGAGCGGATGAGGAAGCTTTTGCGCAGGTGGATGCAAATGCCAAAGAAGACGCCTTGGACGAAGCTTTCGGCGATGCGGTTGAGATCGTGGTAGGAGGCGCAGGCGAGGAAGAGCTCGCGCAGGGATTCCTCCAGCTCTTCCAGTCGGTCCTCGGCGAGGAGTTGGAAGGGCAGGTCTTCCAATTCCAATTGCATCTTGGCGAAACCGTCGTTGACGAAGTTGCGGAAGGCCTCGAAGACTTCGCGGTTGGGGAGCTCGAGTTTGTAGGTGGTGCCGGTTTCTTCTTCGGTGATCGGCTCGGAGGCCTTGAGGTAGCCGGAGAGGACGATCAGCGACCACAGGGCTTCGGAGTTGGGCAATTGCGACAGGTGGGTGGCTTCCGACACCGCTTTGCGCACTGAGCCGCCGGCGAGGATGGTTTGCATCTCCTGGCGGGCACGAGGGGGGGCGATGGCGAGCTGCTGCCAAATTAGGGCGTCCTTGGAAGTGTTGACCCACCAGGGGCGTGGCTCATTCAATTCAGAGCGGGCGAAATGGGTGATCGACCAGGGATTGTAGATGGTAAAGGAGCCGAAGATATAGCCGTTGTACCAGCGTCGGCATTCGGACAGGCTCTCGGGCTTGCCGAAAACACGAAGGATTTCGGCGACCTCGTCCTCCGTAAAGCCGAACTTGTCCTGAAAGAGTTTTTGATCGCGGTTGAGAAGGGTGTAGGCCTCGATGTTGTTGAGGCCGGAGAAGAGCGATTCCTTCGAGATTCGCAAGATGCCGGTGAGGCAGCCCTTGAAGAGGTAATTATTGGTCTTGAGGGCGTCGGAAAGCCAGGGGCGGAGAACATTAATGGCTTCGTCGTAGAAGCCTTCGGCGTAGGCGGCGTGGATCGGGGCGTCGTATTCGTCGATGAGGATGATGGGCTCGGCCTGGTGGTGAAGGGCGAGGGCCTTGCAGAGGAGGGTAAGAGATTTTTGCAGTACGGCGAGATTGGCTTGGCAGGCCAGCACCGATTTCATCTGGTCTTGTTCTTCTGGCTCCAGCACGAGTAGTGCTGCCTTGTGTCCGCTGACGATGGAGCACATGGTGAGGGCGAGCCGATCTTTCAGGTCATCGAGGTTCGGCGCCTGCCAGCTTTTCAGGTCGAGGAAGATGACCGGGTGTTTGCCCATGTGGGCGAGCGCGACCGGGTCATCGAGGATCTTCATGCCCTTGAACAGCTCGGCCTGGTCCTGCTTGTCGATGCGGAAGAACTCCAAGGCCATTAGCAGGTTGGTGGTCTTGCCGAAGCGGCGGGGACGGGGCACGACGAGCGACTTCTCGGCGTCGATGAGATCGCGGATGAAGAGGGATTTGTCGACCAAGTAGGAACCGCGTTCGCGCAAGGAGCGGAAGCTGGAGTCCGAGGTGTCGATGAAGGGTTTTCTGTTCATGGTCCCAAATCTAAGCGGATTCAGCGGAATTTCATCTACTTGCACCGAGGCAAGGGCTCAGAACGAAACTTTGACATCTCCGCCGAGTGCCATGGGGGGCTGCATCAGCTTCAGGCCGGAGAGCTGGGTCCAATCTCGTTCCCAGGTGCGGAAGAGGAGGGGAGAGGTGGGGGCGCCCCAGGCATTGAAGTCGACGATCAGGATGGCGCCGTCGGAGGTGAAATAGATGTCGGCGACGAAGTCCTTCTCGGACATGTGGGGCGCGAGGATCTTTTCGGCGAAATCACAGCCGCGCTGCCAATAGGTGTCTTTCATTTCTTCGAGACGGGCGAAGTGGCGGTCGAGGTGGCGCTGGCTCATGGCGGTGAGTTTGCCGCCCTTGACGAAGAGGCGGAATTCACGGGTCCGGTCCATGCGGCGGTAGGGGCGGACGATGAGGGTGGTGTCCTTGCCGGATTGGATCAGCTCACGCATCAATTGCGAACTGCGCAAAAGCTTGAGGGCGGCGGCGCCGGAGGAGATTGAGCGGTCTTTCTGCCAGATGGCCGAGTCGCTAGGGGCGCAGGAATCGAGGCCGACGACGCAGGAGCCGGGGAGCAGGTCGATGGCACGGTCGATCCGCTTCTCCAAATCGCGTTCGGCAGGGGTGTCGCCGGCTTGGAGAAACTGGGTGCATTCGGCTTCATTCAGCTTCAGGAAAACCGTCGGGAAGGTTTCCTCGCCAAAGAGCGGATACCACTGGGAGATGCGGTCCATAGAGCCAAGAGTTTAAGGTTTAAAGTTTAAAGTCTAAAGTTGAGACTGAAGAAGAAAGCTTCAAGGTTTAAGGGTCCAACTTTGAACCTTAAACCTTAAACTTTAAACTCTTTATTTCTTCTTCGCTTTCTTGTCCTTGGCGGAGAGTTTTTTTGCCTTGGTGGAGGAGGTGCCGGGGAGGCTGGGGAGGCCGGGAATGGGCGACTGGCCGCGCGCGACTTTGCCCATCATTTCACGCGCCATATTGAAGCGCTTGATCAGTTCATTCACCTTGTCGACGGTGCATCCCGAACCTTTGGCGATACGGTTGCGGCGTCCGGCATTGATGATTTCTGGCAGGCGTCGTTCGTCGGCGGTCATCGACTGGATGATTGCTTCGATGCCTTTCATCTGCTTGTCGTCGATATTGAGATCTTTCAGTTGTGCGCCACCGGGGAGGCGTTCGAGGATTTTACGGAAGCCGCCCATCGCGCGGAGCTGCGCCATTTGGCCGAGGAAGTCATTGAGGTCGAAAGTGTTTTCTCGCATCTTCTGTTCGAGGCGCTTGGCTTCTTCCTCTTTGATCATCATCTCGGCCTGTTCGACCAGGCTGACGACGTCACCCATGCCGAGGATGCGCTGCGCCATACCTTCGGGACGGAATCGTTCGAAGTCGCCGGGTTTTTCACCGGTGCCGATGAATTTGATCGGCTTGCCGGTGGCCTGGCGCATGGAGAGGGCGGCACCGCCGCGGGCGTCGCCGTCGAGCTTGGTGAGGACGATACCGGTGAGGCCGAGTGCCTGGTCGAAGGTGGTGGCTACCGAGACGGCTTGTTGACCGAGGGCGGCGTCGGCGACGAGGAGGATTTCCGAGGGACCGAGGGCGGCCTTGAGGCGGATGACTTCGTCGATCATGTCCTTGTCGAGCTGGAGGCGGCCGGCGGTATCAACGATGAGGGCCTGGCAGCCTTTGGCCTTGGCTTCTTTGTAGGCGTTCTGGGCGATGCTGACGACATCGCTGGCGCCGCGTTCGGCGTGGACCGGGATGGCCATTTGGCGGCCGAGGGCTTCGAGCTGGTCGATCGCGGCGGGGCGGTAGACGTCGCAGGCGGCGAGCATGACGTGTTTGTTCTGCTTGCGGAGCAGGAGGCCGAGCTTGGCGGCGGTGGTGGTCTTGCCGGCGCCGTGGAGACCGACCATGAGGATGACGCTGGGAGTCTTGGGGAGGGAGAGGTGGGCGTCGGACTCGCCCATCAGCTTGACCAGCTCGTCATGGACGATCTTGACCACTTGCTGTCCGGGGGTGATGGAGCGCAGGACTTCTTCGCCGACGGCTTTTTTGGCGATGGTTTCGACCAGCTGGTTGGCGATGTCGTAGCTGACGTCGGCAGTGAGGAGGGCGGCGCGGATCTCCTCCATGGCGTCGCGGATATTGGATGCACTGATGACGCCTCGGCCGGTGAGACCGCGGAAGGCGCGTTGGAGGGAGTTGCTCAGGTTGTCGAACATGTTAGGACCTCTGCTTGGGGGAATGTAGAAGATGCGAAAGACTGTGCTTACCAGGCGGTCAGGATCTCGTGACCCTTCTTGGTGACCAGGACGGTGTGCTCGAACTGGGCGGAGAGAGTGCCGTCGGTGGTGCGGTAGTATTTGTGCTCGGAGCCGGGGATGTCGAGTGTACGGAATCGCTTTCCGGTCTGATTGACCATCGGCTCCACGGTGAGGCAGCTGTTTTCGATCAGGAGATCTCCGCGGTTGGGCATGCCGACGGCAGGGACGAAGGGTTCCATGTGGAAGGCCGGTCCGATGCCGTGTCCGCCGATCTCCTCGACACAATGGAAGCCGGCGGCGCGCACGACTTTTTGCGTTGCGTAGCCGATGTCGCCGGTGCGTCTGCCTGCCTTGACCTGGGCGATGCCGGCGTACATCCCTTCACGGGCTGCGGCGGTGACCCGCTTGGCCATGTCGCTGACCTCGCCGACGAAGAAGGTGGCTGAGGTGTCGCCGAAGAAGCCGTCAAGCTTCAATGTGACGTCGATGTTGATGATGTCGCCATCTTTGAGGATTTCGTCGATCCGGGGGACGCCATGGCAGACGACGTCGTTGACGCTGGTGCAGATGGCGGCGGGGTACCCGTAGTAATTGAGTGGAGCGGACTGGGCGCCGAGGCTCAGGGTCCGGTCGTGAATCGCGTCGTTGAGATCCATTGTCGAGACACCGGACTTGACCAGAGTGCTGGCGTATTGCAGCACTTCGGCAGCCATGCGGCAGACCCGCTCCATTTTGCGGATCTCGTCGAGGGACAGGGGTTTTGCGGGGCGTGAGGCCACGAATCTCTCCTTAAAGCGAGCTGATTTTGATTTCAAGGCGCACAAGATAGGCGGCATGACGAATTTGAAAATCACTGTTCTGAGGGTTTTAGGAGTTTTGAGAGTTTTAGGGGTTGAAGGGGGCAGGCAGCTCATCCATAGTAGGCTGCGTTTAACCAGCCTAAGGAATTCCCTGCATGAACGAACTCGTCGTCAAAAAAGTCGTCGGACGCGCCGTCCCGGTCCGAGGCAATGATATCGATACCGACCGCATCATCCCCGCCCGCTTCCTCAAGTGCGTGGTTTTCGACGGCCTCGGCGCCCATGCCTTTGCCGATGACCGGGCCCAGCTCAAGGCGAAAGGTCAGGTGCATGGCTTCGATAAGCCCGAACATCAGGGCGCCAAGATCTTGATCGTCAATGCCAATTTCGGCTGCGGTTCTTCCCGCGAACACGCGCCGCAGGCGATCATGCGTTGGGGCATCAAGGCCATCGTCGGCGTCAGCTTCGCCGAGATCTTCTTCGGCAACAACATCTCTCTTGGCGTTCCCTGCCTCAAGGTCAGTGCTGCCGACGCCGAGGCACTCCAGGATGCGGTGGAAGCCAATCCCGCTGTCGAGGTCGAGGTCGATCTCGAGACACTCACCGTGACCGTCGGAACCCTGAAAGTCAAGGCGGAATTGGCGGAAGGTCCGCGCCAGCAGTTCCTCGCCGGCTCGTGGGATGTCACCGCCGAGCTGCTCGCCAACCGCCCGCAGATCGCCGTCACCGCGGCGCGACTGCCTTATTTCTCCGCCTGGAAGGCCTGAGGCGCCAGCAAGCGGAATCTCCTTTTGCGCTGAGCGCGAAGGGAGATTTTTGTTTTTTCGGAGGAAATGATAAAAGTATTGACAGTCAAATGCTTTAGAATTATTTTTCAGCGGAGGGAGTTCACCATGATCGAGACTATCGTTTGTTCACATAGCCGGGAGCTTCATTTGTTGAACTTGGCCTCGCTCCCTTTCTGGCATCGTGACCCGTTTGATCGGCTGATGATCGCGCAAGCTCGCGCCGAAGCCATTCCGGTCTTGTCTCAAGACGGTGTCTTTGCAAAATATGATATTCAGCTTATTGGATGATTGGGAACAGCCCGTCGATCTCCGAAGGCCTGAGCGTCTGAATTCCCACAACGCCGCGAAACCTCGGGTTTCGCGGCCTTTTCTTTCTCTGAATCAAGTTTTGAAGGCAACTTTCCCTGTTTGTGATGAGGTTGACAGGGTTGTTGGAGAGATCATTGCAAGATGTTGATTTATAATAATTTAGACAGTTCTAATGAGCTTGTTGCTAAGGGTGTTTTTTGAATTGTCAAATCCTGATTTTATTTTTTTAAGCTCAGGCATTGCGCTTGGCATCGCTTTTGCATACAATGAATCTAGACAGTCAACAGGCCGACTGAATCTGAACCCCAAGCCAGGAGAAGAAGAAAATGACACTGCTCGCCAAACTCGAAGCCCGTCGCAGCCAGTTGAAAGCTCAACGCCGCAACGCCTTCACCCTTCTCGAACTGCTCGTCGTCGTCGCCATCATCGCGATCATTGCCGGCGCCATCATCTCGTCGTATGACGGTGTCGATGCCAACGCCGCCGCCAGCACCTCCAGCCATACAGCCGGAAGCAGCGACCAGATCATCCGCCAGTATGCGTATGTCAACTCAACCATGCCTGACTTCTATGAAACCGGCTTGGTGAGCACCAGCGGGGATTTCATCCTGAGCCTTCCCAATACAAGCAGCGCCACCGTCAATACCGTGTTTGACGAGTTTCCGCTTCTTGCCAATCATGTGAGTGCACTTTCCTCTATCGGCGTCAAAAACGTCTATTACTACTCCGGCACCAACACAGCGGCAGTGCTTGATGCCTTGAGCAATCCCAATTCTGTCTTCGATAGTGCAAGCGCCACCACCTTGGCGACCAGCAGCCCGGTTCTCCGTGTCAAGTCAGCCAACAACAGCAAATTCGGCGCTGGCACCACCGACGTTCTTGTGGCACTGGCCATCGGCAGCAAAAACTCCTTGGTGACCGCAAACTCGACGGTTAAACTCGGTGTCGCCCCTGCCGCTCCCGGTCTCTTGAAGAATCAGTACAGCCGTTACTTCGCGGTCTTCAATGTCGGGGATGCAACTGCTCCCGTCAGCGGAGCCAAAGCCAAATTCGTCACCGTCATCGACGCCAACGGCAAGACTGTCGACGACCTGATCGCTGACTCGAAGAACTGATTCCTTCGCCAATGACTTCCGGCCTCCTCGCAAGGGGGGCCGGAGTCTGTTTCTGAAATCCTCAAAAGGCCTGTGAGGGTGCCGATGTCGAGTAGCTGCCGAAATCCTTTCACTCTGCTGGAGCTCCTGGTGGTGGTCGCGATTGTCGCGATCATCGCCGGCGCGGTGGTCTCCAGCTACGATGGGCTGGCGGAGGACGCGAAGACGAAAATGGCGCTCAGCGACATGTCCGAGCTACGAAGCGCCTTTCAAAAATTCCGCCAGGATACGCTGCTCCTGCCCAAGGAGGGCGCCTTGGATGACAGCCAATTGAATCCCACGCCGAATGCCGTCTGGTTCGATCATCCTGCCAATTTCGACCAGCTCTTCACCAAGCCTTCGACGACCAACGATCGTTGGGGCAGCAGTCCGGGCAAGAGCAGGGCTTGGCGCGGCCCGTATTGCAACGGCCGTGTCGATGCCATGATCCCCTCGGGTGGCGGCCTCACCATCAGCGGTGCCAGCACCGGATCTCTCCCTCCCACTGCGGTGCCGCAAGTCCTCGATCCCTGGGGGAAACCCTTCCTGTACATCGTCCCCTCCGGCACCAATTTCAACGCAGCTTATCTTCAGAGCTACGGTCCTGACTTGATTCTCAACACCGCCGACGACATCAAATTGGATATCCTGAAATGAATCCATTCCCCAGCAAGCGCCGTCCTTACACCCTGCTGGGGCTGGTCTTCCTGCTTTTCCTATTGGCTCTGGCGGCGAGCAGCGCCGCCTTCCTGCCATCACTTCAGGCTGATGCCGAAGTCGACCGGCTCAATCGCGAACGGCTTGCTGCATTGAAAGAGGCGATCTGTGGCAATCTCGACAGCGATACGGCCATTCTCAGCCCGGCTGTTTCCGGCTATGTCGCCGACATGGGACGCCTGCCGCTGAATCTCAACGAGCTACTGGTCCAGGGGGCGCAAGTGTCGTGGACGGTGGACAGCGTCTCGAATGTCAGCGGCAAGTTTTTCAGCCCTGGTGTCGCCTATGGTTGGCGAGGTCCTTATCTGAATCCGAGACCTGGCAGAGTCGAGTTCCGGGATGGATGGCAAAATGTCGACGGCTCCAGCGTCGAGGATGCTCTGAATTTCGGCTGGCTTCTTCCCAGTTCGGCGAGCATCAGTACCCTCAACTCGAACGGGCGAGGGACTTTGACTTTGACGAGCCGCGGCAAGGATGGACTTGCCGGAGGCAGTGGCTACGATGCGGATCTGAGCGCAAGCATCATCGACAGCGATTACAACGTCGACATATCGCAGCTCTATGTGCAGTTCAAGTTTGATGAACTAGCCAAAAAAGAGGACTTCAACGGCCAGATCAAGAACAAAAATGTGCGTTTGGCTTTTGTCACCAGTGTCAACGCCGATCTAAGTTGGTCGACCTTGGCGAGCTCCGCCTGCATGGACATGGTCAGCAGCTTCGACAGCAACAGTTCAGTTGCCAATACCTTCAATGTCAATTTCAACGCCAACAACAGCCGTGGCTTGCCAAAGCGTGCTCCCTGGGGGAGAAGATATCTGGCCGTATTGACGGATGAGGCTGCGGGCGGCGCCGGCACCTTGAAAGATCACATCATTGCCGTCGCTCAATGCGATTCCCCTTTGTTTCTCCATCCCCGGCAGACACTGCCCTATTCATCTGCCAACCCGCTTGTGATGACGGTGTACCTGCCATGAAAAATCCATCTTTTTACATGCCGCGTCGTTTCACCCTGCTTGAGCTTCTGCTCGTCCTTGTGATTTTGGGCATCCTCTCGGCCAGTGTCGCGGTTCTGGTCTCGAGCGGCGCTGACGAGGAGAGCCATCGCAACAACCAGTCGCGTCTGGATCAGATTCAAATAGCGATCTGCGGAGATCACGGCACTTTGAACAGCCGAAATCCCGTGGTCTCTGGGTTTTTGGCCGACATGGGGCGCCTGCCCAATTCCCTCAGCGAGCTGCTCAATGCTCCATTGACCCCAGGAACCGCTAGCACCAGTTCCTGGAACAGCGTCTTGCAAACGGGGTGGCGCGGCCCTTATCTGCAAATTCCGGTGGGCATAAGTGAATTTCGTGATGCGTGGGGCAATGTCGGGAGCGCCGACGACGCATCAAATTTCGGCTGGGTTTATCCGCTGGCGAGTTCCATCGCGACACTGAACGGCAGTGGCGGCACGTTGACGGTGGGCAGCAATGGGAAAGACGGGATTAGCGGCGGGACTGGCTACGATGCTGATACCAGCATCAATCTCTCTGATTCAGCATGTCGGATCCCTCTGAATGCTTTGAAGATCCGGGTCGCCTTTGACGCCACCTTCAGCAGCTACAGCACATCGAATTTTGCCAGCAAGACGACGATCCGACTGGCCTTTATTACAGATGCGAACGCCAACCTCACTTGGCCATCAGGAACTGCGAATGGCATCCTCGCTTCGGATTGGGTCAGCGAAGTGGTGACCATGCCCGCCTCAGCTCCGACTTCACTGGCGAGTTCATTGACCTTTTTCAACTTCATCAATGCCAAGAAGCTGCCTTGGGGGCGGCGGAATCCGGTGTTTATCGATACAGCACGAAGCGGCACCTTATTGAAAGACAAGATCATACCAGTATCAAGTTCTGATTCCCGTCCTATCGTCGTACCGCAAAGCCCGATGCTGGTCTTTCCTCGCGGCACGCCTCTCACCAATGAAACCCTAATGTTCACCGCTCCATGAAGTCCATTCATCCCTATCCCTCCCGCCGCAGCAAGACCATTCTCGTCTTGGAGCTTAGTCCTCTGCGTTTCCGAGCCGCCATCGCCGGTTTGCGCGAGGGGAGCTTGGAAATGATCAAGATCGTCGAAAAGACCGGACTCGACGACGCCGCGGCGATCGAGTCCGCGCTTCTCGAGCTGGGGTCTTTGCCCTGGGAGGCCGTCATGGTGAGCTCACTGGCTCTGCCCTTCCACCTTAGCGCCCTGCCAGACAGCGGCCAGGAGCAGGCGCGCCGTGAGGAGATGCTGCGTTGGGAGCTTGAACCTCAGATTTCAGCTCTCATCTACGCTCCCGGTCCATCCACACTTCTTCATTGGCAGGGGAAATGGAAGGCCGAAAGCGGCGACGCCCTCCTCGGCGCCACCATCGGCCTCAGCAGCTTGAATGCGACGCAGTGGCGGAAATCACTGGTGAGCAGCGGTGCGGTCAGTCCGGAGGAGCTCGAACGCCTGAGTGCTGTCAGCGACACCTGGCAAGGGATCCCACCGCCTGCCGGCATTGCCGGGCAAGTCTGTGGGGGCGGTGCCTTGGTCACAGCCTGGTCTCAGCCGCAGGTCGGGCTGGTGACTGCCGCACTGAAGACCAGGCGCATCACTCTCCTCGGACTCTTGCCGATGTGCGGTGCCGCCTGGACGCTTCTGCCGGAAGCCGGCGAGTGTCGCCTTCTCGAAAGGATGCCGGGGCAGTTCCTTCTCACCAGTTTCGATAAAAACGGCCGAGCGGTATTGACCTGGCACCAATATCATGCAGACGGCCTGCCCGACTCCTTGCTGCGCGAATTGATGGCCTCTCCTCTTCGCCGCCTTCATGTCGCCGACGACCTCGGAGCTTCGCCGGTGCTGCGTGAGGCGCTCGGCGGCGGCGTCAGCCCTCTGGAGGTCGTCGAACTGCCGGCGCATGCAGCGATTCGAGGCGCCGCCGCCTTGGCGCTTGGCCTGGCCGGGCCGGTTCAGGCTCCTGCAGCAGGTCTACTGCCCCCGCCTCGACGCCTCGGGATTTGGGGCTGGTCACTGGTGACAAGCGCCTTTTTTGCTCTCGGATCCTGCGTTTACGCATGGAAGAGCGGCCAGGGGCAGATTCGCGCGGCGGAGGCCAAGCTCTCGACAAAGCGGCAGGAGGTGAAGCAACGTGGCGATGAGTCGAAAGTCCGCCAGGATGCCCGCAGAGACGCCGCCAGCCTGAACCAGGAAGTTCTCAGCCTTGAGGAACGCCTTGCCGCGGTGAAGGAGCAGGAGCGTCTTGGACAGCGGGTTTCCGATCGCAGCGCCGAATTCACCCGACTGCTTCTTGCAGCGGGGAGTCTCGGCGACGGCATCGTCCTGAGCAGCCTGGAGGCTGATGGCCACGATTTGATCCGGATATCCGGGTTCTGTCGGGACCTGGTGAAGGTCCAGCAGGCTGCGGCTCAGCTCAATCAGGTCCTGAGCTCGGCGAAACAGACCTTGCGATTCCGTGTCCTGACCCAGAAGTCGGGCGCTTTCATCCTCGAGTCTCAGGCTGCGGAGGCCCAGCCATGACTCCGGAAATCCGCAGACAATTGATGCTTGCCATCATCCTCTGCCTGGTCCTCGGGGCCCTGGCCCCCTGGATCTGGAAGCGTCAATATGTCGCTCCCCGGGTCGCGGAACTCCAGGCCCAGCTGAAAGCCGAGGAACTTTTGGCTGCGGCGGTGGATGCCGCTCCAGCCCCCAGCAAGGAGGAGCTGGAGGCTTTGCGCCAGAGACGCGACACCTTGAAGAGGCTTTTGCCGGCACCGGCTCCTCTCGCCCCGAGTGATGAAATCAGCCCCGAACAGGCACTTGCAGGGCTCCTTCAGAAACTCAAGTCCGACGGCATTGCGATCCAAAGTTTCGCCACGGACGAGAAGATCCAGACGAAACTGAACGTCGCCTGCGATTATCAGGCTCTGGTCATGCTTTTGCGCGACTTCCCCAACGCAGCTCCAGGCTTGGCGCTCAGCGCTCTTGAGGTCCAGGGGAAATCCGGAAGCTTGAATTGTGAATTGCTGCTGGCGCCGATCACCACTCAGCCGGAGAAAAAATGATGGAAGCAGAAGCCGCTTCTAACCCTGATGGCCTAAGCATCCAGAGGCTTCACGCCGTCATCGCCGCCGCCGTCGCGGCAGGCGCCTCGGATCTGCACATCTCTTCACATCACCCGCCGGTCCTGCGCCTCGACGGCACGATGCGCCCCTTGGAGGGCGCCTCCGCCTGGACACCGGAAGAGCTGCAGGATTTGCTGGAAAAATTTCTGCCGCAGCAGCGTCTCGAGGACTTCCGCAGCCGGCGCAGCGCCGATCACGCCTTTTCGACCACGCCCGGCTGCCGCTTCCGCCTCAATGCCTACCATGAGCGCGGCTGGCCTGCCCTCGCCATCCGCCGCCTCGAGAACCGTCCCCACAGCTTCGAGGAGCTCGGGCTGCCCAAGCAGCTGGCCGAACTGGCCAACCTGCGTGACGGCCTGGTCCTGTTCACCGGCCCCACCGGCTCCGGCAAGTCGACTTCGCTCGCTGCCTTGCTCGACGCCATCAACAAGCAGCGGGCCTGCCATATCCTCACCATCGAGGACCCGATCGAATACACCCACGCCAATCAACTTGCGCTGGTCCACCAGCGCGAGCTCGGCAGCGATGTTCCGAATTTCGCCGACGCCCTTCGCGACGCTTTGCGGGAGGACCCGGATGTCATCCTGGTCGGCGAGATGCGGGATCTCGCCACCATCCGTGCGGCTTTGACCGCTGCCGAGACTGGTCACCTGGTCTTCTCCACCTTGCATTGTTCCGACACCGTCGGTGCCATCGACCGGATCGCCGCGATGTATCCCGCCGAGGAGCAGGCCGGAGTCCTGCGCCAGATCTCCCACTGCCTTAAAGGGGTCGTCGCCCAGCGGCTCCTCCCCAAAGCCAAGGGGGGGCGCGCCGCCTCGGTGGAAATCCTGCGTTTCACTCCTGCCGTCGCCAACCTCGTCCGCACCGGCCAATTGGCGCAGATCTACACCGTCCTGGAAACCGGCGCCCAGCAAGGCCAGCTCCCATTCGATCAACACCTCGCCGAACTGGTCGCCGCCGGCACGGTGAGCGAAGCCGAGGCCCGCCCCCTCGCGACTTCGCGACTCTTCGAGGAGCGGCTCAACCATCTCAGACGAAGTCCGAAGTTTAAGGTTTAAAGTTTAAAGTTTAAAGTTTAAAGTTGAGAGCAGCACCAAGCAAAAGGGAAAAGGTCATGAGCCAGTTTGAGCGATTTGAGGACATACAAGCTTGGCAGTTCGCAAGGGAATTGACGGCGAAGGTCTATGCTGCCTGCAGGCTCGGTGAATTCCAGAAGGATCGTGGGCTCGTTAATCAAATCACCAGGGCTTGTGTTTCGATCCTCTCCAACATCGCGGAAGGTTTTGAAAGAAACAATAACAAGGAATTTGTGCAGTTTTTATATTATGCCAAGGGCTCGGCAGGGGAGGTAAGAGCTCAACTCTATGTCGCTGTTGATCAGAAATATCTGCCCGAAGAACAATTCAGAAGCCTGTACGACCTTAGCCAGGAGATTTCCCGAATGATCCGTGGCCTCATTCAATACTTGGAAAAATCTGAAATCACCGGCTCCGCCATCGTCGTTAAACCTTAAACCTTAAACTTTAAACTTTAAACCTTAAATTTTAAACTTTAAATCTTAAACTTTAAACCTGAGCTCCTCATGCTCCCCTTCACCTACACCGCCCGCAATGCCTCTGGACAAGAAGAGTCCGGCGAGGTCCTTGCCGCTGATGTGGCTGAAGCCTGGCGTCTTCTCAAGGAGCGAGGTTTGACTCCGCTGAAAATCAGTGAAGTCGAACGGCTGCGCCGCAGCTTGTCGCGCTGGCCGGTGACGACGCAGGACAAGGTGATGCTGTTCCGTCAATTGGCCTTGATGCTGCGGAGCGGCCTCAGTCTCGCCTTCGTCCTGGAGACCTTGGAGGCCGAGGCGCACAAGATCAAAATGAGAGATGTCCTGGCGCGACTTCGCGACGACATCCGTGCGGGTCGCCCCTTTTCCGAGGCCTTGGAGCGCCAGCCCGAGATCTTCCCGCCCCTGATCTGCCGTCTGGTCAGCTCCTCCGAAGCTTCCGGACAGCTGGCCGATGCCTGCGTCGCAATTGCCGAGAATCTGGAGTTCTGGCGCGAGCTGCGGGGCAAGGTGCTGGCGGCGGCTTTGTACCCAGCCATCGTCTTGCTGCTGGGCCTGGGGGTTCTCCTTTTCCTCCTGATCAGCCTCGTGCCGAAGTTCGAGAAGGCCTTCGGCGCCAAGCTCTCCGTGGTTCCCTGGATGGCAAAGTCGCTCTTTACCTTGTCCCATCTGGTCCTTTCCTGGTGGCCACTGATTCTGACCGCTCTCTGTCTTGCCCCTTTCGCCGTCTGGATCTGTCTGAAGGTGGCGAGAATCCGCGGCGGGCTGCTGGACGCCGCCTTGAGGCTGCCGCTCCTCGGCCCTCTTCTGGTCGTCGCCGCCGTCACCCGGGCCGGTCACTCGCTCGCCTTGCTCCTCGGGGCTGGAGTCCCCTTGATCGACTCCCTTCGCTTGACCGCCAGCCTGATGCAAGTGCCGCAGCTGGCTCTGGCCTTCTCGCGTGGTGCTGAACGGGTGCTCAACGGCTACAGCTTGCGCGATGCACTGCAATCCAGTCATCTGCCGCCTACTTTCTATGGCATGGTCGCAGTCGGCGAGCAGTCCGGCTCACTGCCTGCGGTGATGAAGGAGCTCGGCACTTTTTATCAAGGTGAACTCGACCGTCGTGTCCAAGTCCTCAGTCGCATGCTCGAACCGGCGCTGCTGATCGTCATAGGCGGCATGGTCGGTTACGTCTATCTTGCCTTCTTCCAATGTGTCGTCGCTCTCAATAAACGATAAGGAGCTTCCCGATGATTTTCTTCTGCTTGACCGCGCTTCTCCTGCAGACCGCCAGCCCGGCGCCGGCCGATGCCGCGCCGGTTTCGCCTGCCGCCATCCCTTCTTCGCCTTTCGGCAAGGAGATCGCGGCGCCGGCCCAGGACATCCGCCTCGCTGTCAGCTCCTTCGTCAGCGCCCGCGACGGACGTTTCAGCCTGGTATTGAATTCCAAAGTCGGGGACAAGGGCACAGCGGAACAGATCATTCTCAGCAAGCTGGGAAAATTCAAGATCCGCACGCCTGACGGCATGCAGGAATTCGAACTCCTCCGGGCCGATGTCAGCGAAATCGTCGTCCGGGGTCCCGACGGCAGTGTCTATAACTTTCTCTAAGCCCACGGAGTTGCCGCAATGTCCACACTCTCAGTCATCCTGGCCGGCAGTCTCGCCTTCGCCGAGCCCCCAGACGCCCCTGGCGAAACTCCTTTCGACCGGCTTACTTTCAACGGCTGCACTGTCAATGAAGGTTGCGCCCGCCTTGCCGCCTTGAGCGGCCTTTCGGTTTCGGTCAGCGCCAAGGCTTCCGGCTCCTTGCTGATCCTCAACGTCAGCAACATCAAGGCCAGCGCCGCTCTCGAGGCTATGGTGAAGGCCGCCGGGCTCGCCTGGCGGCGCGATGAAAAGACCGGAGTCTACCACGTCATGACGGTGGAAGAATACCGCGCCGGCCTGCAGCTCACCGATTCGCCCGAGATCCGCAGCTTCAAGGTGAACCCGGCCAACATGGGGACGATCGCCCAGACCATCGCCGATCTCTACGGTGAAAGAGTCGAGTTGAATTTCGGTTCGCGCCCTCGCGACTTCTCGCAAGAAGCAGTGGATGTCATCGGCGGAGAAGACGACGAATTCCTCGATTCCGGCGACGGCGCGAATTCCAATTCCTCTTCCAATCGCAACCGCTCCAGCGGCAACCGCAACGGCAACAGCAATTCCCGCAACAACTCCAGCGGCCGAAATGGCAGCTTCAATCGCAACTCCGCCAATTTCTCCAACAACCTCATCCAGCCGCAACAGAACCTGACTCAGCCGGCGCTGCCACCCAACGTCAGCGCCGAGACCGCTGCCACTCTGGAACGTGCCCGCCAGAGCGGCGCACAAGCGCCAGGAGCCAGCCAGATCGCCGGCGCCCTCTCGCCGATCTATCTGTCCGTCGTCCAAGAACATTCGCTGGTCCTGATCCGTTCGGCGGACCCGAAGGTCCTGGATGACGTCGCCAGGCTGGTCGAGCGGCTCGACAAGCCGGTGCCGCAAGTGCTTCTGGAAATGAAGATACTCAAGCTGCGTCTCAGCGACGGCATGAGCTCGGCCTTCGACTATGAAATCGCCGGCGGATCGACCGAAAACAGGACTCCTAGCGGGCTTTTCCTCAACCCCCTCAATGCGGGGGCCGGCACCGGCCGCGAAAACCTCGCCGGGCTTGGCAAGGACAGCAGCTTCTCCCCGAGCTTCGTCTACCAGTACCTGGACGACAATCTGCGCGCGCGGATCAAGCTCCTCGCCTCGGATGACCGTGTCGAGACCCTCGCCACGCCCCTGCTGGTCGCCACCAACAACCGTTCGGCCCGGATCGTCGTCGGCGAGGAGAAAGTCATCACCACCGGCGCCACCACCCAGTCCTTGACCAACCAGAACGGCGTCGTCAACCAGACCGTCGCGTTTGACACCGCAGTGCGAGACGTCGGCACCACCCTGCGCCTCATTCCTTACATCAATGACGATGACACAGTGACTCTCTACATTGAACAGGATAACTCGAGCATCAACCCCAAGGGCAATTCGATCCTGGTGTCGGATCCGACCACCGGCACCACCGAGGTCAAGGTCGATTCAGTCGAGACCGCCCAGGTCCTGGCGACGGTCAACGCCAAGAACAATCTCGCCGTCGCAGTGGGCGGCCTGATCCGCAATGAGAATTCCCGCAAGATCCAGAAAGTGCCCTGGCTCGGCGACATCCCCTACCTCGGCTGGTTTTTCCGCAGTGAAGAGAACATCAGCGAGAAGACCGAGCTGGTCCTGATCATCACTCCCCGGATCATCCGCAACGGCGAGGAGGGCCAGGCAATCACCAGAGCTCGCGCCTCGGAGCTCTCCACCCATGGCTGGCACAGCTTCGGCCAGGCCGGCATGGATGCCCAGAACTCCCGCGTCGAGAAATACCGCGGAGAAATCAAAGAGGTCGAGAAAAAACTCCAGGAAGAAGCGGAAAAAGCCGCCAAGCCTGACCCTGCTCCCTGAATCAACATTCGACCCCCCCGGTCGAGATGTCAATCTCAAGCAGCATGCTTGAGCCAAGGCACAAATCCAAGACCGCGAGACATCAGATCATGGACCCCCTCAATCTTGATGAAATCAGCATCCTGCCTTCGCTGGCTCTGAAGCTTCCGGCCTACGTCGCCTGGCAGCGCCTGGCGCTCCCTTGCTCGATCGTCCAAGGCAAGCTGCAGGTTGCGGTCGGAGTCCCGCCCAACCCGGAATTGGAGGAGGCCTTGATCCGCCACCTCGGCGAAGACATCCGCCTCTTCTCGGCGGACCCGGAATCGATCCGCCGGCAATTGCGCCAGATCCACCCCCAACAGCAGCGAACCGTCTACCAGCAGCCCGGTCGCGATCAGGATAGCGATGAAACCATCCGGATCAGCGACGAAATCATCCGCCTCGCCGCAATCCGCGGCGCTTCCGACATCCATCTCGATCCACGTCCCGATGGACTCCACGTCCGCCTTCGCATCGACGGCGTGCTCGAGCTTGAGCGTGTCGTCCCCCTTGCGCTTCAGGCTGCCCTGATTTCGCGTCTCAAGGTCCTGGCGGGGATGGACATCGCCGAAAAACGCGCGGCCCAGGATGGGCGCATCCGCCACCGGCTCCCCGACGGCCGAGAAGTCGACTTGCGAGCCGCCTCGATTCCGGCCAAGCTGGGAGAGAAGCTGACTCTCCGGCTCATCGGTCTCGGGACTTCGTCACTGCATCTCGACCAGCTCGGCCTGACTCCCGGGCAGCTCTCCATGGTCACGGTCACACTTTCCAGTCCCCACGGATTGGTTCTCGTCTGCGGCGCCACCGGTTCTGGCAAGTCGACCACCCTCTACGCCATGCTGCGGCATCTCGTACGCAACGGCAGTCCGAACATCATCACCATTGAGGATCCAGTCGAAGCCGCCCTCAGCGAGGTCACCCAGGTCGAAATCGAAAGCGAGAAGATCACCTTCTCAGCCGCTTTACGCAGCGTCCTCCGTCACGACCCTGATATCATCATGGTCGGCGAGATCCGCGACCGCGAAACTGCCGACATCGCCATCCGGGCGGCACTGACTGGTCACCTGGTCTTGTCATCTCTGCACGCCAACACGGCCATTGGCGCCGTCACACGCCTGCAGGACATGGGGATCGAACCCTACCTCATCGGCGCCACCTTGCGCCTTTCGATCGCCCAGCGACTGATGCGGCGTCTGTGCACCCGCTGTCACAAGGCGGGCAAGCTCAGCAAGGGATTGGCGATGGCCTTCCGCCGTCCCGAGCTCGAGGGCGCGAAGGTCTTCCATCCAGTCGGATGCCTCTTCTGTGCCGGCAAGGGCTACCGTGGGCGGATCGGCGTCTTCGAGTTCTGCGCCGTCAGTGAGGAGGCATCGCGCCTGATCGCCGCCAATGCGGGCGAAGCCAAGCTGGATGAGCTGCAGATCTCCGAGGGCCACCAGCACCTGAGCCATGATGCCATCGAGAAGATGAGCGCCGGACTGATCTCGCCGGAAGATCTGCTGATGCTGATTTGACCGCCGCAATGCGGAAAACCGCATCCTGCGAGGGATGCGGTTTATGTCTTGCCCGAAAGAAAGATCAGAACTTCCAGATCAGATCGAGCTGGTAGAGGTCGTGACGGTCGCGCTGAGAGGGGTTTTCCTCGATGGTCTCGGCGAACAGGGCGGTGCCGCTCAGGCTGAGGTTGGCAGTGAAGTCATAACCGAGCTTGAGGAAGAGCCCCTCGTAGCCCGGCTGGCCGTTGGCAAAGTCGGCGTCAACCATGAACTTGGGCAGGGAATCCTGCTCGACGTGAGCCCATCCGATGCTGCTGTTCCAGGAGTCGTACTTGCCGTCGGCGGAGACGAAGTAGGCGATCTCGTCGCCCTGGCCGGCGCGCTCGGGAGTGGCGGAAGTCGAAGAAGTGTGGATCTGCGACTCGTCACTCGAGGCGCCGAGGTTAGAGGCGAAATTGCCGACCAGCTTGAGGCTGCGCTTCTTGCCGGCCTTGCTGCCGTCGCCGAGAACATAGACTTCACCGTAGATTTCGGCGATGTCGTAGTTGTAATCGCTGTCGACGATGTCGCCGCCATCTTCGAAGCCGTTGAGATTCTGGTCGGCGGCATTGGCGCTGAAGTGGCTGAGGCCGGCGGCGACAAGGAACTGGTCATTGCGATAACCGGTCTGGGCCTGGAGGGCGAGGATGTCATTGCGTTCCCAGCCGTTGTTGCGGTGGTCGACGGTGTAGACGCCGACGTTGTTGAACCAGGCTTCACGCTCTTCCGGCTTCATCTCGGAGCTACCGGAGAGCAGCTTGTCGTACTGGTAGCTGACGCCGATCGGGTTGAGGTCGGTGTCCATGAAGATCCATGAGGTCTTGAAGGGGTTGGGCTGCTGGCCCATGGTCAAGTAGCTGACGAAGTCGTCTTCCTTGGTCGAGAACTTCATCTTGGCATAGGCGAGGTCGACACGGATGTCGCCGTGCTCATAGGCGCCGCCGCCTTCATCTCCGTAGGTGTCATTGGTGGAGCGGCCGTTGGAGTCACCTGTGGCGAGGCGGGCGCCGACTTCCCAGTGCTCATCCTTCGACTCCCAGTTCATGCCGATGCGGAGGCGCTGACGGAAGCGATCGCGGCTGATCTCCTTACCTTTGATCCCGGTATCCTTCTGGGTGAAGGCTGTGTCGTCCTTGAAGTCTTCGTGCTGGTAGCGGAGGCGGAGGTCGCCGCTGAACTTCAAGCTGGAGACGTGTTTGCCGAGAACGAGAAGGCTGCTCTGTTTCTTCATCGCGTTGTCGACTTCGGTCTTGACGTATTGGGCGATGGCTTCTTTCGAGGAGGCTTCCTGCTCCTTGATCTGCTTGTTCATCGCTTCCAGCTGGGCCTGCTGCTTGGCGACGATGTCCTTGAGCTCCTGGAGCTGCTTGTCGGTGGCTTCATCGGCATTGGCGCTGAGACCGAGGACAAGAGCGAGAGCTGCGGTGCGTTTGATGAACATCAGAATGACTCCTCTCAAGGGTTAACAGGAAATTCACAGGCTTCCGACTATCGCCCGCTTGCAAGCTTATGTCAAGAGCTTTTCGGGCCGCGATAGTTTTAGAGCAGTGATGAAGACGAAAAAGCCCCCGGAATCTTCCGGAGGCCTCTTCCCTGAGATTCGCTTGAAGTAAACTCAGAATTTCCACACCAGGTCGAGCTGGTAAAGATCTCGTTCGCCGATCTGGGAGGTGTTTTCCTCAATCGTCTTGGCGAGCAAGGCGGTGCCACCGATCTCGAGGTTCTTGCTGATGTTGTAAGCCAGCTTGAAGACGTGGCCTTGGTAGTTCGACGCGCCGTGAGCGAAGTCGGAGTCGAGCATGAATTGCGGCAGAGAGTCGGCTTCGACGTGAGCCCAGCCGTAGCTGGCTTTGAAGTCGCCGAACTTGCCTTCGATCGCGCCGTAGTAGGCGAGCCCTTCGCCGAACTTCATCCCGGCAGCTTCGCTGACGCCGGTTTGGGTGCTGTCGCCGGAGGCGCTCAGGTTGTACCCGACATGCCCGAGCAGCTTGATCGAGTTGGCGCCATCTTCCCAAGCCTTGAGTTCGCCGTAGGCGTCGACGATGTTGTAGCCGTAGTCGGGATCCTTGATGTCGGCCGAATCGACCTTGTCGCCGTCGAGGTTGGTGTCCCGGATGCCGTCGTTGTAGTGGGCATAGCCGAGGGCGATGACGCCGAGATCGCCCCGATAGCCGGTCTGCCCCTGGACGACGACGATGTCGTTGGTTTCGCGGCCGCTGTTGCGGTGGTCGACGGTGTAGACGCCGAAGGTGTTGAACCAGGACTGACGCTCTTCGACCTTCATGTCGGCGTTGCCGCCGGTGAAGACGTTGTACTGGTAGGTGACGCCGATGGGGTTGAGGTCGCCGTCGGTGAAGATGAAGCTGCTGAGGTAGGGATTCTTCTGCTGGCCCATGGTGAGGGCGGAGTAGAAGTCGTCCTCCTTCTGGGACAGGTTCATCCGGGCGAAGGCGAGGTCGATGCGGATGTCGCCGTGTTCGTAGGCTTGCATGCCGGATTCATCGCCGTAGGTGTCGTTGGTGGAGCGGCCGTCGGCGCTGCCGGAGGCGAGGCGGGTGCCGACGGTCCAGTTCTCGTCCTTCGAGGTCCACTCCATGCCGATGCGGAGCCGCTGGCGGAAGCGGTCGCGGCTGTGCTGGCCGGCGGCGACGGCTTTCGAGCCGTCTTCGCTGAAGTCGTTCTCGCGCTGGTAGCGGAGGCGCAGGTCGCCGCTGAATTTCAGGGCCGAGATGTGCTTGCCGAGGCCGAGCAGTGACTTCTGGGATTTCATCGCGTTGTCGACTTCGGTCTTGACGTACTGGGCGACGGCTTCTTTGTTGGCGGTCTCCTGCTCCTTGATCTGCTTGTTCAAGGTCTCGATCTGGGCCTGCTGCTTGGCCAGGATCTCTTTCATTTCTTTCAAGTCGCTGGCTTCGTCGGCGTTGGCGGCGAAGGCCAGGCTGAGGCTGAGGGCGGTGACGATGGTTTTCTTGACGAACATCTTGGTTTTTCCCTTTCTTGTTTTTCTGCGGTTGGAGAGCTCTGGCCAGTGGCACTGTGAAGAACAAGAAAGCCGCTTCGTAAAGACTCGGCTTCGGGATTGTGAAGCTTTAGTTAAATCATTGAATTTCACTTGTTAACGAAATATTAACAAGGCTTGAACGGGACTTTCACCGGATGTCGCAGGCAGGGATTGGCGGGCTGAGGAGATTAAGCCTCAACCCCGAAAAAATGGAGATGCCGAAATGAAATTGCCTCTTTGCGTCCTGACTTCCCTTTTTGCTCTCAGCTCCTGCCATAGCAGCTCCAAAACCGCTGCCGCTCCTGCCTCCGCTCCCGATCGCAGCATCACTTCCCATGCTCCGGTCACGGGGGAACTGAGCTGGGAAAAGACCCTTGCCGTCAACGCTCCTCTCAAGACCGCCAAGATCGAGGGCAAGACCGTGGTCTACGCCACGCCCGCCGCCGCCGCCGCGATTGCCGCCGGCCAGCTGCCTGCCAGCTCGATCACCCATCCCGGCCAGGCTCCCGATGGCAAGGATCTCGTCGTCGAGGCCGACCCTCAGGTCTCGATGCTCCATGACCGGCTCTACTCCGCAGTCGCTCTCTACCAGGAAGTCGAAAGCCGTGGACGCACCTATGTCCTCGGCAGTCCTGCGAGCCGCCGCAGCTTCGAAGAGACTCATGAAGTCCCTTACAGCCGCACCTTCATCGGCGACGGGATCAAGGGGGAAACCGTGGTGGTCGAGCATGAAAAAGACGGCAGCCTCCTCTCGGCTCGTCTGATCCGCGAATATGCCCGCCGCCACGGCAAGGTTCTCGACCAGGCGATCTGCGCGCCGGCACCGGTGCTTCCCACCCAGATCGTCACGGTGGAAGACTTGCGCCAGCTGGCCGCCTTCAAATATCGCGTTCTCCGCAAACCCGGACAAATCATCCTAGTCGGGGGGATGTCCGATTCTCCCGCAAGCAGTGAACTCCGCCCCAAGGCCGGCCCCGGCGGTGAAGACGTGGTCGTCGAGACCCACCCCCGCCTGGCTCACTGGAGCCAGGAGCTGTGGAGCCAGTTCGCACTGGAGAACCTGACCTACCATGAAGTCGCTGCCAATGGACGCGTCTACGTCCTGGGCAGCCTTGAAGCTCTGAAGAACTTCCAGGAAGCCGGCGAAATCCCCTACACCAAGACCTTTCTCGGCGAGGGAGTCCAAGGTGAAACCGTGGTCTTCGAGACAGGCAAGGACTCCAACGCCATCGCCCGCCGGCTGATGGCTGAATTCAACCGTCGCCGCGGCAAGACATTGAAGGTGGACTGAACTTCGAGGCCATTCCCTTCTCTCGCTCGGCTCGCATAAGCCGAGCGATTGATTTACAGGAGATCAGCCTTGCTCCCGCTCCGCTTCGGCTTGCAGGATGCGGCGAAGGCTGGCGGCGTGGCGGGCATGACGCCTCTCGTCGCCGTAGAATTGCAGGAGCAGTTCGGCGCTGAGAGGGAAGTCCCAGTCACGACGATATTTCCCCTGTGTCAAGGGCTTTAGCGCGGCGATCGCTTCGTCCGCCCGGCCGGTTTGGAAAAGAGCCTTGGCCAGGCTGTGGGTCATCGACGATGGAGCTTCCTGATGCGCCGCCATCACGGGCCCCAGCTCCTCGATGACATCCGCCGGGCGCTCGAGGATTTCTAGGGCAGCGACGGCTTGGAGACGGGCCTGGCTGCCAGGCGCTGCGAGTCGGGCTTCGACAATCGCTTCCTGGTGACGACCTAGGCGGTTCAGGACCGCGGCTCGGTAAAGATGATCCTCGTCGTCCCGAGTCGAGGTGAGAGCCTGGGCTCGGTCGCAGAAGTCAAGGGCTTCGGGACTGCCCCGGTAGAGATGGAGACGACTGCTTTCCATCAAGGCGGCCGCGACCAGGTCCGGATCGGGATCCTGATGCAAAGGAGCGAGCAGATCAAGAGCCCCTTCGACTTCCCCGTAATGAAGGCGGCGGGCGAGGTAGACGCGCATCTCGACAGGAGAGTGGCTCATCGCGAGCGCGGCGAGCGCCTGCTGCATGGCCTCGGCTTTCCGCGGCGGCGACTGCTGCAGCAGGATTTCGACTGCGGCGAGCCGGTCCTCGGGGAGGAGTTCGCCCTGGCCATTGAGGACGGCCTCTGCGTATAGAAGACGTTCTTTGGGCGCGAGGCCTTCCGCATCGCGCAGGACACGCTGGAAATTCCAGGCTTCGGGATGGCCGCGATCGAGGGCGAGACGCGCCAGGGAGAGAAGCTGTGGCGGGACGAAATGCAGGCGGGACAGGATGTCGACGGCCAGGGCGATGACTTCGGGATTCTCCGAGAAGTCGCGGCGCAGCAGCCCGTAGAGAGGCACCAGGGGATCATTGCCAAGCTTCCCTGTGGTGGCGAGCCGGAGGACGGCAAGGAGACTCAGGGGCGAATCCGGCGCCGCTTCCACCTGGGCGAGGACCCGGCCATGGAAGTTCTTCGGCAGCTCCGGCGCCATCACCTCAGGGAGCGTCAATCCTTTTCTCGCCGCTTTCACCGGCCGTCCGGGAGCGGCGGCGAGCACTTCGCCAAGCCCGGCGCTCTTCGGCGAAGCGGCGTGTCCTCGCCCTTTTTTGTCGCCTTCCAGTTGGCGGCGGCTCGCTGCGTCGAGCCACTCGGGATGATCGGCGAAGAGGGCGCGCAAGGCGCCGGAATAGGGGAGGGCGCTGGCGGCTTCGCGAGCGAAGGATGCTGCCTCCTCGTTCTGTCCCGCCAAGTGCAGGGATTGGAGCCTGGAGGCCGCGACATCGGGATGGAGCGTCGGAGGGGCGTCGCTTCGGATGGCTTTCCAGCTATCCGCCTCGTGAAGCGCCTGCGCTGTCAGCTCCTGCTGCCAGCTGTTGCCGTTGCGCTTGTCGAAGGCGGAGTCGAGGCGCGTCGATTCCGATTCGACCCAGCGGCGGAATTCGGCCAAAGGCCATTGGCGGCCGTTGAATTCAAGGCTGGCGGGGAAGGGCCATCCGGAACGAGGCTCGAGGGAGAATAGGACGCGGATCTGACGCAGAAGACGCAGCTGCTGATAGGGCTTGAACTGCGGCCAGTCGCGTCCGCTGTGGCGGCTGATCAGTGTCCAGGCGTCGGCGAAGAATCCGTGCACCAAGGCGGTCTCGAGGATGTCGTCGTGATTCATCGGATCGCCGACGAAGCTCAAGGTCGAAGTCCAGCAGCGCCGATACCATTCCAGGGCCTCGGGCAGCCCATTCCTGGCGGCGTCGAGCGCCAGACCGGGCCAGGCGTTGGCGGGTACATGGCTGCAAGTGGCTCGCCCCTGGATCACCGGCTGCATCACCTGGAGAATCTCCTCGACCGGACGCCGCAGCAGACGAAGCCAGCTGGCGAGCCCTCCCGGACAACAGGCCTTGCAGTCGCTCATCGCGTCACGTGGCGTTTTCCGATATTCGGGCAGGAGGGCGGCGACGCCAGCGACATCGCCCCGGGCGGCGAGAGTGCTGAGCTTGGCCGAGTACCAGGAGTGCAAGCCGAAGCCGGCGGCCGAGAGACGCTGGCGGAAGTCTTCCAGGGCGCGGTCTTCATGTTCCCGAGAGATGTTTGGATAGTCATTGATGGTGTTGAACATCCACTTGTATAGCCAAAGCAGCCGCGAAATGTCTTTGTGGCCTTCGTCGGGTGCCCGGTCATACTCCTTGAGCAGCCAGCCGAAGGCGGCCAGGGCCTTGATCGGATCGGGAGCTTCGTGGGTGGCGCTGATGAAGGCGAGACGGGCTTCCCAGCCCAGCTGCCGCTCGTTGCTGGCATCCGCCAAGGAGATGGCTTTCTCCAAAAGGGGTTTGCCATGGAGGTCCGGGAGAGCGGCTGCATCTTCGATGAGTCGGCGGATGGCGATGGCGGACATGAAGACTCCTTACATTTCCGGGTTGCGGCAGGTTTCGCTCCTTTCGGCCGTGGAACAGCCGCGGGATGAACGAAGACTATTTGGCCATAGTATCGCGAAATTGACCGCACGCAAACGAGCATCTGCCGCCTGCAGCCGGGAGGCCAGTCGCAGCAAAGTCTCGAGGGTCCATTTTTGATTTTCTTGCATTCGCACTTCATCGGTGCGAGATTGTTCGCACCGTCATTTTCATCACTATCATCACTAAGAAAGGTCTGCCCTGATTCGATCCTGTATTCTGCTCTCCTGCCTGGGGCTCAACAGCCCAGCCGCTCCGGTCCTCGACGAGGATTTCACGAAATCTCCTTGCTCCGCCTGGTCTTTCCAGGGCAAGAGCACCGAGAAAAAAGGAGCGGACGGCAATATCAGTCACGAGCCCCGGACAGGCGAGGCGCTTCGCTACAGCCCGCAGAAAGACATGCATCTGCTCGGATGCTTCACCGAGGGGGAACTCAGCCTGAATCTCGACAAGCTGCCGCCGCACCAGGCTCTGCGGCTCCAGTTCGACCTCCTCCTCTTCGGTACTTGGCATGGCCTTTCGCTGCATGGCGTCGACCGCCTGAGCTTCGGGCCCGCCGGCTGAAGTCCGCCTCATCGCTTTCCAGGTGATGGCACGGATTTGCGTCCGCCGCGGCGACTCGGCCAGGGCTCCGCTTTTTTGACAAGGCGATCTATCTGGCTGATGCGTCCGAGGGCGAGGCGATTCGCGCTGAGAGGCTCGCATTGGGTCTCTGAAGCCGATCTTCTGCCCCCCGGAAAACCGCTGCTCCGGCTTGCGGATTTGGCGAAGCGCGGCACTTTCCCGGGCATCATAAAACCCGGGAAGCCTAAAACATGATCTTCCGCCTTGAAATGAGCCCCCGTCCCGAAGTGGACCACCCCAGCCGCCACCAGTTGATCGCCCAGGCGCGCGACTATTTCGGGCTGCAAATCGCCGAAGTCCGCACCGCCGAAGTCATCACCGTCACCGCCCAGCTCGACGCCGCCCAGGCCGCCCGCTGCGTCGCCGAAATGATCAACCCGGTCCTCCAGAAAGGCATCGTCGGCCAGACCCGCGACCGCTCCGGCTTCGACTGGTTCCTAAAAATCGGCTTCCTCCCCGGTGTCACCGACAACCTCGCGCGCACCGCCCATGAAGCCATCGGCGACATCGTCGGCCGCAAGCTCAGCGATGCCGAGCAGTGTTTCTCCCACAAGGAATACTTCATCAGCGCCCCCGCCCTCAAGCGCGAAGACGTCCTCCGTCTCGGCCGCGAAGTCGCCGGCAACCCGCTGATCCAGACCATCACCGTCCTCTCCGCCGCCGAATGGCAGGCCAAGGGCGCCCCTGAAAACCTTCCCTTGATCGAATCCGGCGCCAAGCCGGAAGTCAAGGTCTTCTCCCTCGAAGTCTCCGACGCCGAGCTCTTCGACATCTCGAAGAAAAACACCCTCGCCCTCACTCTCGAAGAGATGAAGATCATCCAGGAATGGGCCCGCAAAGGCGCCAACGATCCGGTCCGCCAGAAGCTCGGCATCGCCGGCAAGATCACCGACGGCGAACTCGAATGCCTGGCGCAGACCTGGTCCGAACACTGCAAGCACAAGATCTTCGCCGCCCATGTCGATTACACCGACGAAAACGGCAAGACCACCCGCTACTCCTCGCTCTACAAGACCTTCATCCAGCAGGCCACCAAGGAAATCTCGCAGCGCGTCCCCTGGCTCGTCTCGGTCTTCAAGGACAACGCCGGCGTCATCTCCTTCAATGACCGCTTCGATCTCGTCTACAAGGTCGAAACCCACAACTCCCCCTCCGCCCTCGACCCCTACGGCGGCGCCATGACCGGCATCGTCGGCGTCAACCGCGACCCGATGGGCACCGGCATGGGCGCTGAGCTCCTGATCAACGTCTGGGGCTACTGCCTCGGCTCGCCCTTCACCAAGCCCTCGGAAGTCCCCGAAGGCCTGCTCCACCCCCGCCGCATCCGCGACGGCGTCCACCAGGGCGTCATCGACGGCGGCAACCAGTCCGGCATCCCCTACGGCCTCGGCTGGGAATACTTCGACGAACGCTACATCGGCAAGCCCCTGGTCTACTGCGGCACCGCCGGCCTCCTGCCCCGCCAGCTGCACGGCAAATCCGGCGCCAGCAAGTCGATCAGCCCCGGCGACCTCATCGTCATGACCGGCGGCCGCATCGGCAAAGACGGCATCCACGGCGCCACCTTCTCCTCCGAAGAGCTGCACAAAGACTCGCCCGTCCAGGCCGTCCAGATCGGCGACCCGATCACCCAGAAACGCATGGGCGACTTCATCTTCGAAGCCCGCGACCAAAACCTCTACCGCTTCGTCACCGACAACGGCGCCGGCGGCCTCTCCTCCTCGATCGGCGAAATGAGCGACCACTCCGGCGGTTGCCGCATGGACCTGTCCAAGGCCCCGGTGAAATACTCCGGCCTCCAGCCCTGGGAAATCCTCGTCTCCGAAGCCCAGGAACGCATGTCCTTCGCCGTTCCCCCCGAGAAGCTCGAAGCCTTCCTCGCCCTCGCCAAGAAGCGCGACGTCGAAGCCAGCGTCCTCGGTGAATTCAACGACTCCGGCAAGTTCCACATCGTCTACGGCGATCTCACCGTCGCCCTCATCGACATGGAATTCATGCACGACGGCCTGCCCAAGATGGTCATCCCGGCCAAGTGGACCGCCCCCGTCCACCCCGAGCCCGCCACCGAGTCCGACGACGTCGGCCACGACCTGCTCCAGCTCCTCGGCTCGCTCAACGTCTGCTCCAACGAGAGCAAGGCCCGCTGCTACGACCACGAAGTCAAAGGCCTCTCCGTCATCAAGCCCTTCGTCGGCGCCAACTGCGACGTCGCCACCGACGCCGCCGTCTTCATGGCCGAGCCGATCGGCCGCGAAGGCATCATCCTCGCCTACGGCATCGCCCCGCACTACGCCGACATCGACACCTACCACTGCACCGCGGTCAGCCTCGACCAGGCCATCCGCCGCACTCTCGCCGTCGGCGGTCAGCTCGGCCACATTGCCGGTCTCGACAACTTCTGCTGGCCCGACCCGGTCGAGTCGGAAAAGACTCCCGACGGCCGCTACAAGATGGCCCAGCTCGTCCGCGCCAACATGGCTCTCTACGACGTCTGCACGAGCTTCGACGTGCCCCTGATCTCCGGCAAGGACTCGATGAAAAACGACTCCACCCGCGGCGGCAAGAAGATCTCCATCCCCCCGACCCTGCTGATCTCGACCATCGCCAAGATGGACGACATCTCCAAGTGCGTCACCCTCGCCGCCCAGCGCGCCGGCGACCTGGTCTACGTCATCGGCGACACCAAGGCCGAACTCGGCGGCTCGCAGTTCGCCGTCCTCAAGGGCGCCCTCGGCAACGCCGTGCCCAAGCTCGACTGCGACCACGCCAAGAAGCTCTACGCCCAAGTCGCCAAGGCGACCGACGCCGAGCTCTGCCACTCGCTCCACGCCCCCGCCCTCGGCGGTCTGGCTGTCGGCTTCGCCAAGGTCGCCGTCGGCGGCCGCCTCGGTCTCGACATCGACATCAACCTCATCCCCGGCGCCGACGACCTGAGCTCCGCTGAAGTCCTCTTCAGCGAAAGCGCCTCGCGCTTCATCGCCACCGTCGCCCCCGACAAGGCCGCGTCCTTCGAAGCCCTCTTCAAAGGCCTGCCCTGCGCCAAGGTCGGCAAGGTCACCTTCGACGGCGAACTGGTCTTCCGCCAAGGCCAGCACGTCGAAGCCGCCCTGTCGCTCGACGCAATGGCCAAGTCCTACAAGTCCACCCTCGACGGCGTGTAAAAAACCCATTCCGGAGATCGACTCATGCACATCGCCAAAGACTACGACCAGGTTCACACCCAGATCCTGTTGGAGCTGCAACAGCAATGGCAAAAGCCGATCCCGGAAGTATTGGATCTCGCCCTTGAGATTGCACGACTTCACTCCCAGCCCAAAGTCAATCCGGCTTTAGCTCTCATGCAGGAGGCCGGCTTGATCGGCTGCCTCAAAGGCGGAGGCAATCTTTCGGTCGACTACAAGGACCACCTCTGGGGGGATCAATGATCATCGCCGATAGCGGTTTTTGGATCGCCCTGCTTGATAGCACCGACCGGCATCATCCAGAAGCCATGTCGGCCATGCTCCTCTATAGCGATGAAGCGTTGATCACCACGGTGCCGGTCTTGACCGAGGTGAGCCACCTCTTGCGAAAGCGAGTCAATAATGCCAGTGCCATCCGCTTCATCGAAATGATCGCCAAGGGTGCAGCTAAAGTTTTCGACATCGGCCCCGGGCAACTGCACCGCCTTACGGCATTGATGAGCCGCTACGCCGACCTCCCCATGGATTTCGCCGACGCCTCCCTGGTTCTCCTCGCCGAAGAGCTCGGCCACGGCCGCATCCTCAGCACCGACCAACGCGACTTCCATACCTACCGATGGAAGAACCACGAACCCTTTCAAAACCTACTGATTAGCAAATGACGGAAGCCCCACCATGACCAGCCCCAAAACCCTCATCATCACCGGCGTCGGCCTCAACTGCGAGAAGGAAACTTCCGCCGCCTTCGCCACCGCCGGCTCCGACGTCACCCGCATCCACCTCAACGACCTGATGGACAACCCGAAGAAGCTGCTGGACTTTCAGATCCTCGCCTTCATCGGCGGCTTCTCCTTCGGCGACCACCTCGGTTCCGGCACCGTCCTCGGCAACCGCATCAAGTACGGCGCCCGCGCCGAACTCGAGCAGTTCGTCGCCAAAGGCGGCCTCGTCATCGGCATCTGCAACGGCTTCCAGACCATCACCCGCATGGGCATCGTCCCCGCCATCGGCGGCCTGTTCAAGCAGGAAGTCGCCCTCCAGCACAACGACTGCGGCGCCTTCCAGGACCGCTGGGTCACCCTCAAGACCAACGCCAAGTCGCCCTGCGTCTGGACCAAGGGTATCGACGTCCTCCCCGTGCCCATCCGCCACGGCGAAGGCAAGCTCGTCCCCCAGGACGCCGCCACCCTGAAATTCCTCGAGGACAACAACCTCGTCGCCCTCTGCTACATCGACCCCGCCAGCGGCGAAGCGACCCAGGAATTCCCCCTCAACCCCAACGGCTCGACCAACGCCATCGCCGGCATCTGCGACCTCTCCGGCCGCATCTTCGGCCTGATGCCCCACCCCGAAGCCTACCTCTCCCCCTTCAACCACCCCCACTGGACCAACCAGAAGATCAACGGCAGCCTCCCCAAAGAGGGCCTCGGTCAACAACTCTTCCGGAATGCGGTCAGCGCACTCAAGTAAGCGCTAGCCATGTCCATTGAAGTCTTCATTTTTTCCGGATGACTCTAAGCCCCCGCCGCCGCTGACTTTCGAACTGATTGTCAAGCGCTTGCAGGAGGCTGGATTTCCTGGGAAAATCGAGATCGATGAATTATTTCACACTTATCTTCTTGTTGAGCCAGATGGCAGTTGGCTCCGCTTTGTTGTCGAGGATGGCATAGCACAAAGTGCCGTACTCGATGACCAAGGTGACATCAACATCAAGAAACTCCCCCCCCCCCCCCCCCCCCCCGCCCGCCGCCGCAAGAAACTGCGGCGGGATTTTACTATTAAGATGGAGTCATTTATGCGAATTCTGATAGCCTTGCTCCTCCTTCTCCTTGGTGCCTGCACCTCCACGCCCTCTGACACCCGCCTGCACCAAGCGGTCGTCAAAAACGATCTCAAAGCCATGCAATCCTTGCTCGCCAGCGGCCTCAAAGTCGATGCCCAAGCCGAATATGGCATCCAGGCCATTCATCTTGCTGCTCATCAAGGACAAGTTGAACTGCTGCAAGCACTCCTTGCAGCTGGTGCCCAAATCGAAGCCGAAGACGATCTCGGCAACCGCCCACTACACTATGCCGTCGTCTCAGCCCAGGGCTTGCCGACGGCACAATTTCTCCTGCAAAAGGGCGCTCAATTTGATGCGAAAAACGATGATGGCGCGATGCCGATGCTTCTTGCCTCTTTCGCCAATAACACCCCCTGTGCCCTTTTGTTTTTCAGTCGAACCAAGCCCATGAACCCGAGCGATCTCCAAAAAGGTTTACTCATGGAGGCTCGATGGAAAGCATCGACCTTGCCCCCCAAGGTCCTGCCAACGTTCTCAACAGAGGCCCCACTGAGAGCAGGCTCGACTTATACCTCGCCCAACGGAGGCTTCATCTACAAGTCAGACATGATTTATTCGCCTCAGGACATCCAAGAACAGATACTTCAGCACGGAGGAAATGTGCAATTCGTCAATTTCCAGAAATTGCGCCGAGTTGATTATGCTGATTTTAATCCAACGGTTGAGAAGCAGGTCGAAAACATTGAATTTCGAAAGATGATCCTTCAAGGATTTTTTCACAAACAATTTGCCCCCTCATTATTGCGTTATTTGCCTGGCGCCAAATTCAAATCATCGACCTTTGAAACCGTAAACGGCATCCCGATTTACGCTGTCACCCTTGTCGCCCCCAAGGGTTCATTGCCTGCTGCCAATGGATCTCGTCACGACGCCTATCGTTGTATGCTGGTCCACACGGATGGAAAAATGATTTGGGTCTTCACCTCATCGGGTCCAATTGGCGATAATCCTGAGGTTAGTGAGAAAAGCATCAAGGGTGATCTGGCTCAGTTTTTTGGGGAGGTCAACCTGACGAGCGGAGTAAAAACTTCTCAATCAGCACAAAAAATACAAACTCTTCATGAAGCCGCACGTCAAGGCAATGTCGAACGACTCAAGGAGTTGATTGAATCAGGAGTATCCCCTAACATCGAAGGCAGTGGACGTCAGAAGGGCACCCAAGCCTTACTTATGGCAGTTTCAGCCAAGAAAATTGAAGCCGTAAAATACTTGATTTCTGCAGGTGCCAATATCGATGCTGTGGTCAGCCCTGATTGTTATTATAATTTCCCAAAAGGGTGGCGCGCAATTCACGCTGCAATCACCCCCAGAAATATCGAAATTTTAAAAACTTTGGTTGAGGCCGGGGCGGATGTCAATTACATCAAAGGAGCAGACTTGTCTCCATTAGCTCAGGCTGTATGTGTTGGTGACATGGACATAATCAAATACCTAATAGAAAATAAAGCCGATTTGCACATAAAAATAAAAGGCAGTAATTTGTTGCATATGGCCTCATATTGCGGCCATGATCATCCGAAATCCGGAGCGATTTAGGATACATTGAAAATTCTCGCCTCAGCTGCTTGCGTTTGAAGATTTTTATTGTACCCTAG
>JBDKFG010000052.1:0-36328 GCA_039798785.1 Verrucomicrobiota bacterium | reverse complement strand
TTTGGGGTCGCGACCCCAAGCGGGGTGCGGGGCGGCAGCCCTGCGTCTCCTTGTCCCGCGCCGCAGGCTTCGGTTCCGGCGGAGTCGGATTAGGATCAATCGACTCCCATGAGGACGCCGGGCATGTTCTTCTTGTTGGCCTTGAGGATGAACTTCTCGAGGGATTCCAGGGCCCGGATTTCGGCTTCGCTGAGATAGGAGCTGCTCCGGGCGATGAGATTGTCCCAGAGCTCCTTGCTGAAATATTTGCGCTCGTCGGAACGGTCGAGCCGGAGGTTTTCGATCTCTTCGGTGAATTCGCGGACGAATCGCTCCTTCTTGTCGCTGCCGGCCCCGTCGAATTCGTGAGCCAGCAGGGTGAGGACTTTGTGGCCTTCGTAGTCGTCTCGGTAGTTGTTGAGGATCTGGTAATTGGCTTCCCCGAGAACCGTGAGGACGTCCATCTCCAGAGTGCTGAGGCTGAGCTCCTTTTCAGCATCTGAAAGATTCTTGTCGTTTTTGATCTTGCCCTTGCGGCTGATGAGTGCCGCGTAGATCTTCAGTTCGTCCTTGGTGAGGTCGGTGTTCTGGTAGAGGTAATGGCAGGAGGCGAGCTCGTACATGTACATTGACAGGATGGCGTTCTCGTAGCTTTCGCTCTCCTCCTGGCTCGGTGCGAAGGCACCTTTGTCGACACTTGGGAGTGCAGCTTGGCGGGCCCTCCTGGACAAGGAGGAAGGAGCAGCGACTTTCACCCTCGTCTCTGTTTCGCTTCGAACCGGGGAGGCAGCCGCGACAAGGGCCGGACGAGGCGACGCCATCGCCGCGGCGGCGGGCGCCGGAGCCTTCGTCGCATCGGGGCGGCCAAGATAGGCCAGCGAGATCAGCGAGAGGACGAGGAGGGCTGCAGCGGCAGGCCTCCGGAAGCCTGGCCGCGCGGGCGCCGCCGCGGGTGATTTCCGGGGGGGCGCCGGTCTGCCGCCGCGAGTCGTTCCGGGACGCTGGATCTGAGGCAGGTCGAGGACGATCTGGCGGGCCGAGGGGCGCTCCGCCGGGTCCTTGCTCAGACAGGATTCGAGAAGGGCGGCGAAGCGGCCGCGGAGCTCTGGCTTGAGCCAGGGGCGGGGGTCGGGTGGCTCTTCGGAGAGGATCTTGGCGGCCATCTCCCAGGAAGTGCCCCCTTCGAATGGATGGCGGCCGCAGGCGAGCTGATAGAGGATGATGCCGAAGGAGAAGACGTCGCTGGCGGGGCTGAGGGCCTGCCCCCGGGCCTGCTCGGGCGACATGCTGATCAGGCTCATGTGTCCGAGACTCTGGGTCGACAAGGTCGAGCTTTGGCCTGGGGTGGCGACGCGGCGGGCGCCCCCGAGATCGGCGAGACAGGGCAGGCCGGCGTCGTCGAGGAGGATGTTGGAGGCTTTCAGGTCGCCGTGGACGATACCAAGTTCGGCGAGTGAGGCGAGGCAGCGCGCCAGTGCGAGAGCGAAGGGGAGGGGGGCGATCTCAGGGGCGGGGCGGCGGTGCAGGGCGCGGCTCAGGCTCCCTCCTTGGAAATACGGAGTGACGATGAAGGCGGGAAGATGGTCGAGGCGGGAGTCGAGAAGCGGCAGGATGTGCGGCACTCCGGCGGCCTGGCAGCGCTGCAGCATCTTGACCTCGTTGCTGAAGGAGTCGAGAAGCGCGGCGTCGCGGCAGACCTTGACCGCGACCGGAGCCCCTTCCGGCGACTCGCTTAGGTAGACGCGGGACATCGCCCCGCAGGCGATTTCTCGGCAGTTGCCATAGTCGCCGAAGCGCAGGGTGGGGATGGGCTCCGGAGGGCTCGCTGCAGGGCGGAATTCGCTCAGCAGTTCCAGTCCCTGGCGGAGAGAATGCATCTTCCGGGAGCAGGCGGCGCAGCGGGACAGGTGAGTTTCTTCTTCCGGCCGGGGCGGCTCCTCGAGGATCTCGATCAAGCGTTCTTCCGCAAGGCAGTTCATGGCGGTGTTTCCATCTGCTGGCGGAGGCGCTGCAGCATCCGGTGCTTGATCACGGCGCACTGGCCGGGATTCAGGTGCAGGGCGCCGGTGATCTCGCCGTTGCTCCGGCCTTGGAGCGACTGCGTCAGGATCTCCAGGTGGACGGCGGGGATCTTCGGATCTTCGCAGAGAGCGGCGAGGGCGCGGGCCAACTGAGCTTCGCGCTGGTCGCCGAAGACCTCCTCGTCCTCGTCAAAGACCGCCGGGTTGACGTTTTCGTTGAGAGGGACGAAGCGCTCCTGGCGCTGTCTTTCGCGATGCAGGTCGCGGATTTTGAACTCGGTCACCTTCAGGACCAGGTTGCGGAAGCGGCCGCGGTCGCTGTCGTAGTCCCAGTCGAGCTTGGCGAAGTGGAGCATGACCGCCTGGATGACCTGATCGGTGGAGGCCCGGTCGTAAAGTCCGCGGCGGCTCATCATCCAGAGGATCAGGGGGCGGTACTGCTGATAGAAATGCAGCCAGCTGCTTTCGTCGCGGTCCTTGACGCGGCGAAGGAGCGAGGGGCGGGTCTGGTAGGGATCGGGATTCATCGTGGCCTCCGGACAAAGATGACGCCCCAGTGGCGAATGTTTCAGTCGCGCCGAGATTTTTTCGGAAGCATTTTCGGCTGCAAGGCGGAAGGGCTCTTGACTTTGCCTGGCGGTTATGACAGAATGATGCCATCGCCCAGAAACCACAAGCCAGAAGGAGACACGCCATGAGCGTTCCACTCGCCCCCGCCGCCCGCCTCAACAAGACCCGCCATCCCGGCGCCACTCCACCCCATTTCCAGGATCCTTCCCATGCAACTCATCGAACAATTCGTCTCTAAGATCAATTCGCTTTCCGGCGGCAACCAGTTCATTGCCGGCGCGCTCGGGGCCTGGGGCCTTGGCGTCGCCACCTACCTGGCCCGCAACGTGCCCGAGATGTGCTGGGATTATGCCCGCCGCCATCTGAGCACCGAAATGAGTGTCAACAGCAGCCAGGAGATCTTCGCCGCCCTGCTCGAGTGGATCGAGAAGGAAGGGCTGTCGCACTCCTGCCGCCGCGTCAAGTTCCTCGACAAGCGCCACTGCCAGCAGGTGGACAGCGACGAGATCGCCGGCTCGGTGAAGACCGTCGGCTACGGCAGCCATCTGCTCTGGTACCGCGGACGCCTCCTCCTCGTCGAGCTCAGCCGCCAGCAGACCCAGGGCTACGCCGACAAGGAGACGATCAGCATCACCAAGTTCGGTCGCAGCCACCAGCTCTTCCACGACATCATGGAGCAGCTGGCCACCGCCCGCACCGAGGAGATGACCCTCTGCGACGTCTACAACGGCAGCTGGGGCTACGCCCACCGCAACCCCAAGCGCAGCTTCGACAGCGTCTGCGCCGAGCAGGAGCTGGTCGACCAGATCAAGTCCGCCCTCGACCGCTTCCTCAGCCGCGAGGAGTGGTACCGCGATCTCGGCGTCCCCTGGCAGCTGGGCATCATGCTCCACGGTCCGCCCGGCACCGGCAAGACTTCGCTGGTGAAGGCGATCGCCGCCCATCTCGGCCGCGGCATCGCCTACATCCCCTGCGCCCGCATCGGCGTCCTCACCGAGGCGGTGGCGAGCCTGCCCCGCAACTCGATCCTGGTGATCGAGGACATCGACGCCGCGCCGAGCACCCATGCTCGCGACGACGAGGACAAGGAGGCCAGGCCGCTGGTCGGCAGCGACATCGCCAGCATCCTCAACGCCCTCGACGGGGTGATGGCGCGGCACGGGCGCATCCTGGTGGCGACCACCAACCACCTGGAGAAGCTCGACCCGGCGCTGCTGCGTCCGGGGCGGATCGACCTCTGCCTCGAGGTCGGCTACGTCAGCGGCCGCACCCTTGAGAGCTTCATCCGGCGTTTCTTCCCGGACTGTCCGGAGCTGCCCTGCCTGGAGCCGCGGGAAGCCTGCCTGAGCGGCGCCAAGGTGCAGAACGAGCTCCTGCAGTGCCGCAGCTGGCAGGAGGCGGTGGCGCGTCTCGGATCGCCGCTACAGGAGAAGCGCACCGCCTGAGCCCGCAAACCGTGTCGAGGAGACGGGTTTTTTCGGCCTGGATCCGTTTGTCTTTCGTCGCCGCCGCGGCATGGTGCGCCGTGTCAGCCCAACCCCGGAACCTCATGAACACCTGTATCTACTGCAAGATCGCCAGCGGCGTCACCTCGGCTCGCGAGGTCTATCGTGACGATGAAGTGCTGGTCATTCTCGATCCAGCCCCGGTCAACCCCGGCCATTGCGTCGTCATGCCGGTCCGCCATCATGCCTCGATGTTCTCCCTCGAGCCGGCGCTGCGGCATCGTCTTTTCGATCTCGCCTTCCGTCTCGGACGCGTCCTCGCCAAGCATCCAGACTACGACTGCTTCAATCTTCACCATGCTCATGGTGAACATGCCGGGCAGGCGGTCCGCCATGCTTCCATCCACCTCGTTCCCCGCGTCGGCACCGACGGCTTCGCCTTCGGCTGGCGGATGCAGCCGCGTCCCGCCGATGAAGGAGGGATGGCCGAGTGGCTCAGTCTCAAGCTGCAGAATCCCGGGCTTGACGAGGATGAGCCTGAGGAGTCTGAAGCTGCCGGCGAGGAGGACGAGGAGGATGTCTGAGTCGCCGCAATTCCGCGACGCCGTGACCGAGATTCTGCGGACCGAGCGGCGCTATGCCGCCGAGGCATATTTCTTCATGGAGCGCGCGGTGGTTTTTTCGGCGGCGCATTTCCGCAAGCCTGACGCCGGCCCTGGGCGCCATCTCAGCGTCGCCGAGCTGCTCGACGGCATCCGCCAGTTCGCCCTGGCCGAATACGGCCCCATGGCCTTCTCGGTCCTGCGGGACTGGGGTGTGCATCAGACTCTCGATTTCGGTCAGATCGTTTTCATCTTGATCAAGGCGGAAGTTTTCGCGGCTCAACCGAGCGACCGGCTTGAAGATTTCAGCCATGGGTTCGATTTCACGGAGGCCTTTCTCGCGCCCTACCAAGTGCCGATGGAGCTGCCTCCTGCACGCCAGCTCGACTGAGGATTTTTTCGATCTGCCCTGCTCTGAAGTCGGCAGGGCTTGCGACTGTGGAGATGCGCTTCACTTAGTGACTGCTGGCTGTGCCCGGGCGAAAGGAGCTTAGATTTAGCATCTGCAGCTAAAAATTCGCCATTTTTGTGCAGCTGCGTTTGACAGGCGCAAGACAGGCTATCAATTGGCAGCGGGAACTCCCAAACAAAACAAGGAGAGTTATATGCGTGACCTGACTGACAAGCAGAAAGAAATACTCAGCTTCATCGAGACCTTCAATGCTCGCGAGCACATGGCTCCGACCGTTTATGAAGTCGCTCAGCACTTCGGCATCAAATCCGCCACCAGCTTCGCCCACCTCCGGGCTCTGCAGCGCAAGGGTTATCTGACCCGTTCCTCGAAGGCGCGCAGCCTCACCCTGACCCGCACCACCACCTCGCCGCGTCATCTCTCTTTGACCCTCAGCATTCCACTTCTCGGCAGGATCAGTGCCGGCGCACCGCTCCTGGCTGAGCAGAACGTCGAGAAGAGCGTTCAGATCGACCCTTCGCTGCTGCCCTACAACATCGGCAACCGCCAGCTTTTTGCCCTCCGCGTCAACGGCGAGTCGATGCGCGATGCCGGCATCCTTGACGGCGACGTCATCCTCTGCCAGGTCCAGTCCACCGCCAACATCGGCGACATCGTTGTCGTCATGGTGGAGAACGAGACCACGGTGAAATACCTCTACCTCAAGGAAGGCAAGGCCGAACTCCGACCCGCCAATAGCGAGTTCGCGTCGCGCTTCTACGATCTTGACCAGGTCTACATCCAAGGCAAGGTCATCGGCTTGATGCGCACTTTCTGAGCTCAGCTCACTGGCATGGGCTTCTCTCCGAGATGGGGTGAAGCCCATGTTTCATTTTAAGAATCGCTACAATCGAGGACGCTGGCATGAGCGATGAAAAACCCTCCCTGATTCATCATCTCTGTACCGCCTTCGGCTGCCTGTATGCAGGCATAGGACTGTTCGGAGCCATGGCTTTTGCCGGGGCGATGAAGCATTACGCAGCCGGCCTGGATGAGTTGCTTAAGGGTGAGCCGCTCCCCGGCTTGACCACGCTTTTTATCGATCATCGATCCTTGGCAGTCTCCCTTCTGGTGCTGCACAGTCTCCTCATTTTCGCGTATTTCCTATTCACCGTGAAAACCCCACGCAGCTGTTTGCCCTTCCTGGTTCTGGCAACCGTCAATCTCGGACTCCAGCTCCTTTGTGCATTGGCCTGCATGATGCCGATGATAGCGATTATCCAGAAGGCAATGCTGTAAAGCCATGGCCGACGCACTCAAACACCATCTCGGTCCCGCCGTGGTCGACAAGATCGCTGGCGATCTCTCTTCTCTTGACGCGGACTTCCCGTCCGCTGCCTTTCGCAAACAGGCACTCAAGGGGCTGGAAGATCTCGAACTCATGCCTCGGGGCCGCCACATCGCCCAGGCGCTGCAAGCGAATTTGCCGGGGGATTTCCCCAGGGCGAGCCGGTTCTTGATGGCGAGCTTTGGGCCGCCGTTGGAACGGACCGAGGACAATGGAATGGCAGTGTTTTTCTACTTGCCTCATGCTTTCTGGGTACAGGACTTCGGTCTCGGGCATTTCGACGAGGCCATGGCCTTTCAATATCAGTTGACCCAGCGCTTCACCGCCGAATTCAGCATCCGTCCCTTTCTCGAGCAATACTCTGAGGCGACCCTGAAGCTTTTGCGCACCTGGGCAGGCGATTCCAGCCCGCATGTCCGGCGCTTGGTTTCGGAAGGGACTCGGCCGCGCCTTCCCTGGGCGCCGCGTCTGCGCCGATTCCAGGTCGATCCCGCCCCGGTTCTGGAACTCCTGGAGCTACTTAAAGACGACCGCGAGCTCTACGTCCGCCGCTCCGTCGCCAACAATCTCAACGACATCGGCAAAGATCATCCAGGGCTGCTGTTGGCCACTGCAGAGGGCTGGCTGCGGGATGCCGGAGCCGGTCGCCAATGGCTCGTCAATCATGCCTTGCGATCGCTGGTGAAGGGCGGCGATCTCCGGGCCTTGCGGTTGCTTGGATTTGCCGGTTCGGCGACCCGCCTCGAAATCTCCGGCGAGCTTCATCCGCGCGAAGTCGCAGCCGGCGGCGAAGTGCGTCTGGCCTGCGCCGTCCGCAACTCCGCTCGACGGCCGGTGGCGGTGTTGATCGACTGGAGGGTGTTTTTCCGCAAAGCCGGCGGTGCAGCCTCGCCCAAGGTGTTCAAGGGGGGGCGCTATGAGCTCGGAGCCGGAGACACCTGCACTCTGGAGAAAAAGCTTTCCTTGCGCGACCTCAGCACCCGGCGTCATTTTCCCGGCCGCCACGAGGTGGAGGTTCTGGTCAACGGGCAGCCATATCATCTTGGCGCCTTTGAATTGCTAGAGTCCTGAATGGGGCTTCCCGGGCTGAGCTCCGGGATCGAGGTTCATCTCAGACACGCTCCCGGGTCCAATTGAGGATGCGGTGCATCTGCAGCAGCGGCACCAGGGCGATTCCTGGGATGAAGGCGAGGCGGCAGAAGGTCTGATCGAGAGGCGGTCCTTGAGAGGGCAGCTGCTGTTGGGCGATGATTTCGCGGTAGCGACCTGCGGCTTGCCACCAGAAGCGGGCGATGAGGTAGAGATTGACCCCCGGGACGAGGAGTAGACCGGCCTCCAAGATCGGGCTCATTGTCGGATTCGGGTGGAGCTGCAGGAGGCTGAGGAAGCGATGCCAGAAACACAAGAAGCTGGCGAGGGCGGCGAGGCCGAGCGGGAGGCTGAGGACGAGAAGGATCCAGCCGGCGCCTGTGCCGGCGAAGGGCAGGGCGAGAAGTGCGAACAGGATCGCGGCGATGCTAAACACTGCGGCAGTCAGGAGCGGGCTGCCTTTTTTCAGAGTGTGGCGGCAGGCCTGGGCGTGTCGCGGCAGAAGAAGCGGCTGGACTGCGAGCCTGGACACCTTTTGCGCCTTCATCGTCCGGCTTGCCGGATCGGCGGCTTTGCGGCTACTGAGCTCAGCTCGGCTGGCGGCGACAGCGACTTCGAGCTCTTCGAGGTTGCTGCACAGCCGGCGTTCGAAACCCATTTTCAAGGCGCGTTCGCGATGCGGGAAAAACAGCTCGATGCCGCAGGATGGGCAGGGGGCAGAGCCGCCGAGTTCAGGCTCCTGGACTGCGACCTTGGTCTGGCAGCCGGAACAGAAGAAGATGAATTCGTACATCAGCAGGGATTCCCGGCGTGCAGAGGAGTCCGGCGGCTGGGCTTTTCAGCGAGGGGGATGGAGGTCTTCATCAGGACTTGCGGGGGCGGGTCATCAGGGGTTCTTGTCTTTTTTCTCGTCTTCCAACTGCTCAGACTCCTCGCGATCGACCACGGCGCTGTCGAGATCGGCATCGGCCGGATGGTCCTGCCGATGCTTGAGGGCTAGCCGGAGATTGTAGGCGGCGACCAAGGCGGGGAGGGCGTTGCCGATGATCCCGACCGAGTCGTTTTTGTAGAAGATGAAATAGCTCAGCGACATCAAGGCGCCGCAGACCGAGATGATCCAGAAGGAAATCGGGATGGTCGGTTTGCCGGCTTTCTTGCTGGCCCAGAACTGTACCAGCCAACGTAGGCCGAACATTCCGGCGCCGCCCCAGCCGATGCATTTCCACATCCACTTGTACCAGTCCGCCGGCTTGGGCTGGTGCGGTGCCAGGGCCGCGGTGATCTCGTCGCCGCTGATCTTGCCGTCGTGATTGCTGTCGACCTCCTCGATATCGAGCGAGATCCCGGCGGGCAGGGAACTCGCGTCCGGGAGATTTTGCGGAGCGGTCTCGGCGGCGACCAGAGTGAGGCCCATCAGCAGGGCCAGAAGCAGCATCATGCGGTTCATGCAAGGTCCTTTGGCGAAGCTGTCAGTGGCTGCGGATCCAGCGGGTCTTCTCCGCGGCGCTGCTGTTGCGGGGGAAGGGGCGTCCGGGCGCGGCGGGGCGGCCGCAGAAGAGAACTCCGACCAGCCGGCAGCCGGCTTCGAAGCCGAGAGCCTCGGCGGCGCCGGGAAGGGGGACGATGCCGCTGGTGCCCCAATAGGAGCCGCCGCCCGAGGCGTGGAGGGCGAGAGCGAAGTTCTGCACGGCGCAGGCGGTGGCAGCAAGTTCCTCCCATTCGGGATACTTCGATGCTGGGTCACGGTATTGTGCCACTGCCACGAGGTGCGAGCTGCGGCGGAAGTTGTCGGAGATCTTGCCGAGGCGCTCGGCGGCGTCGGCGGGAGGGAGCTGGGCCATCAGCAAGGCGGCGGCCTTTGCGATCAGCGCATCTTTGCCGTCGCCGGCGAAGACGGCGAAGCGCCAGGGTTCGGTGCAGCCGTGGCTCGGAGCCCAGTTGGCGGCTTCAAGGGCGACGAGGATCTGGGCATCGTCTAGGGCTTCCGCCGCAAACTGCTGGGGCTTGACGCTGCGGCGGGAAGCCGCCAAGGCGAGGAAGTCGGAGGCGTTCATGAGGGGACTCCTGGGGGATTTTCGGAATGAAGCCCGCAACTTAAGCCTGAAATCGCAAAGTGACCCCGTGTCTCGGCGGCGGGATGCGAATTCCCGCCGCTCCGGCTTGCCGTGGCGCTCCGGACGGGAATCTTGTCGCAACCCTAAATCCCTCCACCGGAGCCCGAGATGCCTGCCCCCACCCCCGCCCCCTTTAAAAACCTCGGCCTTCCCGCGCCCCTCCTGAAGCAGCTCGAAAAGCTTGGCTTCAGCCAGTCGACCGCAGTGCAGGCCGGCAGCATCCCCCCCCTGCTCAAAGGCCAGTCGGTGGTCGCCCGCGCCCCTACCGGCAGCGGCAAGACCCTGGCCTACCTGCTCCCCGCCTTCAGCCTGATCGACCGCGATGATCACCACCCGCAGGTTCTCGTCCTGGTGCCGACCCGCGAGCTGGCTTCCCAGGTCCTCGAAGTGGCGCAGTCGCTCGACAGCGGCCTGCGCCTCGGCATCGCCTGCGGCGGCGGCCGCACTCGCTGCCCTCCCAGCGCTCACCTCATCGTCGCCACCCCCGGCGCCATGCTCCAGGTCCTCGACGACGAACTCAGTCTCCGCACTGTCAAGCTCCTCGTCGTCGACGAAGCCGACCGTCTCCTCGAGATGGGCTTCCGTGAGCCCCTCGGCCGCATCCTCGAGCAGACCCCGCGCTGCCCCGGCGCCTTCCTCTCCGCCACCTGGCCCGACGAACTCCGCCAGATCGCCAAGGAGCGACTCGGCCGGCCGGTCAGTGTCGACGCCGGAGCCGCCCCCGACCGCGGCAAGTTCGAGGAGTGGGCCTTCAACGCCTACCCGGAAAACCACTGCATCCTCACTGACGCCTTCCTCCGCTCGCGCCGCCTCGTTCCGGCTCTGGTATTCTGCAACCACCGTGATCGCTGCGACGAAGTCGCCGAGACCTTCCGCCAGCTCGGCTGGCGCGCCGCATCCCTGCACGGCGAGCTGGAGCAGAAGAGCCGCGAAAACCGCTTGCAGGCCTTCCGCGACGGACGCCTTCAGATGCTGGTCGCCACAGACCTCGCCTCGCGAGGTCTCGACCTGCCCGCCTTGCCGGTGGTGGTCAACCACGACATCCCGTATGATTCGCCCGACTACATCCACCGCGCCGGCCGCACCGCCCGCGCCGGCCGCACCGGAGTCGTCGTCTCCTTCTACAACGGCAAGGCGGTGACCAACATCGAGGAGCTGGAGAAGCGCAGCGGCCGGGTGATGAAGAGGATGAGTTTCAATCAGGCGATGCTCAAGTTCGCACCCGGCGGCAAGCTCAGCCCCCTGCCCGCCAGCGCCCGCATCGGCCTCGCCGTCGGACGGGCCCAGAAGATCAGCCCGGCGATGATCCTCGGCCTTCTCACCAGCGCCGGTGGCATCGATGGCCTCGACATCGGAAGGATCATCATCGAAGCCCGCGACAGCGTCGTCGAAATGACTCCCGCCTCGGCCAAGACCGTAGTTAGCCGCCTCGTCGACGCCGAATTCAAGGGGCACCCCCTGAAAGCCAAGATCCTTGGACGTCTGGCCTCGGAAAAGCCCGGTGGATGACGCCGGGCCTGGGGTGCATCGCTCAGGGGCGCGTCAGGACGTTTGGAGGCAAGCGTAAGAACCTGCGAGCTTCGCATGGCGAATGGAGCCTGATGGAGGCGGATGTTCCTGGGGGCGAATGCCGAGTCATTCCGGATGGATCGTCATCGGGCGGACGAGCCGGTGGGGATAGTTTGAATTCGGCGGGATGCAGTCGCGCAGCAAGCGTCCGTCGGGCAGGCGGCACTCGGGGTCGAGTTCGAGGACGGGGCGGTAGACGAAGTCGCGGCTGAAGAGCTGCGGGTGAGGCAGGCGCAAGCTTGGGATGGACGAGTTTTCGCGGCCGCAGAGGATGAGGTCGAGGTCGAGGGTTCGTGGCGCCTCCTTGCCGATCCCGGGCGGGTGGCCGTGGGCGGCTTCGATCTCCTGCAGCAGCGCCTTCAGGGCGGCGGGGGCGAGTTCGCTGCGGAGGCGGCAGACGCCGTTGACGAAGGGGGCTTGGCCCCGGGCGGGGCCGAGGGCTTCGGTCTCCCATAGCGAGGATACCGCTTCGAGGCGGCTGGCCTGGGCGAGGGAGCGGAAGGCGGCGTCGAGGTGGACGAGGGGATCGACGTTCGAACCGAAGGCGATGTAGACGGGGGGCATCAATCTCGGCTCCGGCTGATCCAGACTTCGGCGCGGGCGTTCGGAACGGCGAGCGGCTTGGCGACGCCAAGCTCGACGCGGCGCACCGGGCCTAGGTGGAATGCGGTTTCGGCGGCGGCTTCGGCAAAGGTTTCGATGAGGTCCCAGTGGCGGCTGGCGGCGAGCTCGCGGAGTGCCGCGGCGAGGGCGGCGTAGTCGAGGCTGAGGTCGAGACGCTCCTGCAGCGCCGCCGCGCGGAGATCGAGGAAGCAATGGATCTCCAGTTCGACCGGCTGTCTGGCGAGGCGTTCGTGAGGCAGGATGCCGATGGACATCTCCATCAGCAGGTTTTTCAATACGACGCGGTCGGTGTTCGAGCTTGGCATGTTGCCACCCTTCCCGCGACTGGGGACTTTGCAAGATCGGCTTGGCGGCAACTTGCGCAAATCTGCGTCTTCTCGCGCGTCTAGTTGAAAGCTGCGCCGGAGCGGCAAACTTCACCGGGACAAGATGGACAAGGAGTTTTGCAGATGAGAGCCGGAAAACTACCGCACTGGCTGCTGGGCTTGCTGCTGCTGTGCCTCCAGATCGGCGCGGCGGAGCTGCGCTTGCGGCCGCCGGAGAACACCGACCAGACCGGCATCATCGAGATCCCCGGGGTGGTCGACTCCTTCCGTCTGCCCAAAATCGACGGACTGATCTGGCTCCGTCCCGACCAGAGCCTGTCGATCAGCAATCGCGGCGTCAGCGGCCGGACCGTGCTGAAATTCCAGATTACCCAGCCGGGAAAGTGCCAGATCCCGGAGCTCAAAATCCCCCTGCAGGACGGCGACACCGCGGTCCTCCCGCCCCAGAGCTTCGAGGTCAGGGCCGGTGAGATGATGCATTCATTGCGCCTGAAGGTGCTTTTCGGCAAAAACCGGAGCGAACAGATGCCCGGCATCTTCCTCGGAGAAGAGATCGATGTGACGATGGAATTGCTCATCCGCGACGATTACGACATCTCGGAGGAAAGCGTCTCGCCGGAGCTGACTCTGCCAGGAACAAGCTTCCTGCAGTCGCCGGAGCAGAATCCCTCGATCGAAAGAAACCTGCTGATCGACAAGCGGCTTTGGACCAAATTGATTCTGAAAGGAAGGGTCAAGGCCATTCTTCCAGGCAGGCACGAGGGCAATGCCAGCGCCTCCCTCATGGCCCGCCCCCGCGGCAATTCCTTTGCGGGCTACCTCCCAGTATCCACCAGTCTCTCCTCCGGCAGCTACGAGATTAAAAAACTTCCTCCCGTTCCTGCCGGAGTCGAATTCCTCAATCTCGTCGGCGACGACTTTGATCTCGGGCTCTCGCTCGCTCCGGGGGAGGAGATGCAAAGTAGCGACTCCTGCTACCTCATCCTCAGTGTCCGCAGCAAGGACGACCTCAGCGTCCTGAAATTGCCGGAATGGCGATTCCTCGGCTTCCAGAACCTCACTCACGAGAAGATCCAAGTGGACAATGGAGTTGATGTCACTTGGACCTTGGTCCCCGACGGCGGTGGCGTCAAAATCCCGGAGATCGCGGTGGCGAGCTTCGATCCGGCCAAGGGGGAGTATCAGGTCAAGCGCTTCACGCCACGCCTCAAGGTGCTTGGGCCTCCTCCTCCGGTCAAAGCGGAGTCCTCCGTCGCCGCGCCGCAGCGCAAGCCCTTGCCGTCCCTGCCCCTCGGGGCGGTCTCTTCGCCACCCGGGGGGCTCGGCAGTCTTCTGCTCTTCCTGGCGGCTCCCGTGCTGCTGCTGATTCTGCAATGGCGACCTGGCCGCTTCTGGCGCCGTCTGCAGGCTCGCCGTCGGAGGGCGAGTCTGGCCCAGCGGCTCGACGCGGGCGATGCGAGCGCCGCGGCCGAGCTCGAGGTCTTTTTGCGGGAATTGTGGAGTCTTCCTCCCGGCGCCGATCTAGCCGCCGCTGCCGAGCTCCGAGGCGAACGCGATTTCGCCGGCGCGCTGCGCCAGTTCACCGAAGCCCGCTTCGCGCCCCGCCCTGCCGCCGCCCTGCCGGAGCTGGGCAGAAGCCTGCGTTTGTTGCCGCTGCTGCTCTTCTTGATTTCCTCTGCGCCGCTGTTCGCAGCGGAGAAGGATCCTGGCCGGGCCGCCTACGGACGGGCCGAAAATGCTTGGAGCTCCGGCGATGCCGCCGCCACCCTCGCCGAGCTCGATCTCGCGCAGGAATTGATGCCGCGCTGCCCCGAGATCGGGGAGGCGATCGAGCAGGCCCGCCTCGCCGCGGGACCGCAGGCGAGCGCCCCAGGCGCCATCGTCCAGTTGCGCGACCGCCTCCACCCGGGGGAATGGCTGCTTCTTGCCGCTTCGCTGTGGTTTGCCGCCTGGCTCGCCGCCGCGACCCTGAAGCGCCGGGGGCAGCCCTGGCGCGCCGCCCTCGCCCTCGGCCTTCTCGCCGCCGCCCTGCCCTTCTCCTGCGCCTGGGCGCAAAGCGCCGGCAGCCGGGCGTCCGGACGAGCCGTCGCCGCGGCGGAAATCCAGCTCCGGGAAAGTGCCGACGGCCGCCCCTCGGGCGATCGGATCGCCGCGGGCAGCCTGGTCCTGCTGCGCCAGACCAATGCCGATGGCTCCTGGGCCGAAGTGCGCGAAATCCATGGCGAGGGCCGGGGATGGACGCAGATCCGCGAGCTCCGCCGCGCCAAGCCTTGAGCTGGGACGGCTGGGACACGGCTGGGACGGCTGGGACGGCTGGGTTCAACCTGGATGACGAAGTCGAAATCCCGCCGAATATTTTGTTTTTATATTGAATTTTGAATCTGGAATTTTGAATTTAAAACCCCCGTTTCAAGGCGCGGCGATCTTGCCCATCAGCTTCACCGGCGGTGGCGCTGGCGGCGCGACTTCGCCCAGCTTGCACGGCTCGACTTCGCCGGGAGCCGGGACCGCTTGGGCCGGCTGGCTGGTGCCGGGGCGGGGCTCGCCGGTGCTGCGCCCTGGAGGAGCGCAGGCGCTGACCAGCAGCGCCGCCGAGGCCGCGGCGGCGGCCAAGGCCTGGAGATCGGAGCGGAAGAGCGGACGCTTCTGCGAGTCGCATTGATAGGTGACGCAGAGGCGCCCGGCATGCTCTTGCAGGAGCTTTTCGGCGTCGCGCTTCTCCATCTCGGAGAGGTTGTGCACATGAAGCTTGCACGCGGCGCAAAACCGTTTGCGTTCGTCGCCGCTCATCCCTTCCCAGGAAGCGGGGCAGGGGCGGGCGATGTGGAAATCCGGCTTGGGCTGATTCATGATGTCCTCCTTCAGGCTTGTCCCAGAGATGCGCAGCCCCCGGATTTCTTAATCCGTGAATGACGTTTTCTGCTCTTAGCTAAGCTTTCCAGTGTCACTCCACTGGAGGATTTCCCATCGGCTTGGATATTGACGGCCTCTTTTCCAACCCTAGCTTCAGGAGACATTGACATGCGTAAGATCCGAATGGGTATGATCGGCGGCGGCATCGGTGCTTTCATCGGCGACGTCCACCGCAAAGCCGCCGCTCTTGATGGCCAAATCGAACTGGTCTGCGGCGCCTTCTCCTCCGACGCGACCAAGTCGAAGGAATCCGGCAAAGGCCTCTTCCTCGCCCCCGAACGCTGCTACGGCTCGTGGCAGGAAATGATCGCCGCCGAAGCCAAGCTCCCCGCCGATGTGCGCATGGACTTCGTCGCCATCGTCACCCCCAACTTCATGCACTTCGCCCCCGCCAAGGCCGCCCTCGAAGCGGGCTTCGACGTGATGAGCGACAAGCCCGCCACCTTCAACCTCGCCGAAGCCGAGGAACTCGCCGCCGTCGTCAAAAAGACCGGCCGCCTCTACGGCCTCACCCACACCTACACCGGCTACCCGATGGTCAAGCAGATGCGCCAAATGATCGCCGCCGGCGCCATCGGCAAGGTCCGCAAGGTCATCGTCGAATACCCCCAGGGCTGGCTCGCCACCTCGCTCGAGAAGTCCGGCCAGAAACAGGCCGACTGGCGCACCAACCCGAAACTCGCCGGCGCCTCCTGCTGCATGGGCGACATCGGCACCCACGCCGAAAACCTCGCCGAATACGTCACCGGCCTCCATGTCAAGGAACTCGCCGCCGACCTCAATACCTTCGTCGACGGCCGCCTCCTCGATGACGACGGCAACGTCCTCCTCCGCTTCGAAAACGGCGCCAAAGGCATCCTCACCGCCTCGCAGATCGCCGCCGGCGACGAGAACAACATCGCCATTCGCGTCTACGGCGAGAGCGGCGGCTTCGAATGGCACCAGATCGAGCCCAACACCCTGAAACGCCAGTTCCTCGACCGCCCGACCGAAATCTGGCGCGCCGGCCACGGCTACAACGGCGACTTCGCCAAAGCCAACTCCCGCACCCCGCCCGGCCACCCCGAAGGCTACCTCGAAGCCTTCGCCAACCTCTACCGCAACTTCGCCGGCCAGATCCGCGCTAAACTCGAAAAACGCCCCGCCACCTCCGCTGAACTCGATGTCCCGACCATCGAAGAAGGCGTCCGCGGCATGGCCTTCGTCGAAGCCGTCGTCGCGTCATCCGCCAAAAACGCGGCCTGGGTCAAGCTCGGCTGAAGCCGCTCTCCGCCGCCGGCAAGCACAGGCTTGCCGGCGGTTCCTTTTTAAGCCGTCGGAGTCGTCGCCATGGTTCGGATTCCTTTATTGTCGAGGATCGGCGTTCACCCTGCGATTCTCATCGCCGCCGCGCTGATGTCCGTGCTCTCATCCTGCCAAGCGCTGCAAATCGACCCGAACGACGAGTATTTCCGTGAATCGCATCGGATTGACAGCCTTGATGCATCAGACCGTGACAAGCAAAGGATGCGGGATGATCTCCTGATGGGAGATATGTATCGTCAATTCAACGCCAATCAACAATCCGAGGAACGATGAGTGCGCTGGATCGAGGCGGCACTGACCGACTCGCATCCTCATCCCAGCGGATCCTCCTCCGCTGGCCGTCCTTGCCGCCCTCGCTCTTCACCGAGTTGAGGGCGGCTTGGCTTGAGCCGCAGCGCTTTTATCACACCCTGCAACACCTCGGGGAATGCCTCGCGATCCTGGCGGAAGTGGCGCCGCAGGCGAGGGAGGAAGTCCTCCTGGCCCTCTGGTTTCACGACGCGGTCTACGATCCTCGCGCGAAGGGCAACGAAGAGGCCAGCGCCGCCTGGGCGGAACGGGTCCTGAGGCCCATCGATGCGGCCGCCGCCAAACGGGTGGCCGAACTGGTGCTCGCCACCCGCCACGAGGCCTTGCCGGCCGATCCGGAAGCCGCCCTGTTGGTCGATGTCGATCTCGCCATCCTCGCCGCCGACGCGGCTCGTTTTGCCGAATACGAACGCCAGGTGCGGCAAGAGTATTCCTGGGTTTCGGAAGCCGATTTTTGCGCCGGACGCAGCCGCATCCTGCGCCACTTCCTGGAGCGGCCTTTCCTCTATTCGACCCCGGAACTGCGCCAGCGCTGGGAAACCCGGGCGCGGACCAATCTCACCGCGGCCTTGAAGGAGCTCGGCGATGCTTGACTCCCGCTTCATCAGCAAGATCCGCCTGGAGCGGCCGGAGAAGGCCGAGGGTCACCCTTGGGACATCCCCTCCCTCGCCTCCCTGGAGGAGCTGGAATTCCACCCCGGCCTGACCTTCTTCATCGGCGAGAACGGCTCGGGCAAATCCACCCTCCTCGAAGCGCTGGCGGTGGCCGCCGGACTCAATGCCGAAGGCGGCTCGCAGCAGCACCGATTCAGTACCCGCGACACCCATTCGACCCTGCATGCCCATCTGCAGCTGGTGCGTGGCTGGAAACGGCCGAAAGAACGATTCTTCCTCCGCGCCGAAAGTTTCTACAACACATCGAGTTATTTCCAGGATGTCGGGGTCATCAACTTTCCCGAAATGCACGGGCGTTCCCACGGCGAAGCCTTCCTCGCCTTGATGCAGACCCTCAAGCCGGATGGGCTCTACTTCTTCGACGAACCGGAATCCGCCCTGTCGCCGCAGCGCCAGCTGGTCTTCCTGACCGAGATGCATCGCCTGATCGCCCGCGGCTGCCAGTTCGTCATCGCCACCCATTCGCCGATCCTGCTTTGCTACCGGCCTTGCCTGTGTTACCACTTCAGCGACGAAGGGATTCAGCCGATCGACCCGCGCGACAGCGAGCACGTCTCCCTGACGCGCAGTATCCTGATGAACCCCGACCAGGCGCTGAAGCACCTGAAGTCGCCACCCCGTCAAACCGAGGCCAGCCCATGATCTTGCGAATTCTCCTCTTGGCCGCCCTGCTCGGCCTCGCCTGCCGCTCGGTCCCCGATGACGCGGTCCGGCGCGACCAGGAGGCTGCGCTGGAGCGTGGCGTGCTGCCCGGGCTCAGCTTGCAAAACCTGAACTTGCCCGAAGCCTTGGCGCAGGTGGAGCTCGAGATCCGCGCCGCCGGTCCCGGCTTGCGCGACTTCCGGATCCACCCGAGCCCGAAGCTGGCGTCTCAGCGTTTCACCCTGGAAACCGAGATGCCGATCGGCGCCGGGCAGGCGCTTCGCTGGCTCTGCCTGATCAGCGACAGCAAGCTGGTCTGGCACCGGGGCGCCTGGATCCTCGCGCCCGAATCGGAATTCTTCGGTCCGCTCGAAACCCGCCAGGTGAAACTCCCCCGCGGCTTCGTCGCGGCGCTGGGAACGCGGGCGCATTGCCCGGATCCCTCGGCGCCGCCCTCGGATCCCGCTGAGCCCTCGGAAGACAGCGCGCCACCAGCCTCGCCGCCCCCCTGCGCCAGGATCCTGCAAGCTCAACTCGCCGGATTCGGCCTGAAATTTCCGCCCGGAAGCGGCCTCAAGATCACCGGCGAGGGCGTCGCGATCACCCACGAAGCCGCCGCCCTCGCGCGCTGCCAAAACACCCTCGAGATCCTCCGGCGGCTTCATTATCAGGGCCAGGGAAGACTCGAGCCCTGCCCCTGGCTGGAAAGCTCCCTGCCGCCTCTGAAGCTCGAGCCGATGGAGATGGAAGAAGTGGTCAGCCGCGTCCATAAACACATCCGGAAAGTCCACCAGATCTCGATGATCCTGAGCCTCAGCTCAGGCTGGAACAGCGATCCGGACGCGGCGCCTGCCGACCCTGCCGATCCCAGCTCCCTGCCGCCCGTCATGATGCCCGAGCCGATGCGGTCTTTCGACTTCCCCGGCGGCAGCGTCCGCGATCTCCTCGAATGCCTTTGCGACAGCTACAAGCTGATCTTCCGCTGCGAGGGTGCGCTTTTGAAGCTCGGAGAACGACGAATCCACTGTCCTTGCTACATGGATAGGCGATGGTCGATTCTGCATCAGGACTTCCCCGCCTTGATGCGGGCGCGGCTGGAGTGGCTGGGCCATCCGCAGGTCCCGAAGGAGGAGCTGCCCGCCCGTTTCGTGCAATCCTTCGGCATGGAAGTTGTGCCTGGTGAAGAGCTGCAGTTCGTTGCGGTTGTCAGCCGGCTGGTTTTCACCGGCACTGAGAGGCATCTTGCCCAGATGGAGTGGCTGACGCAAGTCATCGGTCCGCCTCCGGTTGAGGGGAGCCAGATGCCGTCGCGGTTTTGATCCAAGTGCAGACTTCCTGACCCGCATCGGGGGATTTTCAGGAAGCCAATGGCATCTGCTGGCTGCTGGCAGATGTAACCCCTTTGGGGTAATGCGGGAGGTGCCAACGAGTTCTCAAAAGCGGCCTGCAGCGGGTCAGTCGGGACCGAGCTGTCCCCGTGCTGCCCCAATGGCATCCCAATGGTGTTCCAATGGCATCCCAATTCGCTTTCGGCGAGTTTCAGCGGCAGAGAATCCAGCCGCCGCCGAGGGAGAGGGCTGCGGCGAAGAGGAGGCGAGGTCCCGGCCAGCGGCGCGACAGGCCGCATTCGATCGCGGTGGCGAAAAGCGGCAGTGTCAGGGCGAAGCCGCTGAGCATGGCCACCTCCACCTGGCTCATGGCATAGACGTAGCAGCCGAGGCCGCCGACGGTGGAGCTGAGGCTGGCGACGATGGCCAGGCGGCGTTCGTCCGGCGTCAGGGATCGCCAGCCCTCAAGCAGCTTCACCGGCTTGATCGCATTTGCGATCAGGAAGAAGACCATGGCTCCGGCGAAACGCATCACCAGCACCTGCAGGGAGCTGGTGCCTTCGGAAGTCAGGGCGTGACGGGAGATGACATTGCCGGCGCCATCGAGGAGAAGGAAGACCGCCACCAAGGCCAGTCCCTTCCGGTAGTTGCGGGGAGCTTCCCCGTCGCTGGTTTTTTCGCCGCTGAGGACGAGGGCAGCGGCGATGAAGAAGAAGATGGCGTAGAATTTTTTCGGATCCAGGCTTTCGCCGATGAAGGCCCAGCTCATGGTGCCGATGACCAGGGGGGCGGCGCAGAGGAGGGTGAAGGTGCGGGCCGGGCCGATTTCACGGAAGGCCTGGAGGATGAAGAGGTCCGCGAGGCCCAGCCCGAGGGCGCCGGAAAGCAGCAGGAGGAGTCCTTTGCCGTCGATAAGCAGGCCTTGCCCTGAAAGACCGAGGGCGAGGAAGAAGAAGCCTCCTCCGAGAAGGCATTTGAAGGTGTTGATCCACATCGGGCCGACGCGGGCGGCGATCCGGGCGAAGCCGTTGGCGCCGAGTGCGAAGAAGAACATCCCGAAAAGGGCGGAGAGCATCCAGGTGGGCGGCATGGGGGGCATCGCAGGGTTGGTGAAGGCAGGGAGCCCAAGATGCGCCGAATTGCGAAAAAGGCACGAGGCATGACAGTCGAGGTCAGCAGGTCTCAATCCCCAAGATTATTGGGGGTGCGGCCTTTCATCAGCGGTTTTTGGATTCAAGGAAACATACACCAATGTGGTATTGCTGATCCGGTCACGCAGGGAGCGGTGGCCGGGCAGGACGAGCACAAGGAAATCGAGGAGCATGAAGAGGAAGATGAAGAGCGGCGGAATAAGAAATGCCAGGTAAATGGGCATGCAAAAATAAATGAAGCTTGTGTAGGAAGCCGAGAATATCAGGATTGAGGACGTGAAATCGATATAGCGTAAAAGGTTTTTTCCGATTGATGGAAGAAGGAGTTTCTCTTCATCTGCGGTTCTGGTTTTGAGGATTTTTTGACCAAGAGTTTGGCCGTCTTTTAAAATGTTGATGAGATTGAGAAGAAGGATGATTGCTGTGCCAATGACGCAGGGGATCAAGAGGATGAAGAAGGTGCAGATTGAAACAAAGAACATGCTTAACTGAATATTGCTATTATCATCACAATAACCCTTCGCAAAGAAGCCTAGGGGGAGAATAATCACTGGCAGGCTGACCGTCATTAAAATCATGTAATCCAGCCACATGATCATGAGACGATCCCGAAGTATCACTCTTGTGGCGGGATAGCTCAGTTCATCTTGGCCTATGGCAGAGGGCAGGCTCATGTATGAAGCGCTTGGAAACGACCGAAAGACAGGGGCGCTTTCGCGCCGCTGTGGCGAAGTCTCATGTTTCCAGTGATCTTCACACCTTTTCGAAGCTGACCTTGATGGCGCCGTTGTCGACGCTGACGATGACGGCGCCGCCGTGTTCGAGGTCGTCGCTGAGGAGTGCGTCGGTGACTTTCATCTTGACCTCCTGGTTGATGACTCGGGCAAGGGGGCGGGCGCCGAGTTTCGGGTCGTAGCCTTTTTCGGCGAGGAGGGCGCGGGCCTCGGCGGTGAGCTTGAAGAGGATTTTCTTCTTCTGCAGCTTGGCGATCAGGTCGGCGAGGAATTTGTCGACCACTTTCTCCATCAGTTCACGTCCGAGGGCGCGGAAGTGGACGACAGCGTCGAGGCGGTTGCGGAATTCCGGGGTGAAGAACTTCTCGACCGCCTTTTCCGAAGCGCCGGAGTTGAGTTCACCGCCGAAGCTGATGGTATTGGCGCTCATTTCGCGGGCGCCGACGTTAGAGGTCATGATCAGGATGACGTTGCGGAAGTTGGCCTTGCGTCCGTTGTTGTCGGTGAGCATGCCGTAATCCATCACCTGGAGGAGGATGTTGAAGATCTCCGGGTGGGCCTTTTCGATTTCGTCGAGGAGGACGACGGACCAGGGCTGTTTGTTGACTGCTTCGGTGAGGAGGCCGCCCTGTTCGAAGCCGACGTAGCCGGGGGGGGAGCCGATGAGGCGGGAGACGGTGTGTTTCTCGGCGTATTCGCTCATGTCGAAGCGGAGGAAGCCGACGCCCAGTGTCTTGGCGAGTTGCTTGGCGAGTTCGGTCTTGCCGACGCCGGTGGGTCCGCAGAAGAGGAAGGCGCCGACCGGCTTGTCCTCGTCCTTGAGGCCGGCGCGGGCGGTCTTGATGGCGCGGGAGACGGTGGCGACCGCCTCGTCCTGGCCGAAGACGGCGGTGCGCAGGTCTTCGTCGAGGCGGAGCAGGCGTTCTTTGTCGGAGGCGGACACCGAGGCGACCGGAATCATCGCCATGTCGGCGATCACGGCCTCGATGTCCTTGGGGGATACGCTGCGTTTCTGCTTCGAGGCGGGGAGGATGGCGCGGGCGGCGCCGGCTTCGTCGAGGACGTCGATCGCCTTGTCGGGGAGGAAGCGATCCTGGATGTGGCGCGACGAGAGCTCGGCGGCGGCTCGGAGTGAGGACAAGGGGTAGCTGACGCCGTGGTGCTCTTCGTAATAGCCCTTGATTCCTTCGAGGATCGAAACGGTTTCGTCCACTGTCGGTTCGCGGATGTCGATTTTCTGGAAGCGGCGGGCTAGGGCCCGGTCCTTGAGGATGTGGTTCTTGTATTCCTGGTAGGTGGTCGAGCCGATGCAGCGCAGTTCACCCGAGGCGAGTGCCGGCTTCAGCAGGTTGGAGGCGTCCATGGTGCCGCCGGAAGTGGCGCCGGCGCCGATGATGGTATGCAGTTCGTCGATGAAGAGGATCGACTTCGGCCTGGCCTTGAGGGCACGCACGATGTTCTTGAGGCGCTCTTCGAAGTCGCCGCGGAACTTGGTGCCGGCGACGGCGGCGCCGAGGTCGAGGACGAAGAGTTCGGCGCCTTTGAGCATTTCGGGGACTTCGCCGGCGACGATGGCGGCGGCGAGGCCTTCGACCAGGGAGGTCTTGCCGACGCCGGGCTCGCCGACGAGGATGGGGTTGTTTTTGCGGCGGCGGCAGAGGGTCTGCATCATCCGGCGGATTTCGGTGCGGCGGCCGATGATGGCGTCGACCTTGCCTTGCCGGGCCTTTTCGGTGAGGTCGACGGTGAAGCGGGAGAGGAGGTCGGACTTGGCGGCGTTGCGCGGCTCGCCGTTTTCGTCCTCCTCGCTTCCTCCTTCGGATTCGTCATCCTCGTCGTCGGGGCCATCGCTCTCCGCCTTCGACAGGCCGTGGGAGAGGAAGGAGACGACGTCGTAGCGGGAGATGTCCTCTTCCTGGAGGAAGTAGACGGCGTGGGACTCCTCCTCGCTGAAGATGGCGACGAGGACGTTGACGCCCTCGATGGTGACCCCTTCGGCTGAAAGGACGTGATTGGCGGCGCGCTGCAGGACGCGCTGGACGGCGAGGGACTCGTCGGGAACGAATTCCTTGTCGCCGGGGATCTTTTCGACTTCGGTGGCGAAGTAGGCGGTGAGGCGTTTTTTCAGGGCTTCGAGGTCGGCTCCGCAGGCTTCCAGGACCTGTTTGGTCTTGGGGTCATGCATGAGAGCGAAGAGGAGGTGCTCGAGAAGGACGAACTCATGGCGATATTGCTGCGCCGTGCGGAAGGCGAGCATGAAGGCGATCTGAAATTCTTTGCTGTACATGATGCGGGGATCCTTCAGGCGTCGGGTTCCATGGTGCAGAGGAGGGGGTGGCCTTTTTCACGGGCCAAGGTCAGGACTTTCGCCACTTTCGACTCGGCGACGCCACGGGGATAGAGCCCCACCACCGCCTTGCCTTTGAAGTGAACCGTGTACATCAGGCTTACCGCCTCGGTATGGTCTTTGTGGAAAACTGTCTCGAGAATGGCGATGACGAATTCCATTGGCGTGTAGTCGTCGTTGTGGAGAATGACCTTGTAAAGCGGGGGGCGCTTGGTCTTGGTCTTCTCGGCGAGGGCGACGCCGCCTTCGGTCTGTTCGCGGGTTTTACGGCTCATAAGCTTAGGCTCCCTTGACATCCATTATACGATGCGGCCCGGGCTTGCGCCATGGGGGCGGCGAAGAAAGCGCAGTCAAAAAGCGGCGGCACCACGGCCGCGTGCGTCAGCGGCGCTTGAGGGTCAGCCGGGAGCCCCCGGCTCCAAGATACCCCCGCCCCGTGCAACAATCCAGGATGTGCAGACAAGTGTTGTTTTTTCTTGCAGTTACATCTGGTGGGTGTTATGCTTGCATTAGAAAGCCGAGGAGGCCACCATGTCTGAGATGCCGCATTTTCTCGTCGTCGATGATGATCCTGTGACCTGCACCTTGATTCAAAGGTGCATGAAGGGGGAGGCCAAGGTTGATGTCGCCTACGACGGCGAGGCCGGGTTGCGTCTTCTGGAGCAGGGTGACTACGACGCGGTGTTGGTCGACCAGATGATGCCGGGCATGGACGGCATGTCTTTTTTGGGAAAGGTGAAGGCGCGGGGCGGCGAGCATCCGCCGATCCTGATGATGACGGCGAGCAGCTCTGTGAACCTGGCGGTGTCCTTCATGAAATCAGGGGGCAGCGATTTCATCGAGAAGCCTCTTGATCCTGAGATCACCCGGCTGCGACTCTTCCGGGTCTCGCAGGCCTGCCGTGTGCAGCGCGAGCAGAGAGAGCGACTCGCCCACGCCGAGAGGGAGCGAGACGTCCTTCTTGCCGCGGTCACCCATGACCTGCGATCGCCCCTCGGGGTGATTTCGAACATTGTCACCCTGATGCGCGAACTTGAGGACCCCGATGAAATCCGCAATTGCCTCGACCTTCTCGGCGAGGCCAGCCGCAACATGCACACCTTGGCAGACGATTTCCTCATCCTGTCGAAAGACCGGAGCCAGAGCGTCGTCGCCAGGCCTGCGGAAGCGGACCTTTCTCGTCTCTTGAGGGAGCTGAAGAGGCATCTCGAGTTGAGCTTGCGGATGCGCAAGATCGACCTGATGCTCATCCTTCCGCAGCAGCCCTGTGCGGTCGAGACCGACGTCGACCGACTGCGCCAGGTCTTGACCAATCTGGCCGACAACGCCCTCAAGCACAGCCGCTGCCAGAGGATCGAGATCCGGCTCGATGTCGGCGAGGGTGAAGTCCGCATCAGCGTCAGCGACGACGGACTGGGGCTGCCGGCCGGTCTCGGAGGCAAGCTCGACTCCCCCTTCAAGGAGAGCTCCGGCTCCGGCGGATTCGGACTGGGCTTGGCGATCTGCCGCCGTCTCTGCTTCCTTCTCCGTTCGGAACTGGTCCACGCGCAGCGCCCCGGAGGCGGCACCGTCTTCAGCTTCGCTCTGCCTCGTCGTTGGCCGCATGATTGAACCTAAAAACCGCAGTTGAAAGGTTGGAAGGTTGGAAGGATTAGCTGCAACAGCAATAGCTTATATTAGCTCATTCGATGATCCGTTGGAATGACCTCTAATGGGAAAGCTCTCCTGTCCGAGTCAAATAGCCGCTGATCTCGCGGCTGTCAGTCGAACTTCTGTCTGAGTCCGGCTGAGCTCAGTCCGGTTTCCGCCGGCAGTCCCGAGGACTGTGCGGGCCAGGAGGGAGGAGGAGAGGGGAGCAGGCCGATGCGGACGGCGCCGGGTTCGCAGCGCTGTTCAAGAAAAAGGCCGTCCATTCGGGCGCCGCGGAAGTCCCTGCGGCTCTCCAGGATCATGCCGTCGACGCGGACTTCTGCGGCGTGGCGGAAGCGCAGCGGAGGCGCGTCGAGATCCCAGGCGGCGCCGTCCCGCAGCGAGATGCCGCGGCTGCCGCTGTCGCAGAGCCAGGCCTGTGCCGGTGCTTCTGGATGGAGGCTGCGCAGCTTGTGGCTGGTGTTGCGGAGGAAAAGGGTGGGGCTGCCGTCGCGGAGTTCCTGGTTGCCGCGAGTGGTGCAGGCGCCGCCGTCGCCGAGGAGCTGCATGACCTGGTGGATTTCGCAATCGTTGACGAGGTGGCCGCCGGAATTCATGAAGCGAGGGCTGGGGCTGCCGCCGATGCTGATGCCGGACCACGGGCAGAGGCGGATTTCGCAGTGGCTGAGGGAGCATCGGCGGGCGTGGCCGATCCATACGGCGCTGGCGCCGTGCAGAAGGAGCCCGCAATTCTCGACCAGGCAGTTGTCGATGCGGCAGTCCTGCGGCAGGGGCTGAGCTTCGCTGAAGGGGAGTTTCTGTTCGGCGAGATCGGAGCGCAGGCCGATGTTCAGTCCGTTGCCGCCCGTGCCGGAGATGCGGCAGCGGCGCAGGACCAGGGAACGGCAGCCTTCGGCGATTTCGACGCCGGTGCCGCCGAGGTTGCGGAAGAGGCAGTTGTCGACACGGCAGTCGCGGCCGTACTCGAAGCGCAATGCGGCAGGGAGGGCGGCGCCGCGGCGCGGGCTGGCGCCCTTGCCGAGGAGCGGATAGGCCCCAGAGGCGCCGCGGGGCTCGAAAAAGGCGGAGTGGCCCGGGTGGATGCCGTCGGGGATCTCGGGGCAGGCGGTCTCTTCAAAGACGAGATTTTCCAGGACCAGGCCGCTGACCGCCTTCTCCGGGCGACCCTTGACTTGGATGAGGGAGCGGCTGATGGGTATGTCGACAAGTCCGGGAGATGCATCGGAACGGAGCCAGAGACGGCCGTCGCGCCGCCTCGCCCATTCTCCGGAGCGGGTGGCGAGGGCCCAGGCACCTGTCCAGGCGAAGCGAGGGTGCGGCTCGGCGGCGCAGAGGCGGCGTTCGGCTGCGCGGTCACCCAAGGGGGCGGTGAGACGGATCTGGCATTGGTCGCGGTCCACCGAGCTTACCGGCGCCAGGCTGGAGGCGTCGAGATGGAGGAAGTCGATGACCAAGCCCTCGAGCTCGCCTGGAGGCGGCAGATGAGGACTGTTGACAGTGAAGCCGCTGCGCTGATCCGGCGCCGCGGACTGGAGACGGAACCATCCTTCGTCGGGATGGCGGGCGGGTGCGAGGCGGCGACCCTGCAGGAAGATCGACCAAGGGGCGGCGCCGTTGGCTGGAGCTGGCAGGGTCCAGATGCCTGGCCCGGTCTTCTCGGACTTGGCGGAGAAGGAGCCGGAGAGGCGGGTGGCTCCCGTGCCGCTGCCGCGTATTTCGAGTCCGCGGCCGGCAAGGATTTCAGGAGTGATGACGAGGGGGGAATGGAAGCGCCAGACACCGGCGGCGAGGCGAAGGCGCAGGGTCTTCCCCGGCGGGGCGGCGAGGATCGCCCGATGCAAGGCGGAGGCCGCATCTCCAAGAGGCAAGGAGACTTCGATCTCGCTTTTGGCGGCGGGGCAAGAGGGGGGGGCGGCGGGGCGAGTCTGGCTGCAGGCCGAGGCCAGCAGCAGGATTCCGAGGATGGAGGTGAGCGCGTTCATCGGCTTCTGGCTCGTGTTGATCCTCGGTGGACGCGTGCGGCAAGGCCCGGTTCCGGGAAAATCATGGCAAAGAGAAGGAATCGGTGATAGAATGGTCCTGGAGGCTGGCGATGCATTCAAAAATCCGAGGCGTCGATCTCGTCCTGCCGGCTTTCAGCCTGGTGGCCGGTCTCTTGTTGACTTGGCTCGCCTGGTCGGTGACGGAGCGCCAGGAGAGGGAGAAGTTCCAGCTCGTCTTTGAATCCAAGGCCGAGCTTATGCGGCGTCAGATCGACGAGAGGATTCGCGATCATGGCCGGGTCCTCTACGGCGCCCGCGGTCTTTTCGAAGCGAGCAGGAACGTCGAAAGGAAAGAATGGCGGGCCTTCGTCAGCAAGCTCGGGCTCGAGGAGCATTCCGGCGCCCTGGGCTACGCCTTCGTCCGGCATGTTCGGGATCAGGATCTCGCGGCTTATCTCGCCGACACCCGTGCAGGAGCGCCTCATTTCGAGATCAAAAAGCTGTCTCAGGAACAGGATCATCTGATCGTCGAATTCATCGAGCCCTACGATCGGAATGCGGCGGCAGAAGGATTGGACCTTTCCTTCGATGGCCGCCGCAGGCAGGCCGCCTGGGATTCGGCTCTGAGCGGCAGGATCACCTTGTCGCAGCCGATCACTCTTGTCCAGGGCGGCCGGAGCTTCCCCGGGTTCCTGATGTTTTGCCCGATATACAAAAAGGGGATGCGGCTGGAGACTGCCGAGGAGCGCCGTCTGTCGCTCCTCGGCTGGGTGAACTGCCCTCTCCGCATCGACCGGATCCTGGAGAAGCTCGATACAGGCGTGGATTTCCGACTGGAAGCGATGTCGGAACGCCCTGAGGTCATCACGGAGAGCCGTCCAGACCGGGAATATCCCTGGGAAGGAAAGGTCTTTGACGGGCATTGGCGACTCCTCTGCGCCCCTCTCGGGCAGCCGGAGGGCCTGAGTCAGCGCCGCATCATCGTCGCCCTAGGAGTCGCGGTCAGCGTCCTTACGGCTCTGGTGATCTGGTCTTTGCAGAGGACGCAGGCCCGGGCGAGAGCCTTGGCGGAAGACATGACGCGCGATCTGAGACGCAGTGAAGAGCGGCTCAACGAGGCGCTTGTGGCGAGAGAGATCGCCCTCCAGAACGCCCGCGCCGCCAACCAGGCCAAGAGCACTTTCCTCGCCAATATGTCGCATGAAATCCGGACGCCGATGAACGGGGTGCTGGGAATGACGGCGCTGGCCTTGGAGGAGACCCAGGACGAAGGGGTCCGGGCTCACCTGCGGCAAATCCAGGAGTCGGCCGGGACCTTGTTAAGCATCATCAATGAGATTCTGGACTTCTCCAAGATCGAGGCCGGGCAGCTCGGGCTCGAGCACATACCCATGAAGCTGCAGGAGGTTCTGAAGGCGCCCCTGCACATGGCCCGTCTCCAGGCGGAGCACAAGGGGCTGCTCTTCAAGGTCAGCATGCCCGAGCAAATCCCTTGGGTTCTAGGTGATCCTGTCCGGCTAGCCCAGGTCGCCAACAACCTGCTTAGCAACGCGGTCAAGTTCACTGAGCGGGGCAGCGTCGGCTTCGAACTTGAAGTGCGCTGCGAGACGGAGTCGCGCCTGCATCTGATGATCGTCGTCCGAGACAGCGGCATCGGCATGGCGGCGGATGCGATCGCCAATCTCGGCAAGGCTTTCACCCAGGCAGATTCCAGCACCACCCGCCGCTTTGGCGGCACCGGGCTGGGATTGTCGATCACCCATTCCCTGATCAGAATGATGGGCGGAACCTGGGAAGTCGAGAGCCATCCCGGCTCAGGCACTTGCTTCACCATCACCCTTGATCTTCCCGTCACTCACGAAGTCAAGGCGGAGCCGAGCAAAGCTCCGCTGAGCGACTGGCGAGGACGCTTTGTCGGACGCAGAGCCCTGCTGGCCGAGGACAACAAGGTGAATCAGGTGTTGGCCAGGAATCTCCTAGGCAAGCTCGGTTTCGAGGTGCTTCTGGCCGAGGATGGACGTCAAGCCGTCGCGCTCTCCTCTTCCGAGCGTTTAGACATCGTCTTCATGGACATGCAGATGCCAGAGATGGACGGAGTCGAGGCGACTCGGGAGATCCGCAAGCATCATCCGCGCGGCACATTGCCCATCATTGCTCTCACCGCCAACGCCTTCGAAGAGGATCGCCAGCTTTGTTTGGAGGCCGGCATGGATGGACACCTCGCAAAACCCTTCGATCTTTTGCGCCTAGCGCAAGTGTCTGGATCGGCGCTCGGCGTGAGCCACTCATGAGGAATGTCGACCTGTCTCACTCGAATTTCAGGATCACCTGCTTAGGGGGCTGAGCGCACGCGTATCCAAGATACCTCATGAGGCATGCAGGGAATCCCTGCAAAAAAGCTTCCGCCCTGGATTCTGCCGAATTCGGCCGCTCGACCCCTTGCGGGTCGAGCAGCAGGAGCGAAGGTCAAAAATGATTGTCTTGGATACGCGTGGGGCTGAGAGCGTGCTTTGACTCCCCAATCCCTTCTCCCTGACTCCCTCGGCTCGGCTGCATCCCGAAGGTGGAGACAAGCATGAGCCGGCTATCCGCTGCTTGGCAGGCACGGGACTTGAGTGTAGGATGGGCAACTGATGTCCCAAGGAGCGAAGAGATGAAACTCACTGGCAAGAAAATTCTCGTCACCGGCGCCGATGGATTCATCGGTTCGCACCTCACCGAAATGCTGGTTAGCCAGGGACGCCAGGTCCGCGCCATGGTGCAGTACAACTCCCTCGGTTCGCATGGCTGGCTCGACACCACCGCGCCGGATCTGAAAAAAGAAATCGATTGCGTTGCCGGGGACGTCCGGGATCCGGATTTCGTCCGCGATGCGGTGCGCGGTTGCGACGTCGTGCTCCATCTCGCGGCGCTCATTGCCATTCCCTACTCCTATAAATCGCCCGCCGCCTACGTGCAGACCAATGTCGTCGGGACTTTGAATGTCCTGCAGGCCTGCCGCGACTTGAATGTGTCGCGCCTGGTCCAGACTTCGACCTCCGAAGTCTACGGCACAGCACGGCAAGTGCCGATTGACGAGGAGCATCCGCTCCAGGGGCAGTCGCCTTATTCCGCCTCGAAGATCGGGGCCGACCAGCTCGCCTTGTCCTTCCAGCGCTCCTTCGGGACCCCCGTGGCGGTGCTCCGTCCCTTCAATACCTTCGGCCCGCGCCAGTCGGCCCGCGCCGTCATCCCCTCGATCATCACCCAGATCGCCGCGGGAATCACCGAACTGAAGCTCGGTTCTCTGCATCCGACCCGTGACTTCTCCTATGTCGAGGACACTGCCCGCGGCTTCATCGCCTGTGCCGAAGCGGATGCAGCCATCGGCGAAGTGGTCAATCTCGGGTCGCATTTTGAAATCAGCATCGGCGACACCGCCGCCGCCATCGCCGAGGTGATGGGGGTGCAGATCCGCATCAGCGAAGACTCCGCCCGGCTTCGTCCCGCCGCCAGCGAAGTCGAGCGTCTCTTTGCCGACAATCGCAAGGCCTTGCGCCTCCTCGGCTGGAGTCCCCGCTATGCCGGGCTCGCCGGTTTCAAGGAAGCCCTGCGCCCGACCGTCGACTGGTTCCGCCAGCCCGCCAATCTCGCCCGCTACCGCTGCGGCGAATACAGCACCTGACACTTCAAACCCCCTTGCCGCCAGGAATCCTCATGGACAGACGCTCGCTCTTCGGTAAATCGATCTTTGAATTCGGCGGACTGGTGAAGCGCGCCTTCGAGGAGAAACGCCGCGAGGAGGCGGAGGCCGGCGGCCTGCCGCCGAAGCTCTTCCGCCCCCCCGGCGCCCTGGCGGAAAGGGAGTTCCTGTCGAAATGCACCCGTTGCAACGACTGCATCGAAGCCTGCCCGCACGGCGCCGTCTTCAAGCACTTCGAGAGCCACAGCCCGGACAATCTGACGCCGACTCTTTCGCCGGGAGTCATGCCCTGCCGGATGTGCGAGGATGTTCCTTGCTCCAAGGCCTGCACCACCGGCGCCCTGGTGGTCCCGGGCGAGCGCAAGGCGATGGCCATCGGCAAGGCGGAAATCCTGATCGACACCTGTCTTTCCTGGAACGACGCCGAATGCACGGTCTGCCTCGAGACCTGCCCTGAGAGCCCGAAGGCGCTGGTCCTCGATTCGGAAAACCGGATGCGGGTGCGCGAGTCCCTCTGCACCGGCTGCGGCATGTGCGAGCAGAACTGCCCGCGCGGCAGCTTTGCGATCCGCATCGTCCCGATCCGCAAGAATCCTGCGCCGCCGGCGTGAATCTCAGTCCAGTCCGAGATCGCGGTAGATCGCCGCGTTGAGGCGGTTGATCCTGGCGTTGTGCTTGTCGTCGCCCGGCTGGCCGTTGAAGATGAAGGCGACGGCGAGTTCGTGGCGGGGATCGCCGTAGGCGGCGGAGCACTGGTTGCCGTTGTGGCCGAAGGTGTCGCCAGAGCAATAGGGGCCGAAGGAGTAGGGATAGTCGCGCTGATGCTTCTTCGAATCGAGCATGAAGCCGAGGCCCCAGTCGATGGTTTTGCCGAAAGTCAAGTCGAGCAGGCCTTCGCGATGGCGGTGCAGCAGGGCGTCGGCGGTGCGGGGATTGAGGACGCGTCGGCCCTGCCATTCGCCCCGGCCGAGCATCATTTCGACGAAGCGCAGCAGCTCGCGGGCTGGGCCGCGCCCCGAGGCGCCGGGACGCAGCGGACAGCGCGAACTGCCGCCGCTGCGGTCGAGCGCGGGCCGGGGCTCGCTGGCATCGGTGCGGAAGAAGCCGCCGACATCTTCGTCGACCGGGCTCGCCACCAGCGAGCAGCGGCTCATCTCGAGAGGGAAGAAGATCTCATCCGAGACGAAACCTTCGAGGCTGCGGCCGTCGAGGCGCCGGACGATTTCGCCGAGGAGGTAGAAGCTGGTGGCGACGTGGTAGCCGGCGGTGCGGCCGGGGATCCAGTCCTTTTCGATCGGCATGGCGCAGATCGCGGCGATCGATTCGTCCCAGTCGAGTTCGTCGAGGCGGGCGTTGGGGAAGCGCAGGCCGCAGGTGTGGGTGAGGAGCTGGCGGATGCTGATCGCCTCCTTGCCCTGGGCGGCGAATTCGGGCAGGATCTCCGCCACCGGCTGATCCCAGTCGAGGCGTCCGGCTTCCTGGAGCAGCGCGACGGCGACCGCGGTGACCGGCTTGGTGCAGCTCATCCAGGGAAGGATCGTCTGGGGCGTCATCGGCAGGCCGAAGGCCCGCTCGCCGAGGGCGAGGTCGGCGATCAGCTCTCCGTCGCGGCAGATCGCCAGCTGGGCGCCGAGGTGGAGGCGCGAGTCGATGCCGTGCTGAAGCTCGGCGAAGGTGTGAGGGAAATCCATGAGTTCTGTCGGGGCTTGAGGGGAAAGGACTGACACTATACTTGCGGAATCCGCAGCGGGATCGGCTTCGGGGCGACTGTCCATCTCCGGCGCCGGCTCTTGGCAAAGAGGCGAAGCAGGCCATAGTGGGCGTCTGTCATAATTTCCGGAAGCCTCCCCATGCCGAGCTACATCCTCCGCCGCCTCTTGCTGATGATCCCGACCTTCCTGGGCATCACTTTTGTCGTCTACTTCATCCTTTGCAAGGCCCCCGGCGGACCCTTGGAGCAACGTCTCAGTCAGCTTCAGGAAGAAGGGCGGAAAAAAGGCGGTGGCCGCGGCGACCACATCCAGCTCAGCCCCGAGCAAATGGAAGAACTCCGCAAGTACTACGGTTTCTCGGAGCCGACGGCAAAGGAGTATTTCACTTGGTTGGGACGTGTCTTCAGCGGCGATCTTGGTTATTCCAACCGCTTCAAGAAGCCGGTGGCGGAGGTCATTTTCGACAAGGAAAGGATCCAGATCGCGCTCATATTCGGCGTCTGCTCCTTTCTGATTATCTATTCGCTTTCACTGCCGATGGCGGTCTGGAAGGCCAAGCACCACCAATCTATTTTTGACAGCGCTTCGTCGATGCTGATGTTTGCCGCCTATGCCATCCCCGGCTGGGTCGTCGGCCTGATGCTGATCCTCTTCTTCTCCTCGCACCTCCAGCTTTTCCCTATCGGCAATTTCGTCAGCAAGAATTATCCGACACTCAGCGCCTGGGGGCAGTTCAAGGACATCGCTTGGCATATGACCTTGCCGCTGACGGCTTATGTCCTCGGCGGATTCGCCTCGACTATCTTTCTGCTCAAGAACACCCTGATGGACAATCTCGCCGCCGACTACGTCCGCACCGCTCTCGCCAAAGGCAATACATTTGATGCGGCTCTTTGGAAACACGCCTTCCGCAACTCCATCATCCCTATCGCCGCTGGCTTCGGGCACTACGTCGGGATTTTCATCACTGGCGCCTTGTTGATCGAAAAGATTTTCAATTTGAATGGTTTCGGCAAGCTTTCATTGGCCGCGGTTGAGGCTCGTGACTATCCCTTGATCATGGGGATGCTGGTGATCACCTCGACGGCTCTCCTGATCGGCAACTTGGTCTCCGACCTCTGCGTTGCTGCCGTCGACCCTCGCGTCAAATTCGATTAAGGCTTTTCCCATGTTTCAACTCCGCCCAATCACCCGCCGTCGCCTCAATCGTTTCATTTCGATGAAACGCGGCCTCTACTCATTTTTCATCCTTGGCGGCTTCACCCTTTTTAGTGTTTTCGCAGCCCTTTTCATAGGCTCACGTCCTTTGGTGGTCAAGACTGAAGACGGGCTTCGTTTCCCGGTCTATGGAGATCCCATCCCCGGCAAGGAATTTGGTCTTCCCTACGGATACGAAACTGATTACAGGCAACTTAAGGCCGATCTTGAGAAGTCTGGCAAAGGATTTGTTCTGATGCCGATCATTCCCTGGGGGCCGAACGATATGGACTATGATTCTGGGGAGGCTTTCCCTCCTTTGAAGCCATCGTCCCGTCACTGGCTCGGCACCGACGCTCTTGGTCGCGACATCCTTGCACGCCTGGTCTACGGATTCCGCGAGTCGATGCAGTTTGCGGTGATGGTGGTGATCATCGCCTACTTGATCGGCATTGTCATCGGTTGTTTGTCGGGCTATTTCGGCAAGTGGATCGACATTCTGACCCAGCGTCTGCAGGAGATCTGGAGCTCGATGCCGGTTCTTTTTCTGATTATCATCATCTCATCGATGTGGAGTCCCGGTCTCTTCGGTCTCGCCTTCATCAACGCCGCCTTTGCTTGGATGGGCCTGGCGATCACCATGCGCGCCCTCACCATGAAAGAGAAGCAGCGTGAATATGTCGCTGCCGCTCGCGCTCTTGGCGCCGGTACCGGCCGGATCATCTTTGTGCATATCCTCCCCAACACGCTTTCGGTGATGATCTCCTATCTGCCTTTCATGATCGCCGCCGGGATCTCTTCTCTGACAGCTCTTGATTTCCTAGGTTATGGATTGCAGCCGCCGACTCCTTCCTGGGGCGATCTGATGGATCAAGGCCTGGAAAACCTTGAGGCGCCTTGGATACTCAGCTCGGTCGTCGTCAGTCTCTTCCTCGTTCTCACCCTCATCGCTTTCATCGGTGAGGCTGTCCGTGAGGCTTATGATCCGAAACGCCACAGCACCTACGAGTAATTCCCGATGAAATTCCTTTTGCTTTGCGCCTTGCTTGGCGCCTCCACCCTTGTCGCCGATGATGACCGATTCCCCCTGCAGACCATGCCGCGGGCCAATCCGGCGGATTATGCTGACGAGCAGGGGGTCCCGTCCGATCTGAAGTGGGAGAACGGCCCCGAAACACTCCAGCCTTGGGGTAGCCCGAAAGCCAAGAAGGGGGGGACGCTGCGAAATTCCGTCATGACCTACCCTGGCACTCTGCGTCATTTCGGTCCGGATTCGAACAGCAGCTTCCGGTCATTCCTGGATTATCTGAATCTGGCCCAGCTCAATTCGGACCCGAATAACCCGGATGTCTACCTGCCCAGCTTGTGCATGCAGTGGGCGGCCGACAAGGATGAGAAAACCGTTTATTTCCGCATCGATCCTAGCGCCCGCTGGTCCGACGGCGAGCCAGTCCTCGCCACCGATTTCAGCTTCTTGATGGAGATGATCCAGGATCCGGATTTTGATCATCCGGAATTTGCCGAGTCGCTCAAACAAACCATGGAGGCGGTCACTCCACACGGACGCTTGAGTTTTTCAGTCCGGTTGAAAAATATACTCCCCGCCGATGAGCGCATCTACTACGCCTCGACTTGGCCAGTGCCTCGCCATTTTTGGAAAAAGTTCCAAGATGCACTGCCTCTCGATAAAAAAGTCGACGGCAAAAAGGAGAATGGTGGTAGCTACGGCGCCTTTGTCAAGAACTGGCACCGGTATTTTGACGATGCTCATCTTGTCGAGCCCGTCACAGGACCATATATCGTCAATTTAGAGTTGACGCAGGAACTGCGCAGCATCGTCTTCTCCAAAGTGCCGAACTGGTGGGGGGAGAAAAAGCCCTGGAACCTTGGACGCTACAATGTCGATGCGGTCGAATACCGGGTGATTCCCGACGTCTCTGCCACCAGCCTCAATTTCGAAGGCCAGGAGCTCGATGTCAATTACCTCACCATGCCGGATCTTTGGCACGGCAAGGCCGGAGCTGAGATCTTTCAACAAGGCTGGGGCTATCGCGTCATGGCCTATAATGATGTCCCCCAGCCGATGATGGGGATCTACCTCAATACCCGGAAGAAGCCATTGGATGACGTGCGAGTTCGCCAGGCTTTTGCCCATGCCTTGGATATCGACGGCATGATCGCCAAGATCCTTCGTGGCGAATACGCACACATGCCACGTGTGACCACTGGCTATCGTAAATACGACAACAAGGGAATCAAACCTTGGACTTACGATCCCGACGCCGCCGCGAAATTGCTTGATGCTGCCGGATGGAAGGAGATGGATAATGACGGCGTCCGCACTAAGGACGGCAAGCGGCTGGAAATTGAAATCGAATACACCGCCAAGAACCATATCCCCCGGCTTCTCTGGCTTCGCCAGCAAGCCTTCAAGGCCGGCTTCGAAATCAAGCCTCGCCGCTTCGAAACCACCACATTCTTTAACCGCAACAAACGCCGCGAGCACCAGGCCATCTGGACCGGTTGGCAAGGTAACTATTTCCCGGACTATCGCGACGGCTATTACTCCGAAAGCGCTGATTTAGCGGAATCCAACAGCACCTGCAACTACAAGGACCCCGAA
>JBDKFG010000051.1:0-36407 GCA_039798785.1 Verrucomicrobiota bacterium | reverse complement strand
AGGCGACTTGAGGGTGGCGAGAAGGCCGCCGCTCATCACCGTCAGGCCGGCGGAGTCGTAGCCGCGGTATTCGAGCCGGCGGAGGCCGTTGAGGAGGATGTCAGAGGCCGGCTTGGAGCCGACGTAAGCGACGATGCCGCACATGGAGGAAGTCCTGGGGTTTGAAATGAATTTGTGCGAGTATAAAACGCCATTGGAATCGCGGCAAGAGCCTAGCCTCCCGCCTTGCGCCTGATGACACCTTTTCTGCCATTTCTCGTCGCTAAAAAAACAGGACGGCCTCAGCCGTCCCGTCCCGAACAATCCGATGAGGATTATTTGTCGCCGGCAGGAAGCACCGGCTCGTCAGGGGTCAGCTCAAGGCCGCCAGCCTGGGCGTTTTTCGCGTTCGCGGCCATCTTGTCAAGGACAGCCTGATCAAGGGCGAGGCTGATCTTGACCTTATTGCCTTCGGCGGCGGCTTTGTAGGCGCCGGGCGGGACGCCGATCTTGGGGTCGGCGAGGAACATCGCGCCCATCTGGGCCATGCCGGCCATGCCCATGGCGCCGTTGGCGTCCTTGCAAGTGATGACTCCGTCAAGCGAGAGGGCGTTGTTGGCATAGTCAGCGTTGAGAGTGAATCCCTGGAAGGACTGAGCCATGTTGGACATCGGGTTGGCCTGGCCGTTCTGGGCGGCGACGGCGGCATCTGCGGCCATCTTCGCCTTGTCGGCTTCAGTGAGGGCGAAGTAGAGACCGAAGAGGCCCTTCAAGGCGCCGAGCTCGGTCATCACCGCCTTGTTTTTGGCGAGCGACTTGGCGCCGGCCTTGGCGGTTCCGATGGAGAGGAGGGCAAAGTTCTTGGTGCCGAGGACCGCAGTGGTCGGGCTGAGCTGAGCGACGACGACCGGGAAAGGCTGATCCGCCTTGGTGATGACATAGCAGGCGGTGCCTTGGTACTTCTTCTCCTCGACGGTGATGCCCGCCTTGGCGTCGGCCTTGGCGATGGTGAGGGCGGCTGCAAGGTCCATCGGCTTCTTGGTGGAGAGGATGGCGGCCATCTCGGGCTGCTTGCCGGTCTCGACTTCAGATTGGGAGACCTTCATGCCGATGACCATGCGTTCGAGAGAATCGGGACCGAAGCCGAGCTTCTTGGCGAGTTCCATCTGGGCGAGCTGTTCGGGCATCATGCCGGCCTTGTCGTCGAGCTGCTTCTTCACTGCGGGGATCGCAAGAAGCTTTTCGATATCCATGGTCATCACCATGTTGCAGTTCTCGGGGAGGCGTTCGGTGAGCTCCTCGTTGGTGGCGGCGGATGCGGCGAGGCCGAGGCTCAAGGCGAGGAGGCAGGAGAATTTCTTGATCATGACGGGCTTCCTGTGTTTTCGGGGTTTGGGAGTATCAGAGCACTAGAGATACGCGACTCTGGGGCGGCATTTGACGGCTCAAACCTGCAAAGTCATGAGGAATTGCGGATTCGACTTGGTTTTCTTGACGCCGTTGACGAGAAGCTGCATGGCTTCCGCCGGCGGCATGCCGAGGAGGGCGCGACGCAGCTTCCAGACCCGCTCCTTCTCGTCAGGATGAAGGAGCAGCTCCTCCTTGCGGGTGCCGGACTTCTCGATGTTGATGGCCGGGAAGATGCGTTTGTCGACCAGGCCACGGTCGAGGTGGATCTCCATATTGCCTGTGCCTTTGAATTCCTGGAAGATCACTTCGTCCATGGTGGATCCGGTGTCGACCAAGGCGGTGGCGAGGATGGTCAGCGAGCCGCCTTCCTGGACGTTGCGGGCGGCGCCGAAGAAGCGCTTCGGCTTGGTCAAGGCGTTGGTATCGAGACCACCGGACATGATCTTGCCGGAGTTCGGCTGCGCCGCGTTGTAGGCGCGGGCGAGGCGGGTGATGGAGTCCAGCAGAATGATGACGTGACGGCCGTGTTCGACCAGGCGGCGGGCCTTTTCGATCACCATTTCAGCGACCTGGATATGGCGCGACTGGGGTTCGTCGAAGGTCGAGGCGATGACTTCACCGCGGACGACGCGCTTCATGTCGGTGACTTCCTCGGGGCGTTCATCGATGAGAAGGACGATGAGGTGCGCCTCGGGGTTGTTGGTGGCGATCGACTGGGCGATCTGCTGCATCAGGACGGTCTTGCCGGTGCGGGGCGGGGCGACGATGAGGCCGCGCTGGCCGGCGCCGATGGGGGTGACCAGGTCAAGGACTCGCATCGGGATGTTATCGGGGCGATCCTCCATCACCAGGCGCTTGTTGGGGAAGTCAGGAGTTAGGGACTCGAAGGGGATCTTCGACTTTTTCGACATCGGCGGGTCGCCGTTCACCGAGTCGATCTTGAGCATGCAGAAGTAGCGCTCCTTCTCGCGCGGAGCGCGGAATTGGCCCATGATGGTGTCGCCGGTGCGCAGCGAATAGCGCTTCACCTGGGTGGGCGACAGGTAGATGTCTTCAGGGTTGGGTTGGAAGGAGTATTCCGGGTTGCGGAGGAAGCCGAAGCCCTCCTGGCCGTTGAGTTCGAGGACGCCGCCGCCGAAGAGGACGCCGCGTTCCTTCGACTTGTGCTTGATGATCTCATGGACGAGGTCCTGCTTGCCGATCGAACCGGTGCCTTCGATGCCGAGATCGAGGGCGAGGTCGTTGAGCTCCTGCATCGACTTGGCGTTGAGCTCGGCGATATCGAGTCCGGCTTCGCCCGAGGCGGCTGCCTCGATCAGGCGGCGTTCCTCGTCTTCGAGCTCGAAGTCTTCCGGGAGACCGCGGGCGCGGTTGCGGCTGAACTTCTCCTGCATCCGGGCTTCGCGGCTGTCTCGCGGAGGCTCACGGTCGCGTTCCCGCCCCTGGTCGCGGCGGCCTTCCGGCGGCGCCTCGCGGCGGCCTTCCGGGACGACGGCCCGGGCTTCCTCGCGGCGGCGGGGAGGCGGCAGAAGCGGATCTGGCTCGATCGCCGGCGGCGGCAGCGACTTCACCTGGCTGAGCTTATTGGAGACGAGAGCAAAGAAGGCGTTCGCCGTGGCGTCGTCGGCAGGCGGAACCTCCTTGATCACGATCTTGCGGTCATCGACATAAGGATCCGCCTCTCGCAGCTCGGGAGCCGGAACAGGTGGCTCGGACAATTTCAAGGCGGCCGGCACGGGAGCGGCAGCCTCCTTCGCCTCCGACGCGGCGAAAAGCCGCTCAAGAGCGTTCGGACCGTTGGCATCCACGAGGGGCGCCGGGGCATGCGCGGGACTTGCGGGAGCCGCATGCGCGGGACTTGCGGGAGCCGCATGCGCGGGGCTTGCGGGAGCCGCATGCGCGGCAGTTTCAGCGGCCACCGGAGCTTCATCCTTCACCCGGCGGCGCGGACCTTTGCTTGCAGGCTTGGTCGAAATATCCTCTGCAGCCGGGCTGGCTTCAGCATCAGCTTTGGCCTTGGCAGCTTTGGCGGCTTTGGCAGCCAAGGCGTCACGAAGCGTGATTTTGGTCGGAGGAGCTTCCTGAACGACCGCGGGCTCGGTCTTGTTTTTGGCGGAAGCGGCGGGACGCCCGCGACGCTTTTTGGCTTCGCCCTCGGCGGGGGTTTCGTCGGTGTGATCGTTCATGAAGTTTTTCCTGTCTGGTCGCTAAGTGAAGTGAGGAGTTCGGCTATCTGTTGTTTCAAATGCTGGAGATCTCGGTCGTTGATCAGACCATGATCGGCACGCTTCAGCTTTTCATCGGCGCACATCTGGGCGGCGAGGCGTGCGGCGCTTTCAGCCTCCGTCCAGCCGCGGGCGGCGAGGCGGCGTCGCTGCTGCTCAGGCGTGCTCCAGACCGCGACGGTGAGATCGAAGCGTTCGGCCCAGCCCTTTTCGAAGAGCAGAGGCACGGCGATGACGTTGAGCCTGCCTGGGACGAGTGCGGCATCGATGGCTTCGCGGACGCGAGGATGGATCATCGCCTCCAGAGCCGCCAGCTCAACATCATTTCCGAAGACCTTGACTGCCAACATCTTGCGATCAACTCCATCGGCGCCGAGGAGCTGCCTCCCCCAACGTCCGGCGATCTGTCCCTGCAAGGCGGCATCCTCGCGGAGCAGCCTGTGCACCACCTGGTCTGCATCCTGGACGGCGGCGCCCAATTCGGCGAAGATCTCCAAGGCCGCGCTTTTGCCCATGGCGATGCCGCCGCTCAACCCGACAATCAGGGCAGGCGGAGCATTCTTCAACGGCAGATGAGACGGGTTTATGGGCATCAACTGGGTCTTGGGGGATCCCCTGAAAGCCGGGGGCGCTGCGTCATCCAAGCGCCACGCTGCTGCGTGGCGGACACGGCGAAGATAGGGCCGGCGGCAATCCTGTCAAGATCTCCGCCGCAATTGCGCAATTGCACAATTGCCAGCGCCGCAGGGGCGGACCGAGGCTCATTTCACCGGCTGCTGGAAGGCGCCCCCCCCGCGAATCGCCTTCACCGGCGCTCCTGAAGGCAGTTCGACCCAGAGGAAGGAGATCGGCCCCGCCACCGCTTCGAATGGGGCTGCCGCTTCCGGGCCGGCGACAAAAAGAGTCGTAGACAGGATGTCGGCCCACATCGCGGAGGGACAGACGATGCTGACCGAATCCGCCCCCAGCCGCGGCCTTCCGGTGCGGGGATCGATGATGTGAGGCCATTTCCTACCCTGGTAGATGACGAAACGCTCATAGCTGCCGCTGGTCGAAGTCGACTGCTCCAGCAATTGCGCCGAGGCGAGCACAGCGGACTTGTCGCGCGGATCCTTGACGCCGATGGCATAGGCGGGGGCATGGGGCGGCGGCGGTCCGAAGACCCTGAGATTGCCCGCCAGGTCGACCAGGCCGCGCCGGCACCCCGCTTGCTGCAAGAGCTCGACCGCGCGGTCGACCGCGAGGCCCTTGGCGATGCCTCCGAGATCGATTTCGACGCCTGGCCGCAGGAAGCGGCAGGTCTTGCGGGCGTGATCGAGGCGCACATGATGGAAGCCGGTCCGCTTCAGCACTTCGTTGATCTCTGCCTCGTCCGGCTCGGAATTCCTCTTGCCGTAAAAGCCCCAGAGACGCATCAAGGGGCCGATGGTGACGTCGAAGGCGCCGCCCGACAGCTTCCATGCCTGTTCCGCCGCGACGAGATTCCGCCACAGCCGCTCCCCGCAAGGAAAATCACGTTCAGCCGCCTCGCGGTTGAGACGGCTGAGTTCACTTTCCGGCTTGTAAAGACTGAGCTCGAGATCAGTGGCGGCAAACTCGTCGAAGGCGATCTTGGCAAGGCGATCGGCTTCGACCGGATTGCACCAGAACTGAACTTCGGCGCCGGTCCCCATGACCTCCATCACCCGCTGCTGGTGGGGCATGTGACGGTTCATCGCCCACATCATCGCAAGCGCCAGGACGAGCGCGGCCCAGGCTGTCCAACGCAGGCCGCAATCCTCCAACCCGCGCAGCAGGCGTGGCCAGATCAGGAGTCCGGCGAAGACGAGGCCCATCATTACGACAGAGAGGATCACCGGCGATGGACTGGCGAAGACATTGCCTCTCCACTCGCCTGCCGCCTGCAAGGCGTGAAGGGACAGGCCCGGCAAGGCGGCCGCGGCCGCCAGCTTCCAAGCAGCGGCCGGCGAGTGGCGGCCAAGCGCCGCCGCGGCGAGGGCCAGGCCGGCCGCCGGCAGGCCGGGGATCACCGCCGCCACGGTCGAGGCGCCGCAAAGCAGAGGAAGCAGCAAAGAGGGCGGCGGCGCCTCAGAGCTTGCGGCCGCTGGCTTCTTGTGGATCAGCAAGGCGATCACCGCAAAGAAGCACAGAGCCCAGGCCGCCGACAGGCCCGTCGCCGAGCAGTCCGCCGGCAGCAGCGGCGCAAGCAAGCGCTGCACGGGGATCGTCAAGGCGGCGCCGGCGAAGCTCAGCGCCAAGGGGAGCCGGAATCCGCGATCCCTGAGAAGCATCGTAGCGGCGACGACGAGCACCGAGAGGAGCATGGCCAGTCGCAGGCCCGGACTTGTCGGCACGAGGACGAAATTCCGGCCGAATTCCAGAAGCAGGACGGGATCCAGCCCGGACCAGGCGGCGAGCCAGGAGAGGAGGGCGAGAAGGAATTCGGAAGCGGAGCTCGAAGCCCACGAAGCAGCGGTCATGATCGTATCCTGGTTTGATTTTTCGCCGAGAAGAATAACCCGGCTTGACGGATCGAAAGGCTGCCCGGCGCTGATTTTCCCGATCCGACTGAGCCGAAAACAGATCGCTCCAGGAGACGCAGGACGAAGACTCGTGGAATCGGCGCGGGGCGGGCGGGATTGCGCGTCATTGCTGAGGCGGAAGGGCTGTCAGCGCACGCCGAAGGTGGAAGTCCAGGAATCCCTCCTTCCGGCAGCCAGCTTCTACGTCCGCGCTGAGCAAAGTCGCGCGTCCGGTCGCGCCATCCTCCAGGCGGCGCAGCGCCTTTTCCGACTGGCGCCGGTACGGATCCGGGAGACGGCCCCGCAAGGATTGCAAGCGGAGATTGAGCTCTGCGAGGTGCGGGGGACGGATTCGCCCATGGGCCGCGACCTGCCGTGCCGGAGCGCTGATATCCGCCAGGGAGCAAAGCTCTCCGGCGGAATCCTCCGACTCGAACCAGGAAAGCAGGAATAAGAGCTCGGCCATCTCAAGGAACTCGAGTGAGCATCCTTGCGAGTGGTAGGGGTCGAGATCGGGCACACGCAACTCCAGCCAATCGCATCTGCCTTCGGCAAAGACTTGAAGCAGGCTCTCGCCCGGGCGGGTCGCGGCTTTCGGGCGCACCGGCGCGTAGAGCTCCGATTCCGTCTGCAGCAGGCCGCCGCCGAGCTGCAAGGGGCTCCCCGTCTGGTCATGCGTCCGGCGCAACTCGGGACGCGGATGCGGCTGAGCCATTGCCGCCTGCAGCGAGCGCCCCCAGGCTTGAGGCGAGGAATAATCAAGGACGATGGCATCCTGCTCCTCCAGACGGTAGCCATGCGAACCGAGGCGAAGAGAGCAGGCTTGCGGATCGAACAGATCCGCTCCCGGCTCAAGTCCGCCGAAGAAACTGTGGTGAAGGCATGGACTGGCGCCGCCGATCCAGACCAGCACTTGGGAGTCGCGACTGAGTATGGCGGCGGCCCGGACGAGGCGGCGGCTGACCTCCTCGGCCGGGATGCCGGCGCGCAATGCGGGACCGGGCGACCAGTTGAGATGGAGCCCGCAGAGAGCCTGCCGCCGGGCGCCGCCGCGGCGTTTCAAGCCTCGACGATAGAGTTCCCGCCTCGGCCCCTCCCCCTGCTCTCCGTAGCGGGCCAGAATCAGTTCTTCATCGGTCCCGAGCCAGCAGGGAGCCGAGCCGGGCCAAAGCAGCTCATCGGCTGGAAGCATCCTCCGGCATGCCTCAGTCAGGCGACCCAGTTCACGATGGAGCTCCGCAGCAGAGGCCTGAGGAGTGGTGATGATTTCGAGCTGGGCCTCGAGGAAGTCAGTGGTCAGCCACGGGCAAGTCAAAGGATCCCCCATCGCCGCGGGATGGGGGCTGGTGGCGAGGCTCCCGTCGAGACGGCAGCGCAAGGACTCTTTCTCTGCACCGAAAAAACTCAACGCGTCAGCTGGGGATTCTTTCATGATGGAACCCGAAGAAGCAAGATCAAATGAGCTCCCGACAGAGGTTATTTCAGCCCTTGCAGATACTTGTCCGCCTGGTTGGAGACGATGACGGCGTAGTTGGCGGTGCCGAGCCAGCCGGACATGATGATGCCGACGGAACCGGCGTGGAAGAGACCCTGGATCTGCTGCGGCAGCTCCATAGACACCTTCAGGCCTTCAAACTTGGTGCCGAAGCTGGTGCCCATTTCCGACAAGGTGTAGAACTCGACGGTGCGCGGCGTCGCGGCTTCGAGATAGCCGATCTTGCTGCGGATGCCGGGAACATGGCGCTCAAGGGTCTCGACCGCCAGGTCGATCATCTCGTCCTTGGCTTTCTGGTATTCCTCGTCGCTGAGATTGTTCCAGTCTTTCAGAAGATGGTTGATCGAGGCGACCAGGGCGTAGCGGTTCTTCTCGGGGCGCATCTCGGGGTAGTAGACCGAGAAGGTCATCGAGCTGACCTTGAAGTCGGTCAGAGCGGTGGCGTCGTAGGTCGGGTGGGTCGAGGTGAAGACGAGGTCGCCGATGAAGGGGATGGACTCGCCTTCCTTGAGGCCGATGTAGACTTGCGAGGAAGAGGACGAGGGTCGGACGGCGTCGAGCTCGGCGATGAACTCGGGCTTGAAGTTCTCGGGGCCGGCGAGGCGCTTGATGGTGGGGTGGATGCCGGCGTTGGAGATGACGCAATCGGCGCCGACGAAGCGACCATTGACGGTGACGCCGGTGACTTTACCGTTTTCGATGTTGATCTTCTGGACCAGGGCCTTGGTGGCGATGTCGACGCCGTTCTCGACCAGGATCTTCTCCATCTTGTGGATCATGTCATCGGTGCCGCCGTGGTAGATGTAGACGCCTTTGCTCATGAAGTTGGAGAAGACGATGCCGTAGGAGATGGCGGGTTCGTCGAGGGTCGAGCCGTTGGCGTAGGTGATCGGCTCCATCAGGAGGCGCCAGACGTCGGTGCGGCCGGGGAAGAATTCCTGGAAGAGGTCGCGGGTGGTGCGGGTGTCGCGGTCGTAGTAGTTCATCGCCGCGAGGTGGTCGTAAAAGGCGATGACGCGGTCGTGCTCGACCTTGAAGTGCTCGACGAGGATGCGGGTGAAGTCTTCGCGGGTGAAGGTGGTGTCGAGGTCGAACTGCGGGTTGATGAAGCGGACCGACTTGACCTGGTGGATGTTGTCGGCGAGCTCGGCGCTCCAGTATTTGCGCAGGGTCTTCTTCATGCCGATGGGGAAGCCGTGCAGCGAGATGTCGAAGATGTGGCCGCCGGAGCGTTTGAACCACTGGGCCAGGCCGCCGAGGATGTAGTGCTGCTCGAGGAGGAGGACCTTGCGGCCCTGTTTGGCCATGCAGTTGGCCGAGGTCAAGCCGGCGAGCCCGGAGCCGATGACGATGACGTCGTAGTGATCCTTGACCTTGAGGCGCTCGGGAGGGCTGACATGGGCTTCGCGATGGGCGCGGTCGCGGCGGAACTTGTTGGGACGGGCGCGGTGGAGATCGGACATGGCGGGACCTTTGGGATGATGTGATTTCAAGCGGCGGAAACTAACCCCTTTTCGATATTTTGCAGGGGGCTGCCCGGGGATTCTCATGGGCAAAGAAAACCGGGAGCGCAAAGCTCCCGGCCGTACCAGCCTGCTCCTGCTCAGAATTTGAATTCGTAAGTCAGGGCGAAGGAGAAGGGCATGGTGTAGTAGTCGAAGTAGCTGTAGGTATGGAGAGTGTTGTGATCGCGATCGATGAGGGCGATGAGATTGTAGGCGTCGAAACGGAGGGAGTGCTGGTCGTTGAACTTCCAGGTGGCTCCGAGGTTGAGGTTGTAGCTGGGGCCGAAGTTGCCGTTGAAGTTGTCGGCGTAGCCGGCGCCGGCCTTGCTCTTGATGTCGCGCTCGTAGGCCTGCTCCAGCCCTTCATAATACCAGCGAACCTGGAGGTTGCCGTCGATGCTGAAGTGATCGCTGAGGGTGAAGCCGCCGTAGACCTTGCTGCTGTGCGGGCTCCAGTTCCAGTACTCGAGCTTGGCGCCCTTGGGGTAGGGATCGAAGACGAAGATGTTGTTTGATTTGGCAATGAAGCTATTGAAGTCGGTGACGGTGTCGTAGTTGTGCGACAGCCCGAAGAAGTGGCCTTCGGCGCGATAGTCGAGCGAAGCTCCGGCACCCCAGGCGCTGCTCTTGCCGATGACGCCATATTGGCGCGGATCCCCGGTGATGCTGCCGAGGTTTTCCGCTTCGTTGTAGTAGGTATTGAGGGTGGCGGTCCAATTCTCGTCGAGCCTGCGGCTGTAGATCAGCTCGTAGTTCTCGGTGAATTCGTCTTCACCCTTACCTTGAATGGGGAGGTTACTGGGAACTCCGTTGCGCCCGAACTGCTCGGACTGGATGTCTCGCATCGCCTGGTTGTAGAGGAGCTTGATGGTGTCTTCATCAGTCGGAGTCCAAACCAGGCCGAGGCGGGGGACGACATCGAAGCCGGGGCGGTGCTCGTCACCGGTGAAGTCGTTGTATTTGCCGATGACGCCGTAGCCGTCGTCTTCAGTGAAGCGGTCGTGGTCGTAGCGGCCGCCGGCGAAGAAGGTCAGGTCCTCATGAATGTTCCACTGATATTCGGCGAAGAGCGCTTCGGAAAGGTTGGTGACGGGTTTGCGGGTGCTGGTCTTGAAGGGGATGAAGTTTTCGCGGAGGATTTCGGTGCCGATGGCGAGGTGGTTTTTCTCATCGAAGTCCTTGAGCAAGGTGACTCGGCCAAAGACTTGGTGGGCATCAGCGCAAAGAGGGCGGAAGTATTTGATGTTTTCTTGTGTGGTGCGGTACCACTGGTAGCCGCCCTCAAGCTTCAGCGTAAAGTCGTTGTCGAGCTCTCGTGTGTACTCGTTGTGCCAGGTGAACTGCTCTTCGTGAATGCCGAAGTAGGGGGGGGTCTTGGCGAAGGGTGCGGGATTGTTCTTGTATTCGCCGGAGAAGTCCATGAAGCCGACGATGGCGCGGGTGTAGCGGACCCAGGACTGGAATTCTTCAGCATCCAGGCGGAGCTCGTATTTCTGCCGCAGGGGGTCGTTGAACTTATTGGCGTCGGGGCTGTAGTCCCAGCGCTCGCCGGGTGCCGCGTTTTTGTAGCCGTAGGCGCCATGGAAGTCGGAGTCGTTTTCGCTGAGGCCGTCGAAGTCATTCAGGCCGGCGTAGAGGCTGAGAGTCATCTTCTCGTTGAGTTTGCGGGCGTAGTAGGTTTCGACCCAGCGGCTCTGATTGATGAATCCTTGCGACAGGCGGAGGAAGCCGGCTTGTTCCTTGTCACCGAGGAAGTCGCTGGCATCGCGGGTGATGACATTGATGACGCCGCCGATGGCACCGGATCCGTAAAGGGCCGAGCCGGGACCGTTGACAAATTCGACCGACTCGATGTCGCCGAGCATCGGGAAGAGGGTTTCGGAGATGGCGCCGTGGAGCCAGTTGTCGTTCATCTTGCGGCCGTTCAGCAGGATGACATACTTGACGGCGCTGTCGACGCCGCGGGTCCCCCAGAGCTTGTTGCGGTTGGGGTGGCGGTTCATCTGGAAGCCCGGCACGTAGATATCGAGAAGCTCAAGAAGATCGCGGGCGCCACAGCGACTGATCATCTCGCGGTCGATCCGGGTGGTCAAGGCCGGCAATCTGCGTTGCTCGATACCGGTCAGCGTCGAGGAGGAGGCAAGGGTCAGGTTGCCTAGCTCTTCAAGCGAAATGTCGCTGCGCTCAGTCTTTTCGGCAGCCTGGGTGCTGAGTCCGAGAAGAGCGGGGAGAAGAAAGGGCAGCAATCTCATGGCGTTGGCTCCGGCTCGGGGAAATTCCCTCGTGCCCAATGATAGCCCTAAGCCCGGGCAAAATGCAAGTATTTTTTGCAAGCTTTTCTCAATTCGACCTGAAGCGAAGGGCTTTGCCGCCGCCTTTCAGCGCCAGGGATCGAGAAGTTCGAGATCGGGAATGTGGGTGGCGATGCCCTTCCAGATCTCCGCGTCATGCGAATTGCGCACATCGGGGAGGAAACCGAAGCCGAGGTAGAGACGGATCGCCGGGATGCGCACGGATATGGTCCGCAGGTAAGAGTCTTGATGCCCGCAATCGAGAAGGCGTTGGCAGACGGCTGAAATCAGGGGCTTGGACAGGCCCCGCCCCTGATATTGCGGCAGGACCGCAACCCAGTGGACTCGCCCAAGCGCCTCGCCGTGATAATTGGGGTTGAGCCAGGCCGAAGCAGTGCCGATGGCCTCGCCCGTGGCATCGCAGAGATAAAACTGGCGCCGAGCCAGAAGTTCCTGGTCGGCCCCGAAATACTCACGGAACATGCTGGATGATATCCGATTGTATTTATCTGCAGCCTTGTAGATGCGAAACCAGTTTTCCTCATCGCCGACGCGGTAGTTGCGCAGGGTGAAAGGCTCCGGCATGGCGAATTTCGGCACCGGGTGGCCGCCGCGACGAATCATGAAGATTTCTTGCCAGACCATAGCTTAGGACTCCTTAGCAGCTGCGGATGTCGGCGAAGGGATCGCGGATGCGCTCCTTGTCGCGCAATTTCTCGCTGAGCTGGCGACTCAGACCTTGGGAAGGCACGAAGAACAAGGCGGCCTCAAGCCCGCCAAGGCACCGCGAAGCCTCGTCGGCCAGGTCTTCCAACGCAATGAAGTCGGCGCTAAGGAAGAGCTGCACCGCAGCAGCTCCGCCTCTTGCTAGGCGCGACTCGACTCCAGGAGGCGGGATCAGCGTGGGAAGGATCGCGCCCTTGAGCACGAGAAGATAGGAGGAACCTTCGAAGTCAGGCTCTTCATCTGAGATCCCGACGCTGCGGCCGCATGCGACGGCGTCGAAGACCAGGATGTCTCCGCTCAGGGCTTCTGCCGCCGGCATCAGCAGATCCTCTGCCAAAAGTTTGAGTCCGGTGTTCTCGCGCAGATCGAAGAGCCCCGGAGGCATCTGGCCGTTGCTGATCAGTGACCAAAGCTGCCGCCCGAAAGCCAGCAGACTGCCGGCAGGCAGCCCGGCGACGTGGGCCGCCAAGACGGGGAGCCCGGCAGTCCAGCGCCCGAGAACGAGGGGGACGGAACTCTCTCCGGCCAGAGTGATGCTAGGGGATTTATTCATGGTCTCCCAAATTGCTTTTTTCTCGTCCCTTGACAAGGCCTTCCCGAACTTTATCGAGCTCTTTCTCCAAAGCTTACGAAAGCGGATGGATTTCAACCTTTTTAATTTCATAAATAACTTGAAATAAATATTTTGCAACTACTTACAGGCTTGCGACAAGGGGATTTTGCTAAGGCATCTTGCGGGTCTGATCCTCAGCCCGGTAATCAGAGAACGAAGGAAATCGCCATGAAACTGATCTGCACCTCAGCCGCTCTTCTGCTCGCCATCGGCGCCACCGCCCAGGAAAAGGATGCGTCCCCCAAATCGGACATCTGGTCCGGCTTCGTCGATCCAGTCTCCTCGCCGACCCTATTCGAGTCCCCCCTGAATTCGACCGAAATCCGCCCGATCTTCATCCACCAACGCCTCCACGACAGCATCGACACCAAGCTCGGCAAGCTCAAACTTGGCGGGCACCTCGATCTCTTTGCCGCCCAGCTCCGCTATGCCTTCAACGAAGACTTCTCTTTCATCGCCACCAAGGACGGCTACGGATTCCTCAATCCCGACCACACCCTCGACCACGAAGAAGGCTTCGCCAACCTCGCCGCAGGCTTCAAAGGAACTCTTTTCCGTGACGAGGAAAGCGCCCAGATCCTCAGCGCCGGCCTTCGCGTCGAAGTCCCCACCGGCGAAAACGCCTTGCTGCAAGAAAGCGGCGACGGCAACCTCAACCCCTTCCTCAGCTACGGCAAAGCCTTCGGCCGCTTCCACATCCTCGCCTACGACGGCCTGCGCATCCCCTTCGCTCCGAGCGACGAAGCGACTTGGAACGACGCCAGCCTGCACTTCGACTACGCCGTCACTGACAGCTTCTTCCCTCTCATCGAGCTCAACTGGCACCACGTCCTGCGTTCTGGCAACGGCTCCAACAGCAGCCTGACTCTCGACAAGGCCACCGCCGGCGCTCTCGGAGTCAAGAACGTTCCCGTCGACGCCGTCTCCTCCAACATCGAAGGCGCCGACCTCGCCTCGCTCGGCACCTCCGACAGCCAAGGCCAGAATTACTTCGACATCGGCTTCGGCTTCCGCTACAAGCTCACCGAAAACCTGAGCATGGGCTACATCTGGCAGGCCCCCCTCAGCCAGAAGGACGAGGGCATCTTCGCCGACCGCCACACCATCGACTTCATCTACAAGTTCTGACTGCCTCCGGGGGCGGCCTGCCGCCCCCGGATCTTTCCTGACAACTCCCGAGGACGCCATGAACCACCTGCTGAAAAGACTGAACATCCCGGTGCCGCGCTACACCTCCTACCCCACCGTGCCGGCATGGAAAAGCCGTGTCAGTTTCGCCGAAGCCAGCCGTCCTCTCGCCGCCCTCGCCGCTAAAGGCGAGTCCGCCGCCCTCTACGTCCACATCCCTTTCTGCCAGTCGCTATGCTGGTACTGCGGCTGCAACACCGTCATCCGCAAACAGTCCTCCGCCGCCGACGCCTACCTCGACCAGCTCGAAGCCGAAGCCGAGGCCTGGAGCCGCGCAGCGCCAGGCCTGCGCCTCGCCGAGATCCATTGGGGCGGCGGCACCCCCAACTTCCTCACTCCCGAACAGATGCGCCGCCTCGACGGCTTCTGCCGCCGCCTCTTCGACGCGCCCCTCGACATCCCCTTCGCGGTCGAGCTCGACCCCCGCACCGTCAAGGAAGGCCAGCTCGAAACCCTGCGCGAGCTCGGATGCCGCCGCCTCAGCCTCGGCATCCAGGACTTCGATCCCCAGGTGCAAGAGGCGATCCACCGGATCCAGCCCTTCGAGCTCGTCTCCGGCTTGTGCGCCCGCATCCGCCAGCTCGGTTTCGACTCCCTCAACTTCGACCTTATCTACGGCCTGCCGAAACAAAGCGCCGCGACCTTTGCCGACACCGTGAGCAAGGCTCTCAGCCTCCGACCTGAGCGCGTCGCCCTCTTCTCCTACGCCCATCTGCCAGCGCAACGCCCCCACATGAAGCTGATCAAAGATTCCGACATGCCGAGCACAGAGGAGAAGCTGGAGATCTTCCTCGCCGCCCGCGAAGCCTTCCTCGCCGCCGGATACGAGGCTGTCGGCATGGACCACTTCGCCCTGCCCGCCGACGAACTGGCGCGGGCCCGACAAGAGGGCCGACTCAACCGCACCTTCATGGGCTACACCGCCCAAAGCACCCGCGCCTGCCTCGGCCTCGGCGTCTCCTCGATCTCCGAGGCGGACGGCATCTTCTGGCAGAACCCCCGCGAGATCGACGAATACCAGAGCTTCTCCGCCGCGCCGGAAAGCGCCGATTTCCACGGCTGCGTCTCCAGCGACGAAGACCGCCTGCGCCAAGTCGTCATCCACGACCTGATGTGCCAGGGGCGAATCGACAAAGCCGCCTTTAAAAAAGAGTCCGGACTCGACTTTGACCGGCATTTCGCCGCCGACCGGGAATCCCTATCCTGGTTCCTCCTCAACGACCTGGCCATCGACACGCCCCAGGAAGTCGCTGTGACCGCAGCAGGCCAGCTTTTCGTCCGCAACATCGCCGCCTGCTTCGATGCCCATTACCAGTCGGGGATCAGGAGCTTCTCAAAGGCGGTCTGAACTAGCATCGGACTGGAAAAGGGATCATGCTCGTGCTCGGGATCCCGTTTTTTGCTGCTTACCTGCATCAATCCATGAAAAACCCCGGCCAGCAAGTGCTGGCCGGGGATTGTGCTTTGATGCAGATCAGGCGAAGTCGATGGTGATGGTGAAGCCTCCAAAGATGCTGATCGCCTGGTCACCGGCAACAGAGTCATATGTGGTGGTGACGCCTTCATCGGTGACCGTGATTTCATCGCCGGCGTTGCAATTAACGGTCAGAGAGGAGCCCAGGCCGTCACCGTCGATGGCGAGGAACACATCAAGGCCGCCACCGCGAGTATCAAGAATTTCGATTGCACTCATGTTGATACTCGAGAGATCGAAGTCGGTGCCGCTGGTACCGGCGTCTTCCTTGAAGACCAAGGTATCTGTATCAGCACCGCCATCGAAGCTGTCGACGAGATCGCTGGTGTAGAAGTTGAGCGTGTCGGCATCTGCACCGCCGAAGAGCGAGTCGGCATCATTATCGTCACCGCCACCATCGAGGGTGTCGGTGCCAGCACCGCCGCTGAGATTGTCAGCGCCGTCGCCGCCGGTGATCACATCAGCACCTGTGCCGCCAGTCACGGTATCAACGCCGTTGCCAGCATCGATGGTGAGACCATCGTCATTGAGAGTGATAATGTCCGCACCGGTGCTACCAGTGATGGTTGGGATCGTGGCACTAATGGTAACGCCAGTGAGATTGCTTGTGCCGCTCAGAATCAAGGCATAGGCGCCGCCGCCGATGAATTCAGTCACATCTGCACTGCTCAGGTTCTTGACCGTGACAGTGGATCCGGCGGCGGCGGTGAGATCATCGACACCGACAAGGTCAATATTACTGAAGTCATAGGATGCCGCAGCACTGAGAGTCAGGTCACTGGAACCAGTGGTGAGGTCGATGGTGCTGACGCCAGTGGGGACAGAAGCCAAGGTCAAAACCGCAGCGGCGCTAGAGTCAATGGTTTCGACGTTCGTGAGAGTGATCCCCGCGAGGGAGGTCGCGCCAGCGATCGACAGGATGTCGACGCCACCAAGACCGTTGATGGTCTCAATTCCACTTAGCTTGGCGAAGTCAATCGTGTCGACTCCGGCCGTGCCTTTAAGGACATCGGCGCCGGCTCCACCAGTGAGACTGGTGATGGCCGCGTTCCATTCGTAAGTCTGTCCACCGGCCGTACCAGTGATGGCGGAGGCAGTGACATTGACAAAGCGGATCAGCTCGGCACCGGCGATCGTTCTTGAACCGGTGCTGAGGTCGACTGCTCCGTTGGCGCCATCAACCACAAGGATGTCGGTGCCGGTGTCGAGATCAATAGCCGTGAAGTTGGTCGCGGTGATGTCGGCGATCTTCACGGTCACGACGTCATCGGTGGCTCCGCCAGACAGTTCTTCGACAAGGACGAAATCCGCAGCCGTCAGGCTGACAACGCCTTGGACGACCAGCTCATCAGTACCGCCTAGGAGATCGACGTCGGTGATCGAACCGAGGGTGCTATTGCCTGCGACGACCGAGAGGGTCAGGACGTTGGCATTGCCATCGCCAGTCAGCGTCTCGGTATCGATCAGAGTCTTGACCGAGAGATCTAGGCTACCGCTAAAGATCAATTCATCAGTACCGCCACCGAGATCAATGGTGGTGAAATTATCCGAGCTATCATCGACAGTGATGACGTCGGCACTGCCACTGCCTCGCAGTATCTCGACGTTGTTGATGGTGGCGGAACTGAGATCAACAGTACCGGAGACGACCAGCTCGTCGGTGGTGCCGTTGCCAAGATCGATGGTGGTGATCGAGTCGAGCACGGAGTCCGTATTGACTCGGAGAGTGAGCACCTCGTTGCTGGTAGTGCCGTCGCCATTGACAATCTCGACCCCGGTAAGAGTCGTGGTCGCCAGGTCGACCGATCCGGAAATCCTGAGGATGTCATCAGTACTGTCGGTACCGAGATCAATGCTGGTGACATCATTGAGGTTGGCATCCTTGATAGTGAGGACGTTGTCCGCCGAGGTGCCCAAGATGGTCTCCGCCCCGGACAAGGTCAGGCCGGAGAGATCGACGTTGCCGATGATCTGCAGCGTATCGGCACCAGCACCAAGATGAACCAGAGTGACATCGTCGAGGTTGGCATCGACTATGACCAGGGTCTCAACGGCGACGGCGGCAGTGTTGGCGACACTGATATTTTCGACATCGTTGAGAGTCGAGCTGGCAAGAGTGGTAAATCCACCTGCGGTGATTTGCAGAGTGTCAGTATCCGAACCACCATCGTAGTCATCCCCGGTGGAATAGACAAAGATGTCGTTACCGGCTTCGCCGAAGAGGCTGTCGTTACCGCCGGCACCGCTCAAGGTGTCAGCACCAGCGCCGCCTTTCAGGGTATCCGCAGTCGCGCCACCAGTGATGATGTTGTCCTCAGCATTACCCTGCACGGTTTCAATGTTACTTGTACCGGTGAGGGTTACGGTGGCGGTGCCGCTGACCAGGAGAGTGTCGCTGCCGTTGCCGCCATCGACAATGTCACCGACATAGTAGGTGATGGTGTCGTTACCTGCACCGCCGGTGATGGTGTCGCTGCCACCTTTGCCATCGATGGTGTAACCGACACTGGTACCGATCAGGATGGTCTGCTGGGCGGCCGTACCCTCGATCTGCTCGACGTCGACGACGTTGGAGAGGTTGAAGGTACCGGCGCCGCTGGCAATGATCTTATCGGTGCCATTATTGAGATCAATACTCGTAAAGGCCAGAAGCTGGGCGGCAGTGAGGGTGACGGTGTCGGCATTCGCGCCGCCAGTCATCACTTCAAAGTTCGACAGAGTGGCGCTGATGGTGCCGTCGATGACAATGGCATCGCCGGTGCCCTCTTTACCATCGACCGTCTCAACGTTGACCAGCTTACTGAGATCAATCGTGTCATCGCCGGTCGTACCGACAACGGTGTCGGCGCCGCCAGAACCAGCGGTGAGGGTGACAAGGTTGGCGTTCCACTCGTAAGTGGTGCTGGTGTTGCTGCCCGTGAAGGTATCGACATCGTTCTCGAATTGAACCAAGGTGACACCAGTGAAGGTGGCGGCAGTGGCGAGCGAAGCCGCATCATCAGCGATGATCAGGGTATTGACTCCGGCGCCAAGAGCGATGGTGGTGAATCCTTCCGAGCCCTTGATGGTCAAGGCGTCGTCACTGGAAGAACCGGTGAGTTTTTCCACTCCGCTGATCGTCTTGCCGCTCATGTCAAGAGTGCCTTGCACCACCAGTTCGTCGGCGTTGTCGCTGCCCAGAGTGACATGAGTGAAGTTGCCAAAGGTGCTGTTTGCACCGCTGACGCCAAGAGTGATGACATGGGTGCCGTTATCCGTGCCGGTGATCTTCTCGAACTGACTGATGTTGTAGTTCGAGAGGTTGAGGTTGCCGACCAGGTCGATAACGTCGCCGGTGCTGTGTGCGCCACCAGCGATATTGACGGTGGTGAAGCCGCCGAAGGCAGCAGTGTTCAGGGTGAGGGTGTCATCACTGCCCGATCCTGAAAGATTCAAGGTGGTGCCGAAGCCGGTCAAAGTGATGCCACTGAGGCTGGCCGCGCCAGCGAAGCTGATGGTGTCGGTGCCGCCGCCCGAGACGATGGTCTCGATGTTGGAGATCTTCTCCAGCGCGAAGGTGTCATCAGCGGCCGTGCCATTGAGAGTATCGGCGTTTGCGCCACCATCAAAGGTGTCGGCCGAGTCCCAGGTGAAGGTGTCGTTGCCAGCCCCGCCGATGAGAATATTGGCGCCGCTGCTGCCGACGAAGGTATCGTCACCGGCAGTACCGGTGATGTCGACCCCCGCTGCCGAAGCCTGGAGACTGACGGTGCCGCCTGTGGCCGAGACAGTGACGGAGGTGAAGACCGCGTCTGCAGTGACGATGACGGTATTGGCCCCAGCGAGAAGATCTATGCTGGCTCCGCCGAGAGCGGCAATGGTGTTCAGAGTCAGGGTGTCGGCGCTGGCCGAGCCTTCGACGCTTTCAACGTTGCTCAAGGTGATGCCTGCCAACGTGGCGGTGCCGGAGACGGTGACTTTGTCAGTGTCTCCGCTGCCGAGACCGTTGATGGTATCGATGTTGCTCAAGCTGGCCAGGACGATGGTGTCATTACCTGTGGTGCCAAGAACCGAGTCGGTGCCGCTGGTGCCGTTGATGGTGGTGCTCGCGTACCAATAGAAGCTGTCATTACCGGTGCCGCCGGTGAGGACATCGGCGCCGCCCTTGCCATCGATGGTGTGACCTGCGTTGCCGACAGTGATGGTCTCGACACCGGCGGTGCCTTCGACCGTCAGAGTGCCACCGGTAGCTGCGAGGGTGATGGCGCTGAGATCGACAGTGCCAGTGACCAGAAGCTTGTTGGCGCCGGCCTTGAGATCGATGCTCGCCACGGCGCCGAGAGCAGCAACGGTGCCGATGGTCAAGCTGTCAGCACCGGACAAGCCTTCGATCGATTCGATGTTGGCGAGAGTGATGGCGGCCAGTGTGGCGGCACCGGAAACGACGAGCACGTCACTGCCGTTGCCCAAGCCGTCGATGGTCTCGACATTGCTGATATTGGCCAGCGCGATGGTATCGGCATCGGCACTGCCCTTGACGGTATCATTGTTATTCTCACCATCGAAGGTGTCGTCGGCGTCCCAGAAGAGAATGTCGTCGCCGTCACCGCCTTTGATGACATCCGCGCCCGAGGTGCCAGTGATGGTGTTGGCAGCCGTGTTGCCCTGGATGGCAGACACATTGCTGAAGGTGAAGGAAGAGAAGTCGACGGCGGTGGTTCCAGAGACGATGACGGTGTTGGTACCAGCCTTCAGGTCGATACTGGTGATGCCTCCACCAGTGATGACACCGAAGGCGGTGGCATCAATGGTGAAGTTGTCGTTACCGGAGGTGCCTTCGATCTTCTCGAAGTTGCTTATGGTGACACCAGTCAGACTGGAGGAGGAGCCGACGATGAGGACATCGTCATCGCCCGTGGCATCCAAGGCGTCGATGGTGTCGACATTGGTGATCTTGTCGAGATAGATGAAGTCATCGCCGCTGGTCCCTTTAACGACATCGGTACCGGCCGTACCGCCGTCGATGGTGACGTTGGTAGTGACTTCAAAGGTGTCGTTACCCGCCGAACCGGTGATGGTCTGGACGGTGCCGTTGCCCTTGATCAATTCGACATCAGTCAGGGTGACGCCGGCGAAGGTGACGGTGGCGGCAGTGACGACCAAAGTGTCAGCGCCATCATCAAGATCGATGGTGGTGAATCCTTCTGTGCCCTTGATGGTGATGGTGTCAGCAGCCGTAGAACCGGTCAACTTCTCGATATTGCTGACGGTGGCTCCGGAGAGACTCAGGGTGCCCTGAACCTTGAGTTCGTCAGCGGTACCGCCGCCGAGGTTGAGCGTGGTCAGCGAGCCGAGGCTGGAATTGGTCGATGAAACAGTCAGTGTGACGACTTCGTTAGCCACAGCTCCGTCGCCGTTTAAAGTCTCGACTCCAGTAAGGGTGATGGCACTCAGGTCCACAGAACCCGAGATCTTCAAGGTGTCAGTATTGGAGCCGAGATCGATCGACTTCAGCGTATCGAGTGTGGTCGAGCCTGCCAGGGTGAGCGTATCGGCGGCATTGGCGGTGACCACGCTCTTGATGGCCTCGACGCCAGTGAGGGTGACTCCGGTGAGATCAAGAGCGTTAACATTGAAGATGACTGTGTCGCTGGCGGTGCCCGTGGCGGTACCCAGGTCGATGGCAGTGAAGCCTTCGCTACCCTTGATAGTTATGACATCCGTGAGAGTGGCGACACCGAGAAGCTTTTCGACTTCAGTTATGGTCGCACCGGAGATATCTACGGTTCCCGATGCTTTCAGGACGTCGCCGCCGCCATCCTCGGATGTTTCGCCACCGGTGATGGTGTCGTTGCTGGCGGACCAGATGAAGGTGTCGTCACCGGCCTCACCGAGAAGAGTGTCGATTCCAGCTCCACCATCGATGGTGTCATCTCCAGCGCCACCTTTGATGGTGTCGGCATTGGCAGTGCCGGTAACGGTGTCGTCGCTACCCAGGCCCTGAATCGTATCGACACCGACGAGAGTGGTACTTGCCAGCGTGACAGTGCCGGAGACCTGCAATTCGTCCGTGCCGGCGCCCAGATCAATGTACACGACGCTGGTAAGCACAGTCGAGTTGACCAACAAGGTCTGGGCATTGTTGGTGGCGGCCTCAGGATCGACATCAGAAGACTTGCCTTCTACCCGCTCTATATTGGCGAAGACCGTAGTCATGTCGACCGTGGTGGAACCTAGGATGCGCAAAGTATCTGTGCCGGAACCACCGTCGACGAGGGTATCGCCAGATCCGTAGACCAAGAGGTCGTCACCAGCTTCCCCCTTGAGGGAGTCGGCGCCAGCGCCACCAGCGATGTAGTCATTGTCGGCTCCCCCTTCAATAGTATCGGCACCTGTGCCGCCCGTGATGATGTCGTTGCCGGCACCGCCCTTAAGGGTGTTGGTGCCTGCCGCATCAGATATGGTGTCTGCACCCGCTTCGCCGTCAACGCTGTCGTTGCCATTGCCGCCGGTGAGCGTGTCGGCTCCGTCACCGCCTTTGATGATGTCATTGCCATCCTGGCCATCGATTTCATCGTTGCCGGCGCTGCCGCTAAGGGTATCGGCACCGTCGCCACCATTGATGACGTCATCACCGGCGAGGCCATCTATGGTTTCGTCGTTGGCGGTTGCGGTGATAGTATCGTCACCACTGGTGGCCTCGACGGCACTGCCATCTTCTTTGCCAGTGACGGTGATGGTCAAGTTGGCGGTATGGGTTTCGCCGTCGGCGTCTTTGACAGTGTATACGAAGACGTCGTTACCGGTGGCTGCAGTGGCGAGGAGGTCAGAGGCGGGAAGATCGGCTTTATAGGTATAAGTGCCGTTGGATTTGATAGTCAATGTACCGTAAAGGCCGGTGATAGCAGTGCCTGCACTACTGACGGCGCTGGCGACGCCACCTGACTTTTTGGCGAAGGCAACAGAAAGTGTAGCCTGCTGACCTGAGTCGACATCGGTGTCGTTGGCGACGACGGAGACGCTCGAGGTGATCGAAGCATCTTCTTCGCAGGAATTGGCGTCATTGACCCCGACCGGGGCATCCTTCTTGCCGGTGATGACAATGCTGACGGTGGTCGAACCTTCGGTGCCGGAGCCGTCAGTCTGGACAATGAAGGTGTCAGTCAGGCTCTGGGCCGAGGTCAAGGCCTTGAGAGTGGAGTTGGCATCATCGACTTGGTAGCTCCAGTTGCCGTTGGCGAGAATGGTGACGGTACCATAGCTTGGGGATGCGTAGGCGTTGGTGTCAAAGTTTTCGGAGCTGGCGTCGTCAGGGTCGACGGCGTTGAGATCTCCGGTGACTAGAGCGGTGGAGCCGTCGGCTTCAAGGGTCAAGGATCCGCTGGTGTTGCCGGTGACGACGTTGGGCAGATCGCTCTTGGTGAGGGTGATGATCACATCCGTGGTGGTGGATCCGACCGTGACGGTGACGGTCTCTGTATCACCAGTAGTGAAGTTGGTATCCGCGAGGTGATAGACAAACTTGCCGTCAGCACCGATCACCAGCTTGCCGTGGGTGGTGACGGCATGAGAGTAGGCGCCCGGGGTGACGGAGATCGTGCCGTCGAGGTTCTTGAGCTGGCCGGAGACGGTGTTGGTGATATCGGCATCGAGGGTGACGGCGTCGTAGGCGAAAGTGTTATTGGAAGCGCCGAGGATCTTGATGCCGATGGCTTTGGTGACGCCATCGACAGTCTTGGCGGTGTAATTACGGGTAAGAAGTGAAGTCGTTGCCGACGTCAGCTTTTGGATGGTGGCATTGGTGTTTGAGGCGATGTACGTCCAGTCGCCATCGCTTTCCAAGGTGAAGACGCCGACACTGTCGGAGACAGTCTGAGCGATGAAGGCCGCTTCGCCAGTATCGACATCAGTCGCGGTAAGCTTACCAGTAGCCTTGAGATTGCCACCAGTGATGTCAGAGGAGTTGTCTTCAGTGAGAGTGACCAGGATCGCCGCGGTGGTCGTGTCAGAGCCGAGGGCGGTTGCACCTGTGACCGGAACGATGGCACTGACGGTGGCGACATCATTAACGCCTTTGATCACAACATCGACAATTTCCCCTGTACCCAGCACCAGGCTATCAATCACAGTTTCGTTAGCCGCAAGTTGGGTGACCAGCGCGTTGGTGAGGGCGTAGGTCCACTTGTTGGTGGAAGCCGTATAGGTGAAGAGACCGTAGGAGCCGCTGCTGCCCCCCGAGGTGGACGCAGCAGTGTTGGCGGTGGTCAGGTCGCTGGGGCGAGCCGAACTTTCCAAAGCGATACCGGTGTCCAGGACGGAAAGGACGCCGGAGATGGTGGTGGTGGTGGCGGTATTGCTTTCAGTGACAGTTCCCGCGGCGCCTTCACTGACGGTGTTGCTGCCATTGAGAGTCAGGGTGACGGTCGTCGATGCTTTGCCGTCTGCGGTTTTGACCACGAAGGACTCGGTCAGAGTCGCGCCGGCAGCAAGCTTCTGCAAGTTAGGATTGTTCGCCAGGCTCTTGTAAGTCCAAGTACCGGCGGAATCGACGCTGAAGATGCCGTTGGTTTTCGAGGTGGTGGCCGCAAGGAATTCAGTCGCGTTATCGTCGTGAATCGGGTTCGTTGGAGTGTAGTTGAAGGAAGCATCAAGGCTGCCAGTGGCCTGAAGGATACCGGCAGAACTGGTGGCGCCATTCTCAGTAATCGATCCCGTCAGGCCGCCTGTGAACTGGGCGAGGTCGTCAGCGCCCTTGATGACAACGATGACGTCCTTGCCGCTGATCGTCAGGGTGTCGGTCAGAGTCTCGTTGGCCTTGAGGTTGTCGATCGCAGTGAGGCTGGAGTTGAGGGTGTAGGTCCACTTGTTGGTGGAGGCGGTGTAGGTGAAGAGACCGTAAGCGCCGGAAGCGCCACCGGAGGTTGCAGCCGTGGAACCGTGATCGGCGACGGTGACATCGGATGGACGGTTAGCGACACTGAGGGCGGCCCCGTTGTCGAGAACCGTGAGAGTCCCCGAGATCGCCGAATCTTTGCCGGTATTGCTTTCGGTCGCCACCCCGGAGCCACCAGCCGTGGTATTGCTGGCCCCCTTGATAGTAATGCTCACAGTGGTGGAATTAAGCCCATCCTTCGACTTGACGACAATGCTTTCCACTTTGGTACTACCATCGGTCAGAGCCTGGATGGCGCTGCTGTTGTTGGCGGCATCATAGGTCCAATTACCGTCTTCATCGATAGCAAAAATGCCATAAGTCTTGGAGAAGACCCCCGCAGTGAATTTGTTATCGGTGCCATCGTTCCCGCTGATGTTGAGGTCGCCACTGGCGTGCAGGAAGCCCTTCTTCGGCGCTGTCGCGGCGATATCGACGACACCAGCATTCATACTGACGATGTTGGCGCCGGTGGAGCCATCGGTGACATCGGCATCTTCGGTGAGGGTGGAGGTGACAGTGCCCGTGATGGTAGCAACGTCATTGGCGCCTTTGATATTGACCGTGACGGTGGAAGTGCTGCCATCCTTCGTGACAATCACGATCTGTTCGGAAGGCGCATCCTTTGCACCGAGCGTCTGGAGATCGGAGGTGTCGTAGGTGTATTTCCAAATCTTGGTATCGGCATTAAAAGTGAAAGTCCCGTAGGTCTTGGAGACGGAGTTGACAATGTTACCGCCGCTGAGGATGCCCCGGAAGGCAGATTCGCCGGAATCGGGATCGGTCACGGTCAAGGCTCCGGAAACAACGACAGTACCACTGCCGGTATCTTCAAGAACCGTGGCCGTCTTGGTCCCACCGACCTTGGCTTCATCATTCGTTCCATAGATGGTGAAAGCAAAGGTTTTGCTATCGAGCGTGATGTTTTCGGTGTAAGTCTGACCAAAGGCCAAGGAAGCGATTTTCGAAGGAACCGGCGTATAGGTCCAGAGACCCGCAGCCGTGACAGTCAAGGCTCCATAGGTGCCGGTCGCCTTGTTGGCAACAGAAGCTCCACCGGTGCCGCTGATTTTGAGGACGTTGTCTTCGAAGAAGCTGGAGGTTACGTCTGGCATGGTGAAATCCCTTTCTGTTGGAGTGCGGTTGAAGGTCTAAGAGGGCTCTGGACATCCTCTGTCGACTGCCGCCATCGAAAGTTTAATGCCAACCCTTATCGCCAGAGGCTTTTTCACAGAAATCCTCTTGAAGCGAGCGCTTCTAAGGAAAAGATTTCCACTCTCCAGGAAATCCGTGATTCTTTTCGAAGCGGGCTTGCGGAGAAGATCTGGGCGGATTTACATTGAGAAGTCGCAAAATCCGACAAACGAAGAGATTCCACAATCTTGACCGAAGCGAATCAGAGCTCTTTCCGCCCCTTCCCTTTTGCGCAGATGGAGGCATCTTTGGAGGTTTTCCAAAAGCCCTGCGGGACCCCAACATTTCATGAGCATCAAATTTCGCTGTTCCGGCTGCCGATCGAAGGTGTCGGCGCCGGATGAGCTGGCCGGCTCGGACGTCAACTGCCCCAAGCCTGGTTGCGGCAGGCGCCTCGCCGTTCCCAATCCGATCCTGCGCAACGGCGACCATGTCGGCTCCTACCTGATCGACCACATGATCGGCAGCGGCAACATGGGCGAAGTCCATCTCGCCAAGCATGAGATGATGAATCGCACCGTCGCCCTGAAATACATTCCCGACAACAACTTGGAAGACCCCGAGGCCCGCCAGCGCTTCCAGCGCGAAGCGGCCCATCTCGCCAAACTCAACCACCCCGGCTTCGTCCAAGCGCTCGACGCCGGCCGTCACGGCGCCGGCCAATTTCTGGCGATGAACCTGATCGACGGCGGCACGACCGAGGACGACCTGGAACGCCATGGCCCCTTCAAGGAAGAACGCCTGATCGAACTGGCCAAGAACGCCGCCGAAGCCCTCTGCTTCGCCTGGGAGGAACACAGCCTGCTGCACCGCGACATCAAGCCCGCCAACATCATGATCGACGGCGAAGGCCGCTTCGTCCTCGCCGACATGGGCATCGCCAAAAACATGAGCGACGACACCCACCTCACCGCCGTCGGCACCGTCATGGGCACGCCTTACTACATGAGCCCGGAACAGGCCATGGGCGAGCGCGATCTCGACCAACGCTCCGACATCTACTCCCTAGGCGCCACCCTCTACCATCTCGCCGCCGGCAAGCCGCCTTTCGACGGCATGGAGCCGATGCAGGTGATGGCGACCAAGCTGCGCCGCGATCCGAGCTCTCTGGCCGAAGCCCGTAGTGACCTCAGCAGTCCCTTCATCAAGCTGATCCAAGACATGATGGCGATCGAGCCAGGAAAGCGATTGCGCGACTGGCAGGAAGTGATCAAACGCGTCGACGCCTTGAAGAAACGCGCCGACACGTCGAAAATCGCCAAGATGTCCGCCTCAGCCACGCCCAAGATCCAGATGCAGGCTCCGGCCAACAAACCCCGTCCGGCTCAGCCGGAAAAGAAGGCCGGCTGCCTCGGCATTCTTCTAGCCGGAGCCCTGCTCCTGCCCGCCGCGGGCTACGCCACTTTGCAATTTTTGTGAAGTTGCTGCGTCCGGAAATCTCCCAACTCACCCGGCAAGAAGCCGGGGCTCCCAGGAAACTCCATGTCTGAAATCCGCGTCGACGAGCTCGTCGAAATCCAGGCCCACGGCACCGCTCTCGGCGGCGAAGCCGTCGGCAAGCTGCCCGACGGCCGCGCCTGCTTCATCCCCTTCGCGCTCCCCGGCGAAAAACTCCGGGTCCGCATCAAGTCCCTGCACGCCAAACACGCGCGCGCCGAAATCGCAGAAATCCTCGAAGCCTCGCCGCAACGCGTCGAAGCGCAATGCCCGCTCTACGGCCGTTGCGGCGGCTGCCAATACCAGCACGCGACCTATGACGAGCAGCTGCGGCTGAAGACGACACAGCTCCTCGAAACCCTGCGCCGCCTCGGCGGCGTCCCGGTGGAGAAGCTCGACGAAGTCATCGCCGCGCCCTCGGCCTGGAACTACCGCAACCGGATCAGTCTCCATCCGGTCGAAACCAACCGCGGCCTCCGCTACGGCTACACCGCCCTCGACAATCAGGAGATCCTCCCGGTTGACAAATGCCCGCTGGCGCGCGACGAGGTGAACGCCGAGATCCGCAAGCTCGGCAAGTCCGATTACGGCCGCAAAAACACCCGCCGCGACACCCCGCGCGACGTCAGCATCCGCTGGGCCCCAGGCAGCGGCACGGTCTGTCTCTTCGGCTCGGCCCCGCCCAACCTGCCCTGGCGCAAGGAGGATCTCGCCGGCCTGCCCTACTCGGTCCCGGCCGGCTCCTTCTCGCAAGTCAATCCCGAAGTCGGCTCGCTCCTCTTCGACCTGGTCGGCCGCTGGGGCGCCTCGATCCCCTACGCCCGCGCCGTCGACGCCTACTGCGGCGCCGGCTTCCTCGGCCTCGCCCTGCAAGGCAAGCCGGTCTTCGGCATCGAGAACGACGGCCCCGGCATCGAGGCCGCCCGTGTCAACGCGGTCCAACGCGGCTGCGCCGGCACTCACAAGTACGAAGCCGGCGACGCCGGCAAGCTCCTCGACGCCGCGCTCCGCCTCCAGCCCGAAAACACCCTCCTCATCCTCGACCCGCCCCGCGCCGGCTGCAGCGACAAGGCCATCGCTTCCATCGCCTCCCGCAAGCCGCGCTGGATCCTGTACGTCTCCTGCGAACCCTCCACCCTCGCCCGAGATCTGAAAGGACTCTGCGCCGCCGGCTACCAGCTCAGCCGTTGCGCCCTCCTCGACATGTTCCCCCAAACCGCCCACTTCGAAAGCGCCGTGCTGATGGAGCGAATTTAAAGTTCAAGGTTTAAAGTTTAAGGTTTAAGGTTCGAACAAGAGCAAAACCCAACTTTAAACACTAAAGACTGAGACTCCCCCTCCCCTTCCAACTTTAAAACCTTAAACCTTAAACCTTAAACTCCCCACCCTGAGGCTCCCTATGTCCCATCATCGCGTCGGATTCATCACCATCCTCGGCCGCCCCAACGTCGGCAAGTCGACCTTCGTCAACGCCGCCGTCGGCTACCGCCTCGCCGCGGTCTCCCCGGTCCCCAACACCACCCGCCGCCGCTGGCTCGGCATCCTCACCGATGACGACAAGCAGATCATCTTCACCGACACTCCCGGCGTCCACAAGGCCCGAAACAAGATGGAAGAAAGCATGGCCCGGGTGATCAGCAATTCGATCGCCCGCAACGACGTCGTCCTCCTGCTCTGCGATCCGACGCGCGACTTCGGCATCGAAGACGAGCTCGCCGCCACCGCAGCGAAGAACTCCGGCAAGCCCTGCGTCCTCGCGCTCAACAAGGGCGACGTCTCGACCCAGCATCAGCGCCGCACCATGAGCGAGGCCTATCTCGCCATCCTCCCCTCGGAAACCCCGGTCTACGAACTCAGCGCCGCCACCCAGGCGGGCATTCCGGAACTGGTCGAGGCTCTCGCCGGATTCCTCCCCGTCGGCCCCCTCCTCTACGACGAAGATCAGGCCGCTGACGCGCTCGTCCGCGACATCGCCGAAGACATCATCCGCGAATCCTGCATGGAGCAGGTCCGCGAAGAGATCCCGCAGTCGATCGCCGTCCAGATCGAGCGCTGGACCGAAGGCCCGAAGAAGATCCGCATCGACGCCGTCATCATGGTCGAGCGCGACTCGCAGAAGGCTATCCTCATCGGCACCGAAGGCCGCGTCATCGAAGAGATCCGCCGCGTCGCCTGCGCCAAGCTGAAGGACGACCTGGAGAAATTCATCGACCTGCGCCTCTACGTGAAGACCATGCCCGACTGGCAGAACCGCCTCTCCCTGCTCAAGGAAATGGGCCTCGCCGAACCCGAGGGCGGCAAGGAAGAAATCGAATGAATCCGCAGGAGACGTCCGAGCCGGCCCGGGAGCAGGCTCTGGCGGCTTTTGATCAGCTCGTCCCCCGTCTCCAGCTCCGTCTCCGCCTGATGATCCTGAGCTCCGGACTCGGCATCATCGGCCTCTCCCTGCTGACCCTGAATCTACGCCCCGCGACGATCCCCAAGCCTGCTCATTTCGCCGAAGTCTTCTTCCTCCAGCTGATCATCTGCGCCATCACCGGCATGATGGCCCTGCTGCTCCCCAAACTCATCCTCGCCGGAGCCCGCAGCCCCGCCGCTTCGGCACGCCGCATGAGCCTGGGCTGCATGCTGCGCATCGCCATCCTCGGCAGCTCCGCCCTCCTGGGATTGGGCTTCTACTTCAAGGGCTACCACAAGATCCACCTGCTCCCTCTCGGCATCTTCCTCATCGTCCTCCTCCTCACTTTCCCGAGCGTCGCCAGCCTCCGCCGCAGCTTCATCCGCGAAGCCCTGCAGGACACAGATCTGGCCGAACAGGAAAAGGTCTGAGCGATCCAGTCGAGGCAAAATCCTTGAGCCGCATCACTCCGCTCTCGCTTTGCGGCTCGCGAAGCGACAGGATGACAGCTTGACTCACGACTTCCCGCGCTTCAGTTCCGCCGGAACGGAGCTAATTTAGCCCCCTTCCCGATCAACCTGAATAAGCCCGCATGAGCCAAGACCGAAGCCAGGATCTCCCCGTCAACCCCGATGCCCAGGCACCGAGCGGCCCTCTTGGCACGGCCATCGTCCGCGGCATCCTCCTGCGCCAGATCTGGTCGCATCCCGACGGCAATTGGGCGGTAGTCCGCTTGAAACAGAACAGCGGCTTGGAAATCACCGTCTCCGGCCCCTCCCCTCTCGCGCAATACCAGCCTGGCGACGAGATCGAGTGCCTCGGCCACTGGGAGACCAATGCCAAATACGGCCGCCAATTCAAGGCCGACAAGTGCAGCGGCGTCCTGCCCAACAGCCAGGAAGGCCTGATCAAATACCTCAGCGGCGGCCGCTTCGAAGGGATCGGCCCGAAGACCGCCGAAGCCATCGTCAAGCACTTCGGCGACGAAACCATCAAGATCCTCAGCCGCTACAGCGTCCGCCTCAAGGAAGTCCCCGGTCTCGGAGCAAAGAAGGCCGCCGCCATCGCCGAAGCCTGGGAGCAGCTCGAAGGCCGCCGCGAACTCGACGTCTTCCTGCAGTCCCTCGGCGTCCCCACCGGCCAGTGCAACAAGCTGGTCGAAGCCTACGGCAACAGCGCCCCCGCCATCCTGCGGGAAAATCCCTATCGCCTCGCCGATGAAATCCGCGGCATGGGCTTCCTCAGCGCCGACCGGATCAGCGCCTCCCTCGGCCTACCCAGGGACTCGGCCTTCCGGGTCGCCGCCGGCCTCGCCTACACCCTCAAACAAGCCTCCGAAGGCGGTCACTGCTTCCTCCCCGAATCGGAACTCCGCCGCCGCGCCCAGGAATTCCTCGGGGTGCCGCCGGAAGCCCTCGACGCCGGCTGCGAACGAGCCCTCAAAGATGCCGCCGCCTTGAGCGAAATTGACCCGCGCGGCGGCGAGGAACAGCTATGGTACCTGCGCGACCTGCTCTACGCCGAAAAAGCCACGGCACGCGACCTGAAACGCCTCGCCGTCGAACACCCCTCCCCCTGGATCCCCGCCAGCTTCTCCCGCGACGGCCTCAACGCCGAACAGAAACAAGCCGTCGCCTTCGCCTTCGCCCACCGCCTCAGCATCCTCACCGGCGGCCCCGGCTGCGGCAAGACCACCGCCGTCGACGAAATCGTCCGGCAAGCTAAAGCGCGGGGACAAAAAATCATCCTCGCCGCCCCCACCGGGCGCGCCGCCCGCCGGATGAAGGAAGCCACCGGCATGGAGGCCTCGACCATCCACCGCCTGCTCATGGCCGACGAAAACGGCGACGCCGCTCGAAACCGGGAAAACCCCCTCGAAGCCGATCTCATCGTCATCGACGAATGCTCGATGCTCGACATCCAGCTCGCCTCCCGCCTTCTCGCCGCCATCAGCGACAAGACCTCGCTGCTCCTCGTCGGCGACGCCGACCAGCTCCCCTCGGTCGGACCGGGCTCCTTCCTGCGCGACTGCCTGACTTCCCACATCATCCCGGTGACCCGCCTGGTCCAAGTCTTCCGCCAGGCCGCCGCCTCTCGCATCATCCAGGCGGCCCACGCCATCCTCTCCGGCCGCCTGCCCGACCTGAAGGCGCCGCCGAAGTCGGAAGAGGCGGATTTCTACTGGATCGAGAAGGACGATCCCGCCGAGCTCGAGGATCTGGTTTTGCGCCTGGTGCAAGAACGCATTCCGCAGCGCTTCGGCTTCCGCCCCCAGGAGATCCAGGTCCTGGCGCCGATGCGCCGCGGCGCCTGCGGCACTCTCGCTCTGAACCAGCTCCTGCAAAGCGGACTCAACGACCTCAAGCACAAGCCGCAATTCGAGGACGGCGATCGCCGTCTCGTCCTCGGCGACCGGGTGATGCAGATCAGCAACAACTACCAGAAAAAAGTCTTCAACGGCGATCTCGGCTACATCCTCGACATCGGCCCGAAGGAGTTCACCGTCATGTTCGAGGACAAGAACGTCGGCTACCTGCGGGAAGACGCCCGCGAGCTCGCTCTTGCCTATGCCGTCACCATCCACAAGTCGCAAGGTTCGGAATTCCCCGCCGTCGTCGTGCCGCTTTCCACCTCCGCCTCGGTGATGCTGCAGCGCAACCTTCTCTACACTGCGGTCACCCGGGCAAAAAAACTCCTGATCCTCTGCGGCTCCCGCAAAGCCCTGGAGATGTGCATCCGCAATTCACGCCTCAGCCACCGCTTCAGCCGCCTGGCGGAGCGCATCTGCGCCGAACCGCTAGCGTGACCGAAGCCGCCCCCCGCGGAGCCAAGCCAGTTACGGTTCCGGCTGAGTCAGCCTAGGATCAACCTAAAAACCGCTGTTGAGCAACAGAACCGGGTTGAAAGGTTGAAACGCAAGGCATTGAACAACAAAAGTCAGCGACCATTTGACCCGGACAGGAGAGCTTTCCCATTAGAGGTCATTCCGACGGATCATCAAATAAGCTAAGCCATTGCTGTTGCAACTAATCCATCAAACCTTTCAACCATCCAACCTTTCAACTGCGGTTTTAAGGATCAGGAAGCCGCCGCTTCACTTAGCGAGGTCCGGCCAGGCACACCGCCAGGCGGCGGTCGACATGGAGGATGTGATTGATCAACCACATGCCCAGGTAACGGTGAAGCATTTCAGGAGCCATCTCGGCATCGTCCGGCTTCTCCCGCAGCCAACGCAGGCGGAGACGGAAGTTGTCGTGAGCGGCGACATGGGCGGCGTACTCGGGATAGTCCACCTCGCGCATCCGCTCCTCCTCCATCCTGAAATGATAATCGGCGTACTCCTCCAAGGCGGCAATCGCAGCCCCGTAGGGGAGGCTGCCGGAGACCAAGGCGTTGATGATCTCGATCAACTGGGCGTGATCGACGTCGATGCGGTCGTCGTGGACGAGATAGGGGCCGATGTCGAGATGGAGAGGATCAGGAGAGGGATGTGAGGCCGCCTTGGGAGAAAAGGCTTCGGAGGAGCAGACTCCGGTCGGGCAAGAAGCCAGCAGGAAGCCCATCAAGGCGTGATCCTCCTGCTCAAAATGCCTCTCGACCAGCGAGCCCATCTCCGCCAGGAGCTTCCGCGACTGGATCGGATCGACGGCATCGGCGAGTTCCTGGATGAGATGAAGGAAGCGGGCGTGTTCGTCGAGATGCCGCTGGGCGTGGGGATAGTGGCAGGAAAGCATTCTCGCCTCCTCCTGGGCGAAACAGCGCGCGGCAAAAGCCTGCAGGACCAACAAGGGCTCGCGCAAGGATTGGGAAATGCCGATCGAATGCACCAGGCCGATGATTTCGGCGTGATAGGCGTCCATTTCGATTTCACCGTAAGTCTCGGAGCTGGTCCTGCCGTCATGGCTCATGATGAATATCCTGGGTTGCTCTTTGACTACCAGTATAATTCCGGAGGGAGAGAATAACAAGAAGCCCACCTGCCGGCTGGCTGTCATCCAGACTCGGATGCCCGCCTAGCACCGAGCTGACTTGGCACAAAATCTGCCGCTATCCTCAAGATGGAGTGATCCCATTCCGTTTCCGGACGCCAACCCCGAGGAGCCCGCCGATGAGTCCCGTGAACCCCTTCCGTCCCGGCATCGCCCTGATGCACCGCCTGCGCTTCACCGCCAAGTTCGCCCTGATCAGCGCCGTAGCCATCGGCGCCATCGGCTACCTCACCTGGCACGAAGTCGAAACCGAAAAACAGCACCAGCGGATCATCGACCTCCAGCTCATCGGCATGGAAAAGATGAAATTGAGCATGGGCCTCCTCCAAGACAGTCAGAAACTGCGCGGCGCCACGGCGAGGGTGCTGGCCAAGATCCCGGACGCGGAGGCGGAGCGCGGCAAAATCATCGCCAGCCTGAAAAGCAAGATCGGAGCCGCCAAGGACATTCTAGGAACAGGAGAATACGCCGATCTCTGGAAGGAGTTCATCGCCCTCAACGACAGCTACGCCACCCCGGATCTGCCTGCCGGAGACGGCGCCAGCCTCTTGCAGCAAGGAACCCAACAGACCAACAAGATCCTGGAATTGCAGGGGCGCATCCTCGAAAAGAGCCAACTGATCCTCGATCCGGAAATTTCGAGCCACTACCTGATGCTCGCCGCCGGCATGAAAGCTCCCCTCCTGTCTGAACAGCTTGGACTCCTACGGGCGCACAGCATCCGCGCCTCGAAGGCGGAAAAGATCTCAGACGACCTGATTCTGTCGATGGCGAAACCCCTGGGCCTGCAGGCCCAGCTGAAGCAGGAGCTGAGAAATTGCATTGCCACCTCCCTCGACGCCGACCAGGCAGGGAAAAAGATGATCGACAAGGGCCTTCTAGACGATTTCGACGCCTTGAGCCGAGATTGGATAGAGCCCGCCCTCGCCATCACCAGCGAACTGATCCACAGCGGCAAGACCGACAAGAACATCTGGGATGTCTACAGCGATGCGATCAACAAGACTCTCGACTTCGCCAACGATGAGCTCTTCGTCGCCCAGGCCAAACTCCTCAATGATCGCAAGGTCGCCATCAACGCGGCCATCCTGCATGCCAAGCTGCTCACGCTTGCCGTCTTCATCGTCGTCATCTACCTCCAAATCTGCTTCATCCTCGCCAGCCGCAGCGCCATCGCCGCGATCAAGTCAGGTGCCGACGCCTTCAGCAGGGGAGATCTGTCGCGCCCCTTCCACTGCGAATCGCACGACGAGATCGGGGCGGCGGCCGAGGCCCTGGAAACGTCGCGGCGATCGCTGCTTGAGATGATCGGCAGGATGCAGGCCGCCGCCAACGGCCTGGCGGCCACTGCCAAGGCCAATTCCGCCACCTGCGGCGAGCTGGGCGACTTCGCCCGCCAGTCGGCCGAGGCGGGCAAAGGAGTCGCCGCCGCCTCACGCGAACTTTCCGGCACCGCCGCCCAGGTCTCCAGCGCGGTCGAGCACGTCGCCCAGAGCATGAGCTCGGTGGCCGCCGCGGTCGAGCAGTCGCAGGCCAACACCAGCTCGATCGCCGCCGCGATGGAGGAGATGAACGTCACCATCAAGAGCGTCGCCGAGAACACCGAACGCGGCCGCGACCTCGCCCGCAAAGCGGTCGGAGCGGTCGGCCAGGCCGACGCCAAGGTCGCCCAGATGGCCCAGGTGTCGCACGAGATCGGCCGCATCATCCAGGTGATCGAGGACATCTCGGAACAGACCAAGATGCTCGCCCTCAACGCCACCATCGAGGCGGCGCGCGCCGGCGAGGCGGGACGCGGCTTCGCGGTGGTCGCAAACGCCGTCAAGGACCTCGCCCGCCAGACCGGCGCCGCCACCACCGACATCCGCTCGCGCATCGGCGCCGTCCAGGCCAGCTCGGCCGACACGGTGAAGGAGATCGGCGTCATTTCCGATGTCATCCGCGGCGTCGAGGAGATGGTCTCGGTGGTCGCCGCCGCGGTGGAGGAGCAGAGCGTCACCCTGCAGGCCAACGCCCGCCACATCTCGCAGTGCGCCGAGGGCCTGACCGAGGTCGCCCGCAGCGTCAGCGAGGTCAATAACTCGACCGCCGACATCAGCCGCAACGTCAGCACCGTCGCCACCGCGGCGGAGGAGCTGAGCGCCAGCGCCGAGCAGTCGCAGTCCTCCGCCCGCCGCACCTCCGAAGGCCTGAGCAGCATCTCGCAGGGTTCCGGCGAAGTCGCCGACACCTCGAGCCGGCTCCGCGGGCTGGTCGAATCCTTCAAGACAGCTTGAACTGCCGGGAGCCGCCGCCATGGCCGATGAAATGCAGCAGATGTACGTCGAGGAATCGCTCGAGCACCTCGCCACCATCGAGGCGGACCTGTTGCGTCTCGAGGCTGAAGGGCTAAGCCCCGACCTGGTCAACAAGGTCTTCCGCGCCTTCCACACGGTGAAGGGGGGCGCCGGCTTCTTCAAGCTCGACCAGGTGCGTTCCCTCGCGCACGAAGCCGAAAGCCTCCTCGACCGCTTCCGCGCCGGCTCCCTCGCCCCGAGCCCGACCAGCATCCAGGCGCTCCTCCGCGCCGGCGACCTGCTCTGCGTCCTGCTGCAAAATCCCGACAACACCCCGGCGGCCTGCGGCGAGCTGATCGCCACCCTCCAGACCTGCCTCGGCAAGCCGCCGGATCAGGCCGCGCCGCCGCCCTCCGCGCCGGCAGGCCTGGATTTCCGCTTCGCCGCCGCCAGCCTCGCCCGGGCGCCTCAGGGACCCAGCCTCTACCACCTTCGCCTCGCCGCCGGCGATGACGCCCGCGAAGCCGAACTGGCCCAGATCGGCAGCATCCTCGAAGCTCATGACACGGCCGCTCACCGCCAAGTCCTCTTCTCCAGCGTCATCGAACCGGAACTCGCCGCCGAATTCTTCGGCCTGCCCGCTGCCGATATCGTCTTCCTCAAAGACCGCCAATACCCCGCGCCCGCCGCAAATCCCCCCGCGCCCGCCGCAAATCCCCCCGCGCCCGCCGCAAATCCCCCCGCGCCCGCCGCAAATCCCCCCGCGCCCGCCGC
>JBDKFG010000050.1:0-36461 GCA_039798785.1 Verrucomicrobiota bacterium | reverse complement strand
TTCCCGACTTTCGCTCGCAAAGACACCCCAAATTATTCATTTGCTTAGTTTTGTGATTATGATACACGGCGTGTATCATGTGAAGCGGTAACCATCTAAGATCGAGGGGCGTTGTTTTAGTTGTTTTTGATTTTGTGTATGGGCTTGCAATGTCAGCAGATGGAAGCATTTTATGCGCCCCTCGCCGCATTTGCGTGAGAAATGCGGTTTTCCGGCGAAAGCCGGAGCCAACAACCATCAACAACCCGGCATCACGCTGCCGATCGAAGCAAAAAGACCACAATGATCAACTTCATCAACCTCGATAGCATGCCCAGCATGGCCGACCTCATGGGCCAAGTCGATACCAGCACCAAAGACTACATCGAAGGCCGCCTCGTCAAGGGCACCATCGCTGAGAAGCGCGACAACGGCGCCCTGGTCGACATCGGTTTCAAGGCCGAAGGTTTCGTCTCCAAGGAAGAGTTCCGCAACTGGGAACAGCTGGCCATCGGCGACGTCGTCGACGTCTACCTCGAGACCATCGAAGACGAAAACAACATGCCGACCATCAGCGTCGCCAAGGCCGAACTGCAGAAGGCCTGGGACAAGCTCCTCGAGCTGTATAAAGAAGGCGACATCGTCCGCGGCGCCGCCAAGTTCCGTGTCAAGGGCGGTCTGATTGTTGACATCGGCGTCGACGCCTTCCTTCCCGGTTCGCACGTCGACATCGGCCCGGTCCGCAACCTCGACGAGTACGTCGGCCGCGAGTTTGAGTTCAAGATCATCAAGATCAACTCCGACCGCAAGAACATCATCCTTTCCCGCCGCGAGCTGCTTGAAGCCGCCCGCGAATCGCAGAAAGACGCGATCCTGCGCGACATGCGTCGTGGCGACATCCGCCGCGGCACGGTCAAGAACATCACCGACTTCGGTGCCTTCATCGACCTCGACGGCATGGACGGACTCCTCCACATCACCGACATGAGCTGGGGCCGCATCTCGCACCCCTCTGAAATGCTCACCATCGGCCAGACCATCGAAGTCATGGTTCTCGACATCGACGCCGACAAGCGCCGCGTCTCCCTCGGCCTTAAGCAGAAGTCGAAAGACCCTTGGGAAGAGATCGCCGGCCGTTTCCCGGTCCGTTCGAAAGTCAAGGGCAAAGTGGTCAACATCATGCCTTACGGCGCCTTCGTCGAGATCGAGCCCGGCATCGAAGGCCTGATCCACGTTTCCGAAATGAGCTGGACCAAGCGCGTCACCCGTGCTAGCGACATGCTCAACACCGGCGACGAGATCGAGTGCATCATTCTCGACGTCCAGCCCGAAGCCAAGAAGATCTCGCTCGGTCTCCGTCAGACCACCGAGAATCCCTGGGACGCCATCGCCCGCAAGTACCCCGTTGGCGCCACCGTCAAAGGCAAAGTCCGCAACCTCACCACTTACGGTGCCTTCATCGAAATCGAACCCGGCATTGACGGCATGGTTCACGTTTCGGACATGAGCTGGACCCGCAAGGTCACCAACCCCGCCGAAGTCCTGAAGAAGGGCGACGACGTCGAAGCTCTCGTTCTCGAGATCAGCGCCGAGCAGCAGCGCATCAGCCTCGGCATGAAGCAGGCCGGCAACGATCCCTGGAGCAACATCGAGACTCTCTTCAAGCTCGACTCGATGGTCAAGGGCAAGATCACCAAGGTCACCTCCTACGGGGCCTTCGTGGAACTCGATCACGGCATCGACGGCCTGATCCACATCACCCAGCTCTCCGACAAAAAAGTCGCGAAAGTCAAAGACATCGTCAATCCCGGCGATGACATCGAAGCCCGCGTCATCAAGATCGACACTGAAGAGCGTCGCATCGGACTGTCGCTGCGCAGCGATGCAAGCTCCTATGTCGCTCGCAACGAGAGTTTCGGCGGCATCGGCGAGTTCTTCGACTCCGCCCTCGAAGGACTGAACGTCGAGAAGAAGTAAGCAGCTGAAAAATTCCTCCGGAATCTCTTGACAGAGCATTCCGGGGGGGTAAAGTCACAGCCGCCTTTCGCCTGAGTAGCTCAGTTGGTAGAGCGCGTCCTTGGTAAGGACGAGGTCGGCGGTTCGAATCCGCTCTCAGGCTCCAGAATCCCCAGAAAAACACACTTGAAAAAGGACATGCACCATGGCCAAAGAAACCTTCAACCGCACCAAGCCCCACGTCAACATCGGCACCATCGGCCACGTTGACCACGGCAAGACCACCCTCAGCGCCGCCATCACCACCATCATGGCCTCGGCCAACGGTTCCGGCAAAGCCCTCAAGTACGACGAGATCGACAACGCTCCCGAAGAGAAGGCCCGCGGCATCACCATCAACACCTCGCACCTGGAATACGAGTCGGCCACCCGCCACTACGCCCACGTCGACTGCCCCGGCCACGCCGACTACGTCAAGAACATGATCACCGGTGCTGCCCAGATGGACGGCGCGATCCTCGTCATCGCCGCCACCGACGGCCCGATGGCCCAGACCCGTGAGCACATCCTGCTCGCCCGTCAGGTCGGCGTTCCCTACATCGTCGTCTTCATCAACAAAGCCGACGCCGTCGACTACGACGCCGAAATGCTCTCCCTCGTCGAGATGGAAGTCCGCGAACTGCTCTCCAAGTACCAGTTCCCCGGCGACGACATCCCCGTCATCAGCGGTTCCGCCGTCAAGGCCCTCGCCGCCGCCGACCACAAGCACCCCGATGCCAAGTGCATCCTCGACCTGATGGCCGCCGTCGACTCCTACGTCCCCACCCCCGAGCGCCCCGTCGACAAGCCCTTCCTCCTCCCGATCGAAGACGTCTTCTCGATCGAAGGTCGCGGCACCGTCGTCACCGGCCGCGTCGAGCGTGGCATCGTCAAGGACCGTGACGAAGTCGAAATCGTCGGTCTCCGCGACACCCAGAAGACCGCCGTCACCGGTATCGAAATGTTCCGCAAGCTCCTCTCCGAAGGTCAAGCCGGCGAAAACGTCGGTGTCCTGCTCCGCGGCACCCGCAAGGAAGACGTCGAGCGCGGTCAGGTCCTCTGCAAGCCCGGTTCCGTCAAGCCCCACACCGACTTCGAAGCCGTCGCCTACATCCTGTCGAAAGAAGAAGGCGGCCGTCACAAGCCCTTCTTCGCCGGCTACCGTCCCCAGTTCTACTTCCGCACCACCGACGTCACCGGCGAGATCACCCTCGAAGCCGGCAAGGAAATGGTCATGCCCGGCGACAACGTCAAAGTCACCGTCAAGCTGATCTCTCCCGTCGCCATGGAAGACAAACTCAAATTCGCCATTCGTGAAGGCGGCAAGACCGTCGGCGCCGGCACCGTCGAGAAGATCCTGAAGTGATCTGAAACGACAAAGGAACTGACTTATGCCCCGCGAAATCATCATCTTGCAGTGCACCGAGACCGGTGAGCGCACCTACTCCTCGACCAAGAGCAAGACCAACACCCCCGGTCGTCTTGAGAAGAAGAAGTACAATCCCAAGGTTCGCCGCCACACTCTGTACCGCGAGACCCGGTAATCAAAGCAGTTTCGGAAGGTAGGCGAGTAGCTCAGTTGGCAGAGCGTCGGTCTCCAAAACCGTAGGTCGCAGGTTCGACCCCTGTCTCGCCTGCCACTTTCCGAAATAAAGAATGAAGAACAAGAAAGCAATCCATCATGAACAACCCCCTCCGCAAAGTCTCACGCTACGCCACTGACGTCACAGAAGAGCTCCGGCGCTGCACCTGGCCCTCGGGCAAGGAAGTCATCTCTTCGACCGTCCTGGTTCTCGCGGTCGGCGCGGCTCTGGCCCTGTTCATCATGGGTGCCGACTTCTTCCTCGGCAATCTCATCCAAGCAATCTGACGGGAAACGCCCGTAGAGGCAGACCCGACAAGGACAGCTCTTCATGGATAAACGCGGTAAATGGTATACAGTGCAGACTCTCTCCGGTAAGGAGATGAAGGCCAAGGAATCCCTTGAGCGCCGCGTCGCCACTGAGAACAAGGAAATGAACGACTTCGTGCATGAAGTCCTCGTTCCGACCGAAAAAGTGGTTGAGGTCCGTCAGGGCCGCAAGATCACAGTCAACCGGAAATTCTATCCGGGCTACATTTTCATGCATTTGGACCTCACCGACGACGCCGGCAAGATCCGCGAGGACGTCTGGCATTTCGTCAAGGCCACCAACGGCATCATCAACTTCCTGGGCGGCGAGTGCCCCGTGGCCCTCCAGGATGCGGAAATTGAGGAAATGAAACTCAAGGTCCAAGCTGCTAGCGAAGACAAGGCTGCCAAGCCGAAGATTCAGTTCAGCATCGGGGAAGTGGTCAAGATCAAAGACGGCGCCTTCGAGAACTTCGAAGGAGCCATCGTCGCACTCGATCTTGATCGCGGCAAGATCCAGGTCTCCGTCACCATCTTCGGTCGGGAAACTCCCATCGAAGTCGAGTGCTGGCAGGTCGAGCGGGTCGAGAAAGAACCCAATACATAAACCGCCATTCCGTTACAGGGGAGGAAAATGGCTAAGAAAGTTAAAGGAGAAGTCAGGCTCCAAATTCCGGCTGGTGCAGCAAACCCTGCACCCCCGGTCGGTCCCGCACTTGGTTCCCAAGGCGTGAACATCATGGAGTTCTGCAAGCAGTTCAACGCTGCTACCCAACCGATGGCCGGCCTGGTCATCCCGGTTGTCATCACCGTCTACCAAGACCGTTCGTTCACCTTCATCCTGAAGTCGCCGCCGGCTTCGGTCCTGATCAAGAAGCTCGCCGGCCTGCCGTCGGGTTCGAAAAAGCCGGGCTCCGGCTTCGTCGGCAAGATCACCATGGCCCAGGTCAAGGAAATCTACAAGACCAAGGCTAAAGACATGAAGTGCAACAGCGAAGAAGCGGCTTACCGCATGATCATGGGCACCGCCCGCTCGATGGGTGTGGAGGTGGTTCCGTGAAATCGCGTTCCAAACTCTACAAATCGCGCGTCGCCCTCGTCGATCGCAGCAAGTACTACACTCTTGACGAAGCCGTCGCGCTCCTCAAGAAGATGCCCGCTGCCAAGTTCGACGAATCGATCGACATCGCTTTCAACCTCGGTATCGACCCCCGTCAGTCCGACCAGACCGTCCGCGGCGCCGTTTCACTGCCTCACGGCACCGGCAAGAGCGTCCGCGTCATCTGCGTCGCTGAAGGCGATGCCGCCGCCGCCGCCCAGAAGGCTGGCGCCGACGCCGTCGGCATGGACGACCTGATCGAAAAGATCAAGGGCGGCTGGACCGACTTCGACGTCATGATCGCCACTCCGGCCGCCATGACCAAGGTCCGTACCCTCGGTCGCGTCCTCGGTCCGAAAGGCCTGATGCCGAACCCCAAAACCGGTACCGTCACTGATGACACCGGCAAGGCCGTCACCGAATCGAAAGGTGGCCGTGTCGAATTCCGCGCCGACAAAGGCGGAGCTGCCCAGGTTCTCGCCGGCAAGCTCTCCTTCGACGCCGCCAAGATCGTCGACAACGCCAAGACCATCATCAGCGCGATCCAGCGGGCCCGTCCCTCTGCCGCTCGCGGTACCTACATGCTCAGCTGCACGCTCAGCGCCACCATGTCTCCCGGTGTGAAGGTGGACCTCAAGGAATTCGTGAGGATCTGACCATGAGACCTGAGAAACCCACTATCGTCAAGCAGATCCAGTCGCAACTGGATGCTTCGAGCCACTTCATCATGATCTCCTACATGGGGCTCACCGTGAAGAAGCAGGAAGAGCTGAAAGCTCAGCTCCGCGCCAAAGGCGTGAAACTGCAGGTTCACAAGAACCAGCTTATCCACAAGGCGGCCCTTGGCAAACCCTACGCCAAGATCGCGGACATCGCCCTCACCGGCGGCACCGCTCTCGCCTTCGGCAAAGGTGAAGCCCCCGAGACCGCCAAGGTCATCAAGGCCTTCGCCAAGGACAATGACAAGGTTCAGTTCAAAGCCGCCTACTTCGAAGACCAGATCTTCGAAGGCAAAGCCGCCGAGGCCGTAGCCGACATGCTGACCAAGGACGGCGCCCGCGCCCACTTGCTCCGCACCCTGCTCGAAGCCCCCACCATGCTTGTCCGCGCCCTGCACGCCCACGCAGAGAAAAACTCTTCCAACAACGCTTAATCGGAGACTATGCACATGTCCGCCACCGAAATCATCGCCGCTCTCGACAAACTCACCGTCGCTGAGATCACCGCCCTCGTCAAGGAACTCGAGACCAAGTGGGGCGTCAGCGCCGCCGCCGTCGCCGTCGCCGGCCCCGCCGTTGCCGCCGCCGTGGTCGAAGAGAAGACCGAATTCGACGTCATCCTGGCCGCCGCCGGCGCCAACAAGATCGAAGTCATCAAGATCGTCCGCGCCATCACCGGCCTGGGCCTGAAGGATGCCAAAGACCTCGTCGAAGCCGCTCCCAAGCCCATCAAAGAAGCCGCTCCCAAGGCTGATGCCGAGAAGTGGAAGAAAGAACTCGAAGCTGCCGGCGCCAAGGTTGACATCAAGTAATTGATACACCTGCCCACCAGCAGCACGGTATGGGATCGGACGAAAGTCTGATCCTGTACCGTCTTTTTGCGTCCCCCTGACTCACCCACCCTTAAGCGAGTCCCGACAACATGTCGAAACGCCAGCACCTAGGCCACCTCGAAGATACCGTCGAGGTCCCCGATTTGATCGCCGTCCAGCTTGATTCCTGGAAAGATTTCCTGCAAGAGGAAATTCCCGCCAACAAGCGTGAGAACAAAGGCCTCCAGGAAGCCTTCCTGGAAGTCCTTCCCATCCGCAGCTTCGATGAAAACTGCATCCTGAGCTTCGTCTCCTACGATCTCGGCTCGCCCAAGCAGGCGATCATCGACTGTCTGAAGGACGGAGAGACCTACCAGGCCCCCCTACACGTCAACTTCCGTCTGGAAATCAAAGGTGAAGGCCGAAAGCCTGTCGTCCTCGATGAACGGGTCTACCTGGGCGACCTGCCCATCATGACTCCGAAGGCCACCTTCGTGGTCAACGGCGCCGAGCGCGTCATCATCTCTCAGCTCCACCGGACCCCCGGCATCTGCTTCGAGAAATCCCGCAGCACCGCCGGACGCACCCTCTATTCCTACCGCATCATCCCCGACCGCGGTTCCTGGCTTGAGGTGCAGTACGACAACAACGACCTCATGTATATCTACCTCGACCGCCGTCGTCGTCGTCGTAAATTCCTCATCTCCACCTTCTTCCGTGCCACCGAATTCGAGACCAATCGGGAAATGCTTGACGCCGTCTACGGCGTCCAGTCGGTCAGTCTCAAGAATCTCCTCCAGGAGCCGGAAAAACTCGCCTACAAAGTCCCCGTCGAGGATATCCTCGATGATGAAGGCACGGTCCTCGCCAAGGGGCTCGAACCCCTGACCCAGCCGGTCGCCGAAGCCCTCAACAAGGCAGGCAAGAAGAAGATCGACATCGTCGACACTTCAGTCATCGGCAGCACCTTCATCCAGGCACTCGAAAAAGACCCCACGGTCAACCGCGAAGACGCCCTCAAGCACATCTACAAAAAGATGCGTCCGGGCGATCCCCCGAACCTTAAAAACGCCGAAGAGCTGCTCCGCCGCCTCTTCTTCGATGTCAAGTCCTACGACCTCGGCACCGTCGGGCGCTACAAGATCAATCAGCGACTCGGCACCAAGCTCGAAGCCGACAAGCGGACCCTCCAGGTCGATGACCTGGTCGCCGCCACCCGCAAGCTGATGGAACTCCGCGGCGGCAAAGGCCGTACGGATGACATCGACCACCTCGGCTCGCGTCGTGTCCGTACTGTCGGCGAACTGGTCCAGAACCAGTTCCGCGTCGGCCTCGCCCGCACCGAGCGCCTGATCCGCGAGCGTATGACCCTGATCGACAAGGAATCCGGCACGCTCACACCCGGCAAACTCGTCAATCCGAAAGCCCTTCAGTCGGTCATCCGCGACTTCTTCGGACGCAGCCAGCTGTCCCAATTCATGGATCAGATCAACCCCCTGTCGGAGCTCACCGCCAAGCGCCGTCTCTCGGCCCTCGGCCCGGGCGGCCTCTCCCGCGAACGCGCCGGCTTCGAAGTCCGCGACGTCCACTCGTCGCACTACGGCCGGATCTGCCCGATCGAGACTCCTGAAGGTCCGAACATCGGTCTTATCTCCTCCCTGGCCATTTACGCCAAGGTCAACAAGTACGGCTTCATCGAGACACCCTACCGCAAGGTCACCGAGGGCAAGGTTGCCGACAAGGCCGACTACGTCACCGCCGACGTCGAAGAGGAGTTCGTCATCGCCCAGGCCAACGCCAAGCTCGACGCCAAGAAGCAGCTCACCGGCGACTTCGTCCTTTCCCGCAACCGCGGCGAATCGCTCGAAATCGAGCGTGAGAAGGTTTCTCACATGGACGTCTCGCCGAAGCAGCTGGTCTCGCCTGCCACTTCGTGCATCCCCTTCCTGGAGCACGATGACGCGAACCGCGCCTTGATGGGTTCAAACATGCAGCGCCAGGCCGTGCCTCTCCTGATCGCCGACTCGCCCTATGTCGGTACCGGCATGGAGTCGGTCATCGCCCGCGGCTCCCGCGCCGTCACCGTCGCCAACGAAGATGGCGTCGTCGCCTCCTCGACATCCTTCCGCATCATCGTCACCAAGAACGGCCAGCTGTCGAAAGACGCCACCGCCGCTCTCGAGCTCTATGATGCCGCCATCCACGCTGAAGCGCGCGGCCGCGAAAAGATGGGCAAGGATCGCCAGAAGGCCTCCGACCAGCTTGTCGCTCTCGGCTGCGGTGTCTATGAACTGCACAAGTTCATGCGCTCCAACGCCAACACCTGTGTCAACTCGAAGCCGATCGTGAAGGCCGGCGACAAGGTCAAGAAAGGCGACGTCCTCGCCGACGGCTTCTCCACCGAGAAGGGCGAACTCGCTCTCGGACGCAACGTTCTCGTCGCCTTCATGCCCTGGAACGGCTACAACTTCGAAGACGCCATCATCATCTCCGAGCGCATCGTCAAGGAAGACATCTTCACCTCGATTCACATCAACGAAGCCAACATCCAGGCTCGTGACACCAAGCTGGGTCCGGAAGAGATCACCCGCGACACCCCCAACGTCGGCGAAGAAGCCCTGCGCAACCTCGGCCCCGAAGGCGTCATCCGCCTCGGCGCCGAAGTCAAGCCCGGCGACATCCTGGTCGGCAAGATCACCCCCAAGTCGGAAACCGAACTCGCCCCCGAAGAACGCCTCCTCCGCGCCATCTTCGGCGACAAGGCCGCCGACGTCAAGGACTCGTCGCTCTACGTTCCCCAAGGTGTCAACGGCATCGTTTCCGACATCCGGATCGAGCGCAAGGTCGACCCCTCCAAGGCCACCCTTAGCAAGGCGGACATCAAGCGTCAGCGCAAAGAGCTCGAGACCCAGTGGAAGACTGCGATCACCGAGTTCCAGGACGATCTGTCCGAGAAGCTCGGCACCATCCTCCTCGGTTCGAAGCTCCCCTGCGACGTCATTGCCCGTTCCGACGAGTCGGTGATCATTCCCGCCAACCGCAAGATCACCAAGGTTCTCCTCCGCAAGCTGGCCGGTCACCACGAAGACTACACCATGCCTGACGGTCCCCACAAGAACCAGATCGAAGAGGTCATGCGCTCCTACGCCGGCCGCCTCAAGGACATCAATCTGCGCCACCAGGAGCAGATCGAGCAGCTTGACAACGCGGAAGGCCAGGAACAAGGCGTGATCAAGCAGGTCAAGGTCTATATCGCCGCCAAGCGCAAGCTTGACGTCGGTGACAAGATGGCCGGCCGACACGGTAACAAGGGTATCGTCTCGATCATCGTTCCCGAAGCGGACATGCCCTTCCAGAAGGACGGTCAGTGCGTCGACATGATCCTCAACCCCCTCGGCGTTCCTTCGCGTATGAACGTCGGTCAGATCCTCGAGACTCACCTCGGCATGGCAGCGGTCAAGCTCGGCAAGAAGTTCGCGTCGCCCGTCTTCGACGGCTGCCACGAATCGAAGATCCACGAATATCTCCGTGAAGCGGGCCTGCCGGAAGACGGCAAGACCGTCCTCTTCGACGGACGCAACGGCGAGCCCTTCGCCCAGCGCGTCACCGTCGGCATCATGTACATGATCAAGCTTGACCACTTGGTTGTCAACAAGATCCACGCCCGTGCCGTCGGTCCCTACTCCCTCGTCACCCAGCAGCCTCTCGGCGGTAAAGCCCAGCACGGTGGTCAGCGCTTCGGTGAAATGGAAGTGTGGGCCCTCGAAGCCTACGGCGCCGCCTATACGCTGCAAGAGATGCTCACCGTCAAATCCGATGACGTCGAAGGACGCACCCGGATCTACGAGTCGATCGTCCGAGGCGACAACACCCTCGTCGCCGGCGTTCCCGAGTCCTTCAATGTGTTGATGAAAGAGATGCAGGCACTCTGCCTGGATGTCCGAGTCAAACGCGACTGATATCAGCTAAGGAAGCTCAATGGATACCAATCTCATCAAGCAGCTCCTGGGGCACGAAAGCGGCAACACTTTCTCCCAGGTGACCATCGGTCTGGCCTCTCCCGAAGTGATCACCTCGTGGTCGCGCGGCGAAGTCAAGAACCCCGAGACCATCAACTACCGCACCTTCAAGCCTGAAAAAGGCGGCCTCTTCTGCGAGCGCATCTTCGGTCCCACCAAGGACTGGGAATGCTCCTGCGGCAAGTACAAGCGTGTGAAGCACAAGGGCATCGTCTGCGACCGCTGCGGCGTCGAAGTCACCCGCGCCCGCGTACGCCGTGAGCGCATGGGTCATATCGACCTCGCCGTGCCGGTCAGCCACATCTGGTTCTTCAAATGCATGCCCTCGCGTCTCGGCATGGTTCTCGACATGACCGCCAAGAATCTCGAGCACGTCATCTACTACGAGAAGTTCATCGTCACCGATCCGGGCGACACCCCGCTCCAGGCGAAGCAACTGCTCACCGACCAGGAATACAAAGAAGCGCTTGACGCCTACGGTTCGGCCTTCAAGGCCGGCATGGGCGCAGCCGCCCTCAAAGACCTGCTCGCCAAGACCGATCCCGAGGCCCTCCTCGAACAGCTGCGCGCCGAAATGGCCGTCACCCGTTCGAAGGCGAACCACAAGAAGATCGCCAAGCGCATGCGGATCATGGAAGGATTCATGGCCAACAAGGCGCAGCCCGAGTGGATGGTCATCGAGACCCTGCCGGTCATCCCGCCCGACCTCCGCCCCCTCGTTCCCCTTGAAGGGGGCCGCTTCGCCACCTCCGACTTGAACGACCTCTACCGCCGCGTCATCAACCGCAACAACCGCCTCAAGAACCTCCTGCACCTCCGCACCCCGGAAGTGATCGTCCGGAACGAGAAGCGGATGCTGCAGGAAGCGGTCGACGCCCTGATGGACAACGGCCGCCACGGCCGCGCCGTCACCGGCGCCAACAACCGCCAGCTGAAGTCGCTGTCCGACATGCTCAAGGGCAAACAGGGCCGCTTCCGCCAGAACCTCCTCGGCAAGCGCGTCGACTACTCCGGCCGTTCCGTCATCGTCGTCGGCCCCGAACTCAAGCTGCACCAGTGCGGCCTGCCCAAGAAGATGGCCATGACCCTCTTCGAACCCTTCATCATCCGCCGCCTCAAGGAAATGGGCGTGGTCCACACCGTCCGTGCGGCCAAGAAGATGATTGAACGCGGCGCCATCGAAGTCTGGGACGTTCTCGAACAGGTCACCCAGGGCCACCCGGTCCTGCTCAACCGCGCGCCCACCCTGCACCGCTTGTCGATCCAGGCCTTCGACCCCATCCTCATCGAAGGTAAAGCCATCCGCGTCCACCCCCTCGTCTGCGCCGCCTTCAACGCCGACTTTGACGGTGACCAGATGGCCGTCCACGTGCCCCTCTCCAACGAGGCGCAATTGGAAGCCAAGCTGCTGATGCTTTCGCCCAACAACATCCTGTCGCCCGCTTCCGGCAAGCCGGTCTGCACCCCGACCCAGGACATGATCCTTGGCTGCTACTACCTCGCCTACCTGCCCAAGGTCAAGGAAGAAGAGGCCAAGAAGCACCGCGAGATCGAGAAGAAGATCGTCGCCGGCAGCGCCCTCAGCAAGGACGAAGTCGCCGAGCACTCCAAGCTCAAGGCTTTCGCCACTCTCGAGGAGATCTTCTGGGCCCTTGAAAACAAGAGCGTCGCCCTGCATGACCTGATCCGCTTCAAGAACCCCGACCAGGGCAAGAAGAACACCCTCTGGGGTGACAAGGACGCCCGGAACGTCATCACCACGCCCGGACGAGTCATCTTCCGTCAGGTCTGGCCCGAGGAGCTCGGCTTCCTCAATCGCGCCGTCACCAAGAAGACCCTCCAGAGCATCATCGGCGAGACCTTCGAGACCGTCGGCCGCGACAAGACCGTCGACATGCTCGACCGCCTGAAGAAGCTCGGCTTCGAGTACGCCACCAAGTCCGGCTTCTCCGTCGCCACCGCCGACATGATCATCCCCTCGGAGAAGAACGGCTTCATCCGCGATGCCCAGGCCGAAGTCGAGAAGATCCGCAAGCAGCACAAGGCTGGTGTCATCACCAACCAGGAACGCTACAACCGGATGATCGACGTCTGGACCAAGGCCAACACCTCGGTCGCCCAGGTCCTCTTCAAGACCATCGAGACCAACAACGGCCTCAAGGAGATCAACTCGATCTTCGCCATGATGGACTCCGGCGCCCGCGGTTCGAAAGACCAGATCCGCCAGCTCGCCGGCATGCGCGGCCTGATGGCCAAGCCCTCCGGCGAGATCATCGAGCGTCCCATCATCTCGAACTTCCGCGAAGGCCTCTCGGTTCTCGAATACTTCATCTCCTCCCACGGTGCCCGTAAAGGTCTCGCCGACACCGCCCTGAAGACCGCCGACTCGGGTTACATGACCCGTAAGCTCGTCGACGTCTCCCAGGACGTGGTCATCAGCGAAGAAGACTGCGGCACCACCAAGGGTCTGAAGTTGAAGGCGATCCGCTCCGGCAACGACGAGAAAGTCTCTCTCGCCGACCGCGTCATCGGCCGCTTCTCACTCGAGAACATCCACAACCCGCTCGGCAAGCGCGACGAATACATCGTCCGCTCCGGCGAGATGATCTCCAAGCAGGCCGCCCGCCGCATCGCCGAATTCGAGATCGAAGAGATCCGCATCCGCTCCGTCCTCACCTGCGAGTCGAAGCGCGGCGTCTGCGCCAAGTGCTACGGAGTCCTCCTCGCCAATGGCGAAATCGCCAAGAAGGGCGACGCGGTCGGCATCATCGCCGCCCAGTCCATCGGTGAACCCGGTACCCAGCTCACCATGCGTACCTTCCACGTCGGTGGTACCGCTTCGACGGCCTTCACCGACCCGAAGATCAAGATCAAGCGCGCCGGTCACCTCGTCTTCGTCGACGTCCGCACCGTCCGAGCCGAAGACGGCAAGCTGATCGTCCTGAGCAAGAACGGCAAGGTCGCGGTCGCCAACAACGACGGCACCTTCGCCGAGGAGCACAGCCTCGTCCCCGGCGCCTTCCTTCACTTTGAAGAAGGCGCAGTGGTCAAGGCCGGCGACGTCGTCGCCGAATGGGACCCCTACAACATTCCCATCATCGCCGAATTCGGCGGTAAGGTCGAGTTCCGCGACCTGGTCGAAGGCGTCACCCTGAAGCGCGAGATCAACGCCGCCACCGGCGCTGAGGAGATCGTGGTTCTTGAGCACCGCGACGACCTCCACCCCCAGATCGTCGTCCTCGACAAGTCCGGTGAGATTGTCGCTCACTCGAACATGCCTGCCGGCGCCCACATCGTGGTGAAGGAAGACAAGACGATCAAGGCGGGTGTCATCCTCGCCAAGATCCCCCGCCAGTCCGCCAAGACCAAGGACATCACCGGTGGTCTTCCTCGCGTCGCCGAGCTCTTCGAAGCCCGCAAGCCGAAAGACCCCGCCGTCCTCGCTCCCATCGACGGCGTCGTCGAGATCACCCGCAAGCTCGTCAAGGGCAAGCAGCAGATCATGATCAAGGACCTCGAGAACTCGGTCACCGAGGAAGTCCAGGTTCCGGCCTCGAAGCGCCTCGTCGTCTCCAACGGCGAATCGGTCCGCAAAGGCACCCCGATCACTGACGGCGCTCCCGTCCTCCAGGACCTCCTGGACATCTGCGGCGCCCAGATGCTGCAGGAATACCTGGTCAACGAAGTCCAGGAGGTTTATCGCCTCCAGGGCGTCGAGATCAACGACAAGCACATCGAGATCGTCGTCCGCCAGATGCTCCGCAAGATCCGCATCGGCGACAGCGGCACCACCCGCTTCCTCACCGGCGAGCAGGTCGATCGCCGCGACTTCGATGACGAAAACGAAAAAGTCATCGGCGAAGGTGGCCAGCCGGCCGAGGGCGTCCCCGTCCTCCTCGGTATCACCAAGGCCTCGCTTGAAACCGAGTCCTTCATCTCCGCCGCCTCCTTCCAGGACACCACGCGCATCCTCACCGATGCCGCCACCCTGGGCAAAGCTGACACTCTCCGCGGATTCAAGGAGAACGTCATCATGGGTCACCTCATCCCTGCCGGTACCGGCATCGAAGAGGCCCGTAACATCCGCGTCCTCCGCGAACTTCCCGATAACCCGCCTGAAGATTTCGTGGCGGTTAGCAATGAAGCCGCCAGCGCAGAAGAAGAGAGCGACGAGGCCCTCAAGATGGCCAAGTCCATGCTCGCCCTCGACTGAAGAAATCTCAAGGAATGTGCTTCTCCGGTCTTGACATAGGCCGAAGAAGCACTACCATGAGAGGCCTTTTTTCCCCAACCGTCCAGAAAATCAGGATACATCGAGATGCCCACCATCAACCAGCTCGTTCGCAAGGGCCGCTCCGAGAAGCCGACCAAATCCAAGTCGCGCGCCCTCGAAGCCTGCCCGCAGCGCCGCGGCGTCTGCACCCAGGTCATGACCCGCACCCCCAAGAAGCCCAACTCCGCTCTCCGTAAAGTCTGCCGCGTGCGTCTGACCAACGGCGAAGAAGTCACCGCCTACATCGGCGGCGAAGGCCATAACCTCCAGGAACACTCGGTCGTCCTCGTCCGCGGCGGCCGCGTCCGCGACCTTCCCGGTGTTCGCTACCACGTCGTCCGTGGCGCCCTCGACTGCCTCGGCGTCGACAAGCGTCGTCAGAGCCGCTCCTGCTACGGCTCCAAGCGTCCCAAACCCGGTCAGGCTGCTGCCGCCGGCAAGAAGAAATAATCGAAGGCTGATCACACATGCGTAAGCACAAAGCCATCAAGCGCCCGGTCACCCCCGACGCCATCTACAATTCCGAACTCGTCACCCGCCTCGTCAACTGCGTGATGTTCTCCGGCAAGAAGTCGACCGCCGAAGCCATCGTCTACACCGCCCTTGACACCCTCGGCAAGAAAGTCCCCGACCGCAATCCGGTCGAGTCCTTCATCCAGGCGATCGAAAACTGCCGCCCCGTCGTCCAGGTCAAGTCCCGCCGCGTCGGTGGTGCCAACTACCAGGTCCCGGTCGAAATCATTCCCGAGCGCCAGATCTCCCTCGCGATGCGCTGGATTGTCAACTACGCCCGCAACAAGAAGGGCAAGCCGATGGCTATCTGCCTCGGTCAAGAGCTCGTCGACGCCTTCAACAACACCGGCAACGCTGTCAAGAAGAAAGACGAAACTCACAAGATGGCCGCCGCCAACAAGGCCTTCGCCCACTACCGCTTCTGATCTCCTGATTAGTCGCTGTCTCGAAATCCCGCCCCGCAAGGAGCGGGATTTCGGTGTTTAAGATTTAAAATTCCAGATTCAAAATTCAAGAAGGAGCGAAGAACGACAGGGAAGATTCAAGATGGAAGAAGGGAAGGGCGCTTGATCCCGGTTGATACCGCGAGCTGCACCCTTCGGAGTCACGCGCACTTTGAGCTCAAGGAGCTGCATCTTGATTGAATCTTGAATCTTGAATTTTGAATATTGAATTTCCCTTTGCTGGCTAATCTTGAATCTTGACTTTTGAATTTTGAATCTTCAATGCCCCCGCCTTGCGCCGCCGCCGCACAGGATTACCTTTGCCGCCTTCAAAAACCCCACGGAAAGCCTTGTCGATGAATAGCTCCGAACCCTCCAAGCCGCGTGCTGCGGTCCATACCCTCGGCTGCCGCCTCAACCAGGCGGAATCCTCGATCATGGAGAAAGGTCTCGAAGACCGCGGCTGGGACCTCGCCGACTTCAAGGACCAGGCGGATCTCGCCATCATCAACACCTGCACCGTCACCTCCAAGGCCGACAGCGACTGCCGCGCCTCGATCCGAGCCTTCGTCCGCCGCAACCCCGGCGCCTTCGTCGCCGTCGTCGGCTGCTACTCGCAGATGGGCTACAAGCAGATCGCCGAGATCCCCGGCGTCGACCTGATCATCGGCAACCAGGATAAGCTGCAAGTCCTTGATTACGTCAAGCTCGGCAAGAACGACACGCCCTTGGTCATCCGCGACCGCATCGTCCGCGAGGACTTCGTCATCGACACCATCGGCCAATCGGATTCCCGCACCCGCGCCAACCTGAAGATCCAGGACGGCTGCGACTTCATGTGCACCTTCTGCATCATCCCGATGGCCCGGGGACGCGCCCGCTCTCGCGATCTTGCCAACCTGGTCGAAGAAGCCCGCGCCCTCCACGCCCAGGGCTTCAAGGAAATCATTCTCACCGGCGTCAACGTCGGCACCTACGACAACTCCGGCTGCGACATCGTCGGCGTTGTCGACGCGGTCGCCGCCAACGCCCCCGGCGTGCGTATCCGGATCAGCTCAATTGAGCCCACCACCATCCCCGACGGCCTACTGACCCGGATGGCCGATCCCGCCCACCCGCTCGTCCCCTACCTGCACCTGCCGCTCCAGTCGGGTTCGGACAAGGTGCTCGAGATCATGAAGCGCCGCTACAGCCGCGGCGAATGGCTCGCCTTCGTCCAGGACGCCGCCGCCCGCGTCCCCGATCTCTGCGTCGGCACCGACGTCATGGTCGGCATGGCCGGCGAGGACGACGACGCCTTTGCGGAGACCGCGGAATTTCTCGCCCAGGCGCCGGTCGCCTACTTCCACGTCTTCACCTTCAGCGAACGTCCCGGCACCCCGGCGGAGAAGATGTCGGGCAAGGTCGAGGAGCCGGTGAAACAGCGTCGTAATGCCGTCTTGCGTCGACTTTCCGAGCGCCGCCGGGAGGAATTCCAGAAAAGCTTCCTCGGTCGCGAAATGACCGTCCTTTTCGAGTCGCTCGCCGATGGATTCTGGAGCGGCTACACCGCCAACTTCATCCGCGTCGCGGTCGCCGATCCCGGCTACTCGCTCGAGAACTGCCTGGCGAAGGTCCGGCTTGACTCAGTCACCGCCGACTTCGTCACCGGGACCTTGGTCGAGTGAGGGAGTGGGGGGCACGCGAAGCCGCGAAGGACGCGAAGGGATGACGGGCTTCACCACGAAGGGACGAAGGGCACGAAGGGGGGAAGGACATGGGGCGCCAATTCACTTGGCTGGAGCGCTTGACCGAGGGCCGCTGGTCTTCGCCGGTCGACGTGGCGCAACGCGTCGAAATCATCTCCGAGCCGGTGGAGGGAGATGCCGATGCACTTTTCCCCTTTCTGATGGTGGATGATGTTTTCTTGTCCCTCTACGATCAGGGGCCGTTGGATCTTGAGCAGCTTGAGCGCAGTTTGGACGAGGGCGGCTGCTTCTTCATCTGGACCTGTGAATGCGGCGCACCAAGCTGTGGTGGCATGTGGAAGGGGGTCAAGGTGAGGCATGTGGGTGATGTCGTGGAGTGGCGCGATCTTGATCAGAGGCGCAAATTCGCTTTCCGGAAAGGGGCTTTGCGGCAAGCTTTGGAGAGTGCCGTGGCGAATCTCCGTAGGCAGCTCGAGGAACGTCCTGCACTGCGACTTGAGCCGGGACAGAATCGCGATTTCCTCAAGCGCCGGGGTTGAGAGTATTTCTACCTCACCCCGAGGCGGACTCATTCCGCGGTGTTTGACTGCAGCTTCCTTGTCCTCTCTTCGCGTTCTTCGCATGAGACGGCGCTTGTAATTGCCCCTTCCTTGGGCGTATAATCACGGGTCGACTTTAAAGGATTTCCCCCATGACCCGCCTGCTATGTTTGCTTCTCATCTTTTCTTTCCAGCTTCTCGCCCGCGCTGACGGCTGCGTTATCCCCAAGGTCGAGGCGATGCCCTCGATGCCGGATCAGCAGGCGGTGCTCACCTGGGACGCCAAGACCAAGACCGAGCACTTGGCGATCGAGACCCGTTTTGTCGCGGCCGCAGGGGAGGGGGATTATTGCTGGATCGTGCCGACCCCGTCTCGCACTGTAGTGAGTCCGGCCCCCGCCGGTCTGATGGCGGAACAGGCGCAGCTCCTCGGCGCCACCAAGACCTGGCTGCCGGCGCCCTGGGGAGGTATCATCATCCTGCTCCTGCCGCTGCTCTTGTTGCTGAGTAGAATGGTCTTCCGTCAGCGTGGTAAGTCCTTGGGCGGCTTTGAGATCATCGTCTTGGCCTTGATCTTGATGGTCTTCGCGGCGATGTTGATGCCGGCGCTCGGCGGCGCGGGTGATCCGACGGATCCCGAGAAAGGCGTCCTGGTGCATGATCGCAAGACGATTGATGGCGTCGAGGTCGTGGTCCTCGAAGCTCGCAATCTCAAGGATCTGATGGCTTGGATGGAGCCGCGCGGCTTCCAGGTGCCGGAGAAGTGTCGCGCCGTCCTGGCGGTTCTGCTGGAGAAGAAGTGGTTCATCACCACCTGTCGTCTCAGCCGGGTCGCCGCGGGGAAAAGTGCCGCGAAGACCCTGTGTTTCCGCTTCCCGGTCGAGTCGCCGATCTATCCGATGCGGCTCACTGGAGCGGCGGCGCTCGGGCCGCTGAACTTGCGGCTTTTCATCGCCGGGCCCGGGACGGCGGAGGTCGAAGGTTTGAAGCTGCTTGGCAGCGCCAGTGCCGAGGCGGAGAGAGTTCCTCCCGCCTTGCGCTCCTTCGTTCCCGCCGGCAGTCATTTCAGCGCTCTCGAAGGCGAGCTCAGTGTCGCCGACATGCAGGAGGACATGGCGGTGTCTTTCGGCCCGGCGATCACTGGCCGGATCAACCAATATGTCGGCATCGGCCCTTGGGTCTGCGGCCTTCTCCTGATGATGTTCGGCGCCTTCGTCTATCTGCCGCTGTGGCACAAGCGCCATCGCTTCGCCTTGGCGGTCTTCCTAGGCTTTTTGATCACCTCGGTCCTTCTCGTGATTCAGTTGCATCTGCCGATGTGGCAGGAAGGCGGGAATTCGGTGCGGCGGGCGGGGTGGGCGATTTCCGACTTCAGCGAGGAATTGAGGACGAAGCTCAAGGGGCGGCAATCCGTGTCCAAGGAAGAGCTGCGGGCGATTTTGGAAGAGATGCGAGATCGCTACCAGCGTCTGGGCCGGCCGTGTCCGAATTTTGAGCTGATCAGGGATGAAGACGGGAGGACCGGGATCAAATGGTATAGTCAGTTTTCCCGAGCGTACTTTGATCCATTTGGAATCGACATCCCCGACCTTCCACAGTCGCCCCCGCTCGTCGAACCGGGAGGGAAGCCTGAGAGTCGCAATTGAATCCGGGGGATCGAGATGACGAAGCGTATTCTGTTCAATCTGCTGGCGCTGCTGAGCTGCCTTGGTTTTCTGGGTATTTTCTCTCTCAATGTGTGTCTGCATTGGGCCTCCGGTCAATCGAATTCCGAGACCTGGTTTGGCTTGCTGGTCAAATGGGCGGACGTGTTGAGCTTCTATCCAGCGATTCCCGTCTTCCTGATCCTGGCCGTCATTCTCAATGGCTTTGATCATCGGCCCCAGTGGCTGCGTGTCAGTTTTGTCGGGCTTGGGATTCTGGGCTTATTCGGTGGCTTGATGATCAAGGTGTTGGGCGGCATCCTCTTGGTGTACGCGCTGTTCTGCTGGCATCTTTTTTCCAAGGTTAAGGAGAATGCCGGCCACTCGAATGGGGACTGGAGTTGGTTTGATTGGGACTAGGTCTGGAGTGGATTTTCTCCTTGCTCCGTGTCATGATGACGCCTTCAGTTTGACATTTGCATCCGCCTCCGTATAGTCGAGCTCCATCTGCCTGAAAAAATCTTGCAGAATTTTTGTAACTCCCAAACCTCTGAGGTATCCATGGAAAGCTGCTGCTCCACCAAGCCGAAGTCGACGGTCATCCCGCTGTCGATCATGATGTTCCTTCAGTTCTTCACCTGGGGTGCCTGGTTCACCGCGCTCGGTCCGGCTCTTGGTGCCAACGGCCTTGGCGGCAGCATCGGCGCCGGCTACGGCAGCGCCCCGCTCGCCGCGATGATCGCGCCGCTCTTCCTCGGTATCATCGCCGACCGCTTCTTCCCCTCGCAGATCGTCATGGCCGTTCTCTTCCTTATCGGCGGCGGCGCCATGCTCGCCATACCAGGACTCGCCAAGGATCCCGTTGCCAACGCCGGCATGATCGAAAATCTCTTCCTCCTGCACATGCTTTGCTACATGCCAACCCTTGGACTCGGCAACACCATCGCCTTCTCGAACATCAAGGACCAGCAGGAATTCCCCAAGCTCCGCGTCTGGGGGACCATCGGTTGGATTGCCGCCGGCCTCTTCAACGGCTTCATGGGCTGGACTCAGAGCCTGAATATCTTCTTCCTTACCGGTATCAGCGCCATCGCCCTTGGCCTCTTCTGTTTCATGCTGCCCCACACCCCGCCGCCCGCCAAAGGCCAGCCGATCAACGCCCGCGCCATCTTCATGGTCGACGCTCTGTCGCTCTTCAAGAAGCCCGCCTTCGCCGTCTTCGCCATCTGCTCGACCTTGATCTGCATCCCGCTTGCCTACTACTATGGCATCACCCCTGACTATCTGACCGACAGCGGCTTCACTCAGGCGGCATCGTCGATGACCATCGGCCAGATGTCGGAAATCGTCTTCATGCTTCTCATTCCCTTCTTCTTCCGCAAGCTCGGCGTCAAGTGGATGATCCTCATCGGCATGGGCGCCTGGGTTCTGCGCTACCTCCTGTTCGCCATGGGCGCGCCGGAATCGGTCACTTGGATGCTCTTCCTCGCCATCGCCCTCCATGGCATCTGCTACGACTTCTTCTTTGTCACCGGCTTCATCTACACCGATAAGACTGCGCCGAAAGAGATCCGTGGCCAGGCTCAGTCCCTGCTCGTCTTCCTCACCCAGGGTGTCGGCATGTTCATTGGCTTCAAAGTCGCCTTTGGCAAGTACGGAGAAACAGTCACTCAGCACGGCGACCTGTCGAAAGCCATCGCCGCCGCCCGCCCCGCGACTGAGCTCTCCTTCCTCGACAAGCTCAAGCAGATGTTCTCTGTTGACCTGCCGGCTGCCGTCGACCCCAAGCTGATTACCGAAACCATGGCCCAGTGGAAGACCTTCTGGATCCTTCCTGCCATCATGGCTGCGGTCATCGCTGTCGTCTTCTTCATCGGCTTCTGGGATAAGTCTGCAGACACTGCTGACGCCAAGGACGAGACCAACAAGGATCCCGAAGTCCTGCACTAAGACTTCCGAAGTGATTCCGCCGCCGGCCCGCTGCTTCAAATAGCGGGCTGGCGCTTTTGCCGCGTCTCACCCAGCTCGACGGGCTGGCTATCAAAGGCGGCCTTCCAGGCCAGAGCGAATTCTAGATTCAGGGCTGCTTGCGCTGAAGGCGCGTTTTGGACAGCCCAGCCCGATGGTCTGGGGTTTGATGGGGGCAGAAAGCTCCCCCGTCACAAGCCCGGAATTTTCCTCTGGACCCCGGGGGATTCTGCCTAAGCTGCGGTATTCTCTTTTGGTCCGTTTTCCCCTCCTCCACAACCCAAGCTCAGGAACTCCACATGGCCAAGAAGATCCGCGTTCTCGTCGTCGGCTGCGGCAACATGGGCAAGTCGCACGCCCTCGCCTATCACAACATCAAAGAATTCGACATCTGCGGCCTTGTCGCCCGCGGTGAATCGAAAGTCGCCCTCAATAAAGAGCTCGGCGGCAAATACCAGCTCTTTGACGATTACGACGCCGCCCTCGCCACCGCCAAGCCGGACGCCGTCTGCATCAGCACCTATCCCGACACCCACGAAGAATACGCTCTCAAGGCCTTCAAAGCCGGCGCCCACGTCTTCCTCGAGAAGCCCGTCGCCCCCACCGTCGCCGGCTGCGAGCGCGTCGTCGCCGCCGCCAAAAAGGCCAATAAGAAACTGGTCGTCGGCTATATCCTCCGCCACCACCCCTCGTGGACCCGCTTCGTCAGCGAAGCCCAGAAACTCGGCAAGCCCCTGGTCATGCGGATGAACCTCAACCAGCAGTCGAAAGGCAAGATGTGGGACACCCACAAGAACCTGATGAACTCGATGTCGCCCATCGTCGACTGCGGCGTCCACTACGTCGACATGATGTGCCTGATGACCCAGTCGCGCCCGGTCAGCGTCTCCGCCATCGGCGCCCGCCTTTCCGAGCAGATCGACCCCAAGATGTACAACTACGGCCAGCTCCAGGTCCGCTTTGAAGACGGCTCGGTCGGCTGGTACGAAGCCGGTTGGGGCCCGATGGCCTCCACCAAGGCCTTCTTCGTCAAGGACGTCTGGGGCCCCAAGGGCTGCGTCACCATCACCGCGCAGAACGCCTCCGACGAGTCGCAGTCCGACAACGTCGACGCCCACACCAAGACCGAGCAGATCCGCGTCCACCACGCCGCCCAGGACAAGAACAACGAGTTCATCAAGAAAGATGACTGGATCTCCACCGGCGACGAGCCCGATCACAACGGCCTGTGCGAACGCGAACAGCGCTACTTCCTCGACGCCATCGTCAAGGACGTCGATCTCTCCAAGCACATGGAAGACGCGATCAACTCCTTGAAGATCGTCCTCGCCGCCGACGAATCGGTGCGCAAGGGCAAGACCATTGACTTCGCCAAGTCCGGCAAAAAAGCCGCCAAGAAGGCCGAGAAAGCCGTCAAGGCCGAGAAGAAGGCCGCGAAGAAGGCCGATAAACCCGCTAAGAAGGCCGAAAAAGCTGGCAAAGCCGCCAAGCCGGCTGCCAAGGTCGAAAAGAAAGCCGCCAAGCCGGCCGCCAAGGTCGAAAAGAAAGCCGCCAAGGTCGCAGCCAAGGCCAAGAAGTAATTCCGTTTTTCGGATGAACTTTCAGCCGCGACCTTCGGGTCGCGGCTTTTCTGTGCTCACCTGGGGGCTCGCCAGTCCCCTGGCGCTGTTTTGTTTGTCGTTCGTCGTTCTGCTAGCAGCCTTGATCCTAAAAACCGCAGTTCAAAAGTTGATAAGGTTGAGAGGTTGAATGGTTGAAACGCAAGCCCATGAGCGACACCAAGAAGCCAACTCAAGACGCTTCCGGTCTGGATGCTGCCGAATTCTGCCGCTCGACCCCAAGCGGGTCGCACAGCGACCCCCATGGGGTCGAGCGGCAGGAGCGAAGGTCAAAAAAGCTTGTCTTGGATACGCGTGATGGCTCCAGGGGTTGTGCGCTCTCACGCTAAGCCTGAAGAGGGGCGAAAATCTAGGGCGGGGGGAGAAAGTGGCCATGGGGACTCCCCTGAGTCCGCCCAGTCCGCCCGTCCGCCCGACGCAAGCGTTGGAAAGTGGCTTTCCCCGGGCTAGATTGCGAGCTGACTTAGACCATCAGGAGAAAACTCGACATGCCCCCGTCCGTGAAAACCGTTCACAGCGAATGCCGCCACATCACCAAGTCGATACCGGAGCCGGAGAAGCCCTGCTTCGTCATCTCCTGCAACCGCGGCGAAATCGCCAACGACACGCTGCGCGCCGCCAAAGAGATCATGCATCCGCACGTTTTCACCGCCGTCATGCACACCACCGGTGATGGTCAATATGGTTATTGCGACCAGGCGGAATATCGCATCTGCATAGGTCCCGACTCCTTCTCTGAAGAGCAGCGCAAGGGCGGCCGCGCCAAGACTCCCTACATGGACATGCCGATCCTCTTCACCGCCTTTGGCAACATCCGCAAACACGCCGAGCGTCTCTTCGGCAAGGACAATTTCCGCATCGGAGTCCACCCTGGCTACGGCATGCTTTCCGAAGACGCCGAGTTCGCCCGTCAAGTGGTCGAGGAAGGCTTCATCTGGATCGGCCCGAATCACAAGACCCAGGCCTTGATGGGGCCGAAGGACTCCGCCCGAGACCTCGCCACCAAGTCCGGTCTGCAGTGCGTCCCGGGTGTCGGCGACATCAAGACTCTCGAAGACGCGGTGGCCGCGCACAAGAAGATGATCACCGAGAATCCCGAGCTCACCGAGCGCCGTTTCCGGCTCAAGAACGTCTCCGGTGGCGGCGGACGCGGCCAGATCATCTTCCAAGGCGCCGCCGATCTGCCCGGCAAATTCGCCGCGGTGCAGGAAATCTCCCGCACCCTCGGCTGGAGCTCGCACTTCGTCATGGAGCTCAACATCGAGATCTCCCGTCACTACGAGCTGCAGCTCTTCCGCGAGCTGGTCTTCTTTGGCCGCGAGTGCACCCTGATGCGCTCTTCGCAGAAGGAGATCGAGGAATCGCTCACTCCCGAAGGTTTGCGTCAGCACGATCCTGCGGCCGCCGCTGAATTGCAGAAGATGATCGCCGCTGCACCCAAGCTGGCTCAGCTCTGCGGACTCGATTCGGTGTCCACTCTCGAATGCATCTTCGACGAGCAGTCGCAGAAACTCTACTTCCTCGAGATGAACACCCGCATCCAGGTCGAACATCCGGTCTCCAACGCGATCACGGGCGTCGATCTCCTGCGTTCCCAGATCATGCACGCCTTCGGCGCCCCGGTCGAAATGAACCAAGCTGATGTCGAATGCCGCGGCCATGCGATCGAAGCCCGGATCACCAACCTCGATCCCTACGATCCCAACTACGGTCCGATGGGCGGCAAGAAGGTCACCAAATACATCCCGCCCGAGCGCACCGACCGGATCCGCCACTACGGCTACCTCCACGCCGGCAACACCCTCACCTCCTTCGACCCGATGTTCGCCAAGGTCGTCGGCCGCGGCAAGGACCGGATGGAGGCGATCGAAGCCCTCTTCCGCGGCCTCTCCGAATTCATCGTCGAAGGCGAATCCTTCCGCCACAACATACCCCACCAGCTCTTCGTCATCTCCCACCCGAAATTCATCAACCACACCTACAACTCGGAAACCATGACCGAGATCCGCAAGCTCTTCCTCGAGAAGTTCACCCCCTTCTTCGACGAACGCTTCGGCAAGGAGAACCGCTACAAATCCGCGATCGTCGCGGAAGCGGTGAACCAGTTCTACGGCCACCACTTCCACTGAGTCCAAACGCCGGGCTTGCGAGATCCGCAAGCCCGGCTCTTGCTTTCTCCAGGAGATCTCCATGTGGAACAATGATCCCGCGGTTTTTGAGCCTAGAGCCGATGCCTATCACACGAATCATCTCTGGATGGAGAAGTGGTTGATGAAGGGCGAAGTGATTGATCGCTTCGTAATTTGCGACAGAGGGAATGCCGTTGAAAAAACCTGTTTGATCTATTTTACCCTGACCAGCAAAGGTTTCTTTCTCTCATGCTTTGCCTACGAGTCTTTCTCGCGCTTCGTCGAGACCGATCTCCGAAAAGCGAAAGCGTTTGTCCAGCATCTTTTTTATCGCAAAGACGTCGATGGGAAGATCGGCAACTTCCAGTACGCGGTTGAGCAGAACGGGCAAGGTCTTGTCCTCAGTAGCACGACTTGGTATTTGTGGGGGAAAGTCTGGCTAAATATGAATGACTTGAAAATCCGGGACACGGTTTGTGATGACTTTCGGATGTGGAGCGAAAATCTGGAAGTTCTGAAATCATGAGCCCGCGACTACTTTTTCCTGCTCTCTTCTGCGTTTGATCCCAGATTCCACACCTGCATCCATAGACTCCGCGACCCCGTTGGGGTCAAAATTCATAACTGCTTCAGACCCAGGGTGTCGCCGATGCGGCTCAACCCTGGGCTAAATTCTGAGACTCCTTTGGAGTCAGGCACAAATGAGTGCAGAGATCTCGAGTTTATGGAATCTATCTAGGTTGACTCATCCCCGCCTCCCTTGCATTTTTCTGCCGCGACTGAAAATTCAGATCAATACCTCAAACGGAGAAAATCATGAGCGACGACGACAGTTTGAAAGTGGCCCTGAGCCCCTCGATGGAGGCCTACATCCTGCATTGGGGCGAGATGGGGCCGCAATGGGGAGTCAACCGCACCGTGGCGCAGATCCACGCGCTGCTGTGGATCTGGGACGAGGCGCTCGACGCCGACAGCATCGCCGCGACCCTCGGAGTGGCGCGCAGCAACGTCAGCAACAGCCTGCGCGAGCTGCGCGACTGGGGCTTGGTGAAGCCGGCGAACGCGCTGGGCCGCCGCAAGGAGCTGTTCACGGCCGACAAGGATCCCTGGGAGGTCTTCCTGCAGGTCTTGCGCGAGCGTCGCAAACGCGAGATCGAGCCGACCTTGAAGGCCTTGCGCGGCTTTGTCGCGATGGCGGAGAAGGAGAAGTCGCCGGAGGCCGCGGGGGCGAGGAAGCGGATGCTCGAGCTGAGCGAGCTGATGGAGCAGCTTTGCGCCATCCACGACACCGCCTCCGCCCTGCCGCCGGCCTTGCTGCGCAAGGCCCTGAAAGGCGGAAAAATCCTGTCGATCTTCAAATCCTGAACGAGGTTTTTCCATGTCCCTGCGTCCCTACCTCAAGACCTTTCCCGAACTGGGCGAAGAGGCCTATGTCGACCCCGACGCGGTGATCTGCGGCGACGTCAAGATCGGCGCTCGCGCCAGCGTCTGGCCGCTGGTCGCGGCGCGCGGCGACGTCAACTTCATCCGCATCGGCGAGGAGAGCAACATCCAGGACGGCAGCATCCTGCATGTCACCCGTCGTTCCGAGCGGCATCCCGAGGGTTTCCCCCTGTTGATCGGGGCGCGGGTCACGGTCGGTCACAAGGCGATGTTGCACGGCTGCATCCTGGAGGACGAGTGTTTCATCGGCATGGGCGCGATTGTCATGGACGGCGCGGTGGTCGAAACTCGCGTCATGGTGGGAGGCGGTGCGCTGGTGCCGCCGGGGATGCGACTGGAAAGCGGCTTCCTCTATGTCGGCTCGCCGGCGCGCAAGGTCCGGCCTTTGAAGCTCGAAGAGCACGAGATGATCGTCAAGTCGGCAGCCAATTACGTGCGACTCGCGAAAGAGTATCAGAGCTCTTAACAATTGCGGATTCCCCCTCATTTCAAACTTCTAACCCCGATCAGCCCCGATTATGAACTGGGATTTTCTCATCATGCCGGCGGTGGGTGCCGCGATTGGCGCCTTCACCAACGAGTTGGCTTTGCGGATGCTGTTCCGTCCTTACCGGCCGCTGTTGATCTTCGGCTTCCGCCTGCCTTTCACTCCCGGGGTGATTCCGGCGAGGCGAGGCGACATTGCGCGCAACATCGCCAGCAGTTTTGAAGGCAGGCTTCTGTCCGGGGAGGAGATCTGCCGTGCCTTGAATTCGCCTGGACTGAGGGCTTCCTTGGAAGCTCGGCTGCGGCAGGCTTTGGCTACGGGGGATTTGCTTGACGGGGCTTGTCGGGATGAGATGAAGGCAGGCTTGCGTAAGCGTCTGGCGGCGGCGGCGCCTGGGCTGCTGGAGCGGGCGGCTGCGGATCTGGCGCCGCAGATGGCGGCGAAACTGATCGACCGGGCCCTTGCGGATTTTGGTCCGATGGCGGCGATGTTTGCAGCGCCTTTAAAAGTCAAGGCGGCCCCATTGGTCGGCGATGCGATGAAGCAACTCGGCTCGGAGCTGGAGCTGCGGATAGGGAGCGGTGCGGGCGACGAGTTTCTTGATCGTCTCCTGGGGGAGTTGCCGACGCTGCTCGAGCCGGTGATTCCGCGTGCTGCGGCGATGTTACAGGAAGGCTTGGCGGAGGCGGCGGCTCAGGCTCTCGGACCGGCGGGTTTCGACATCCGCCGCCGCATCGAGGAGAGAATCAACGCTATGGAGATCTCCGAGTTGGAGGAGATGGTGCTCGGCTTTTCGCGGGAACAGTTCCGCATGATCACCATTCTCGGCGGCGTTCTCGGCGGTCTGATCGGGCTGCTTCAGGCACTGTTGGTGAGCTTGCGCTGAGACGCGCCCTTACTGGGTGAGGAAGACGAGAAGCACGGTGACGAAGATGCCGGCGACGAGGAGGAGGATGAGGAGGGTGCCGTTGCCGCCGGAGGTCTGCACCGGGCGGCCGCTCTTGCGGCGAGCTCCTTTCTTGCCGTGACTGACGACCTGAGCCTTGATCTTGGTCTGGGCTCGCGCGGGGGGGTTCTCCGGCATCCGGGCGGCTTCGCGCTGCATCTGCTGCAACTGCGCCATCTCGGCGATTTTCAGGCCGCGGAGGGTGTTGGTGTTCCAGATTTCGGACAGGTCGTCGACGGCTTTCAGCATCGCATCCCAGGATTCGAAGCGGTCGGAGGGCTGTTTCGCCGTCATCCGGTCGATCAGTTCCTGAGTGCCGTCGTGGATCTTGACCCCGGGGTTGAGGTCGTTGATCTTGGGTAGGTCTTCATCGAGGTGTTTGCGGACCACTTCCATCGGCTCGCCTTTGAAGGGGCGGCGGCCGCTGAGGACATAGAGCAGGGTGACGCCGAGCGAGTACATGTCTGCACGGAAGTCGATGGCGGCGGAGCCAAGGGCCTGCTCCGGGCTGATGAAGTCTGGGCTGCCGATGATCATGCCCTGATCGGCCTTGGTCTCGTCCTGGGCGCAGGCCAGGCCGAAATCCATAACCACATATTCGCCGCGGGTGTTGCGGCGGACGTTCTCGGGCTTGATGTCGCGGTGGATCATGCGGTGTTCGCGCCAGGCGTAGCTGAGGGCGTCGGCGACCGCCTTGGCGACACGGAGGGTCTCCTTCTCAGTCAGGGGACCTTTCTCGGCGATGACCTGGTTCAGGTCCTTGCCGTCGATGAACTGCATGGTGATGTAGTAGACCTGGTCGCGGAAGCCGGCGTTGAAGACGGTGACGATGTTGGGGTGTTGGAGGCGGGCCGCAGTCTGCAGTTCGCGGATGAAGCTTTGCACCGAATCATTGTCGCCGCGGAGGTGCGGGCTGATGGTTTTCAGGGCGACGTTGCGTCCCATCAGGAGGTGCTGTGCGAGGAAGACCTTGCCCATCGAGCCCCGCCCGATTTCGCTGAGGATCATGTGGTCGTCGATGATGTTGCCGACCTCGAGAGCGCCCTGGAGGGGGACGAGGGTGTCGGCACCGCAGTCTTCGCAGCTGGTCTCGTGGCCGCGGTCTTTGCCTTCGGCCATCAGTTCTGCACCGCAGGAGGGGCAGTTGAATTTGATCATCACGGTGGGGTGTTTCCTTGAATTTGCGCCCCTAAACTACACTCTCGGATGCACTGGGAAAGGGGTTCCGCGACGATCCCTGCGGCAATGACATAAAATTCCACCCTCCAAATTTGGAGTTTTGGGGGCTGCATGACTTGTGAGGCATCTTTAGCCGTGGAGAGGTTGAGATCGCTGCCCAAAATCCTTCGCGCCTTCACGTGGAGTCCGCGTCCATCAGAATCGGTGTGACACAGGCCGTGAAATTTCGTCCGGCTTCAGCGTGACGGCGAGGATGGAATTCCGTCTGACCTGTCTTTGTCGGCCTGGGCACTTGTGCAGGCGGCGAATGAGGGAATCTTGGGCTCGCAAAGCATGGAGGCGGCGAGCCTATGGAGAAAGTGAGGGACGAGTGCAGGGGGGCGGATCGTGTCTGACGTCCTCAATCGAGGTCTGTCCGGACGGCTGGCGTCCTTTCTGGTCGCCGGCATGGTGCTTTTTTCCTTGTTGCTCTTCCGTCTCTGGCAGCTCCAGGTGGAGGAGCGGGAGAAGAGCAATGACTACATGCGGGCCAAGACCATGCTTTCCCTGGAGATCCCGGCGGTTCGCGGCCGCATTCTTTCTGCCGATGGCGTCGCCCTGGCCGACAACGAGGCGCAGCGCGACCTGGTCTTCCTGCTCCAGGAATTCCGCCAGCGGCCGCTTGGGCTGAGCGCCCGGACGACGGAGAACCTCAACAGCGAGCTGGAGACGATGGCTCAGCGTCTGCGCCGTCCCTGCCTGGTCAGCCGCGACGAAGTGGGGGCCGAGATCCAGAGGCTGAAGGCTCCGGTGATCAGTCTCTACAAGAAGCTCGAGAGGGCGAATCCGAGGAGTGAGGATCTCCTCAAGGACGGGCATTTCACCCAGGTGGCGGCGCGCGCCGCTTGTGCGCCGCTGGATCCTAGGCGCGTCAAGGTTTTCGACAAGGTCTCGGCCGGGATGCGCAAGCTGGTGATGCGGCAGGGGGCCTTGCCCGAGTATCTGGTCTTCGAGGAGGGGGAAGTCTATCTCGACTTCGGCCGCACCTTGTGGCTGAGTCCCCAGAACGGCTATCGCACGACGGCTACCGCGGTCGCCGCCATCGCCAACCGCCTTGCTGTCCTCATCGGGCGCAGTCCGGAGCCGGCGCTGGCGGAGCAAGTCTACCAGCATCTCAACCAGAAGCCTGCGATTCCCTTCCTGGCGCTCAGCGATCTGAATCAGGCGGAGCTGGCGGTGGTGTCGCAGATGATGCCGGCGCAGGCGTTCAAGCCCGGCGATCTCAGCCCCTGGTTGCGGGGTGATCCTGGCGCCATGCCAGCGGTGCCGGGAACTCAGATTCTGACGACACCGAAGCGGACCTGGCCGCTAGGGGAGTGCAGCAGCCATCTCGTCGGCTATACCCATTTCAAGAGGACGGGAGAGGAGGGGGGGGGCAGCAATTCGAACTACACCTTTCCCGAGCTGACCGGCGTCACCGGCCTCGAGCGGTCGCTCGACCGGACCCTTGCCGGCAGTCCCGGCCGCCGCACCGCGATGATCAACGTCTCCGGGTTCGAGCAGCGCGGCCAGACGCCGCAGATCGATCCCCCTGAAAATGGCCAGACGGTGGTTCTGACCATCGACTCGCGGGCTCAGAAGATCGCCGCCAAGCTTCTCGGCAAGCAGCGCGGCGCCTTCGTCCTGATGGATTGCTACAGCGGTGCCATCCTCGCCATGGTGTCCACTCCGAGCTACGATCCGCAACAGATGAACTTCGGCACTTACTACCGGCAGATGACGGAGGCGGTCGAGGGGGTGGATTACCGCCAGCAGGCCTTCCCGACGCGCAATCGTTGCGTCTATTCCGGCTATGCTCCCGGATCGGTGATCAAGCCGGTCATCGCCCTCGCCGCCTTCACTGATCCCCGCTTCAATCCGCAGGCCACCTACCTGTGCGACGGCGCCTACAACTTCGGCAATGCCAAGGTGAAATGCGCCCATGGCGGCGTCCACGGGCCGGTCGATCTGGCCCATGCGATCGAGGTTTCGTGCAACGGATATTTCATCCAGCAGGCGCTGAACCTGAAGATGGAGAGACTGCAGCCGATGATGCTCGAGGCCGGGCTGGGCCGGATTCCTGATTATGCCGCCCTGCCGGGAGCGGAGAGCGTCAAGCTGAGCAAATCCGGCATCATTCCCGAGCTGGATGCCAAGCCCGGGGACTACGCCTACGCCGGCATCGGCCAGGGGCCGGTCACCGTCTCGCCCTTGCAGGTTTGCACCTACACCGCCGCGATCGCCAACGGCGGCAGGTTGATGACGCCGCATGTCATCCAGGAGACCCGCGATTCCCTGTCGCGGCGGATGATCGCCCGTTATCAGCCCAGCGTCCTGCATGAGCTGCCGGTTTCGGCGGCGGCGATCCGCGAATTGCATCGTGCGATGGAGCTGGTGGTCAGCGGCGACCGCGGCACCGCCAAGGCAGCGCGCGGCAACGGCGTCCGCATCGCCGGCAAGACCGGCACCGCCCAGGTGACCAACGCCAGGAACCAGATCCTCCACGAAAACACCTGGTTCACCTGTTACGCCCCGGCGGAGGCGCCGCGCTGGGCCTGCACCATCCTGGTCGAAGACGGCAAGAAGGGCGGCGGCGGCACCTGCGGCCCGATCGCCCGCGAGTTCTTCGATCAGTGGCTGGCCGCGCCGTGAGGCGTTCCTAGACTACGGCAATTCCCTGCTGGACAAGGATCTCAGCGGTGCTGGCCTGGGCGCTGTGCCAGAGATCGAAGTTGACTGAATCGACCGTGATGGCCTCGCCTTGCAGGTATCCCGAGCTTTCGAGATCGAGATCGACCTGGTCGTTGCTGCCTCCCAGGATGCGCAGGGCTGAGCTGCCGCCGGCGCCGCCGGCGATCTCGAGGATGTCAGCTGCCTTGAGTCGCAGGACTTGCGCCGAGAGCTCGGTTTCGAGGTCGATGATTTCGACGCCGGTGAGGGCGTTGGCGGCGATCTCGGTGAAGTCGAGGCGGGCCCCGAGGAGACGGAAGGTGTCGGTTCCGGCGCCGCCGTCGATCGCCAGGAATCCGGCGGTGGAGACGAGAAGGTCGTCGCCGTCGCCGCCGTTGAGGGTGTCGGCGCCGCCAGCGGAGATCAAGGTGTCGTTGCCGCCCATGCCGCTGAGGACGTTGGCGCCGTCGTTGCCGGTGATCAGGTCGGAGAAGGAGCCTCCCTTGGCGTTCTCGATGTTGACGCCGAAGGGGATGAAGAGATTGCCGCCGCCGCCGGCGGAGAGATCATAGAGGTCGTTGGCATGGCCGGGTCGGAGGTCGATTTTGACTCCGTAGGTGGCGGCGGAGAAGTCGAAGAGGTCGGTGCCGCCGGCGTCCCAGAAGCTGAGAATCTTGCCGTCGAACTGGGCAAAGGAGTAGCTGGTGTCGCCGCTGTTGGTGCTGCTGTTGGATCCGTAGCTCTGTTGCAGCGAGGCGATGTCCTGAATCAGGTAGCTTTGGGCGTAGGTCGAGAAGCTGATGCTGGGATGGCTGTTGTAGCTCATCACAGTGCTGGCCTGGTCGGTTCCGGCCCAGTCGCCGCGGGCGGGGTCGTCGGCGGGATCCGGGACGTAGGTGAGGCCGTCGTCGTAGGGGTGGCTGAGGCCGAGGGCCAGGCCGATGCCACGGAGGAAGCTGGTGAAGGAATAGTTGCCCGGGGTGAGGGCTTGGGTGTCGTTGCGGTCGAACCAGAAATCCCCGTGTCGGCTGTTGGCCAGATCGCCCGAGGGAAGGTAGGCGAAGACGCTGGCGTCGGGCTCGGGATTGCAGGCGGCGAAGCTCAGCTGTGAAGCGGCGCCGCTGCTGTCGGCGGTGTTTTCGTTGAAAGTCAGGTTGGTGAAGTCGGAGATCATCGCGAGGATGCTGCGCACTGCGTTTTTCTGGCTTTCGGTGAGGGCGGTGAAGCCGCCGTTGTCGACAGGCGCGTCTCCGGCGAGGTAATAAGCGGGCAGCGAGCTGAGGAAGCAGTAGCTCAGGCTGTTGTCGGTCCACTTGCCGCGATTGAGCATGGCGTCGTCATAGATCGCCACTTGCGCCTTGGCAGTGGCGCCGGCGAGATCGGTGACGGTCAGGACCAGGGTGTCGGAGGTGACACCGGTGTCCGCGCCGGTGCTGCGCACGAGGCTGACCCTTCCGGCTGCGAGATCCGCCTGGGTGAAGCTGGTGACGGCGAGGCTGTCGATCTGGAAGGAGAGGCTGGGATCCAGATCGCTCCAGGTGTAGACGAGATGGGCGGCCGAATCGCCGGCATCGAGGTCCGAGGCGTTCAGCAGGGCGGTGCTGAGATCGAGGCGGTGGGTGGAGGCATTGAGAATCAGGGGCTTGGAGCTGAGCAGGAGTGGCGAATCGTTGGTGGCGGTGAAGTTGATGTTGGCGTTGACGACGGCGGAGCTGGCGAGGGCGTCGGAGGCGCTGATCGAGTAGGCGGGCGCGTCGTCGCTGCCGTCGAGGACGATGCGGATCTTGCCGTCGAGGACATCCTGCTTGGTGAAGCTGGTCACCGTGCCCCAGGTGCCGGCGAACTTCTCGAATTGGGCGTGGCTGAGGTTGCTGACGGTGAAGGTGATGCCCGCGGCGCCGGCGCCGTCGTCGCTGGCGTTGATCAGGCTGCTGGTCACGAGTTGGCTTTCACGCTCTTCGATCACCAGGGTGCCGAGGGTGACGGTGGGGGGGGTGTCGGTGGCGCTGAAGTTGATGCTGCCGGCGACTGGGGCGAGGGAGAATTCGCCGTCGCTGACGCTGACCGAGTAGGCCGGCGCGTCGAGGCTGCCGTCGTGGATGAAGCGGACATGTCCGGCATTGACATCGGCCTGGGTGAAGCTGGTGGCGGCGCTCCAGCTGCCGGAGAATTTTTCGAAGTTGCCGTGGGCGAGATCGGAAACGGTGTAGACGAGCTCGGCGGCGCCGTCGTCTTCGTCGCTCGCGCCGAGCATGTTGGCATCGAGGACGGCGGGGATCCCTTTGGTGACGTCGAAGCCGTTGCGGAGGAGGACGGGCGCGTCGTTGATTCCGGTGAAGAGACTGCTGCCAGCGAGGACGGGCGAGGAGCGTGAGCCGTCGGAGGCGAGGATGTTGAAGGTCGGGGCAGAGCTTCCGCCGTCGGCGACGAAGCGGACCTTGCCGGCGGCGATGTGGGCGCGGGTGAAAGTCGAGGCGTTGGCCCAGCTGCTGCCGAGGAGCTGGAAGCTGCCGCCGGTGACTGCGGAGACGGTGAAGCTGATCGAAGTGGTCGAGGTATCGACCGCTTCGATCATCGACGAGGTGACCAGGGTCGTCGAGCCTTCGCTGACCACCAGGGTTTTGGCGGTGATGGCTGGGGCGCCATCAAGATAATAGATGACTCCGCTGGGGCTGGAAGTTTTGGATTCGAGGCGGCCGAGGCCGTCGGTGTAGGATGCGGTGACGGCGACGGTCTTGCCGACGTGGGCGGATGTCAAGTTCAGGGTCGAGCCGCTGCCGAGGGTAGCCCCGGCGCCGTCCTTCCAGGTATAGGTGATGGTGCCGAGGCCATCGACGTCGGCCAGGGTGTTGGCGGCGCTCAGGGTCTGGCCTTCGTAGAGGGTGGAGCCGGAGTAGCTGGCGATGAGACTCCAGGAGTCGAGGTAGCCGTCGTCGCCGGGAGCGGTGTCGGTGAGTTCGAGTTTCCAGGTGCCGTTGATCGCCTTGCCGTTGAGGTTGCTGAGGTTGCCTTGCGGCCGGAAGGTGCCGGTGAAAGGTGCCGCGGCGGTCGTGATCGAGCTGAGCGCCTGCTGGTCGAAGGTTGTGTTGGTGTAGTTCTGATCGCCGCCGCCCTGAGCCGAGCTGAGTTCGATGCGGGTGCCGTCGGGATGGATCAGGTAGAGATTCAGGTCTGAGACCCAGGAGTGGATGATGTTTAGCCGGACGTTGACGTCGCTAAGCGTGCCGGTCTCGGAAATGACGAGGGATGAGGTGACCGAGGCGCCGCCGTCGGGAACAATGAGGTCGTTGTTCTGGGTGAAGGTCTGGCTGACTCCCGAAGCGCTGAAGGTGACGCTGCCGCTAGGCGGGGTGTTGCCGTCGTCCGCGATGGCTGCGCTGGCGCTTGAGCTGCGGGTCTCCGAGGCGCCGAAGCCATCGGTGTAGGAGGCGGTGACACTGATGTTTTTTCCGATGTGAGCCTCGGTCAGCAGCAGGCTGCTGCCGGTGCCGAGAATGTTGTTGAGCTGGTCTTTCCAAGTGTAGCTGATCGCTCCCAGTCCATCCAAGTCGCCAAGAGTGTGCGAGGCGGTGAGAGTCTCTCCCTCGGTGGTCACACCCGAGATGTTGACGCTCCCCGTGGGGACGTCGTTGATATTCGCGACGCTGGCCGTCGCTGCGGAAGTGACCGATTCCGCCGCGCCAAAGCCGTCGGTGTAGGCGGCGGTGACGGTGATCGCCTTGCCGACATGGGCTTGCGTGAGGACGAGACTCGAGCCGCTGCCGAGGACGTTGGCGCCCTCTTTCCAGGTGTAGGTGATGCTGCCGAGGCCATCGAGGTCGGCGAGGCTGTTCGAGACTGTCAGAGTCTGTCCTTGCGTCGCGCTGCCCGAAATACTGAGGCTTCCCGTGGGCGCGTCGTTGATGTTCGCAACGCTGCTCGTCGCCGCGGAAGTCACCGATTCTGCCGCGCCGAAGCCGTCGGTGTAGGCGGCGGTGACGGTGATCGCCTTGCCGACGTGAGATTGAGTGAGAACGAGACTGGAGCCGCTGCCGAGGACATTCGAGCCCTCTTTCCATGTGTAGGTGATACTGCCAAGGCCATCGAGATCGGCGAGAGAGTCGACAACGCTCAAGGTCTGGCCTTGAGTGGCGCTGCCCGAGATGTGCAGGCTTCCAGTCGGAGCGTCGTTGATGTTGGCGACGCTGCTCGTCGCCGCGGAAGTCACCGATTCCGCCGCGCCGAAGCCGTCGGTGTAGGCGGCGGTGACGGTGATCGCCTTGCCGACATGGGCCTGGGTGAGGAGCAGAGTCGAGCCGCTGCCGAGGACGTTGGAGCCCTCTTTCCAGGTGTAGGTGATGCTGCCGAGGCCATCGAGATCGGCGAGAGAGTCGACGACGCTCAAGGTCT
>JBDKFG010000049.1:0-37168 GCA_039798785.1 Verrucomicrobiota bacterium | reverse complement strand
CGATCCTGTAAACCTGAACCTGGTCAAGTCCCAGAGTCGGCACGAGGAGATGACGCCCCTCCGGGTCGGTGATCGCCATATGAGCTTTGACGCCGGCAACGTGAGACTCCCGAGGCGGCCCCAGTGAGCCATCCGGCCCCAAAGGCAAGACCGAGACGTGGCCGCTGCCGTAATGAGCGACATAGAGCCAGCGGCCGCCAGGATGGACGCTGAGATGGCAAGGCCCCTTGCCGCCGCTGGGAACTCCGGATACGCGAGTCAAGGCGCCATCCTTCCGATCGACTCGGAAACTGAGCACACGCCCCTCGCCGACGCCGCTGTTGACGGCATAGAGCCAACGGCCGTCAGATGAGAAGGCCAGATAAGAGGGATTGGCGCCTCCGTCGGACTCACTGGCAAGCTCAAGAAGCCCCCTCTCCTGATCGTAGAAATACGCCTGGATCCTGCCAGATCCGCCGCTGACGTATACGAGGGAAGGCTCGTGCCTCGACTCCTGACGGGAGCCGCAGGAGAGGACGAACAGGAGCGCTGCCAGAATCGGGAGGAAACCGGTCCGCATGGACTCAGGTCAAGCTGCGAGGCAAGGGATTGTCGCCTGGACAATAGCGCTGAGGCCGCCCGGAGACGCTGTCATTGAAGAAGCCCAATGGCTTCAGCCCCATCAGATCGAGGATGGAATAAGACAGCTGCGGCATCGACGCGCCGCCATCGACGCTGCTGCCATCGGCGGAGCTGGTGCCGATGTTCTGGCCCTTGACGGCACCGCCGATGACCGCGAAGGTGTTGTTACCGGGGTAGTGGTCCCGCCCTTCGTTGTTGTTGATTTTAGGCGTCCGCCCCATCTCGCCGCCTACCAGGATCAAAGTCTGATCGAAGATCTCCATCGCCTTCAGTTCGCCGATCAAGGCACTGAGACCTTTCGACAGGGTGCCGCCGAGACGGGTGGTGGCGTCGAAATTGTTCTGGTGGGTATCCCAGCCGCCGAGCGTGACATGAACCGAAGGGACTCCCGCCATGAAAAGACGGCGCGCCAACAGGCAGGAACCGCCAAAACCATTGCCGTAGAGATCGCGAGTCTTGCTCGATTCAAGCGAAATATCGAAGGCCTTGTTGGAGATCCCCAGAGTCAGCCGCGAGGAGCGGGACTGATGCTTGACCTCCTCCTGGAAGTCGTTGGCGGCGGCGATCGGCGAGACGGCATAATATTCGTCCCTCATCTGGTCCGCCTGCTCCAGCGGCTGACGCCACTTCGCCGCCACCTCGAGCTTCTCTCCCGCTGCATAGGGATCGAAGGCGTTGCCGAGGAACCCGGCGCTGCGGCCCTTGCCGATCGACACCACCGGAGGAAGGTCGCTTTCAGGATCATGCAGCCCCCAGCCGACCGTCGAACACAAGCCCGGATGCTGCAGAACGGGATTGGGAGCGAATCCACCTGTGCTGATGAAATACTGCCCCAACTCATGTTCGCCGATGCGCGACACCGTGCGGACAACCGCGATGTTGTCGCTGAATTCCGCCATCGGCTCCAAGCCCTGCGCGAAAAGCATCCCCGGAACCTTGGTTTTGACCGCCTTGGTCGGACCACCATTGGTGTTGCCCGGCTTCGGATCCCAGGTCTCCATCTGCGAAGGCCCGCCCTGCAGATTGACGAAAAGGAAATGCTTGATCTTGCGAGCCCCGCTCAATCCGCCCGCATGGACTCTGCCCGCGCTGAGCAGCATCGCAAGAGTGGCGGCGCCGCCGCCAATGAAATTCCGCCGGTGCATGAAAACCTCCTGGAAATTGTACGCTGATGACGCTCGCTGCCCCATCAACGACGGGCCCTTCGACGAAATTGTCCCCACATCCGACAAATCCCATCTCCAGTCCGAGGCCAACAAAAAAAATCGAAAAAATCCCGCGTGAACCATTTGACGATCGCTGAGACAGCGATATAGTCTTCACCGCTTACCCGATAGTGTAATGGTAACACTACAGATTTTGATTCTGTCTTTCTTGGTTCGAGTCCAGGTCGGGTAGCCAAAGTTTCAGGGCCGCTTTCCTCCACGGAAAGCGGCCCGATCTTTTCTTACGGAGCGGACTGCCTATAGTGGGCGTCATCATCCACCGAGACCTTCACATGCCCCTCATCTCACTCAGTCTGGCGGACCGCGCCGAGATCCATATCCGCGACATTCTCGAGCATGCCTTCGGCCATGCAGCAGAGTCTGCCGCCCTCCTCGTCTACGATCAGCGCTGTCCTCTGGCGCGGCTGCTCGCCGGCGCCTACCGCAATTGCCTGAAGGGCGGCCGGGCGATCGACTTCGACGCCAGCACTCCCGAAGCGGTCAGGGAGGCCATCGGCCGGCTCGACTCCCGCGCCCTGGTCGTCTTGGTGCAGAGCGGCAGCTTCCGTCTCGACGCCTTCCGCCTCCGCCTCGAACTGTTCAGGCGTGGCCTGATGGTGATCGAACATCCTCATCTCGGCCGCATGGAACCTGAAGAGCTCGAGGCCTATGTCGACTCCCTCGCCTACGATCCGCTCTATTTCCGCGGCGTCGGCCAGGCCCTCAAGAGCCGCATCGACACGGCACGCAGCGGCCTGGTCGAAAGCGGCGGCGCCTCGCTGATCTTCGATTCCCCCTTCGAAACGGCGAAACTCAACGTCGGCGACTATCGCGAAATGAAAAACATCGGGGGCCAGTTCCCCATCGGCGAAGTCTTCACGGAAGCCCGCGAACTAGAAGCGGTGCATGGAAGGATCCGGATCTTCGCCTTCGGCGACCGCGAATACCTGGTCAATCGCCCGGACCGGCCGATCACTCTTGAGATCGTGAAAGGCAGAGTCGCCGCAGCCCATGACTCCACCCCGGCCTTCGACCTGGTCCTGGAAAGGATCCGCGCCGATGAAGACGGCGTCGTCTGGGTGCGAGAACTCGGCTTCGGGCTCAACCGGGCCTTCACCCGCGAGCGCGGAGTCAAGGACGTCGGCACTTACGAAAGGATGTGCGGCATCCATCTCTCTCTCGGCGCAAAACATGGTTACAACAAGCCCCAGATCGACCGCGATCGCAGCCGGCACCATGTCGACGTCTTCGCCGTGACAGAATCGGTCCTCCTCGACGGGCAGGAGGTCTACCGCGATGGCGCCTGGCAGGTGAATGAACCTAAATAAATTCGACCTGTGTCACTCCATTTGAGCTCGGCCACAAAAGACACAAAGAACAGAGTTTTGCCGTGTCAGCGCGCCGAGTGCTCAGTCGCCCATTCATCCTTCTGCGTCTTCTGCGGTTCAATTGAGCTTGAATCGGAGTAACACAGGTCGAATAAATTCCGCAGCAGTGGAATGGAACCGGGTTGAAAGGTTGGAAGATTGAAAGGCAAATACATGAACAACAGCGACAAATGACGATTATAGCTCGACCTGCGCGACTGCCAGCCGGAAGAGTTGCCGAGCGCCCTCGAACACCATAACCTCTTGCTGCTGTAGCTGATCCTTTCAACCTTTGAACCTTCCAACCTTTCAACTGCGGCTTTTAGGATCAATTAAGTATCAAGCGATGTGGCGGCCAGCCAGGCGGCGGCGGAGCGGCTTCGCGGCGGATGCCCTAGCTGCCGGCAGATCCGGGTCGCCGCAGCGGCAAGCTTTTCCGGTTTGAGCTCATGCGACCAACGCAATGCCCGTGCAAGCGAGAGGAGGTCTTCGCTGGCCAGGTTGCCCCCGGCGCCTGGAGCATAGGGACAGCCCCCCAACCCGCCAGCGGCGGCGTCAAGTCTCTCGATCCCCAGCTGCATCGCCTCCCAGGCGTTCGCCAGCCCCAGCCCCCAGGTGTCGTGAAAATGGCAAGCCAGCCGCTCCGGAGGCACGATATCCAGAGCCATCCGGAGGCGCCGCCTCACTTCCGCCGGCGAGGCTCGCCCGGTGGTGTCGGAAATCACCAGCTCAAGCCCGGGGTAAGCCGCGGCCCGCCTCAAAGCCTGCTCCAAGGGTGCGACCGGCACTTCGCCTAGGAAGGGACAATGAAAGGACGCGCTCATATACAGACGGCAGGCAAGCCCTCCCTCGAGACATTCCGAGGCCAGCCGCAAGGCTTCGCTCAGACTGGCCTCGGCGTCCCGTCCGAGATTGGCCCGGGCGAGAGGATCGCTTAATGCCGCCACCAGCGCCACATGCCTCACTCCCGCCGCCCTGGCCTCGACCAGACCCCGGCTGTTCGGCACCAGAGCGCTCACCGTCACCTCCAGGTCCGCCGCTTCACGGACCCGCACATAGACCTCGGCGCTGCCGGCCATCGCAGGCACGCGCTCGGCGCGGACGAAGGAGCCGACTTCGATGAAGCGGCAGCCAGCCTCAAGGAGCTCGAGACAGAAGCGCACACGGCTGTCGACATCAAGCAAGGCCGGCTCGGCCTGGAGACCATCTCGGGGCGACACTTCCCGCAACAGAAGAGTGTTCATCGGCAATCCCTCCCATGCCGACTAAGATAAGCCGGAAGCTCCCATGCGGATGCGGCGGATGCGGAATTTTTGCCGCCCTTGCGAGACGCAAGTGCGCCGAGGGAGTCACGGCCAGCCGCATGGACTTCGTCTCCCTTTCTCTTCGCTTCCAGATTCCAACACCAACATGGTGCATCGCAGATTGCCGAGGACGTGCGCCGGTCAGAGGACCTCCCTCAATCGCCCGACTCACCCTCCACCCGCTTCTTGGTGCGCGCCGCCGCGCGCGGGATGATCTCGAGATAAAAGCCGTCGACCCCGCCCGCCTCAGCGGCGTCAATGGCCTTGTTGATCGCGCTGACGTGGATCGCTTCGCAATCTCCTTCGGCACGGCCGAAGCGGCAGTCGAAATCCCAGAAATCCGTGCCCTCCGGCAGGACCTTGTTGCGCGAACGCTTCAGATACTTCTTGGCTTCGTATTTGATCGCATCGATCATCCGCGGGCGTGCGATCTTGGCATTGATCAGGGAATAGGTCTTCTTCATCGTCGTCTCGGAGGCTGGTGATTAGGCCAGGCAAGATAGGGCGCTTCGCCATTTGCGCTTGCCAATTTGCTTGCCGAATTGCCGAATGAAGATCTCAGCGGCTGGGGACGTCGAGGCCGAAGCTGCGCATCACGGCGAGGGCGTTGCCGGCGCCGGCGACGCCGGGTCGGATGCGGTAGTCGAAACTCATCTTGCCGTCGACCAAGGTGTCGGCGAAATGGCAGTTCCGGGCTCCTCCACGGATCTTCTCGGTCACCGGACATAAGGCGAGGTCGTGAGTGGTGACCAGGCCGAGGCAGCGGCCGTCGAAGAGGTCGGCTAGATAGGCGCCGGCGCCATCGACGCGGTCGCGCGAGTTGGTCCCGGAAAGGATCTCATCGAGAAGGACCAGGTGGCAGCGTGCGCCGGCAAGCGCCTGTTCCCGCACCTGGGCGAGACGTCGCACCTCGGCGGCGAAGCGCGATAAACCCTGGTCAAGCGAATCGCCGCTGGAGAAGCAGCAGCTGACCTGCAGGTCCGGAAGCGAGAAGCTGCGGGCGCAGACCGGCGCTCCGGCAAGGGCGAGAGCGGCGTTGACGCCGACGCTCCGCAAGAAGGTGGATTTGCCGGCCATGTTCGAACCGGAGATGAGGATCAGCCGGCAGCTGGAGTCGAGCAGCAGATCGTTGGCGACGCGGCTGTCGCGGTGAAGAAGCGGGTGTGCCAGACCCTCCGCGGCGAACCGGTCCTCGGCGACGAATTCCGGCCAGCAGAACTCGGGATTCTCCCAAGCGAAGACGGCCAAGGCGGCGAGTGCGTCGAGATCGGCACTGGCTGCAAGAGCCGGTCCGAGCCTGGCCCCGATGCGGCGATGGCGGCGGGCAATGCGGGCGGCGAGCTGCGGACGGCGCAAGAGGAGCGGCTCGGCGAGGGCGAGAGCGGCGTTGCGGCGGGTCTCGGCGAAGGCGAGGATCTCGTCCTCCAGCCCGGTGAGTTCCGCCGCCAAATCGGGAGCCAGCTCGCCGGCAAGTTGACGCAGGAGCGGCGCCTCGAATCCTCCTGCGGCGAAGCGGAAGAATCCGGCATGGCGCCGCAGGCATCCAGGGCTCGCCTCCCCCAGCGCGTCCTCGAGCTCCTTGCATGAATACGAATGAAGCGAGTGGTAAAGGATCGCAGGAGTGACGAGAAGGGCCGAAATCCACCAGGGGAATTTATTGAACACCAGGGAGAAGGCCCCGACAAGGGCCAGCAGGCTGAGAATCTGGCCGACAAGTGGATGGGGCAGCTGCGGAGCCGAGCCGGTCTCGAGCCAGGCGAGGAGGCGCAGCTCCCCGCGGTGCTCGGCTCCTTGACGCTGCGCCTGCAAGGCCGCCAGCTCGCCCTGGCGAGAGCTCAGCTCCTTCACCGCCGCCTGGCGGCGGCTGGCGGCACCGATGCCGTCCGACTGACGGAGCCAGTCTCCGAGACGCGCAGAGCCGCGAGCGGTGGCGCACTCGTCGATCTTGCGGAAGAGCCGACCCGAAGCGTCCAAAGCCAGATCGGATGCGTACGGATGCTCCGCGGCAGCAGGAACGGCAGCGGCGGCAGGCTTCTCGCCGCCCATCCTCTCGAGCTGACGGAGGAGATGAGCGAGAATCCCCTCCTGACGACGCTGCAAGTCCTCGACTTCGGCATGTCGGCGGACCAGGACGATGAAGAAGGCAAGCGTCAGCAGCGACAGGATCACAGCCCAAGGACTCCCCTCGAAGGCGGCGTAAACCGCGGCAACCGAGAAGAGGCTGAAGCTGAGCAGTCGCGACCAGGAGAGTCGGGCCGCCCGGCCCACGAGACGAAACAGTTCGGCCTGAAGCTTTTCCTGTGTCTCGAACAATTGCTGCCGGCGTGAAACGAGAAGGTCTTGGGTCATGAAGAGCTGTCCGCAGTTGAGAGTTTGGAATTGACGCGTCGTGAATCTATCCCGGCTTGGCGATTGCGTGCTGCTGCCAGGAGGCGGGTGTGTGAAGGACCTGGTGCCGCCAGAATCGATTCCCGAGACGCACCTCGACGGTATCGAAACGGATCAAGGCGGCGGGAATGCCGGCCCTCGCCAACCAGTGCCTGGCGGTGCGTGAGACACGGCGGCGCTTCTCGTCGTCGATGGCATCGCCGGGACGGCTGCGCTCCGAGAGCTGCCGGGTCTTCACTTCCACGAAGCACAGGACGCAGCCGTCAAGGGCGACGATGTCGATCTCGCCCAGGCCCTCGATGCGGTAGTTGCGTGCGAGAATCTCGAGGCCTGCGTCACGAAGCTCACGGACCGCCAGTCTCTCCCCGTAGGAGCCGGTCGCGAGGTGGGCTGCGGCCATCGCTCAGGGATTGAGGATGACGCTGGCTTCGCGCGAGCCGAGAGCCGCGGCGGCGCGCAGATAACGCATGCCCTTCTCAGGCGCGGGAGCGATCCGGCCGACTCCGATAGTCAAGGTCCGGCCGGCCAGATACAAGGCGTCGACGTGATTTTGGTCTGCGGCCCTGACGAGCATCGCAAATCCCTTGGCCTGCTCCGCATCGTCGCGCGGCTGCTCGAACATCGGCTTGCCAAGGCGGTAGAGGCTGCCGGGATCGCCGAGATCGGCCAGGCGATGCTGCCATTTCAAAGCGGCGGAAGCGTCCGGCGCGACACCAGAACGTCCTTGGGCGTAGATCGAGCTGAGCTGCCTCGCTGCGCTGAGCGAGCCGGAATCGGCCGCCTCGACCAGGATCTTCAGGCCTTCCGCGACGTTTTTCTTGACGTAGTAGCCATTGAGATGGAACTGTGCCAGGTTCCACCCGCACTCCTCGTCACTGACCTCCCAGCCTTTCTTGAAGATCTGCAGGGCCTGGGCGTAGTCGAGGGGGACCCCCTGGCCTTCCATGTAGAGGCGGCCGAGGGCGAGGCTGGCCGAGGGATCGCCGTCGGCAAAGCGCTTCTGCAAATCTATGGCGGCGGTGGCGAAGAGCTTCTTGGCGGTCTTTTCGTCGCGACGGACTCCGAGACCGACGAGGTGGAGGTTGCCGAGTGCCGCGGCGGCCTCACCCGAACCCGAGCTCAGTGCTTTGTTGTAATAGGCTGCGGCGGCGACATAATCCTGATGGGTGCCAAGCCCGGTTTCGTGCATGCGGCCGCACTCGACCAGGCCGAGAACATGACCAGCTGCTGCAGCGCGGGCGAACCACTGGAGAGCCTTGACATTGTCCTGCGGGCAGCCGCGGCCTTTTTCGTAAAGACGTCCAACCAGGACCATGGCAGCCGCGTCGCCCTTCTCCGCCTTGTCGATCATCCCCTGGGTGGCAGCGGCGATGACGGGAGCCGGAGCCGGAGCGGCATCCTGCGCCCCGGGACGGTTATCGGCGAGCGCGAGGAAGGTGACAAGGAAGGAAGCGATCATGATCAGTTTCTCCGGTTGAGAGACCTCACTCTAACGCCATCCGGCAAAGCCGCCCCGGTGCTCCGACAGCTTTCCGGCCGATCAAAAGCAATAGCGTCCCGGTCCCCTGCCACCGAGTGGACGCCTTCCGCAGTCCCTCTTATGTTGTCATGCATTTAGCAAAGGAACGACCTACTCGATGAACCCCTCACCCCATCCGACTGCAGCCGCCCTGGAAATCAACAACCTGAAAGTCGAGTTCGACACCTTCGGCGGCGTCGTCCAGGCGGTCCGCGGCGTCTCTTATTCAGTCGCCGCGGGGCAGACCCTGGCGGTGGTGGGAGAATCGGGCTGCGGCAAATCGGTCACGGTGCAGGCGGTGATGGGATTGATTCCGCGTCCTCCCGGCCGCGTCACTTCCGGCAAGGCCATCCTCAAGGGCGGCGTCGATCTGCTCGCCCTCAGCGAGGCGGAAGCCCGCCAGTACCGGGCTCGCGACATCGCGATGATCTTCCAGGATCCGATGACTTCGCTGAACCCCACCATGCGCATCGGCGACCAGATCGCCGAATCCCTCGTGGTCCACAAAGGCCTGAGCTGGGCAGACGCGCGTGACGAAGCCGTCCGCCTTCTCGACCGGACCCGCATCCCGGAAGCTGCGACGCGGTCCCGCCAATATCCCTTCGAATTCTCCGGCGGCATGCTGCAACGCGCCATGATCGCCCTTGCCGTCGCCTGCCGGCCCGCCGTCCTGATTGCCGACGAACCGACCACCGCCCTCGACGTCACCATCCAGGACCAGGTGCTCGAGCTGATGCGGGAGATCCAGCGCGAAGAGCAGATGGCGATCGTCCTGATCACCCACGACCTCGGCGTCGTCGCGCGGATGGCCGACGAGGTCGCCGTGATGTACGCCGGGCAGATCGTCGAGAAGGGCCCGGTTGGCAGCATCTTCAAGAAATCCTCCCATCCCTACACTCTCGGACTGCGCCAGGCCATGCCTGCATCGGACGGCAGCCGCACCCGCCTGCTGCCGATTGAGGGCTCGCCGCCAGACCTCTTCCGTCCGCCGGCCGGCTGCGGCTATTGCGCCCGCTGCCCCTATGCCATGCAGGTTTGTGAATTCCAGTCCCCCCCCCTCTTCGATCTCGGCGGCGGGCAGTCCAGCGCCTGCTGGCTGCAGCACTCCGAGGCACCCCGCAGCCGCGACCCCCGTCTCCACCAGAAAGGCAAGGAGCCCGCATGAATCCCGTCCTCCTTGAAACCCGCGGACTCCGCAAATATTTCGATCTCGGCGCGGGGCGCCGCGTCCACGCCGTCGACGGCATCGACCTCGTCATCCGTGAGCGCGAAGTACTCGGACTGGTGGGGGAATCCGGATCCGGCAAGTCCACTCTCGGCAAGACACTGATCGGCCTGCACCCGCGCACATCGGGAGAGATCCTCTACCAAGGTCAGCCTCTGCCGGCGCAGTACGGCCCGGCGGAATACCGCCGCATGGCCAGCCAGATGCAGATGGTCTTCCAGGACCCTTACTCGTCTCTCAATCCGCGAATGACGGTGGAGGAGATCATCAGCGAAGCGCTGGCTCTTCGCGGCGGCTTCGGCAAGGAGCAGATCCGCGAACGCGTCGGTTTCTGGCTGCAACGCGTCGGCTTGAACAAAGACCATATGGTCCGCTATCCCCACGAATTCTCCGGCGGCCAGCGCCAGCGCATCGGCATCGCCCGGGCGATGATCGCCGAGCCCCGCCTGGTGATCTGCGACGAACCGATCTCCGCCCTCGACGTGTCGATCCAGGCCCAAGTGGTGAACCTGCTCGCCGACCTGAAGGAAAGTCTCGGGCTGACCATGATCTTCATCGCCCACGACCTTTCGATGGTGCGCTTCGTCTCCGACCGCATCGCCGTCATGTACCTCGGCGCCATCTGCGAAATCGGCCCCGCCGATGAAGTCTTCTTCAATCCCCGCCACCCCTACTCCCAGGCGCTCATCGCCTCCAACCCCAAGGCCGACCCCGAAATCGAGAAGGCCCGGCCGCACCAGCCGATCCCCGGGGAGATCCCCTCCCCCGTCAACCTTCCCAAGGGCTGCCGCTTCGCCGCCCGCTGCCCCTTGGCCACCGATCACTGCCGCCAAGAAGCCCCGGCGCTGCGCGAGATCAAACCGGGCCACCAGGCCGCCTGCCACCTGATTTGAGGAAATCCCCCCTTTTTTGGAGCCGGGATCTTGCGGAGGCGGGGCTTTGCTGTCTAACTTAGTAGTGAACCAGATCGGAGCCGAGACATGCCAGCGACACCCCACCCCCTCTCCAGGGCCTCGGCCAAGCCTTTCGATCATACCGTCGTGCTTCCCGACTCCACTGCCGCCAGCAAACCCCGGGTCCTGGTGGTCGAGGATGAAGCCCCCTTGCGGATGCTGGTCACCGACATTCTTGAAGGCGAGGATCTCGATGTCCACTCAGTCGCCAGCGCCGACGAGGCGCTGCCCCTGATCGACTCCGGCTTCGATCTCGTCCTTTCCGACATCATGATGCCAGGCACCTCCGGCATGGAGTTGCTGCAGACCATCAAGCAGCGCAACAGCGGGGTGGAAGTCATCCTGATGACCGGCTTCCCCAAGGTCGAAGCCGCGGTCACAGCGATGAAGTTCGGCGCCTTCGACTACATCACCAAGCCCTTCGACATCTCCCACCTGCGCGAACGCGTCCACTCCGCCCTCGAGCACCACAAGGCGACGGCGGACATGACCCAGACCCAGGATCACTCCAAGTCGACCTCGACCCGCTACATCGCCGGATACCGCATCCTCGAAACCCTCGGCGAAGGCCAGATGGGACTGGTCCTCAAAGGCGACAAGAACGGCGTCGAATACGCCATCAAGATCATCAAGAACCAGGTCGGCGGCAGTGCCCGCAACGAAGCCGTGCAGCGCTTCTTCAAGGAAGCCGATGCCGCCTCCCGCCTCAACCACCCCTGCGTCATCCACACCTTCGAGCACGGCTACGCCCGGGAAGAGAACATCCCCTACCTGGTGATGGAATACTTCCCCGGCACACCGCTGAAGCGCCACATGAACAATCCGGACTTGCGTCTGCCGATCAAGGTCCGCATTATCCGCGACCTCGCCTCGGCCCTCGCCGCCACCCACGCCTGCGAAGTCATCCACCGCGACATCAAGCCGGATAACGTCATGATCAGCGGCGCGCCGGACTGGAAGGTCAAGCTCACCGACTTCGGCGTCGCCCAGCTGCCGGATTCCGACATCACCAACATCTCCCGCATCGTCGGCACCCCCTACTACCTCTCGCCCGAGGGATTCTCCTGTCCCAAGGTCGACCATCGCGCCGACCTCTATTCCCTCGGTGTCCTAGCCTTCGAATTCTGGCTCGGCCAGAAACCCTTCGAAGCGATGAATCTTTCCGCCCTCGGCTTCAAGGTTCAGACTGAAAACCCACCCGAGCCGATCAAGCTCATGCCCACTTTCCCCGTCGCCCTGCAGCTGATCCTCGAGCGCCTCCTGAAAAAACGCCCTGAAGGCCGCTACGCCCAAGCCTCCGACCTGGTCAACGACCTGAATCTGTGGATCGATTCACAGACCGGTCGCCAGACCCTCCCCCCACTCCGCGCCACCTGGAACACCCTGCGGTGACTTGATTTCAACATTCAAGATCTTCTGGAGACGTTTGCTCGACTCCCAAAACCGCCAGATCTTGAGATCCTGAATCCCGAATCCTGAATTTGCGCCCAACCTTTCAACTGCGGAAACTCGTTTGACCTCTCCCGCCCCTCGCCGCATCGCCGTCATCGGCGCCGGTCCAGCCGGCCTTGCCGCCGCCGAAGTCCTCGCCGAAGCCGGACACGCCGTCTTCGTCTTCGAATCCGGCGCCACACCGGCAAGAAAATACCTCCGAGCCGGAGTCGGCGGCCTGAACATCACCCACTCCGAGCCCTTGCCGGACTTCTACCGCCGCTACGGCCAAGCCCTTTCTTGGTTGCGCCCCCACCTCGAAGCCTTCCCTCCCGGACAGGTCCGCGACTGGCTCCATCGCCTCGGCATCCCCACTTTTGTCGGCAGCTCCGGCCGCGTCTTCCCCCAGGACATGCGGGCAGCCCCCTCTCTCCGTGCCTGGCTGCTCCGCCTCGCCGGTCTCGGAGTCAAAATCCGTCTCCGACACCGCTGGCTCGGCTGGAACTGCGCCGGCGCCTGCCGCTTCGCCACCCCCAACGGCGAACTCCAAGAAGAATTCGACGGGCTGATCCTGGCCACCGGCGGCGCGACCTGGCAGCGGCTAGGTTCCGATGGCTCCTGGACCCCTCTGCTCGGCGCCCAAGACGTCTCCTGCAAGCCCTTCCGACCCGCCAACTGCGGCTTCGAATGCGACTGGACCCCGCTCTTCGCCGGAAAATTCTCCGGCACCCCGGTGAAAGCCGTGAAAGCCGCACTCCAGGGCACGGACGGCGCCCCGATCGAACGCCAAGGCGAATTCGTGATCACCGAAAAAGGTATCGAAGGCAGCCTGGTCTACGCTTTATCAGCACCGCTGCGCGACGCGATTGAGGCCGACGGCCACGTCGATCTCTGGCTCGACCTTGCTCCCGACCGCAACTTCCACCAGCTTTTCTACGATTTATCACTGCCTCGAGGCAAGGATTCGCTGTCGAATCATTTGCGCAAGCGCGGCATCGACGGCGTCAAAGCCGGCTTGCTACGCGAAGTCCACGGTGCCAGGCTCAGCGAGGATCCGGCGAGACTGGCGGTGATCATCAAGAATCTGCCGATCCGCCTGCGCCGCTGCCGCCCTCTCGACGAGGCGATCAGCTGCGCCGGGGGCATTCCGGCAGAAGAGCTGACACCCGACCTGATGCTGAAAAAGCTTCCCGGAGTCTTCGCTTGCGGCGAGATGCTGGATTGGGAAGCCCCCACCGGCGGCTATCTCCTCACGGCCTGTCTCGCCACCGGCCGCGGCGCCGCACGCGGCCTGCTCCGCCACCTCGCAGCACCCGGCTGAGACGGCGCTCGACCCTTCCGGCATCAGCACCGGAAAATGAATGGGCACGGCATTTGCGTGATGAATCCGGTGAGAACCGATGAGGAACCAAGCCATGCTGCAAGCCCTGATTTCACTCCTGTTGGCCGCCGCTGAGCCGCAGGCCGCGCCACAGCCCCCTCCTTCGCCTGCCGCTGCCAGCAGCGCGGCGCTGCTGAGCGAACGCGATCAGCTCCTCGATGATCTCGACAAGGCGGCTCAAGAGCTCGAGCTATGCGTCGCCGCTGGCGTCGCCGAAGAAGCGGCGCTAGAGGCCTCACCCAGCCCGGCGGCGGAAGTGGTGCAGCGGGCCGAACGCTACGCCGTCATCCGCGAGCGTCAGCGCCTGATCTCGCTGAAGGCGGCCGAAGTGTCGCGGCTCAACGCCTTGATCCAGGCGAATCGACGCCGCTACGAACAACTCCAGACGAGCGAGCGCCAGCGCGACATCCTGGCGGCGGCGGAGAAGGAGAAGGCCGAACTGAAAGCCAGGATAGAAGCGATGAAAGCCGCCGCGGCCGAGCACCAAAAGACCCACGCCAAGGACCCGGCGGAGAAACCGCCGAAAAAACCCTCCGACTTCTTCATCTACAGCACCACCGAAGCCATGACCCTGCGCGGCATCGCGGCGGAGAAGGCCGTCTACGACGACGAATCGAAATGGCAGAAGATCTACGAGGCCAATCGCGACAAGATCAGCGACCCGGAGGCTCTGGTCCCCGCCGGAGTCGACCTGGTCATACCCCAGATCAAGCTTGAAACCGTCAACGGTGAGCCATGAGCCCCCTGACACGCGGCACGGTGCTGGTGATCGAGGACGACCCGCTCCTCGCCCTCAGCTACGGCGACCTCCTCGAATCGGCCGGCTGGCGCCACGAGCGCGCCGGCAACCTTCGCGAGGCCCTGTCTCGACTCGCTTCCGGCAGTTTCAGCCTGGTCATCTGCGATCACGACCTGCCAGACGGCAAAGGACTGACCATCCTCGACCGTCTCGCAGCCCAGGCCGAGCCGCCGCCCTTGATCTACCTGTCCGCCGCCACGCCGGAAGTGCTCGCCGCCTGCGCCCGCCACCCGAGGGTGCTGCAAGTGATGCCCAAGCCGGTGAACGAATCCATCCTCCGCGAACTCCTCGGCCAGCACGGCCGCAGCGGCGCCACCGGAAGCCGCAGCTGCATCGGCGCGGAGGAACGCCGCATCCTCCTCGCCAGCTTCGAAGACCCGGCGGCAGGCGATTAAAAAAAGCCCGGAAGCCCCTCCCATGATTCGCGACAGCCAAAAGCAAGCCCCGGACCCGGGATCCCAACCATGAAAAAGACCGCCGCCGTCTCACTCGTCTGCTGCGCCGCCGCCGGCATCGCCGCCTGGCAGGTCGTCAGCCTCGCCGGCGCCAAGGCGCGCGCCAAGAGCGAGGAGGTCAGCAGCAGCGCCAAGATCAAAGATGGCGACCTGGGTCGCTGGATCGAGGATTCCCGCCTGGCCGCACGCCGGAAAAGTCCCGAAACCGCCCTCGCCATGCTCAACCGGCTGCGCGTCGAAGACCTTCCCCAGCACCATCGCGGCCCCTGGTACGCAGCCAAGGCGGAATGCCTGCGCCTGCAAAGCGAACGCTGCACCGACCCCCAGGAACGCGACGCCCTTGCCAACGCCGCCCTCTCGACCATCGAGCTGGCTCGTCACGAGGGCCTGCCGAGGGCCGCCGAAGAGACGGAGAGAAGCGCCTCGGTCCGGCTGCAGATGAGCACCGGCAGCTGGAACGAGGCGATCAAACAGCTCGGCGAACTCGAACAGCTCGCCCTGACCGCGGAAAAGCGCTGGAGCCTGCGCACCATGCAGGCCGACTGCCTCGCCAAGCTCGGACGCCTCGCCGCCGCAGCCACCCTCCTCGGCAGCATCGCCGAAGAGGCCAGCCACGGTGACGACCCACGCTCCATCGAACTGTGGGCCGACACCCTGGTCCGCAAGGCCGAGCTGCACGCCGCCGCCGCCGAGGGTGAAACCGCCCCCAAGGACTCGACCCCGGAAGCCTTCCGCCGCAACCAGCTCGCCCTGTGCGAAGCCGAATGCCGCGCCTTGATGAACAACCTCCCCGGGGACGCCTCGCAGCGACTTCGCGGCGAGACCCTCCTGCTCCGCCTCCTCTGCGAGCGCGGCGAAGTCACCGAATCCTACGACATCGCCAACCACCTGCGCGACGTCGCCAAGTCCGCCAGCTACGGCGCCGAAAGCCTCGTCCATCTCGCTCGTCTTGAGGAATCCCGCGGCAACATCAAGACGGCTCGAGAATACCTGACGATGTGCGTCACCGATTACCCCGAGCACGATTTCGTCAAGGTGGCTGAGCTGCGCCACTACCAGCTCCTGATCAATCGAGGCCTCTGGAATGAGGCTCTCGACATCGGATGGGTGATCTGCCGCGGACCTCTCCACGATCCTCGCCGCCTGGACATCCTCAAGTCGCTCCTGCCCGACGAGCGCTGCCTCACCGCCCATCTCAACCTAGCCGCCAAGGACGCCGAAGCGCCGAAGCGGCGCGAGAAGATCGAGGAGATGCTCCTTTCGATCGAGAAGGACGGAGATTCGCGCGACAGCGACTTCATGGAGAGTCTTCACGTCGCCCGCAGCATGTTCGCCCTGGAGTGCGAACAGTGGCAGGACGCCGACCGGCTCTGCGCACGCTACCTCGCCAACCCCTCCTGGCGGAAGTATGTCGAAAGGATCCAGCGACTCTACGTCGAAAGCTCGGTGCGGGCCGGGGCCAGCCCGGCGGTCCGCGCCGTGCGCGCCAAGATCTACATCAACAGCTCCTTCGACGAAACCCGCACCAGCGAAGTCATCATCATCCTTCTCAACGCCTTCGCCGAGATGGAGCTCTGGGCCGAGTGCGTCGACACCGCCAAGAAAGTGATGAAGAAGCAGTTCTCCCAGCTGGGCAAGGTCCAGGCCGGCGCCGACCAGAACTCGGTGATGGCGATCGCCATCCTCGCCCACGCCTACGAGAAGACCGGCGAGAGCGCCGCCTCGAACCAGCTCTTTTCAATCTGGAAGTCACAGTTCGTCGCCCACCCCATGGCCTTCGACATCTACCACAAATGGGCCGCCGCCGCCGCCGCCCGTGGCCAGCATGCCGAGGCGGTCCGCCGCCTCAACGTCGCCGCACCCTACTTCACCCGCTCCGCCGACCGCGTCCGACTCCGCGCCTTCCGGGCCGCACAGAACCTCTTCAAGCCGGGGCCCGAAGCCGAAGCCTCAGCCCTGGCCAGCCTGGCGGAAATACCTGCCGTCCTCCCGGGCGAGGAACAGCAGCGCTGGATGCAGCCGATCTACGCCGGACTCTTCAATCACCTCGCCAGGACCGACCGCGCCGCCGGCCGCAGGCTCGCCGCCGAAGCCGTCCGCCGCTTCCCGTCGGAAATCTGGCCGCGAAGCGCCCTGCTCGCCTTCAGCGACATCGGCGACGGTGATTTCGACGCCGCCAGCACCCAGATCGCCGAAATCACGCCTGGCACGCCTCTTGCATCAGACCCTGACGAAGCCCTCAAGAAGCTCCTGACCCGGCAGCAGCGCAGCATCAACGCCACAGCCGCACTGACCCGTCAAGCCGAAGAGGAATCGAAGCGGAGGACACCATGAGCCGTAAAGAAGTCATCGAAGAACAGATCCGCTGCTGCCGCAAGCTCCTCGAAGTCTTCCGGGACGAGCGCCTCAGCCTCGGCGACGGACATCTCGACATGGAGAAGGTGATCCGCATCCTCGAGGTCAAACGCCAGATCCTCGCCGCCTTCGAGTCGCAAAAGCAGCTGATCGCGCCCGCCGCCCAGGACGGCGACAGCCGCGAGAAGTCCCTCGTCCGCGAGCTCGGCTCCCTGCTCGAGCAGCTGCTGGTCATCGACGCCGAGAATGAATCCCTCCTGCGCAACCTCCTCGGAGGCCAGAACCGCCCCCCCGCCCAGGGCCCGGCCACTGAACTCCGCGCGGCCCGGCCGGGCCAGCCCTTCCGCCCCGAGCGCCGCAGCTCGCCCAACCCCGCGCCCGAAGCCGCCAGCCCCGCACCCGCCGCAAGCGCACCCGCCGGACCGGGAAGCTGGGCACGCCTCAAGCTGCAAGCTTACAAATGAGCCGCCGCATCAACCAGTTCAAAGGTTCAAAGATTCAAAGGTGAATGCATGAGCTCCATCACTCAGAACAGGTTCCCTTGGGCGTCCTTGAAGCCGCACGCTTCACTCACTGCCTTCGAAACTCGACCTTTCAGACATACAAACTTTCAAGTTTTCAACCCCTCATGAGCTCCCCTGCCCCCATCCGAGACGGTTCGCGCGACAATCTTCTGCGCGCCTTCGAAGCCTTCCAGCTTCAAAGCCAGAAGCTGGAGGAAAGCCACCGCGCCTTGCAGGAACAGATCCGGGAAGTCAAGGAGCGTCTCACCAGCGTCCTGTCGGCCATCGCCGACGCCGTCTTCCTCGTCGATCCCGCCGGCCGCATCCTCACCGCCAACTCCGCCGCCCTCGCCCTTTTCGGTGCCGGCCGCGAAGAAGAGCTCCCCCCCCTCTCCACCGCCCTCCCGTCTCTCGCCGCCCCCCTCGCCGCAGCCGCCACCCTGCGTGATCACGAAGTCCATGCCCCGATCAACGGCGAAGACCGCATCTTCCTCGCCAGCCTCATCCCGCTGCACGGCGCCGAGCCGCGCAGCGTCGCCGTCTTGCACGACCTGACCGAGTACCGATCCCTCCAGGAACGGTCAGGCCGCGACGAACGCCTGCGATCGCTCGGTCAGGTCGCCGCCTCCGTTGCCCACGAGATCCGCAACCCTCTCGCCGCCGTCGAAGGCTTCGCCCGCCTGCTCGAACGCGATCTCGGCGACAACCAGAAGCGCATGGCCGGCAAGATCGTCATGGCCACCCGCCAGCTCGACTCCGTCGTCACCAACCTCCTCCACTACACCCGCCAGCGCGGCCTCTCCCCCTTTCCCGCCGACCTCTGCCAGGTCATCGCCGAAGCCGCCGAGCTCGCCGTCCCGATGGCCAAGGACCGCGGCATCGACTTCGACATCGAGGCCCCCGAAACCCTCTCCTGCGTCATCGACGCCCACCAGATCCGCCAGATCCTCCTCAACCTCTTCATCAACGCCGTCCAGGCCTGCCCGGTGCGCGACGGCGGCAGGGTCCAGATCCGGGCGAAGAAGAAACGAGGCGGCCTGCTCGTCGTCGAAGTCGAGGACAACGGCTGCGGCATTCCCGAGGCGAAGCTCGGCCGGCTCTTTGAACCCTTCTTCACCACCAAGGACGGCGGCATCGGCCTCGGTCTGGCCATGAGCCGCCGCATCGCCGACGCCCACGCCGGCACCATCAAAGTCCGCTCCCGCGAGGGAGAGGGCAGCGTCTTCACTCTCGAAATCCCATCCAAAGGTCCCAAGCCGTGATCTCGTATAACACAGGAACCGGGTTGAAAGGTTCAAGGGTTGAAAGGCAAACGCAGAACGAAGACCTAAGTCCGTCGAGGCTCTTGATCTTTGCCGCTTCATCTTTCAACCTTTCAACCGTTCAACCTTTCAACTGAGGCGCTCCAAATGATTGACAAGGTCCTCGTCTGCGACGACGAATTCATGATCCGCGACGTGCTCGTCGAAACCCTGGCGCGCCACGGCGTCGAGGTGATCACCGCCGCCAACGGCGAAGAGGCGATGAAGCTCGCCGACAAGCACGATTTCCAGCTCATCTTCTGCGACTACAAGATGGGCAAGGCCAACGGCATGGATGTGCTCAAGCACTACCGCGCCAAATCGCCCGCCAGCCTCTTCGTCCTGATGACCGCCTACGGCACGGTCGAAACTGCGGTCGAGGCGATCAAGCTCGGCGCCTACGACTTCATCCTCAAGCCCTTCTCCCCCGACCAGACCGACGTCATCTTCGAAAAGGCCAGCCGCTGGCTGCAGATGAACTCCGAACGCCAATACCTCGCCAACGAGCTCGCCGCCCGCACCGGCGGCGTCACCGCCGGCGGCAAGGAGCTGCTCGGCAAGTCCCCCGCGATGCAGGAAGTGATGAAGCTGGTCAGAAAGGTCGCTCGCTCCCGCGTCACCGTCCTTGTCACCGGCGAGTCCGGCACCGGTAAGGAAATGGTCGCCTCCGCCATCGAGGCCGCCGCCAATCCCGAGCGCAAGGCGCCCTACATCCGCCTCAACTGCGCCGCCGTGCCGGAAAACCTGATCGAATCCGAACTCTTCGGCCACGAAAAAGGTGCCTTCACCGGCGCCAACGAGCGCCGCGTCGGACGCTTCGAACTCGCCGACGGCGGCACCCTGCTGCTCGACGAGATCGGAGAAATCCCCCTCGCGATGCAATCGAAGCTCCTCCGCGTCCTCCAGGAGTCGGAATTCGAAAGGGTCGGCGGCAACCGCACCGTCAAGGTCGACGTCCGGATCATCGCCTCGACCAATCGCGATCTCCGCAAGGAAGTCGACGAGGGCCGCTTCCGCGAAGACCTCTATTACCGCCTCAATGTCATCCCGATCCAGGTGCCGCCCCTGCGTGAACGCCCGGGCGACATCGAGATCCTCGCCAGAAGCATGCTCGAAAAGGCCGCGCGCCGCGCCGGACGCCCCCTCAGCTTCAGCCGCGCCGCCCTCGCCGCCCTCGGCGACTACTCATGGCCCGGCAACGTCCGCGAACTGGAAAACATGATCGAACGCCTGTCCGTCCTCGAAGACGGCCCCGAAATCGGAGCGGAAGCCCTGCCAGCATCGCTCATGAAAGGCCGAGCCGCCCCACTGCCCCCCAGCAGCGGCAGCCCCGCTCCGGGCTCTCAGGCGGCCTCAAGCTTCAACCTCCACGATCTCGAGCGCGAAACCATAAAACAGGCCCTGCGCCATACCAAGGGCCAGAAAAGCCGCGCCGCCGAACTCCTCGGCTTCACCGCCCGGACGCTGCGCAACAAACTCGACGAATACCGCAAATCCGGAGAATGGGACGCCGACAAGGAATTCGGAGATAACAACTAATCCCACCACACTTCAAGCAGGAGCCCCATCCACCTCCGAAATCAATTTGACATCAACCCAAGGAGCTCCCATGTCCACCACCATCGACCCGAATCTTCTGCAAGCCATCCAAGACTCCTCCGAGGCCTTTCGTGCCCTCGACACCCTGATCGAGGACACCTGCGCCGCCTTCGACCGGGGCGAGGACTCGCAGGCCTTCGAAGGCGTGTCCCAGATCGCCCAAGGGCTCGGCGCCTTTCTCGGCTTTCTCGGAGCCGTCTGCGCCCAGATCGACTCCTTCCAGCAAGTCGACGCCGACACCTTCAATTCGATCCGACAGAACTTCGAGGCTGCCGTGATGGGCTTCAACCAATGCCTCGAGAAGCGCGACGTCGCCGGAGCTGCAGACGCCCTCCGCTACGACATCCGCGACTGCCTGAAGGACTTCTCCTTCTTGTTCCGCCAGATCGCCACAACGAATTCCTGAACATTTCCCCTAAGCCACTCTTGCTTCAAACATGATAGTGGATGCATAATTGCCCATGTGACAATTCACGGAGCCCCATCCATGATCACCGGCCGAATCTGCCTGATGCTGCTCACCGCCAGCGCCCCCCTCCTCCCTCTCGCCAGCCCCTTGGTCGCCGCCGAAGCGGCCCCGGCTCGAAAGCTCCAAGGCCGTTTTGACCCGGTGAGCAAGCACTGCCTGCGCCAGCTCGCCGTCGCCCTGGCGACGAAATACATCGCCGAAGACGAGCCCCTCCCCGCCAAAGCATCCGGCCTCGGCCTCGACTCCTCGGCCTGGGTGATTCAAGGAGCCGGAACCCCAGCACCCAAGGACGCCGCCGCCATCGACGCAGGTGCCGGCGATTTCATCTACAACAGTGCCCTAGCCGGCAAGCGATGGAGCGCCGCCGCCAATCTCCCCATCGCATGCGAAAAACCCGGATTGTGGGCCGACGGCCATGTCAACGTCCTCAAGGGCGACGGCTCGGTCGTCTCGCTCAAAGGCGATTTCAAGACTCCCGAAGACGTCTTTAAAGCGGCCAGCAAATAAGGCTCACCATGTACACAAGCAAACAACAGTGGTACCAAGCTCTCCAGGATTCTCTGGGCTTGGAGGCAAGCGATCTCGACGATCTTGCCGCGATCATGATGGAAACCCTGCCGGAGGCGATTGACGCCCTGCAGAAAGCCAGCGTGGCCTCGCAAGACCTGCGGCGCCACGCTCATAGCATCAAGGGATCTTCAGGCAATCTTGGGCTGACCGAGCTCAGCTCTCTTGCCGACCAACTGGAGTCGATGGTCCTCAAAGGTGCCGTCGGCAGCCCCGAATATCAGACCAAAGTGACTCAGGTCCAGGCCGAATACGACGCCTTCGTCCACCTGATGCAAAGCTGACATCCTGAGCCCTTGAGCGGGCTCGTGTTTTCAAAATTCAACAAATCGCGTTGTTCCGTGCCGCGTATCGGGATGAATCCGCGTTTCTCTTGTTGAAGGGCAAATCGGATTCTAAGGAGTGTGCCTATGAATATCAAACCCCACATCCTGGTGATCGACGACGAGCAGGAAATCTGCGACATGGTCCGACGCTGGTTCGGTTTCGATGCACGGGTCAGCACAATTCGAGATCCCCTCGCCGCCGTCGACTGGGTCGTCAAGGGCGATTATGACTGCATCCTGATCGATTACAGCATGCCCGAGATGAGCGGCATGGATCTTCTCAGCCGGCTGCTTGAAACCGGCCGGACACTGCCTCCCCTGGTGATGATGACCGGCCATGGCTCGCTTGAACTGGCGATGAACTTCATCCGTTCCGGGGGCTCGGACTTCCTCGAGAAGCCGCTCAACATGGAACTGCTTTCCGCCCGACTCCTCCACCTCAGCAGCACCCATCTCCAAAAAAAGCGGATCCGCGAACTGGAGAAAGAGCGGGATATCTTGATGGCAGCCCTCACTCACGACATTCGATCCCCCCTCGGAGTCATCATTAACGTCATCGAACTCTTGCGCGATTCCCAGGAAAACAAGGAACAGCACATGCTGGACCTGCTCTTCGAGTCCAGCCGCTACCTTCACGCCCTCACTGATGACTTCCTCATCATCGCCAAGGAAAAGTCCAGCTCCCTGAGCTTCAGCCCGTCAACGGTCGACGCCGATGCGGTTCTGACGAACCTGAGCAGTCAGCTAGGAATTGCCGCCAGGCTCCGCAAGATCCAGCTCGAACTGCAGTTGCCCGAAGAAAAAACCCTGATCGAGACCGACATCACTCGCTTCCGGCAAGTGCTGACCAATCTTGCCGACAACGCACTTAAGCACAGCCATTGCAAAAAACTGCAGATCCAGGTCAGCCACAAGGGCGAGCAGGCGGTCTTTTCCATCCGCGACGACGGAAAGGGACTTCCCGAGGAGGTCGCCAGTCACCTGATGACTGCCTTCAAGCGAAGTTCAAGCGACAGCGGCTTCGGCCTCGGCCTGGCGATCTGCGCCCGCCTCTGCAAAAGCCTCGGTTCCGAATTGCAATACCATCGCCTCGAGAAAGGTGGGGTCTTCTTCTTCGAGCTCCCTCTGGCGGCACGCCCCGGTATCCACTCAACTCAATCTGCACTCAAAGCCTGAGTCCTAGGGCCGAGTGTGGGAGTGTGGGAGTGTGGGAGTGTCACCTTCCCTAGCATGATTGAAGCGCAGGATTAGATTGGCCGGCCCGAAAATTCGTCAACCGACCAAGGATCCTGCCATGTCGATCAACAAATACTCCGCCCGCATCACCCAGCCCGCCTCCCAGGGCGCCTCTCAGGCCATGCTCTACGCCACCGGCCTGAAGGAAAGCGATATGGCCAAGGCCCAGGTCGGCATCGCCTCGGTCTGGTGGGAAGGCAACCCCTGCAACATGCACCTCAACGAGCTCGCCAAGCTGGTCCACGACGGCGTCAAGCAGGCCGACCTCGTCGGCATGCGCTTCAACACCATCGGCGTCTCCGACGGCATCTCAATGGGCACCGACGGCATGAGCTACTCGCTCCAGTCGCGCGACATCATCGCCGACAGCGTCGAGACCGTCATGTCCGCCCAGTGGTACGACGGCCTCGTCACCATCCCCGGCTGCGACAAGAACATGCCCGGCGTGATCATGGCCATGGGGCGCCTCAACCGCCCCGGCCTGATGATCTACGGCGGCACCATCAAGCCCGGCTGCACCGAGATCAAGGGCAAGAAAGAAGTGCTCGACGTGGTCAGCGCCTTCCAGAGCTACGGCCAAGCCCTCGCCGGCTCGATCACCGAAGATGAACGCCGCGCCATCATCCAGCACTCCTGCCCCGGCGCCGGCGCCTGCGGCGGCATGTACACCGCCAACACCATGGCCGCCTTCATCGAGTGCATGGGCCTCTCGCTGCCCTACTCCTCCTGCGCCCCCGCCGAATCGAAGCAGAAAATCAACGAATGCCTCAACGCCGGCAAGGCGGTCCGCCACCTGCTTGAAATCGACCTCAAGCCGCGCGACATCGTCACCCGCCAGTCCTTCATCAACGCGATGCGCCTGACCATCATCACCGGCGCCTCCACCAACTGCGTCCTCCACTCCATCGCCATGGCGAAATCCTTCGGCATCGACATCACCATCGACGACTGGAAAGAAGTCAGCGCCACCACTCCGCTCCTCGCCGACCTCAAGCCCTCGGGCAAATGGGTCTTCGAAGACCTGCACAACGCCGGCGGCATTCCCGCGGTGATGAAACTGATGCTCAAGCACGGCCTGCTTGACGGCTCGCAGAAAACCGTCACCGGCAAGACCATCGCCGAGAATCTCAAGGACCTGCCCGACCTGAAAGAGATGCAGAAGGTCGTCATGCCTCTGGACAAGCCGCTGAAGAAGGACGGCCACATCGCCATCCTGCGCGGCACCCTCGCCCCCGGCGGCGCCGTCGGCAAGATCACCGGCAAGGAAGGCCTGCGCTTCGAAGGCCCCGCCGCGGTCTATGACTGCGAAGAGGACATGATCAAGGGCCTCGAAAAGGGCGAGATCAAGGAAGGCTGCGTCATCATCATCCGCTACGAAGGCCCCAAGGGCGGCCCCGGCATGCCCGAGATGCTCACCCCCACCTCCGCCCTCGCCGGCTACGGCCTGATCGGCAAGGTCGCCCTGATCACCGACGGCCGCTTCTCCGGCGGTTCGCACGGCTTCATCATCGGCCACTGCGTCCCCGAAGCCCAGGAAGGCGGCCCCATCGCCCTGGTCAAGAGCGGCGACACCGTGGTCATCGACTCGGAAACCAACGAGATCAACCTCCTGGTTCCCGAAGCCGAACTGGCCAAGCGCAAGGCGCAGTGGACCGCCCCCGCCCTCAAGGCCACCCGCGGCACCCTCGGCAAATACATCCGCCTGGTCAAGAACGCCTCCGAAGGCTGCGTCACCGACGAAGAGTAAGGCCCGATGCGCCGGCATTGGCTTCTCCATGGCCTTAGTCTGGCGCTCATCGCCTGCCTGCTGCACAGCCGCGAACTTGGCTTCGGCCTGGGGCCGAAGCCGAGTTCGTCGTCAGCATCTACACCTGCCGACAGCTTTGCGCCGCCCATGCCAAATCCGCACAGCAGCCAGGCACTGCCTTCCTCCGGCGACGCTTGCGATCGCTACTTCTACAAGGACGAGGTGGAGGAAGCGCAACAGATTGTTGACAGACTTCGCCGTCAACAGTATCTCGTGGCCAAGCTCCGCCACATGCCTCCGGACGCTTTTGAACGCAGCCAGCGCCTGATTCTGGCAACGGAGCTCCTGGCGCAACAGATCGCCTCTCCTGGGGATGCCTATAGCTGGCTGAGCAGCTTTGAGGCGGATGAGATTGGCAGTCTGACTAGTGCCGCCCAAAACGCCGATCCCACCTCAGCCGCGGTGCTGAAGCAGATGATCCCGCTGGTCGAGGAGCTGCGGCAGCTGTATCAATCCCATCCCTTGCCTGAACAATGGTATTACAGCGGCGTTGTAGAGTCCTTGCCGGTTGCCTCCGAAGCCGAAATCAGCGACGCCTTATGCGAAGTGATGTGGAGCCACGACCGCCGCCTGAAGGCTGGCATCGGCGCCGATTCGGCGCTGGCCACGTTCGCCTGGCAGGAGGCGTTCGATAAACTGATGACGCAAGCCGATGCCTTGCCACCGCTGAAACCCAAACGCGATGCCTTTCTTCGTGGCGAGACGGAACGCTCAGCCAGCCAATTGTTCGAGCAAATGCGGAAATATATGGAAGTTGGCGTTCAAAATCGTCAGCAGGAAGCTTCCCGATGAATCGACTGCACCTGGCCTTGCATGTCGTCTCACTCCTTGTCATCGGCTGGCTGGCCACGCAGCCGCCGAAACAAGCTGCAGATTCACTGGCGGATCCGGTCTCAAACGCCACCCTTAGGCCCACGGGACATGCCGGCAAAACGGCGCCTCCTCCTGCAGAGCATGTAAAAACGCGCGCACCGAGTGCCGCTTTTCCGCTGGCAGCAACAGCCAATCCTCTCGCGAATATCCTGTCGCCGGATAGCGATCTTGAGACCGCCCAAACTGCGGTCTGGCGGCAGCTCGCAGAACATTATGTAGCCAAGAGGGCTCAGTCACAAATGCTGGAGGATCAGCTTCGTGGCCTCACTCCCGAGCAAATCTGGCGGAGGGATAGCCTCGAAGCCGCCTTTCGCCAGGCCCAGAAGCTCGTCGGACTGGATGAACGCAACCTTTATAAGTACTGGTTTCATCCTGGGGATTATGGCAGCACTCCTGCTCCTGAAGTGATACTGGAATGGTCGGCGCAGCTACCGCCGGAGAAGCGCCACTATCTCGAAGATATGTACGCCATGGCTAGCGAGCTGCGCCAATTGCACAAGGATCATCCCGAACCCCAGTTACCGATCGAACGATCCCTGATCTGGCGCGGCAACTGGCAAGGCAGCCGTGTGGTGGAAGCTCTGCGCCTGGCCAGTGAGATGGCCGAGCGCCCCGGTGAGTGGAGCGCGGCGGAGCAGGCCCAATGGGCGGCGATGAGCACCGCGCTGCGCGCCGATATCCTCGCTTTGCCTCCCGAAAAACCGCAGTTTCACGACATCCTGTCACCGAGAAAACCCGAAGATCCGACCTGGGTCACCCCCGACCAGGATGCCTACTTCCGGCAATTGGAAGAAGCACTCACTCAGAACATCCGCGAGCGCCGACAAGCTCGGGCGGCGACTGCATCGACCCCCGAATCGACAACTAAATGATCCAGCACTTGCCTCGAGAGTCAAGAGTTCTAGGTTTGATTGGGTCGAGCTGCCGGGATTGCGCCCGACAGCCCTCCCACACCACCGCACGTGCGGTTTTCCGCATACGGCGGTTGGACGACCCGGGCTTAGCCCGGCAGATCCAGAAGACAAAGGAATCCGTATTTCCGCAGGACTTTATTCGATAGACCCGCTTGCATCGCTGAACACTTGGCGAGTCGCCAAGGGCTGCGGCTGCTTCGACTCATTGACAGCAGTTTCTTCTTCACTCCGAGATGCCGCAAATGCCGCAGCCGCCCTTCCGGTGAATGCCACCTCTGCCAGAAACACTTGCGGATGTGGCGACGAATCCATCCATCGAGCTTCTTGAAGATCCCCTCCTCTTCATTGAGCCGGAAGTAGCCATACCAACCACGGATGTAACGCTCCCATTGATCCCGCAGCTGAGTGCTGGTCTTGGATTGCCTCGCATTCCACAGTTCGCGCACGCGGTCCTTGAACTTCTCCAGCGCCTTCTCGGCGGGGACGATGGCCTCGCTTTCGGTGATGAAGCCCAGGAATTTGCGCTCCCAGGGTCGGCCAGTGCCGCTTTTATCCCGGTTGATCTTGAGTCGGAGTTTGGCCTCGATCCACGCAGTGATTTCCTCGTAGATCATCACGGCCTCGGCTTCAGTCTCGACAAAGATGTTGCAGTCGTCAGCATAGCGGACGAAGGAGATGCCTCGCCTCTCAAGCTCCTTGTCGAGCGGGTCCAGATAAATGTTGGCCAGCATCGGCGACAAGGGGCCTCCTTGCGGCGTTCCCTCGCTGCGTTTGTGGCGCTTTCCGTCGATCATCATCGGCGCTATCAGGAAGCTGCCGATCAGTTTGAGAGTGGGCTTGTCGCGCACCTGCTTGCCGATCAGCGTTGACTTCTCCACCGCTCTCACGGCGGAGATCTCCCTGGGTAAGGCGCACTGTCATTCATCGCGTGCCGGGCGTCTCTACATCGTGCTCTATCAGCTTGGGACTTCGCGCTTGCTAGCTGGCTTGTCTCTCGCACGTCTGCCTCATAAACGCTTCGCTTGACTACGGTCGCGACTTCGCCTCCGGCTTCTTTCGGCTTACCCTCGCGGTTGGGCCTTGCTATGGGCTCTCGCCCCGTTCGGCTACGGTTGGGTGGGTGTGTTAGCTGATCCCTCCGATGATCTCCTTTCATTTCATGTGACAGTGCCCATGCCAGGCACACTAGCCCCGGCTTCAGCCGGTTGTTGCGCTCAAAAGCCGGGGACAGTAGAACGGGCCGGCTGAAGCCGGAGCTACAAACTTGAGCTCAAAATGCAGAACTCGTGACTCTCGAGCACTTGCAAGCCCCAAAAATCCAGACCAGCAAACTCACCCAGTGCAAGGCACATTGGACCGCCCCCGTCCTCAAGGACACCCGCTGCACCCTCGGCAAGTACATCCGCCTGACCAAGAACACCTCCCCAGACTGCGTCACCGACGAAGCCTGAAGCCCCTTTCCTCAGACCGAGGAATCCCTGCGCCCCAGGGATTCTTTTTTGCCGGCGATGGGAACTTTGCCGGAAGGAGGCTCTCTGAGGCATCAACTGCAATGCTTCAAGCCCGGAGACCCCGTCGATGCGCCCCCTGTTCACCTTCGGAATCCTTGTCAATCTCCTGAGTTGCCATCAGACGCCCGAGATCTCGACGGCAGTCGCGGCACCTGTCACTCGCGCCAAGGCGGTCCAGGTCAAGCTCGACTACAACCGCGATGTCTTGCCGATCCTCTCCAACTACTGCTACCACTGCCACGGCCCCGACACCTCGCACCGCAAGGCGAAGCTACGCCTCGACCTGCGCGCCGAAGCGCTCGAACACGTCTGCGATTCCGGCAAGAAGGTGATCGTTCCCGGCAAGCCCGAGGAGAGCGAGCTGGTAGTCCGGGTCGAATGCACCGATCCCGACGAGATGATGCCGCAAGACCCCGACAAGCGCCTCAATCCCGAGCAGATCAAGCTGCTCCGCCGCTGGATTGCGGAAGGCGCGGAATTCCGCGACCACTGGGCCTTCGAGGCGCCCAAAGCCGTGAGCCTGCCTCAGGTCAAGGACAAGAGCTGGGTCAAGACCCCGATCGACTCCTTCATCCTCGCCAAGCTCGAGGAGCAAGGCCTCAAACCCAATGCCGAAGCCGAACGCCGCCAGCTCATCCGCCGCGTCAGCCTCGACCTCACCGGACTCCCCCCCACTCCTGAAGAGATCGAAGCCTTCGTCAAAGATCCCGCCGACACCGATGCCGCCTACGGCAAGCTGGTCGATCGCCTCCTTGCCTCCCCCGCCTACGGGGAACACCGCGGCCGCTACTGGCTCGACTACGCCCGCTACGGCGACACCCACGGCATCCACGTCGACCCCTACCGCTCGATCTGGCCCTACCGCGACTACGTCATCAAATCCTTCAACGCCGACAAGCCCTTCGACCGCTTCGCCACCGAACAGCTCGCCGGCGACCTCCTGCCCGACGGCGACCTCGATGCCCTCGTCGCCACCGGCTTCGTCCGCGCCGGCATCGCCTCCGGCGAGGGCGGCGGCATCCCGCAAGACATGTGGTGCAGCGTCAAACGCGAACGCAGCGAAGCCTTCGGCGTCACCTTCATGGGAATGAGCACCGGCTGCGCCGTCTGCCACGACCACAAGTACGACCCGATCACCCAGCGCGATTTCTATTCGCTCAGCGCCTACTTCGGCAACCTCACCGAGAAGCCCTGGCACGACGACACCGACAACTGGCTGCCCTTCCAAGTCCTGCCCAAGCCCGAAGACCGCGCCGCCTTCGAGACCGCCCTGACCCGCAAGTCGAAGGCGCAGGCCGCCCTGCAGAAAATCCTCGAGAATTCCGAGCCCCAGGTCGCGACCTGGCTGCGCTCGCCGCAAGGCCCCCAAGCCCTGCCGAGCCAGGACCTGCTCAGCCGCTTCAAGCTCGACGAAGGCGCCGCCGGCAAGGGCGAGATCCGCGACGCCGTCAGCGGCAAGACTCACAAATTCGAAGCGGCCCCGCCCCTGTGGGACGAATATCCCCTGCTCAGCGGCTCCTTCCGCCTCGACAACAACACCCGCTACCAGATCCCCGAGATCGGCGACTTCGAAGCCGATCAGCCCTTCACCGTCTCGACCTGGGTCCGCTGGAACGAGGAACCCCTCGGCCAAGGCTCGGGCAGCGGCACCATCCTGTCGAAGATGGACGGCTCCGGCAAGCTCCGCGGCTGGGATCTCTTCCTGGAAGGCGGACGCATCAGCATGCACCTGATCCACACCTGGCCGGGCGAGGCGCTCAAGGCCAGCAGCAGCGCCGCCCTGACCCGGATGCAATGGACTCACGTCACCGCCAGCTACGACGGCTCCGGCAAGGCCGCCGGGATCAAGTTCTACCTCAATGGCCAGGCCGTCGGCGCCAAGATCGACAATGACAAGCTCAGCGGCAGCATCCGCACCAGCGTCCCCTTCAACTTCGGCCGCCGCGGCGGCGACGAAGCTGGCGCCGCACCTCTCCGCGGCGTCGGCTTGCTCGACCTGCGCCTCTACAAAAAAGCCCTCCCGGCCGAAGAAGTGGCGCGACTCCCCATCCTCGATCCCCTCGCAGAAGTCTTCAAGAACAAGCCCGATTACCCCGGAAGCTGGACCCCCTTCGAACGCGACGCCGCCCGCAAGGCCTGCTTCGCCGAGGACACACAGGTCAAGGCCCTCAAGGCTGAAATCGCCCAGGCCCGGCAGGAAATGGAGGCCTTGAGCGCCAAGGTCAAGGTCGTCCACTATCAAGGCGCCAACAACATCCACGAGGGCAAGAAGGTCAGCGACAGCCTGGTGCAGATGTACGAAGGCAAACTTGGCGCCGGCACCTTGGTCTGCCAGGAGAAACCGAGCCCCGCCTTCGCCCACGTCCTCGGCCGCGGCGAATACGGCAGCCGCCTTGAGCGGGTCTACGCCGCCACTCCCAGCTTCCTGCCGCCGCCGCCCGCTGGCGCCCCTGCCAACCGCCTCGGCCTTGCCCAGTGGCTGACCATGCCGGAAAACCCCCTCACCGCACGCGTCGCGGTCAACCGCATCTGGCTCGAACTCTTTGGCACCGGCCTGGTCGAAACCGCCGAGGACTTCGGCATCGTCGGCGAGCGCCCCAGCCACCCCGAACTGCTCGATTGGCTCGCCCTCGACTTCCGCCAGAACGGCTGGAAGATGAAACGAGTCTACCGCCAGATGGTGATGTCGATGGCCTACCGCCAATCGGCCCGGATCGTTCCCGCCAATCAAGAGAAGGATCCCCACAACCGCCTGCTCAGCCGCAGCCCCCGCTTCCGCCTCGACGCCGAAGCCCTGCGCGACTCCGCCCTCTTCGCCGCCGGACTCCTCAACCAGGAAAAGATCGGCGGCCCCAGCTTCCTCGGCTACCAGCCCGACGGCGTCTGGAGCAACAGCTACCCCTCCGACACCCACCTCTACCACCGCCACCCAGCCCCGCTCCTCTACCGCCGCAGCCTGTACCAGTTCGTCAAACGCACCGCCGTCCACCCCGAACTCGACATCTTCGACGGCACCGACCGCCTTGCCGCTTGCGCCCGCCGCAACCGCACCAACACCCCGCTTGCGGCCCTGGCGATGATGAACGATGTCACCTTCCTCGAAGCCGCCCGCGTCCTCGCCCAACACGCCCTGGAAAAGGCTCCGAGTCCGGAAGCCCGCCTCGACCTCATCGCCCGCAAGACCTTCGGCCGCAGCCTCAGCCCCGCCGAAACCGCAGCCTACCAAAAACGCCTCTCCAGCATCCAGACCCAGCTCACTGCGGAAAGCGCCAAGCAGCTCCTCAAACAGGGCGACAGCCCCCTCCCCGCCAGCTTGAACCCCGAAGAACTCGCCGCCTGGATGGCCCTCGCCAGCATCTTCCTCAACAGCGATGAGTTCATGAACAAGTGAACCGGTACACAACTGGGGAGCTGCAGATCGGCCCGATCCGACTGATCGGACTGATCATCCTGAGCTCCCAACTTTAAACCTTAAACTTTGAACTTTGAACTCTCCGAAGGAGCCCCCATGAACCGCCGCCACTTCCTCCAAAGCTCCGGCCTCGGCCTCGGCGCCCTGGCGCTCGCCTCGCTCGACGGCCAGGCCGCCGATCTCCACCTCACCGGCAAGGCCCGGGCGAAACGGGTGATCTGGCTCTTCATGGCCGGCGGCCCGCCCCATATGGACCTCTTCGACTACAAGCCCTCACTCGCCAAATTCCACGGCCAGGACCTGCCGCCCTCGGTGCTCGGCGCCGACTTCAAACCCTCCGGGATGAGCGCCGGCCAGGCTCGTTTCACCGTCCTCGCCAGCCCTCGCAAGTTCGCTCAGCACGGCAAAACCGGACGCTGGGTCAGCGACGCCCTGCCCCACACAGCCAAGGTGATCGACGACTTGGCGATGATCCACTCGATGTACTCCGACGCGATCAACCATGAACCAGCTATCATGCTGATGAACACCTGCGCCATGTTCCCCGGCCGCCCCTCCTTCGGCTCCTGGATGTCCTACGGCCTCGGCTCCCTCAACGCCAACCTCCCCAGCTACGTCGTCCTCAACTCCAACCTCCTCCCCGGCACCTCCGGCCAGCCCGTCACCCCCCGCCTCTGGTCCAGCTCCTTCCTCCCCACCCAGCACGCCGGCGTCGCCCTCCGCTCCGGACAAGACCCGGTCCTCTACCTGAAGAACCCCGAAGGCATGAGCCCCGAGCTGCGCCGCACCCTGGTCGAGGGCATCAACGAGCAGAACGCCCGCACCTTCGAGGACTTCGGCGATCCCGAGACCAAGGCCCGCATCGCCCAATACGAAATGGCCAGCAAGATGCAGATGAGCGTCCCCGAGCTCACCGACTTCTCGAAGGAGCCGCAGTCGACCTGGGACCTCTACGGCCCCGAGGCCAAGATCCCCGGCAGCTTCGCCTACAACTGCCTGATGGCCCGCCGCCTCGCCGAACGCGGCGTCCGCTTCACCCAGGTCTACCAGCGCGGCTGGGACTTCCACGGCGGCCTCGCCAAAGACCTACCCCGCCTCTGCGGCGCCACCGACCGCCCCACCTACGCCCTCCTCACCGACCTGAAGCAGCGCGGTCTGATGGAAGACACCCTGATCGTCTGGGGCGGTGAATTCGGCCGCACCACCTACACCCAGGGCGGCGACGGCCGCGACCACCACGCCAAATGCTTCACCGGCTGGATGGCCGGCGGCGGCGTCAAGGCCGGCGTCACCCACGGCGCCACCGACGACTTCGCCTTCAACATCGCCGACGGCGCCGTCCACCCGCGGGACCAAGTGACCACCATCTGCGACATCCTCGGCATCGACGCCCACCGCCTGTCGAAACGCGTCCTCGGGGTCGACCTCAAGCCCTTCGGGGTCGAGCCGGGCAAGGTGATCAAGGGGATCCTCGCTTGAACTGACTGGATTGCGTTCGCCGGATGGACAATCGAGCTGGAAATTCAGCTGCGCGACTTGATCAAGGTCCGGCGCGAGGATCAACGGAAAAGTGATTGCCATCGTCTGTCCTCCACTGGCGCGGCGGCTCTTTTGGCGCTAGACTTCCGCATCAACCCGAGCTTCTCTTCATGCGTATCGCCAACCCACTCTACGACAGCGTCTTCAAATTCCTGATGGACGACCCTGAGTGCGCCCGCACGGTGATTGCGACGATCACCGGTCTGGACATCGACAAGGTCGAGCCCCGCCCGACCGAGATGCGCGCCGAAGTCGGCGGTGGCCTGCTCGTCTACCGCCTCGATTTCTGTGCTCATGTCAAGCTCGCCAACGGCGGCTTCCAACTGGTTCTGATCGAGATCCAGAAGGCCAAGGAAGCCGAAGACATCATGCGTTTCCGTCGCTACCTCGGCCAGCAATATTCCAATCCCGCCAACGTCGTCCCGGGCCTGCCGCCGGATACCGTGCCGCAACCGCTGCCGGTGCTGGCGATCTATCTTCTCGGCCACAAGCTCAGCGGCCTGCCCGAGGTTCCGGCGATCAAAGTGGCGAGGCAACAGCTCGACGCCATCACCGGCAAGAAACTTGTCGGCCACAGCCCCTTCATCGAGTGCCTGACCCACGAAAGCTTCATTATCCAGATTCCCAATCTCCACGACGCCGCCCGCAATTCCCTCGAAAGCCTGCTCAAGGTCTTCGACCAGCATCGCAAGGACTCGCAGGACGGCCACACCCTGATCATCGACGAAAGCCAGTTGCCGGAGGAATTCCGCCCCGTCTTGCGCCGCCTCAGCCGCGCCGGGGAATCCGAGGAGATGCGCCAACGGATGACGATCGAGGACGAATACCTTGACGATCTGCGTCGCCGCGAGCGCCGCACCCAGCGCCTCGAAGAAGAGCGGGACAAAGCGGAAGCCGACAAGCAGAAAGCAGAGGCCGACAAGCAGAAAGCAGAGGCCGACAAGCAGAAAGCAGAGGCCGACAAGCAGAAAGCGGAAGCTCAGGCTCGACGCGACAAGCTTGTCACGGCGGAGAGCCTGCGTGACATGAACCTGAGCGAAGCTCAGATCAGCAAGGCCACTGGCATCGACCTCACCCAACTCGAGGCCTGGATCCGCTCGGGCCGGCCCTGATTCGATTTCTCCAGCTCCTGCCCCACTCGCCGCCGCGAAAGAGGGATTACCTTGAGTGGTGGACGGCCTGCTGTTGGCCAGGATCCATGATCCCAGGAATCCAGCCTCAGGAGATTCGCGATGACGCTGCCGCCGGAGCTCAAATCCTACGAATGGAACCGCTACGTCCGTTCCGGCTACCGGGTCTTCCTCGGCGGCGGCGCCGCCACGCCCCAGGCCCTGATGCGCCGCTTCCTCGCCGAGACGGCGGAAAAGCTCCACGGAGTCGAGATCCTCCACTTCCTCACCCCCGGGCCGATGCCCTGGCTCGAACGCCGCTACGGTGAACACCTCAACGACAACTCCTTCTTCCTCAGCCAGGGCAGCCGCGACACCGCCAATGCCGGACTCTCCGACTACACCCCCTGCTTCGTCTCGGAAATCCCCCGCCTCTTCGATGAGGGCGTCCTCCCCCTCGATACCGCCCTGATCAGCGTCAGCCCGCCCGACGCCCAGGGCTATTGTTCCCTGGGGCCTTCTGTCGACATCGTCGCCGCCGCAGTGAGAAACGCCCGCTTCGTCATCGCCCAGATCAACCCGCGCCTGCCCAGGACCCTCGGCGACAGCTTCGTCCATGTCTCCCGGATCAGCGCCGCCTTTAGCGAAGCCGAGGAGCTGCCGGTCCTGCTACCTCCGCCCGGCGACGACACGACTCTGCGCATCGCCCGCAACGTCGCTCTGCTGGTCGACGACGGTGCCTGTCTGCAGCTGGGAGTCGGGCGCATCCCCGATGCCGTCCTCGGTGGCCTCGGCCACCGCAATGACCTCGGCATCCACTCCGAGATGTTCAGCGACGGCATGATGAAGCTGCTCAAGAGCGGCAACATCAACAATTCGCGGAAGTCGCAAGACCGCGGCCTCAGCGTCGCCAGCTTCGCCCTCGGCAGCCGCGAGCTCTACGACTACATCGCCGACAACCCCCACATCCACTTCCGCCCCAGCGAAGCGGTGAACCTGCCCTCGCAGATCGCCGCCCAGCCACGGATGACCAGCATCAATGGCGCCCTCTCGGTCGACCTCAGCGGCCAGGTCTGCGCCGACACCATCGGCGGCCGCTTCTACAGTGGCATCGGCGGCCAGGTGGATTTCATCCGCGGCGCCAGCATGTCGCCAGGCGGACGCCCGATCATCGCCCTACCCTCCACCGCCAAGGACGGCAGCGTCAGCCGCATCGTCACCTGCCTCGCGGCGCATGACGGCGTCGTCACCTCGCGCGGCGACGTCCACTACGTCGTCACCGAATACGGCATCGCCACCTTGCGGGGCCGCAGCATCCGCGAGCGAGCTCTCGAGCTCATCCAGGTGGCGCACCCGAAGTTCCGCGAGGCCCTGCTCGAGGAAGTGCGGCGCCTCGGCTGGGTCCCTCGCTACCAGGAACACCGGCCAGTGATGGTGCCGGAACTCGCCGACGCCGCCCGGCGACTCACCCTCAAAGGCCACGAATTCTACCTCCGCGAAGTCCACCCCAGCGATCAGCGCCGCCTCCAGGAGTTCTTCTATTCCCACAGCGACAAGACCCTGCTGCAGCGCTACCGCTCTCTGCCTTCGCAGATGAGCACCGAAAGAGCCTACAAGATGGTCAATGTCGACCAGTCGCGCGATCTCGCCCTGGCGGCCACGCAGCGGCAGGGCCCGCGCGAACTGATCCATGGCGTCGCCCGCTTCTACCGCCAGGGCGAAGACGCTGAAGTCGCCTTCGTCGTCAGGGAATCGCTGCAAGGCATCGGCCTCGGCAGCACCCTCCTCGGCCAGCTCATCGAAATCGCCCGGCGCCGCCAGGTCCGATCCTTGATCGCCTACGTCCGCAAGGACAACCAGTCCATGCGCCGCCTGCTCGAGAAGTTCGCCTTCGCCGGCAGGATCGAGGCGGAGGACCCGCAGGAAATGATCTACACCCTCCAGCTCAAGGAGGAATCCTGATGAGGCGCTTCCTGCACAACCCCGAGTGCCTCGGCCACGAACCCCCTGCCGACAATCCGGAGCAGCCGGAGAGGCTCAAAGCCCTCCTCGCCCGCCTCGAGCTCCTGCGCCAGGAAGGGCGGATCGAGATGATCGAAGCCGCCCCGGCTCGTTTCTGCGATCTCCGCAGGATCCATCCCTCCGGCTATGTCGAGGGCCTCGAATCGGCCTGCCTCTCCGGACGCCCCCGCTTCATGTCTCTCGAATGCCCTCTCGATCTCGGCTCGACGGAAGCCATACTGGCGGCGGCGGGCAGCTCCTTCGAACTGGGCCGGCAGCTGGCCCAGGGACACCAGGCCTTCGCCCTCACCCGCCCCCCCGGTCACCACGCGGCGCCGAACAAGGCGGAGGGCTTCTGCTTCACCAATCATGGCGCCGCCGCCGCCTGGAGCCTGCGTCAGGAAATCCCTGGCGCTCGCATCCTCCATGTAGACATCGATCTCCATCACGGCAACGGCACCCAGGCTTTTGTCCTCACCGACCCGAATGCCTGCCTGATCAGCCTGCATGCCGACCCCCTGCAACTCTACCCCGGCAGCGGCTTCGCCGACGAAACCGGCGGCGGCACGGGGCAAGGAATCCTGATCAACCGGCCCCTGCCAGAGGGATGCCAAGGCAGTCGCTGGCTAGAATCGCTCGACCTCGCCCTGGAACATTCCCTCCTGCATTTCGGCCCGCCCGACGCCGTCCTCGTCGCCTTCGGCCTCGATGGCCACAAGGACGACCCCTTCGCCTTTTTCAAGCTGGAGGACAACGACTTCTTCGCCGCCTACCGGATGCTGCGCAGCTGGGCCGACATGCTCGCCTCAGGCCGCCTTGGACTCCACCTCGAAGGCGGCTACAATCCCGCCGTCCTCGAACGCGTCATCGCCGGACTTGCGACTCTCGATTCCTAAGTCCTGTACTGCGCCCCGCTAACGCGGTCAAGCAGTACGTAGTGCCGAGGGCTCGGCAGAGGGCTTTCCGGGGAGAGAAGTCGGGGTGAATTGGAGCTGGCC
>JBDKFG010000048.1:0-52253 GCA_039798785.1 Verrucomicrobiota bacterium | reverse complement strand
TTGCCCCAGCGGGGCAGCCGGCAGATAGCCCAGGGTGTAGTCCGAGGCACGAGGACAAACCCTGGGTTGCAGGCAACAAGTTCCGAGCCCCGGAGGGGCGTCCAGAAAACCCACGATTAAAGGAATTTCTCCATGGGCCAATCGCTCTGCCAAATCCTCACGCATCTGGTTTTCAGCACCAAAAACCGACGCCCCTGCCTCTCCCCGGCCTTGCGCCCCGAACTCTTCTCGGTTCTTGGTCACAGCCTGAAATCCCATGGCGCTGATCCCATCCAGATCGGCGGCCATGACGACCATGTCCACCTCTTCTTCAATCTCGGCAAACAGAATGCCATCTGCGATCTGGTGCGCGACATCAAGACCGATTCCTGCCATTGGCTGAAAAAGCAGGGGATTCATGACTTCGAGTGGCAATCCGGTTATGCGGCCTTCTCGGTTTCCCCAACCGACAAACCTCGGGTGATCCAATACATCCTCAATCAAGCCGAACACCACAAGAAGCAGGATTTCAAAGCCGAGCTCCTTGAGATGTTGCAGCGAGCGCAAATGCCTTACGACGAGAAATACCTGTGGGATTGAGCGCAAAAACCCAACCGCATTCTGAACGCCCCTCCGGGGCTGCGGATCATTTTCAACCCTACCCAGGGTTTGCGGCTGCGCCGCTACACCCTGGGCTATCCGCCGGCTGCCCCTCCGGGGCAAGAACCCAACCTCATTCTGAACGCCCCTCCGGGGCTGCGGATCATTTTCAACCCCACCCAGGGTTTGCGGCTGCGCCGCTACACCCTGGGCTATCCGCCGGCTGCCCCTCCGGGGCAAGAACCCAACCGCATTCTGAACGCCCCTCCGGGGCTGCGGATCATTTTCAACCCTACCCAGGGTTTGCGGCTGCGCCGCTACACCCTGGGCTATCTGCCGGCTGCCCCTCCGGGGCAAAAACGCAACCTCATTCTGAACGCCCCTCCGGGGCAAAAACAACCAACCAATTCCCTGAGCCCCCATGATCTTCCCCATCCGCCACCATGGTCCCGGTTGTGCCCGGGCGCTGCTGCGTTCGCTGGAGGCTTTGCGTCCGGCGCAAATCCTGATCGAGGGGCCGCCCGATGCCGACGAGCTCATCCCGCTGCTCGCCAAAGAAGGCTTCGTGCCGCCCGTGGCGCTGCTCGTCTACGAGGCCGACAGCCCCGAGCACGCCGCCTTCTACCCCTTCACCCACTTCTCGCCAGAATGGATCGCCCTCAACTGGGCGGTCAAAAACGGCGTGCCGGTGCGCTTCTTCGACCTCCCGGCTTGCCACTCCTTCGCACTGGAGAAAAAAGAGGAGGAGCCCGCAGATCCGACCGATCTTCTTGAAGCTCCCCAGTTGTGTCCCAGTGGTGTCCCAGCCGTGTCCCAGTTGTCGCCCTGCTCCATCGACCCCATCGCCCAGCTCGCCGCCGCCGACGGCTGCGCCGATTCCGACGCCTGGTGGGACTCCCTCGCCGAGCAGCGCGGCGAGGACCCGACGCTCTTCGAGGCCATCCTCGAGGGCATGCGCGCGGTCCGCGAAAAGGCGCCGCCCGCGACCGGACGCGAGGCGCTGCGCGAGGCCTGGATGCGCCGCGAGATGCGCAAGGCGCAAAAGGAATTGGCCGAGGGCGCCGAGCTCGCCGTCATCTGCGGCGCCTGGCACGCCCCCGCCCTCGAAAACCTGCCCGCCGCCAAGGTCGACAACGAGCTGCTCAAGGGCCTCGCCAAGGTCAAGATCGAAGCCTCCTGGGTCCCTTGGTCGGCCCGCGCCCTGAGCTTCAAGAGCGGCTACGGAGCCGGCTGCGAATCGCCGGGTTATTACCAGATGCTCTGGGACCGCGGTGCCGATACGCCGCTGCGCTGGATCACCCGCTGCGCCCAACTGCTGCGCGAACGCGACCTCGACGCCGCCACCTCGAGCTCGATCGACGCCTTGCGTCTGGCGCAAACCCTTGCCACTCTCCGGCATCGCCGTCAACCCGGACTCTCCGAGTTGCGTGAAGCCCTGCTCGCCACCTTCTGCCGCGGCGATTTGACGCCGATGTCCCTGATCCGGGACGAACTCGAAGTCGGTCATGCCTTCGGCGCCGTGCCCGAGGGCGTGCCGCGTTCGCCTCTTGAATCCGATTTCGCCGCCCTCTGCAAAAGCCATCGCCTCAAGATCGCCGATCCGCCCGCCACGCTCGAGCTCGACCTGCGCAAGGAAGCCCATCTCGAACGCTCGCGCTTCCTCCACCGCCTCCGCCTCCTCGGCATCCCCTGGGGCCAGCTCGGCGACAGCCGTTCCACCGGCACCTTCAAGGAAGCCTGGAACCTCTCCTGGCAACCGGAATTCGTGGTCAAATTGGTCACCGCCGCGCCCCTCGGCAACACCATCGAGCAGGCCGCCATCGCCAAGACGCTGTTAAGCCTGAATCCCGGGACGCCGCTGCCGCAGCTCTCCGCCCTCATCGACGGCGCCTTCCTCGCCGCCCTGCCGACCTTGGTCGACAAGCTGGTCGAGGCCCTCGCCAACCAGGCCGCCACCGCCGCCGACGCCCTCGCCCTGATGCAGGCCCTGCCGCCCCTCGCCGGCACCCTGCGCTACGGCGATGTCCGCGGCTCGCCGCCGGCTTCTGTGGCGCATCTCGTCGAAACACTCTTCGAACGCGCCCTCCTCGCCCTGCCGCAGGCCTGCCGCGGCATCGACGAAGAGGCCGCCGCGATTTACGCTCTCGCCCTCGACAGCACCACTCACGTGCTCGACACCCTCGAGCTCAAGGCGCAGCAGCGGTCCTGGCAGCTCGCCCTCGCCAAGCTCGCCCGCGACCGCAGCGCCCACCCGCTCCTGCAAGGTCGTGCCCTGCGCCAGCTCCTCGCCGCGCAAGGCCTCAGTCCCGAAGACGCCGCCACCGACATCAGCTTCGCCCTTTCCGGACCCGTCGACGCCGCCGCCCACTGGCTCAGCGGCTTCGTCAGCGGCCCCGCCCTCGCCCTCTTGCACCTCGAGGTTTTCTGGCCCCTGCTCAACACCTGGGTCGATGCGCTCGAACCCGAGCGATTCACCGAGCTTTTGCCCATCCTCCGCCGCGCCTTCGCCGACTTCTCCACCCCCGAGCGCCGCCACATCGCCGACAAGGTGAAAAACCTCCGCTCCGGCACTTCTGCGCCCGCCGCAAAAGCCGTCGCGGAAACCGCAAACTACCACCCCGAACGCGCCGCCCTGGTGCTGCCCCTCCTCAAGAAAATCCTGGTGGGGCCATGAGCTGTTCCATCTTCTTGCCCCAGCGGGGCAGCCGGCAGATAGCCCAGGGTGTAGTCCGAGGAACGAGGACAAACCCTGGGTTGCGGCAAACGAGTTCCGAGCCCCAGCGGGGCGTCCAGAACCCCCGCCGGATGCAGCAACATTCTGAACGCCCCTCCGGGGCTGCGGATCATTTTCGATTCTACCCAGGGTTTGCGATTCGTGCCTCATCGCTACACCCTGGGCTATCGGCCGGCCGCCCCTCCGGGGCGCAAAACAAACCGGCTGGCAGCCGGCGCTCCCAGGTTAACAACGAACAACTCCACCGGCGAGTCGCCGGCTCTCCCAGCTTAACCCCCTGAACCCCGCAACCCGGTTTTCCCCATGCCTGACCCCTCCGAACTCTCCCGCCGTTGGCGCCTCATCCTCGGCGCCGGCGATGCCAATCTCTCCAAGAACGACCTGCGCATGGACCAATGCCTCGGCCAGCTCTATCAGTGCGGCGACGACAAGGAAGGCGAGGGCAAAGGCAAGCCCAAGTCGCGCCAAGGCGGCCTCGGCGGCTCCTCGCCCAACGTCCAGCGCTGGCTCGGCGACATCCGGGAATTCTTCCCCAGCCCCAGCGTCCACCTGATGCAGAAAGACGCCATGGACCGCCTCGGCCTGAAGCAGCTCCTCCTCGAACCCGAAGTGCTGCGCAGCGTCGAGCCCGACGTCGAACTCGCCGCGACCTTGATCTCGCTCTCCAAGGTGATTCCCGAGAAGACCCGCGCCACCGCGCGTCAGGTGGTGCGCAAGATCACCGACGACCTGATCAAGCAGTTGCAGCAGCCCTTCCTGCAGGCGGTGCGCGGCGCCCTGCGCAGCTCCGCCCGTACCCGCAAACCCCGCGCCGCCGACATCGATTGGCACCGGACCATCCGCGCCAACCTCCGCCACTACCTGCCCGAACACCAGGCGATCATCCCCCAGACCCTGATCGGCCACAGCCGCGCCCAACGCGCCAGCCTGCGCGACGTCATCCTCCTTGTCGACCAGTCCGGCTCGATGGCCAGCTCCGTCGTCTACTCCGCCATCTTCGCCGCCGTGCTTTGTTCAGTCCCCGCCGTTCGCACCCGCTACACCGTCTTCGACACCGCCGTGGTCGAGCTCACCGAGACGGTCAAGGACCCCGTCGACCTGCTCTTCTCCACCCAGCTCGGCGGCGGCACCGACATCCACAAGGCCCTGAGCTGGGCGACGAAGGAAATCCAACGTCCCGCCGACACCATTCTCGTCCTGATCACCGACCTCTACGAAGGCGGCGACGCCAAGGAGATGATCAAGCGCGCCGCCGCCCTCAAGGCGCAAGGCGTGCACCTGATCTGCCTGCTCGCCCTCGACGACTCCGGCAAACCTTCTTACGACCCTGAAAATGCCCGTGCCTTCCAGGCCCTCGACATCCCGGTCTTCGCCTGCACCCCGCAACTCTTCCCCGCCCTCATGGCCGCCGCCATCCAAAAGCGCGACATCCACGCCTGGGCCGCCCAACACGCGCCGCAACTGCTGCCGGAGAAGTGAACATGTCTTCGATGAATGTGGTTCGATCGTCCCGATCGATTGTGCCTCCCGGGAGCGCCGGCTGCCAGCCGGTTTATTCATATGGGGCCGCCTCAATCCTTGCGGCGTCGTTCCGCCTGCTTGCCCCAGCGGGGCAGCCGGCAGATAGCCCAGGGTGTAGTCCGAGGAACGAGGACAAACCCTGGGGTGCGCCCCCATCGTCCCAAGCCCCAGCGGGGCGTCCAGAATTGACTGCCTATCCATAAGGAACTCCAATGAATATTAAATCACTAACATACGATACAATCTCAAAAATTTTTGAAAAATTTTCACTCAACGACAACCTATTTAATGATGGTGACATCGACAAATTTGTAGTTTTTATGTCTTCCAATGAAAAGCCTTATGAAATTGTCGATAAGAATATGCATTGGCTCTTGATTATGATTTTAAAGGAAGGGTCATTTATAGGTAATCTACCAAGAATAAATCTAATAAAAGTAATTTCGCTCGCGATTTTTAACAAAGCAAAAATTCTTCACCTTGAAACAGTTTTATTGATGCTCAAACCAAGCTTGGTTGAACTTCAAGAAATATGCAGACAATCAGGCGCGTCTGAAAGTGAAGTCATTCTGCCGATAGCTTGTAACTTTGAATTCAAATTTATCAGTCACGATATATATGACTATATCATCCAAAATAAGCAGATTGGAAAATTTCTCTTCTTATCAGGATCTAATATGGAGCATATAATCGACAGACACCCCGATTATCTCGACGAAGTTCTAGAAGAAAAAGCCAATTCTACCTCGTGGCCGTGGGGAGAATTCATTTCGGTGATGACAATGACCGAAATCGCCAAGAGTAGAACGGACACCTCTCTCTTTAAGAAGACGATAAAAGGATTAAAGCAAGCATCAGAAGACTCTGAAATTTTTACAAGCCTAATCACCCACTCTACCGCATTTGGGCTATACGCTCCCTATCTCAAACCCTGCTTTACAAGTGGGAGGCTCTTCTCGATTAAAAACTCCGACATGAATCATTGTTTGTCTACGAAATCCTGGATGAACTACATTCATCTGTTTAGCGAAGATGAACTTTTACAAGGCCTGAAAGCCGCTTTGATAATCCCAGAAACACGATTTGAAAATTTTAAAACTTTTATATCGTGGGAGCGGCCCAGACTGGACGAGAGCTCTGGATTTACAGAACTGATGCGAGAATGGTTGAATCATCGAAATCAATCTCTTGTCAAGATAGCCACTGAGTATGCCGAGAGACACCCGAACTGGCACCAAGCCATTTTACTCGAGCAACTCGACTCGAAAAAAGCCGACGAAAGAAGCAAAGCCGTCAGCATCCTCGCCAAAAACCTCACCCCCGCCATCCGCGCCCGCTTCGAATCCCTCCTCCCCAAGGAAAAATCCGACGAGGTCCGCCTCGAGCTCTACAAGGCGCTCGATCCCCTGTGGCTGAGCGAAGGCCGGAACTTCTCGCGGGTCGACATGGCCGAGCGTTTGAGCCAAGTCAGCAAGCGCCTGGCCAAGCCGGTGGCGCCTTGGCTCGATGAAGCGGCGTTGCCGCCGCTGCCGCTCAAGGACGGTTCCGCCATGAGCGTCGAAGAAGTGCGGCACCTCTGCTCCTCGTTGGCCCTGATGCCCGAGCTCGACATCCACCCCGAGGCGAGGCCTTGGTTCGATCTGATGAGCGAGGACCGCAAAGCCAGCGGTCCCTTTGCCCTGGCCCTGCTCAAGGCCTACCTGAGCTCCAAGGTCGAGCCGAAGTTCCGCTTCGCTCTTGGCCTCGCCGGACGCCTCGGCGACGAAAGCATCCTGCCGATTCTGAATAGCCAGGTTGACGCCTGGGCCAAAGGCAGCCGCGGCAAGATGGCGGAATACGCCGCCGCCGCCATCGCTCTGCAGGGCTCGGAAATGGCTCTGATGATCACCGACGACATCGCCCAGCGCTACCGCTCGAAAAACGCCAACATCGGCAGCGCCGCCCGCGAGGCGATGCAGGAAGTCGCCACCGCCCGCGGCCTCAGCATCGACCAGCTCGGCGACGCCATCATCCCCTGGCTCGGCTTCGTCCCCGGCCAGCCGCGATTGATCCCGAGTCCCAAGGGCGATATCGAAGTCCGCATCGGCAGCGACGGCAAGCTCGCCTATCTGATTGACGGCAAGCTAAAAAGCACCGCTCCCGCCGGCATCAGCGCCGAGACCAAGACTGAGCTCAAGACCCTCGCGACGCAGCTCCGCGCCGTGCTCAAGGCCCAGAAGGCCCGTCACAACCGCATGCTGGTGCAGGAGCGCCGCTGGCCCCTCGCCGATTGGCAGAAGCTCTACCTCAGCCACCCGGCGCTGCGCCCCTTCCTGGTCCACCAGATCTGGGGACTGTGGAACGAAGAGAACCAGCTCGTCGCGAGCTTCCGTCAGGAGGAGGTCGGCAGCTTCGTCTGCGCCGACGAAAGCGCCTTTGCGCTGCCCGCAAGCGGCAGCGTCGGGCTGATCCATCCGCTGCATCTCGACGGCGACGCCCATCACGAATGGAAGCAGCATCTCGCCGCCGCCGGCATCAAGCCCCTGGTGCCGCAACTGGAGCGTCCTTTACGCCTCGTTTCGGAGAGCGAGAAGGGCATGACCGAAGGCGACTGGGTGCGCGGCGTGAAACTCGGCGGCATGACCTTCAAAGGCCGCGCCGATCGCCTCGGCTGGATCCGCGGCTCGGTGGTCGACGCCGGCGGCATCGAATCCTACCGCAAGCCCTTCCCCGAGGCCGGCGTCGAGGCCCTCCTGACCGATCTCGACGGCATGTACATCGGCATCGATCCCGAATCCCAGATCAGCTTGGGCGGCGTCTGCTTCATCAAGCTCGGCAGCGTCCAATTCGGCTCCTACACCTACGACACTCCCGGCAAGGGCGACAGCCGCCTCATCCCCTTCGGCCAGGTGCCCCCCATCGTCTTCTCCGAAGCGGTGAGCGACGCCCTGCTGATCGCCGGCAAGACGGTGGAGGAAGAGGAGGAGGATTGAGCAGAGCATGAATTTTGAAGTCCAGAATCTGACCCGACCCCTTCACATTTTTAGGCTGACGTGGATTAGCTTTCTACAGGAATGTGGGGCGGGGAACGCCATGCTCGACTCGATGCTCGGCTTGGGAAAACCGGCCCGATTTCATTAGTCAGTCTTGCAGGCATTCATTTGTAAGGGTATGATAATCTCCGGAGACCTAGCTCTCCAAGCTCAAACCTTCTGCACAAGGAGTCCCCTATGGTCAGCCGCGTCCCTCCTGAATCCTCGTTCAGCTTCCCGGCCCCGGAAAAACCCGAAGTCCTGGCCTGGATCGCCGAATTCCGCGCCATGAAGAAGAAGCCCGGCCTGGTCCTCAACGGCATCATCGACGAAGGCCACGTCATCTGGCAGCAATTGGGTAACAACACCCTGTCGCTCAGCATGCTCACTGGCCCGGAGAAATTCCGCGGCGAGATGTACGCCTGCGGCCTCGCCTTCCGCTGCAAGTCGCTCAAGGCCCGTCCCGCCGCCGTCCGCGTCCCCAGCGACTTCTACCGCCAGGCGCTGCGCTTCTACCTCGGCGACGACTTCGATATCGAGATCAAGGAAGGAATGAAGTCGCCGTATGTGAAGTGAGTCAGCAGCTGCTGCGCCACCCTCGCTGGCTGGCACACTCCCTCATCCCGGCTATCTTTGCCCCATGACCCACCTCACCATCAAGATCGGCACCAGCGACTTCCGCCACCTGCGGGAGCGGGGTGGTTATTATGTCGACAAGTCGCTCTTCATCGCCGCCGTCATTGAGAGTTCCGACATCATCGTCCTGCCGCGCCCCCGACGCTTCGGCAAAACCCTTAATATGAGCACCTTGAAGATCTTCATCGACCGCAAGGAGAAGGATCAGGACAAGCTCTTCGCCGGTCTGAAGATCCTCGACCAGCCGCAGGCCATCCTCCGCCACAAGGCGCGCCACCCGGTCATCGCTCTCACCCTCAAGGACTGGAAGTTCGCCAGATTCGAGGATCTCGAGATCTGCCTGCGCGAACACATGGCGGAACTCTTCCGCGACAACGACGACATCCTGCCCTCACTTTCCGATTTTGATCGTGTGAAGTTTGAAGAGATCCTCAGCATGAACTCCTCAAGCATGCTGTTGACTCAATCCCTTCTCCTTCTCTCCGGTTGGATGAAGCGCATCCACGGTGAGGAAGTCGCCATCCTCATCGATGACTACGACTCGCCGCTGATTGAGGCTTGGAAGAACGGATTCTTGCCGGCTGCTGAAAAACTACTGCATATGTGGTTTCTGAGTGGGATCAAGGATAACCCAGCGCTTTTCAAGGGCATTCTCTCCGGCCAGTTGAGTTTGGAAATCGGCACTCCCTTCTCGACTTTAAATGCTCAAGCGGCGACCATCACTCACGCAGGCGTCTTCGAGGACAAGTTCGGCTTCACCGAGGACGAGGTCGCCACCATGCTCGCCGACTTCGGCAAGAGCGACAAGATGGAAGAGGCGCGGCAGTGGTACAACGGCTACCGCTTCGGCGCCTCCACCATCTACAACCCCTGGTCGATCACCCACTACGCCAAGAGCCACGACAAGTTCCCCCGCCCCTACTGGGTCAACACCTCCGACAACGCCCTTGTCTACCAGTCCCTCGCCGAACGCGAAGACGACATCCGCGACGACCTTCAGGCCATCCTTGAGGGCTGATTGCTCTCTCACGCCATCCGTTGTTTGCAATCGCCCTCTTAATTGCATTACTTTGGACTACTCTTTTTTCTTTAACTATAAAACCAGGAATCCGCGGCTTTCGTAATTTTGGCTTGCTCGCAGCTTATTTGATGTTGCCTATTTTTCTCTTTGTGGCCGGCTGGAAACTCGCTTTATCCACTTGGGTAATTTTCGGTCTATCTGGAGGTTTTCTCTATTTCTTGTGGGAAGTTTTTCAGTATTTGCGCAGCTCAGAGCCCGACAAAAAACTCAGTGGAGTGACCATTGTCCATGGACTTTTTGGGTGGCCGATCATGGTGCCCGAGGCAATCGAATACGCCCTCGCAGAAGCCGGCATCCTCAAGTCAGCCCCGGTCAAAGCTCCTGAAGAAAACGGTGAGAAGCCGCAAAGTTGACCACCCCATATCACGGCCGCCGGGATGTCAACTATCCAGCAGATGATCGCCCCCACTCTCGCCCTCTTCCGCTCCCTCCGTGTCTTCCGTGGTAAAATGCCCCTCTCGCAACGCCCCTGCCTCTTCCCCTCCGTGGTGAAATCGCCTTCCCCTCCTATCTTGCGGGACACGCAAAATTTTTGAGGAAGGAAGTATGGCCAGCGAGGAGAAAGCCCTGACGCCGATGATGCGGCAGTACACGGAACTGAAGGCCAAGCTGCCGCCCGGCACGCTGCTCTTCTTCCGCCTCGGCGACTTCTATGAGGTCTTCGACGAGGACGCTGTCGTCGCCTCCCGCGAGCTCGAATTGACCCTCACCAAGCGCCATGAACAATCGATGGCCGGCATCCCCTACCACCAGCTCAACAACTACCTGCCGCGCCTGCTCGAAAAGGGCCTGCGCTGCGCCATCGCCGAGCAGACCGAGGATCCCGCTTTGGCCAAGGGTCTGGTGAAGCGCGAGATCGTCCGCATCGTCACTCCCGGCACCGTGCTCGAGGAAGGCATCCTGCCGGCCCGCCGCGCCAACTGGCTCGGCTGCGTCGTTTCCGCCGGACGCGGCGCCTGGGGCCTCGCCCTGCTCGACCTCAGCACCGGCGACTTCCGCTGCGGTTCCTGCGCCAGCGACGCCGCCCTCGAGGCGCTGCTGCACAGCGCCGGCCCCGCCGAGCTGCTGCACGCTCCCGACGCCAAGCTGCCCGAGACGCCCGCCGCCACCGTCCTCACCCCCGCCGAGGCCTGGCGCTTCGAGGGCAAGGCCAGCGTCGAATCGCTCTGCCGCCACCTCGGCGTCAGCACCCTCGACGGCTTCGGCCTGCGCGGTCAGGACGCCGCCGGTCTCGCCGCCGGCGTCCTCCTCGACTGGGCCCGCGACACCCTGCGCAGCGAGGTCAATCACGTCCGCTCGCTGATCTCCTGGCGCGAAGGCGAGGGCCTGCGTCTCGACCGTGCCACCCGCCGCCACCTCGAGATCGCCGAGCCGCTCTTCCGCGACGCCAAGGATTCGACCCTGCTCGCCGTCGTCGACCGCAGCGTCACGCCGATGGGCGCCCGCCTCTTGCGCGAACGCCTGCTGCAACCCCTCGCCGAACGCGGCGCCATCGAGTCGCGTCTCGAAGCGGTCGCCGCGCTGCACGCCGAGCCCGCCATCCTGCATGACTTGCGCACGGCCCTGGCCGAAGTGCGCGACCTCGAGCGCATCGCCGCCCGCTGCACCCTCGGCACCGCCAACCCGCGCGACCTGCAGGCGCTGCGCTGCGCCCTCGTCGCCGTGCCGCGCCTGCGGGAACTGCTCGACGGCCTGCCCTCGCCGCTGCTCCTAGAGGAGCGCGCCCGCCTCGCCGCCCTGCCCGAGCTCGCCTCCGCCATCGCCGCCTGCCTGGTCGACGAACCGCCGCTGAGCACCCGCGACGGCGGCTTGATCCGCGACGGCTACAACGCCACCCTCGACCAGCTCCGCGTCGCCGGCGCCGAAGGCAAGGACTGGCTCGCCCGCTACGAGAACGAGGAGCGCGTCCGCAGCGGCATTAAGACCCTCAAGATCCGCTTCAACTCGGTCTTCGGCTACTACATCGAGCTGACCAAGATCCAGGCCGACAACGCCCCCGCCGATTACATCCGCAAGCAGACCCTGGCCAACGCCGAGCGCTTCATCACCCCCGCCCTGAAGGAGATGGAGGACACCCTGCTGCACGCCGAGGAGCGCGCCAAGTCGCTCGAGGCCGCCCTCTTCGCGGAACTGCGCAGCGCCGCCGCCGCCGAGACCCCCTCGCTGCAGGCCACCTCGCGCGCCGTCGCCGCCATCGACGCCGCCGCCTCGCTTGCGGAGACCGCACGCCAGCTCGGCTGGGTCCGCCCCGTCCTCAACGACGGCGGCGTCATGCGCCTGGTCGAGGCCCGCCACCCGGTGGTCGACACCCTGCTCGGCCCCGGCGTCTTCGTCCCCAACGACACCGCGATGGACAGCGCCGAATCGACGCTGCACCTGGTGACCGGCCCCAACATGGCCGGCAAGTCGACCTACATCCGCCAGGTGGCGGCGATCGCCGTGCTCGCCCAGGCGGGCAGCTTCGTCCCGGCGAAAGAGGCCGAGCTGCCGGTCTTCGATGCCGTCTTCACCCGCGTCGGCGCCGCCGACGATCTCAGCCGCGGCCAGTCGACCTTCATGGTCGAGATGGTCGAGACCGCCAACATCCTCAACCACGCCGGGCCGCGCTCGCTGGTGGTCCTCGACGAGATCGGCCGCGGCACCTCGACCTACGACGGCATGTCGCTGGCCTGGGCGATCGCCGAGCATCTGCACGGCGTCGGCTGCTTCAGCCTCTTCGCCACCCACTACCACGAGCTGACGGCGCTTGGCCGCAGCCTGCCGCGGGCGCACAACTTCAACGTCGCGGTGAAGGACTGGGACGGCCAGATCGTCTTCCTGCACCGCATCGTCGCCGGCGGCGCCGACCGCAGCTACGGCCTGCATGTGGCCCGTCTTGCCGGCCTGCCCGATTCGGTGGTCAAGCGCGCCGGCGAGATCCTCTCCGGCCTCGAGGGCGGCGCCGCCCCGGCGGCCCGGGTCGAGGAAGTGCGGGAAAATGCCGCACCGCGAGCGCCGATCCGCGCCCCCCGCAAAAGAATCATTTCCGAAAATGAGCAGCCGACCTTGTTTGATTGGGGCGGCTAATGGCATAATGTACTTTGACGTCTCTTACTTTTTCGCAAGGAGATCCCCGTGAAATTCTACTCCGCCCTGCTTTCTCTGGCCCTTCTCGGCGCGCCCAGCGGCTTCGCACTTGAAGAGGAGCTCAGCGCCGAAATCCGCAACACCAAGTCGAAGGAGCGCGAAAAACTGGTTTCCGACGCAGTGGCGGCGATCGACGCGGAAAAGCTGATGAAGCAGTTCGATCTGGCGGTTCTACAAGTCAACACGGCTTGCGCCCAGAGGCTCAACGTCACCACCCGTCCCGACGAGAAGCTCCTGGTCCGGGATCTCCTCGGCACCATGCGTCAGGTCGCTCAGGAGCGGGCTGAAGCGGCGGTTAAGATTCCGAGCGCGGCCTCCCTGCAAGCCGAAGCCGAGAAGCATGTGCCGGCCTTCAAGGTCGGCGACGAGATCAGCTTCACCTACAACTTCGCCCGCCGGGTCCCGGTGAAGGGCAAGGTGACCAGCCTCAATGAGATGTCCTTGAAGATCGGGTTCAACAACTACCTGATCGACGACATCCAGGAGGAGCCGATCAAAAACGGCCTGTCGCCGACGAAGGTCGCGGCGGCTCGCAAGAAATTCATCGACGGCAAGATCAACGCCGCCACCGCCGCCCAGGAGGAGTGGAAGCGCAGCCATGCGCAGGCGATCTGCGACGAGCTGGTGAGCAAGAACGAAGCCGCCGGCTTCATCCTCACCGCCAAGGGATGGAAGAGCCTGCCCGAGCTGATCCAGGAATTGGCCAAGCCCCGCCAGGAGGCCCTTATCGCCGCCAAGCACAAGGCGGAACAGGACCAGAAGATCGAAGCTGAAAAGGCGGCGGCGGAAAAAGAGCGTCAGCGCCTGAAGAAGCTTGAAGAGGAGGCCGCCGCCAAGGCCGCCGCCGATGCCAAGGCCAAGGAGGCCGCCGCACGCAAGGCCGCCGAAGACGCCGAGAAGGCGAAAGAAGTCAATGTCGACGAGGAAATCGCCAAGCAGCAAAAGGCCGAAGCCGAGAAGAAGGCTCTGGACGATGCCGCCGCCAAGAAAAAAGCCGAGCAGCTGGCGAAGCGGAAAAAGAACGAACAGGAATTGGCGGCGAAAGAGGCCGAGGCCGGAATCGATCCGATGATGCTCGTTCTGGTCGGAGTGATCATTCTCGGTGCCATCGGCGCCATTGTCTTCGTTCTCTTCAAGGACAAGATTCTGGCGAAAATCCGCAAGCCGGAAAAACGCAGTTCGCTCACCTCCCTGACCGGTGCTGGCGAGGCCACCACCGCCGCCCCTCCCGCCGCCCAGGAAGGCGCCCCGGAGCTCAGCAAGACCATGGCAGAACAGGCCGAAGCCACTCGCGGGCAGACCGACGACGGCATCCAAATCGTCCGCCCGGCTCTTCCTGTCGCTCCCGCCGCCGCTCCTGCCGGCGAGAGAAAGAAGATCGCTTTCAGCTTCAGCAAGGAAGGCGAAGCGCCGGCTCCCAGCAGCGCCTTCGTTCCGCCTGAGAAACTCAATGATCCGGCGACCCCCGCTCCGCCTCCTAGCACCCCTGTCGGCCTCAAGGCTCCTGCCGGCCTGACTCCTCCGGGTGCCGGCCTCAAGGCGCCCCCGGGCCTGACTCCTCCGGGTGCCGGCCTGACTCCTCCGGGTGCCGGTCCTGGTTTGAAGGCTCCCGGCTTGACTCCACCTGGTGCTCCTGCCCAGGCGGTACCGCCGCCTTTGTCCGGTCTCAAGCCGCCTGGCAATGTCCTGCCCCCCAATCCGGCGCTGAAGAGCCCCTCGGCTCTTCCTCCTCCCCCGCCTTCTGCCTTGTCCGGTGCCATGCAAAGTACCCAGACCGTGAAAAAAGAAGAAGAGGCCGGAGGCAAGGACATGATCCTCAATCCCGAGCTCAAGCCGGGTGGAAACGCCAAGCTTCGCCTGCGTCAGTAAGGGCTTGACAGCGCCCCCCCCCCCGCGGTGTTGCCCCAAGCGCTCCAGCGTGTATTGCGCGGAGCGCATGCCTTGCGGCGTCTGCACAAGAGACTCCACTTGCTGCGAGGAGGGCGGATTGAGATCCAGCCTCACGGCAAAAGGACTCGACTTGTGTTACTCCGATGAATGGGCGACTGACACTCGGCGAGCTGACACGGCAAAACTCTGTTCTTTGTGTTCTTTGTGTCTTTTGTGGCCGAGCTCAAATGGAGTGACACAGGTAGAAAGGACTTGCTTTCAAGGCCATGAATTGGTGCAGCGACTTCATGCCGCCACTAGCCCGGCCTTGACTGCCACCGGAATCACCCGGGCATCATGTTCCACCAGATAGTCCACCTCGGCGTTACCCGTCCGCCGCCTGCTGTCCGCCAGAGTCGAGGCGCCGCTCAGGCCTTGCGGACCCGGCACTTCTTGCCGGAGATGACGATGCTGAGCTTGGCAAAGTCCTGGAATCCTTCTTCGCGAAGGCGGGCGGCGTAATCATTGGCCTCGATCTGGGTCATGGCGGCACAAGCCAAGGCGTCGAGATCGGCGTCTTTGGCTGCCGCCTTGAATTCGAGCAGCTTGGCGGAGTAGCCGGGTTTTTTCGGGCGGCAGATCAAGTCGGCGCGGCCTTCGCCGGCTTCGATATTCGATTCGAAGCGATAGAACTCGCGCATCGGCAGGAGCATGCCGAGGATGAGGCCGTGCAGGAAGATCTCCGGGGTCTTGGCGGTGTCGTGGTAGGAGGCGACGCCTTTGAGGAACTCGCCCAGCTCGCGCTGGAATTTGGCCGCGTCGTCGACGATGAAGGCTTGCAGCATCGGCGAATCGAGATCGGGCAGGCCGTTGCGGCTGGCGGTGACTTGGCGGACGAATTCGTGGTGAAACCGAATTTGTCGGCGCTGCCACCAGGATCGAGCAGGCTGAGGCAGGTGAAATGGATGAGGTCGGAGAAGATCGACTGCTGGGCCAGGCAGAGAATGCCGGTGAGCACCGCTTTCTCAAGGTGAATGTTGTTTTTTAAGGCGGCAGACAGCCAGGGACCGAGAAGCTTGATCGCGTCCGGCGCAAAACCTTCGCTGATCGCGTGCAGGATCGGCGCGTCATATTCGTCAATCAGAACCACCACCTTGCTGCCATGGTGGAGGTGGAGCGCTTCCATCAACAGACTGAGGCTGTTTTTCAGTTCGTCGGGAGTGGCTAGTTTTTGCCGCAATCGGCGCGTCACCGCTTGTTTATCTTCATCCAGAGCCCGGAGACAGGCGGCATGCTCGCTGAAGAGCAGGCCGATCCGTCCGGCCAAGGTGACATGCAAGTCTTCAATGCCGCCGCATTTCCAATCCTTGAGCGACAGGAAGATCACCGGGAAAGCGCCCTGGCTGGCAAGGATTTCCGGTGCTTCCTGCAAGATCTTGAGGCCGGCGAAGAGCTGCGCCTGGTCCTTGGCCGTGATGTCGAACCAGCACTTGAGCATGTTCATGTTGAGAGTCTTGCCGAAGCGGCGTGGCCGCGGCATGAGCTGGCATTGCGAACCTTGAAGAACATCGCGGATGAGCAAGGATTTATCGACATACCAAGCGGCTGGCTTGCGGAAGTCGGGGAACTCGGCCGAGCCGAACTGCGGGATATGATATGAGTGTGTTTGGGCATGCGGAGAAAATGCGGCGGAATCATAGGGAAGTCAAGCATGAGGAAAGGCTCGGCGCCTAGCCGCGATGGCCACCCGGACTCGCGAGATTCACTATGAACTATGAGCGGCTCGAATATATTTCGATCTGTGCAAGTCTCGAGATTTCCATATCCTCTTGCCCCGGAGGGGCAGCCGGCAGATAGCCCAGGGTGTAGCCCGAGGAACGAGGGCAAACCCTGGGTGGGATGCCGAGTCGTTTCGAGCCCCGGAGGGGCGTCCAGAGGTCAATCGCGTCAGTCACGCGCATTCTGCTCGCCCCGCTGGGGCTCCGGCCGGTTTTCTCCCTTACCCAGGGTTTGCGTCTCGTGCCTCGTCGCTACACCCTGGGCTGACATCCGGCCGCCCTTCCAGGGCGCAATCAGACTTGCACAAGTTGATATTTTCTTGCTTTCGCTTCCCGCTTGTCGTAGATTCGAAGAAATCAGCCCCAAGGACTCCTCATGTTTCTCCGCGCCGCCCTGTCCCTGCTTTTCCTCGCCTCCGCCGCCAGTTGCGCCCAGATCCCGCCGAAAGAGTCCACTGAATCGTCCGAATCTCTGGTCGTGGTGCCGCCGCTCTGGGTCTCCCATTCGCGTGCTGGGGACAAGGCCTGGCAGTTGCTGCTGCCGGTTTATCTCCATTTGAAAGATGAGCGAAAAAGCATCATTTATTCCATTCCCTGGAGCCAGTCTCGCGCTCACGACGGAGAGTTCTATGGCTTTGCCATTGGTGCCGGGCTTTGGTGCTCCTCTTTTGACGAGGCCACCACCGGCCATTACGCTGGTTTCGGCGCCATCGGAGCGGAGTGGAACGACAAGGGGCTCTCCTGGCGCCTGCCGCCCTTGGTCAGCCGAAGCAAAAGCTCACGATCCGGACTCTGGGACAGACTTTGCCTTTACAACGATGAGTACAGCCAAACGACTTTTTTGCTGGGCTCGACTTTGGAGCCTCTGTCCATTCCGAACTATCGCCAGCAAATCAGCCCTCTTTTTCATCGGAAATTCGATGCGACAACTTCGAGCAGCGCTTTGTGGCCGCTTTACAGCCGCACCACCCTCTCCGATGATGAGGGCTTCCTGAACGGCATGTTCAGCTTGGTGAGCATCCGCGAGCAGATGTGGGACAGCCCTTGGGATCCCTTGACTGGGCTGCTCTACCAGGAGCGAAGCGGCGATGGGTACAGATCCTGGAACAGCCTTTTCAACTACGGCCGAGATTCCTTCCCTTTCCCCGCCCGCTGCCTGATCGAGCAGGACCAGTGCTTCAAGTTTTCAAACCTCGACACCTGGTTCTGGGATGTGCGTGAAGATCGTCGATTCACCCGGAATGGGCCGCCAGTCTTTCTCAAAGATGAAGAAAAATCTGCCTTCCTGGCCTGGATCCAAGGGCCTCCCATTCCGCCGCAAACGGCCCAGCCGCGCCCAATATCCGCCCTGCGAAAACTAGGTTTTGAGATTTTGCCGGACGACGAGATTGCAGCTAGGCAGCAAGTTCGCCAAGGCCTCGAAACCGATCTCCGCCTTCACAGCTACGAGATCACTCAGTGCCTTCATCTGCCGCTGCTCGAAATTCCTCTTTGGGAGGAATCCACCTCGACTGACTACGGGCGATATGAGCCTCAGGAAGCTGATCTGTATTGCTTGAAACGTAAAATCCTCGGTGAATGGGTTTATTTCCACAAGGAATACCGCGGCGATAACAAGACGATTTTCCTCTGCGGCCTCTTGGAATTCCACGACAATGCCAAAGAAAGCAAACGCGGCGGCAAGGTCTTCTGGATTCCCTGGGGGACCTAAAAGCCGCAGCAGCTCAGGATTTTCCACGATCCTTTCAGTCTCCCAGTCGTTCAAAGGCCACAAAAGATGTCGCGTTGATGCAGGGAGCAAGCACAATGGAAAAGTCGGGAAAGGGTCTGGGAAAACCCGGCGCTACGGGTTGTCCCAGCAGGAGCGCAGCGACGCCAAGTTCCATGGGGTTTGGGGACGAGTCCCCAAGCGGGGTCCGGGGCAGCAGCCCTGGGTTTCTGTAGCTCTTCGGTTCCAACGGTGCCTCGGATCAAGCTGACAGCCTCCCGTCCTTCTCTTTCTTCCCATTCCGGGATTCCCGTCTATCTTGCCGGATGAACAGAAAGGACCCTTCCATGTTTGATCCCGACATCCAGAAGACCCTCGCCGGGCCGGCGAGCTACAGCGGCATCGCGCTGCACACCGGCCAACGGGCAAGAATCACCTTCCTGCCGGCACCCGCCGACAGCGGCATCGTCTTCCGCCGCGTCGACCTGCCCGGCAAACCCGAGGTCCAGGCCATCGGCAGCAATGTCACCGAAGTGATGCGCGGCACCACGATCAAAAACGGCGAGGCCGTCATCCACACCGTCGAGCACGTCATCGCCGCGCTGGTCAGCCAGGGCATCGACAACTGTCTGATCGAAATGGACCGCAGCGAACCGCCGATCGCCGACGGCTCGTCGATGCCTTTCATCGAAGTCATCGACCAGGTCGGCATCGTCGAGCTCGGCGTGCCGCGCCGCTATTTCCGGGTCACCCGGCCCCACTTCCTCGAGATGAAACACGCCTTGATCACTCTGGTGCCGGACGACAAGTTCCGGATCTCCTGCACGGTGAAATACGACCAATCGCAGCTCGACGTGCAATTCTACCAGTGCGAAGTCACTCCCGAGAGCTTCCGCAAGGAGCTCAGCCGGGCCCGCACCTTCTGCAGCCTCTTCGAGCTCGACCAGTTGATGAAGGCCGGATTGATCCGCGGCGGCAGCCTCGACAACGCCAACATCATCGACGGCTCCTGCATTTTCGCCAAAGACGGCCTGCGTTATCCGGATGAACTGGTCAGACACAAAATGTTGGATATCGTCGGCGACTTCGCACTTCTCGGCCGCCCCCTCAAGGGCCACATCGTCGCCGTCAAGTCCGGCCATCCCTCCAACGTCACCATGGTCCAGAAACTCCTCCAGCTCGAAAAAGAAGGTCAGCTATGAACAGAATCCTCGGCATCCAGGAAATCTTCGAAATCCTCCCCCAGCGTCCTCCCTACCTGATGCTCGATCGGGTTCAGCTCGAAGAAGACCCCACCCGGATCACCGCCCTGCGCAACGTCTCGGTCAACGAATCGACCTTCAACGGCCACTTCCCCGGCAACCCCATCCTCCCCGGCATTTTGCAGATGGAAGCGATGATGCAGGCCGCCGGCGTCGCCTGGGCCCTCGAGCTCGGCCGCCGCAACGCACCGATCTGGCTCAAGGCAGTCGACAAGATCCGCTTCCGCAGCCCCGTCGGCCCCGGCGATCAGATGATCATCAAGGCCCACCTCGAAGCCTTCGATGCCGAAACCGCCACCGTCTCCGCCACCGTCTCCGTCGCCGACAAGGTCTGCTCGCAAGCCAAGTTCACCCTCGCCTGGCTCAAGCCGGAAGAGCTGCAGCCGAAGATCTTCACCCCCGGCCACAGCCACCTCAAGCTCGAAGGCGTCACCGGCAAGTTCCTCGACGTCCGCGCCATCACCGCCCTGATCCCCCACCGCTACCCCTTCCAGTTCATCGACAACGCCCTCTTCGTCAACGAGACCCAGATCCTCGGCGAGAAGCTGATCACCGCCGGCGAGCAGTTCTGCACCCGCTACTTCCCCGGCATGGCCGTCTGCCCGAACTCGGTCCTCTGCGAGACCGCGGCCCAGCTCGCCTGCACCTTCGTCCTGCGGATGCCCGAAAACAGCAACAAGCTCGGCCTCTTCATGTCGATCGAGAACGCCCAGATGCATCTCGCCGCCGTCCCCGGCGACCGCCTTCTGATCAACATCGAGACCACCATGATGCGCTCCAAGCTCTGCGCCTGCACCGCCACCATCACCCGCGGCGACGAGCTGATCGCCAAGCTCGACATGGCCTTCGCCCTGGTCGACAAGGTCTGATCCCATGGCCACCTTCATCCACCCCAGCGCGGTCATCGCGTCCGGCGTCGAGATCGGCCAGGACGCCCACATCGGCCCCTTCACCATCATCGAGAAGGGCGCCCGCGTCGGCGACCGCACCTGGCTGCAAGGCCACGCCCTGATCGGCGAAAACACCCGCGTCGGCAGCGACTGCCGGATCTTCGCCTTCGCCTCGGTCGGCAACCAGTCGCAAGACCTGAAATGGAAGCCCGGCAACCGCTGCTACACCAGCATCGGCGACCGCACCCTGATCCGCGAGAACGTCACCATCCACGCCGGCACCGACGACGGCACCTGGACCAAGATCGGCAACGACTGCGCCCTCCTCGCCTTGTCCCACGTCGGCCACAACTGCGAAGTCGGCGACCACAGCGTCCTGTCGCACAGCTCGACCCTCGGCGGCCACGTCATCGTCGAAGACCACTGCAACATCGGCGGCCTCTCGGCGGTGCACCAGTTCTGCCGCCTCGGCCGCTTCTCGATGGTCGCCGGCATGGCCCGCGTCGTCCAGGACATCCTGCCCTACATGATTGCCGAAGGCACTCCCGCGGGCATGCGCGTCGTCAACAAGGTCGGGATGGAGCGCCACGGCCTGAAAGACCACGTCCGCCCCAGCCTCGAGGCCTTCAAGATCCTCTTCCGCCGCGGCCTGACCCTGGAAGAAGCGACCAAGACCCTCGAAGCCGAATTCGGCGCCGACCCCTGCGTCCAGGACATTCTCAAGTTCCTGCCTCTGGCCAAGCGCGGCCTCGCCCGTCCGCCGGCGGAGTGAGCTCCGGCTTATCCTCTTTCATGACAAAGAGCGCGGCTCTTCGCCGCGCTCTTTGATTGGGTGATTGGGTTGGACTCCGCTTCGGGCATCCTCAGCGAGAGGTTTCCGCCACGAAGATTCCCGGGAAGAGGCGGAGGAGATCGTCCTCAATCGTGAAGAGCAGTTTCGCCCCTTCAGTTTTGCCACTGCTCCAGGCTTTTTCCAGGTTGACGGCGGCGAAGACCGACTTGACCGGAGCCGGCGCATTCCGATTCAAGGCGTCTTTGAAGAATTGACGCAGAGAGGCGTCGGCATCGGCGAGTCCGGTGACGGCAGTCTTGGCGGCTTCGGCGTCCGCCGTCTCGAGATGGCCGCCGAGGCTGAGGTTTTTGTTCAGGGCGATCTCGAAGGACTTTGCCTGGAGCACGGTTTCGCAGAAGGTGAAGAAGGGGAGCATCTTCGATTCGGGATCTTGGGGGTCGCGCAGGGCGCGCTGCTTGTTCTGCGCGACTTCCTTCAAGGTCTCGTTGCGGATCCGTTCGTTGAGGCTTCCCCAGGCGGCGGCGCGGGCCTGGCCCGAGGCGATCTTGGCGAGGACCTCGGCGGCGTGGGGCGGCAGCTTGGCGGCGGGATTGCCGAGGCGGGCGGCGACGTCGCCGGCGACGGATTCGATGTCGTTGCGCGTAGCGACCACCCAGGCCACCAGGTTTTCCGAGCAATGCAGGGCGACATCGCTATCGGGACGGTGGAAGGTCAGGCCGGCGAGTTCCACAGGATCACGACGCTTGTTCTGCCGGAGGAGGAGTCCGATCTTCTCGGCGTCGAACCAGCCGGAGGCGAGGACGCGCAGCGAGGCGTGTTCTTCATTGTCGCCTCTGTCGCTAAGGAAGTCAGCGGGCATGGAGAAGGCGAGGGAGTGGATTTCGACATTGCCGACTTGGTCGACCGCCAGGCTGATGCCGCGGGCGATCTGCTCTTTGATTTCGGCGTTGAGTTGGGGCACGGAGCCGGCGGGGAGGGCGGCGACACGGGCTTCGAGGGTTTGGGCTGTGGCGCCGCGGCGGAGTTCGGCGACGGCGAGGATCATCGGATCCGCATCCAGCCCTTTGACGAGTGCGCTGGGCTCGAGGGCGGCGGAGTTTTCGATTTTGCGGCCGTCGAGGAGGGCGAGGGCTCGGGTGCATTCGCGCCCGAGGGTGCCGCCTTCGCTTTTGGCGAGACGTTCGAGAAGCGGACGGGCGGCGGCATGTTTAAGCTCGCCGAGGCGGCGGGCGGCCCAGGGGCGAAGATCGGGTTCCTCATGGCGTTCTTTGCGGGCGGCCAGTTCGGCCTTGGCGGCGTCGAGCTGGGCCAGCCGCTCCTTGGCGGGCACCGCGACTTCCGGATCGGGATCGGCGGCAAGCTCGGCGAGGCCTCCGCGGTCGCTTTCGGTCGCGGCGGCGATCTTCGCACGCGCTTCGCGGCGTTCGCGCGGGCCGCCTTTGGCAAGCTGGCCTTGAACTGCGGCGGGATCGAAGCCGGACTTCGGCGCCCCGGCGGCGCGGCCTTCGAGCAGCGCGACGAGGGCGGCGGGACTGGCGTCCTGCTTCCAGCAGGCGAGCACGGATTCGCTCGAGGCGAGTGACATGAGATCTTCAGGCGGGTGGGTCAGCAGGCCGCTTAGAAAGGCCAGGTTCATGATGATTTTGGAGAGCACTTCAAACACGGGATCCTCCTGGGGGTTGGTCTTGACGAAGCGCCGAAGCGCGTCCAGACAGCATCGCACGAGACGATGTCAAAAGCAAGTCCGGAGGCGTAGAATGGCTAGTCATCACCCTCCTGCATTTCATCTGGGTGGAAGTAGCGCCGACGAAATTTCCCAATCTCGGTGCTTATTTCGACGCTTCCCCGAGAGGATGCTTCTCCGGCAATTCGCCCAAGCCGAAGTGAACGGTTTTGGCGTTGGTCTTGTTGTCGAACTCCAGGCAGGCGCCGCGTCCCTCGCCGAAGACTTCGTATTTCATCGGCTTGCCCTCGGCAACTTCCTTGGGGAGATCCAGCCCGCTGAGATCGGCCGGGTAACGCCCGGTTTTGCGCTTGATCAGTTCGAGAGCGAGGCCGAGGCGGAGCTGGCGGATCTTGGCGGCTTCGATCTGCCATTTCGCTTTAATCGAGTCGAGCGCAGGAAGCATCTCGCCACCCATGAAGCTGAGTTCATTGCGAAGTGGGACGGGCTTCCCGTTGATGGGAATGTCGTAATCATCTAGGCAACTGAGCCCATCGATGTAGCGGAAGCAACTGCGGAAATAGATGTGCCAGAACCATTTTTCTTGGCTCGACAAAAGCGCCGCGGTTTCGTCGATATGTGCCCCGCGCAGTTCGATCAATTCCACCGCCGTCACGCGTTCGTTGAGCATCATTTCTGCCCAGGATTTGGGCCAGGTATGAAGCTTGTCGGCGGCGTTCTGCAACGCGATGAGTTCTTTCTCGCTCAAGAACGGCAATTGCCTGCCTAAGTTGTAGATGACGATTCCAGTGAGAGAGCAATGAACCAAGCTGCCGATGAGTGAAAAATCAGCATCGGTCAATTGCGGCGTGCGCATCAACATCAAGCGGCAGCGCTGGGCTTTGGTCTTGTCCCCGAGAGCTTGATAATACAGGCTGAGGTCAAGCAATAGATTGGTAGTGTCGCGACAGGTGCTCAAGTGCGGCAGAAGGATGGACCAGGAAGGGCTTTTGTATTGGATGGTGAAGTGAAAATAGGAGTGAGCCAAGGCGGCTTCAAAGCGATCGAGCAAGTCGGGGTGTCCGATCAAAAGCTGCGTCAAATCACGATATTGTTGGCGGATTTTTATTTCCTCGTCGAGCGTCTGCTGTTCTTTCGGACTGTTTTTTGAGCTGTGCCCCGGGGGGCTGATTTTTATTGTTTGGCGAGCCGAAATCTCTTCCGGAACGTGGGGAGCAAGCTCGGTCTTCTCGTTCGCCTCTTTTTGCATCAAAGTTTGCTCCGCCTGGAACAAGTCCAAGAGCTCACTTGGGCGCAGCTTACCCAAGCCCATATATGATGCGTTTCTTCGTGCCTGATACGCGGCGATGTCCCGTAAGATCGCCTCCAGCAGCGGCGCCCCATTTTCCTCCGCCGGCACCGTCTTCGGCGCCAGATCGGCAGCGCACACCGGCTCGCCGCGGGCCTTGTATTCGGCGACGCGTCGCTCAAAGGCCCAGCGCCAGGGCAGGCCGAGGATGAAGACGGCGACGAAGAGCCAGACGCCGAGGAAGGCGGAGATCCACAGGAAGAGTTTTTTGCGGGGGCTCATGGGTTGCCATCCTGTGCTGAAATGAGTCTCTGAGTCCTTGAGTCGCTGCGTCAAAAACCGGACGCAGTGACCCGAGACGCAGTGACTCAGCATGAGCTGCCTTCGCTAAAACCCTTTCAACCCTTGTCGCTCGCCAGGAATTCCGCCGTCGCGGTCGCGTAGGCCTTGAGCTGCGCGTGGGTGTGGGCGGTGGAGAGGAAGTTGGCTTCGTACTGGGCGGGGGGGATGAGGAAGCCTTTTTTCATCATGAACTGGAAGAAGCGGCCGAAGCGGCCGAAGTCGCAGCGGCGAACCTCTTCCATGTTCTTCGGCAGGGTCGCGCCTTCGGGCAGGAAGAAGAGAGTGAACATCGAGCCGAGACGGATCCATTTGACGTCGCCGCGTCCGGCGACCACCGGGGCCATCAGGGCGTCGAGATCGCGGCCGAGGCTCTCGGTCTTGTCGAAGCCTTTGCCGTTGAACCAGAGGCGCAGGGTTTCGAGTCCGGCGCGCATGGCGAGGGGGTTGCCGGAGAGGGTGCCGGCCTGGTACACCGGGCCGAGGGGAGCGAGCAGCTGCATGACGTCGGCGCGGCCGCCGAAGGCGCCGACCGGCAGGCCGCCGCCGATCACCTTGCCAAAGCAGAAGAGGTCGGGCATGACGCCAAAGAGCTCGGCCGCGGTGGTGGGGGAGACGCGGAAGGCGCACATCACTTCGTCGAAGATCAGCAGGGCGCCGTATTGGTCGCAGAGGCGGCGCAGGCCTTGCAGGAAGCCCGGCTCGGGGATCACCAGGCCCATGTTGCCGGGGACGGGCTCGACGATGACCGCCGCGACCGGAGTCAGCTTGAGCGCGTCCTCGACTGATTGCAGATTGTTGAAGTCGACGCAGATGGTGTGCTTGGCGAAGTCGGCCGGGACGCCGGCGGAGCTGCTGGTGCCGAAGGTGGCGACGCCGGAGCCGGCCTTGACCAGGAGGGCGTCGGAGTGGCCGTGGTAGCAGCCATCGAACTTGATGATGCCGTCGCGTCCGGTGAAGCCGCGGGCGAGGCGCAGGGCCGACATGGTGGCCTCGGTGCCGGAGCTGACGAAGCGCAGCATTTCCATGCCTTTGATCTTGGCGTGGATCATCTCGGCGAGTTCGACTTCGAGTTCCGAGCACATGCCGAAGGAGAAGGCGGTGGAAGCCTGTTCCTGGACGGCGCGGACCACTTCGGGATGGCAGTGGCCAAGCAGCGAGGGGCCCCAGGAGAGGACGAAATCGACGATCTCGCGCCCTTCGACGGTGGTCAGGGTGCCGCCTTGGGCGGACTTGAAGAAGACGGGGTTGCCGCCGACGGCGCGGAAGGCGCGGACGGGCGAGTGGACGCCACCGGGAACGAGTTTGCTGGCGCGGGCGTGAAGAGTGGCGGAATCCATGGTCGATCTCCTGAGAGGTTGGTGATCTCCCAAGGTATCGGGGGAAGGGCGGGCAACAAGATGGCGAGGCATGGTTTGTCGGCCCTCCTCTAGCTTCGGTCGATTTCGAGACCCGCTGCTGGCGATGCACAGAGCCTTGAGCTGCTTGGCGTCGACCTGCGAGGGCGACTGGGTCATCAGGCTTTATGGTGTTCATCCGCCATCGCGATCAACGCAGCGGCGGGCAGGATCAGTCGCAAGGGGTGATCAGGGAGATTCTTGAAGCCCCAGGCGCGGTATTTTGCTGCCAGCTCTTCGCTTAGGGCATCAACGATCACACCGAGTCCGGGACTGAGGCGATGAACCTGGAGGGCGTCATTGAGGGCCTGAGCCAGCAAATGAGTGCCGAGCCCCTGTCCCAGGTCATTCCGATCAACACCAATCCAAGCCAGCAGAGTGGCGGAGGCGACGGCGTTCTCCTTGCGGCGCAGCAGGTCTTGCGGCAGGCCATCGACCACCAGAGCGATCTGCTTCAAGGCGTAAAAACCGCAGGCGCGCTTGCCTTGGACCAGCAGGCGGACACCCATGTGCTGCGCCGCCACCGCTTGTTTCGCTTGAGTTTTCAACCAGCGGTCGACATCCAGATTGCCGCTGGAAAAGTCGCGCCGGGTCCAGGATTCAGAAAACGGCACCAAGCGGTAGCCCGCGGGGAAAACGACGCTCATTCCTTGCCTTGCATCAGGCGGCCGAGTCGCTTCTGTTCCGGCGTCAATTCCACCGGCGCTTGCAGCAAGGCCAGCAACTCGGCCTGGCCTTGCAGAGTGAAGCTCAGGACTCCCGTTTGCGCCTCCCGCAAATCCATCTCCGAAGCATTTTCATTTCCAGGGGATTGGCATCTTTCAATTCCGATATCGAGCCTCCCATCTGGCGGGCCGAACGCTGTCGTGGGTTCATCGAGATCGTAAGGATAGTTCGGCTCAATGCGGAAGGATATGCCGGCATCTCGCAGTCGATGAGCTTCGTGCCAAATCTCGAGGGCGCTGCCTTCGAACGGTGGAAGCTCTCCGCAAGCGGCGAGACGGCGAGTGGCGACAATTCCATGCGTGAATCTCTGATTGAGTGCAATCAGCATAGCGGAAGTTGCAGTTGGGAGGGCAGAAAAAATGATGGCGTAACGAGTATTGTCGTTGATTATGGGAACGGGAAAAGAGGTGACCGCCTCCCAAGAGCAGGAAGCTGAAGAGCACCGGACGAGCAAACAAGCACCACTTCGATAGCAGTGCAGGAGGGATTTACAGTCTGGACAGAACATCAGACCCTCATGGGTTTCTTTCGTCTGCAGCGTATCATCACAACCCCGCCTGTCAAAAGCTTGTCTTTCGGGGATCCTGGAAGCTTGGCAAACATCACTGCCGCTCCCCTTCCGGGAAGCGGCAGCGGTTTTGCACCTTGCGCTAATCTCAGCCTTTGACTTCGGGAGCGGTGCTGGCGATGCACAGGTCCTTGAGCTGCTTGGCGTCGACCTGCGAGGGCGACTGGGTCATCAGGCAGGTGGCCTTCGAGGTCTTGGGGAAGGCGATGACTTCGCGCAGCGACTTGGCGCCGGCGAGGAGCATGACGACGCGGTCGAGACCGAGGGCGAGGCCGCCGTGGGGAGGGGCGCCGTAACTGAGGGCGTCGAGGATGTGGCCGAACTTGAGCTGCTGCTCGTCGGGGGTGATTCCGAGAACGTCGAACATGTCGGCCTGGAGGGCGCTGTCGTGGATGCGGATGGAACCGCCGCCGAGCTCGGTGCCGTTGAGGACGACGTCGTAGGCCTGGGCGTTGACGGCGCCGGGGTCCTGCTTGAGCAGGTGGCGGTGGGCAGGCAGGGGCGAGGTGAAGGGGTGGTGCATGGCGGCCCAGTGGCCGGTTTCGGGGTCCTGCTCGAGGAGCGGGAATTCGATCACCCAGAGGAACTTGAAGACGTTGTCGGGCACCAGGCCGAATTCGGCGGCGGCTTCGGTGCGGATGCGGCCGAGGGCTTCGCAGGAAGTGCGGAACTTGTCGGCGGCGATGAGCAGGATGTCGCCAGGGGCGGCGCCGGTCTTGCCGTTGATCGCGACCATTTCGTCGGCGGTGAGGAACTTGGCGGCGGAGGATTTCCAGGTCAGGTCGTCGTTGATCTTGGCGGTTATGAGACCTTTGGGACCGTAGGATTTGACCGTCTCGGTCCATTCCTTGACCTTCTTGTCGGTGGCCTTGTCGGCGAGACCTTTGAGGTTGAGGGCCATGACCTTGCCGTCCTTGGCGGTGGCGGCGTCGCTGAGGACCTTGAAGCCGCAGTTGGCGACGGTGCTGGTCAGGTCGACCAGTTCGAGACCGTAGCGGAGGTCGGGCTTATCGGAGCCGTAGCGCAGCATGGCTTCGGCGTAGGTCATGCGCAGGAAGGGGGTCTGGATGTCGATGCCTTTGACTTCCTTCATGACCTTTTTCATCAGGCCTTCGACGAGGAGGTAGATGTCTTCGGCGTCGATGAAGCTCATTTCGACGTCGACCTGGGTGAATTCGGGCTGGCGGTCGGCGCGCAGGTCTTCATCGCGGAAGCAGCGGGCGATCTGGAAGTAGCGCTCGATGCCGCCGACCATGAGGAGCTGCTTGTACTGCTGGGGAGCCTGGGGCAGGGCGTAGAATTCGCCGGGGTGGACGCGCGAAGGGACGAGATAGTCGCGGGCGCCTTCGGGGGTGGACTTGGAGAGGATCGGGGTTTCGATCTCGTAGAAGCCCTGGTTGTCGAAGTAGTCGCGCATGCATTTGGTGACGCGGTGGCGCATCTTGACGCCGTTGAGGATGGAGGCGTTGCGGAAGTCGAGGTAGCGGTACTTCATGCGCAGCTCTTCGGAGACCTTGTCGTCTTCGAGGGTGAAGGGCATGGCGCGCGACTTGTTGAGGATTTCGAAGCTGGTGGCGACGACTTCGACATCGCCGGTGGCCATCTTGGAGTTGACCTTGCCTTCGCGGGCGCGGACGGTGCCTTCGATGGCGACGACGTATTCATCGCGGACTTGCGAGGCGGTTTCCATGGCGGCGGCGCCGGAGACGGCGGGGTCGAGGTAGACCTGGGTGAGGCCTTCGCGGTCGCGCAGGTCGAGGAAGATGATGCCGCCGAAGTCGCGGCGGGCGCGGATCCAGCCGGCGAGGCGGACGGTTTGGCCGACGTGGGAGCTGCGGAGTTCGCCGCAGTTGTGGGTGCGTTTCATGAGGGAGGCTCCTGAGGTTTTCGGTAGAAATTGGGACCGCGCAATATAGGCAGAGAAATCACTTGTGCCCGCGGGTTAAGTTGATAAGGTTGAAAGCTTGAAAGAACCCGCAGAAGACACAGATGAACGAACGCAGACAAGGGAACCCAGGACTGCCGTCCGGATCCTGCTTGGGGTCACGACCAAAATCAAGCGTTTTCTCTAGCTCTCCGCGTCGACGCGGTAACCGAGGCCGTGGACGGTTTGGATCGGGCCTTTGTCACCGACATCGAGCCACTTGCGGAGCTGGGCGATCTTGACATCGACGACGCGGCTTCCGGGCGGCAGGCCGGGGCCCCAGCAGCTTTCCTGCAATTGCTGGCGGCTGAGGGGGCGGCCGGCGTGGCGGTGCAGGTGGCGCAGGACCTTGCAGTCGAGCAGCGACAGATCTTGTCTGCTGTCGTTTTTCCAGGCGATCAGTTCACTTGGCCGGATCTCCCAGTCGCCGAGGCGGAAAGGGGTTTCCGGCGGCAGCATCCGGGCGCGCCGCAGCAGCGCCCGCAGACGGGCCTTGATCTCTTGCATGCCGAAGGGCTTGGTGATGTAGTCGTCGGCGCCTAGATCGAGCCCGGCGACCTTGTCCATCTCCTCGCCTTTGGCGCTGAGGAAGAGGATGGGGACGCTGGAATTCACCTTGCGGATGCGTTTGCAGACTTCGTAACCGGAGAGCTGCGGCATCATGACGTCGAGGATGACCAGATCCGCCCCTTCCTGGAGAAAGCCCTCGAGTCCGGCCTGGCCATGCGGGAAGGCGCTGACGGCGAAGCCTTCGCCGCGAAGGATGTCGACCAGCGCTTCGCGGGTGTGCAGATCATCTTCGGCGAGGAGAATTTTCATGTCAATTGCTGCTGCAGTTGCGCGATGCGGCTGCGCAAGGCGGATTGTTCGGCGTTGTGCTCGGCTTGGGCGGCGAGGAAGCGCTGGAGGCGGGTTTTGTGGGTGAGCAACCTGATGAGAATCATGCCGGAAATGCAGATGAATCCGACAATCCACAAGCCGGCGAGGAGCCAATGTTGCCAGTCATACTTATTCATTTCCGGCAGAAAAATCGGAGGGAAAAAAAACAAGCAGAAGAGGAGCATGCAGAGTCCTTCGTTAAACTGAGAAGGTTCACTGACGACATTATGATCATCAACAGATCCGTCATGATACTTGGCGATCAGCGGCCAGTTCTTGTCGTTCTCACTGAGCTTGATCTGAGCTTCCGTCAGCTCCAGTCGGAGCGCGAGCTGATCCTTACCTTCACTTCCTTGCAGCAGCTTCTCCTTCGCCAGCTTGAATTCGGCGTCATCGATATGGCCGTTCTGATGGAGGCTGGCGAGGCGTTCGAGCTCGGCGATCATGGGTGTTTCCTGAGGTTAATGGGACAAGCTACGACAGGAAGCGGCGAAAAACAAGTCGGGGGCTCAAGGCCCCTGCAGGCGCCGCAGGTTTTCCAGCAGCTTTTCGGCTCCGGCGAGGCCGAAGCCGGGCACCTTGGCGGCGATTTCGGCAGGCTCCGCCTTGACCAGTCGGGCGACCGAACCGAAGGCCTTGAGCAGCGCTTCGCGGCGGGTCTTGCCCACTCCCTCGACCTCGTCGAGCACCGAGCTGGCGATGCGGGCGGCCCGTAGCTTGCGGTGGAAGCCGATGGCGAAGCGGTGCGCTTCGTCGCGCAGGTGCATGCAGAGGCGCAAAGCCGGCGATTCGCGAGGCAGGATGTGCGCCTCGTCGCGACCGGGCTCGAAGAGCAGTTCGTGCTGCTTGGCGAGGCCGAAGACCGGCAGGTCCAGGCCGAGCCCGGCCAACACCTCGCAGGCGGCGGCGAGCTGCCCCTTGCCTCCGTCGATGAGCAGCATGTCGGGCAGGGGGCGTCCTTCCTCGACCAGGCGTCGAAGGCGGCGCCCGACCACCTCGCGCATGGTGGCGAAGTCGTCCGGCCCGACGACTGTCTTGACCTTGAAATGGCGGTAGTCGCGAGGCGCCGGCCGGCCTGCGACGAAGCGGACCATCGAGGACACCGCATGAGTCCCTTGGAAGTTGGAGTTGTCGAAGCATTCGATCACCTGCGGCGGGAGCTTCAGGCCTAGGCGCTGCTGCAGGTCGAGGACGGCGGCCTCGCCGCTGCCTAGAGGCGTGATCAGAGGCAGGGCGCGGCTGAAGTTCCTCTGCGGGTCGGCGATGGTGCGGAGATTGTCGGCGACGTCGCGCAGCTGCGCGGCCTTTTCGAAGTCGAGCCTGGCGGCGCGCTGCTTCATCTCGTCCTCGAGGTCGCGGAGGATGCCGCGGGTGTCGCCGCGCAGCACTTCCAGGCAGGCTTCGACGCGGCCCCGGTAATCCTCCTCGCCGATGCTGCCGTCGCAAGGCGACGAACAAGCCCTGAGGACCGCGTCCTTGCAGTGGCGGCGCTCTTCCGGTCCCGGATCTTCGGCGCTGCAGGAGCGCAGGCCGAAGTAGCGATCCAGGAATTCAACCGTGGCGCGGAGGGCGCTGGACTGGGGAAAGGGGCCGAAATAGACGGCGCCGTCGTCCTTGCGGATCCGCACCAGGACGATGCGGGGGAAGCGCTCCCCCATGCGGATCTTCAGGAGAGGGAAGCGCTTGTCGTCGCGCAAGAGGACGTTGTAGCGCGGGACGAAGTCCTTGATCAGTTTCGATTCGAGAAGCAGGGCTTCGTTTTCGTTCTTGACTTCGTGGGTCTCCCACCAGGCGATCGAGTTGATCAGGCTGCGCAGCTTAGGATCCGCCGATTCCAGCCGCGAGGGCTGGAAGTAGTGAGAAAGGCGCTTGCGCAATGACTTCGCCTTGCCGACGTAGATCACTTCCGCGAACTGGTCGCGGAAGATGTAGACTCCGGGACCGGAGCTTACCAGCGCCGGCTTGAAATCGACTTTGGCTAGCAGCGCCATGGAGGTCTCCGGTTTTGTTTTGGCGGGAAGTGTACACGAAGCCGGTGCGAAGACAAAGCGCAGCAGATCTCCGGCTTGGCTTTTCCGAGGGCCGCTCCTATCTTCGGAGAAAGCATCTCCGCAGGAACAAGGAACGCCATGCCCGAAATCGTGATCCTCATCTTGATGGTCGCCGTCCTGGCGTTTGTCTGGAAACTCCTTCTCTCACCCCATGCCGACCCTCGCCCGGCCCTTCCGCTGCCGCCGCCGGGAACGCCAAGAGATTCGATCCCGCTACCGAGTCCCGCTCCTCCAAAGAAGAAAACCCGAAAACAGCGCCGCGCGGAGAACGCCGCGGCCTCGACGGTCGCGAAAAATTCTACGCCAGCTCCGCCCCCCGCGCCCGCCGTCAAAGCTCCGCCCCCCGCGCCCGCCGTCAAAGCTCCGCCCCCCGCGCCCGCCGTCAAAGCTCCGCCGGCTCCGGCAAAAGCGACGGAAAAAACAGGCGAAAACAAGCCCCCAAAGCCCAAGAAGAACGCCGGCGACCCTAGTCTGGTCAAGGCCACTTGCATTGAAGTTGTGGATGGGGACACCCTGGTCTACCGCGACGACCATCGTCGCGTCCGCAAGCTGCGACTCAAAGGCATCGACAGTCCGGAATACCGCCCTTTGCAGGAGCACGGCGCCGAGGCGAAGCAGGCTCTGGCCGGCAAGGTCGACGGCCGCCGCATCGAGCTCCGCATCCTCGAGGTCGACCAGCATGGCCGCGATCTCGGCATCGTCTTCCATCTCGGCCGCAACATCAACGAGGAGCTGGTCGCGGAGGGGCATGCATGGAACTTCGCCTATCGCAGCGATCCGGCCCATCCCCGTCTCGACAGCCTGGAGCGACAGGCGAGATCGGGCCGGAAAGGTCTCTGGCTCGGCCAGAGGCCGATGCACCCCAAGGACTTCCGGGCTCGCAACCGCTCTTGACTCCCGGGGCCCGGGGCCGAGTCGGCGGAGGCCGGGACGCAGACCGCAAATTTCTCGTCTCTCCGCCGCCCGATCCGCGCTCCGGCGTTTATCTTGGCGGTCCAAAACAGATGCGGGAGACGAGATGAGTACGGAACAATGTCTGGCTGGATTCTTCGACGGCAGCGCTTTGAAGCTGGTGCTGATGCTGAAGGCGGAAGGCGGCAACGCCTGGCTCCTCAGTCCTCACGGCAAGCGCTTCCGCGTCCCTGAACGGCAGCTGCTCTGTGTCTTTCCCGGACGGGTCGAGGAGGCCGACCTCCCTTGGCGCGCCGAAGCTCTGGAAAAGCATCTGAAGGTCTTGGCCGCCGGGGTCGACTCCACCCTCCTCTGGGAATCGATGCCGCAGGACGGGCTGGAGCGGGGCGTCGCCGATTTCGCCGCCGCCTGGCAGGGTGGCAAGGCGCCCGTCGAGATGCTCGCCGCAGTCTTCCTCGCTCTTCTCGACGACGTCGTCCACTACAAGCGCCGGAACCTGGAGTTCACCGTCCGCACTCCGGAGCAGGCCCAGGAGCAAGCGACCGCGCTTCGGCGTCGCCGCGAGCGTGAAGAGTACGAGGCCCAGGTCATTCCCTGGCTTCGCGCCCGTTTCCGTCCCGGCCCGGTTGATGCGGAGCCGGCGTCCGCCGACAAGCACACCATCCTGAGCCAGCTCGAGGCCTTCCTCCAGGAGCGGCAGGCCAACGATGGTTCGCGCCTGCTCGAGCTGGCGATCGGGGACGCGCCGGTCCGCGAGGCCGCCTTCCAGGTCCTGCTGCGTTCCGGTCACCTGCCGCCCGACAGTGAACCCTTCCTCATCCTCAACGGCATCCCGGCGCGCTTTTCGCAGAAATGCCTCGCCGCCGCGGCGTCCGTCGGCGAGATCCCTGCCCGTCGCGACGAGCTCGGCCATCTCGAGGTCTTCAGCATCGACGAAGAAGAGACTCGCGACGTCGACGACGCCCTCAGTCTCGAGCCCCTCGACGGCGGGGGATGGCGGCTCGGCATCCATATCGCCGACGTCAGCGCCTGGGTCGCTCCTGGCGACCCCTTCGACGCCGAGGCGGCGCGCCGCACCACTTCGGTCTACCTCCCGACCTGCACGGTCCACATGCTGCCCGACGAGCTCGCCCTCGGCCGTGCCAGCCTGCTTCCCGGCGAGCCGCGACCGGCCTTGAGCTATTTCCATGATTTTGACGCCTCGGGATCTCTTTGCGGCGAGCCCTCGATCCGGCCCAGCCGGGTTGCCATCGCCCACAAGCTCAGTTACGGCCAGTGCGACGGCGGCGGCGTACCTGAGTCGGTGCGGCCGCAGCTGGCGGTGCTCGACCGGCTCGCCGAGTCGCTGGAGCGGCTGCGTCTCGGTCGCGGCGCCCTCAAGGTGGCCCGTCCGGAACTGCGCATCAAGGTGCGGCACGGCGAGATCGAGGTGAGCGAGACCCGGATGGACAGTCGCAGCCGCGCCATGGTGGCGGAGTTCATGATTCTCGCCAACCAGATCAGCGCCGAATTCTGCCGCAGCCGCGGCATCCCATGCCTTTACCGCACCCAGGAGCCGCCCGAGCAGGCCTTCCAGCAGAGCGGCGCCGAATACGACGCACTCGCCTTCGACCAGGCGGTCCGCGGCCTGCGCAAGTCGCGATTGCAGACCCAATGCGGGGTCCATGCCGCCCTGGGCGTCGCCGCCTACACCCAGGCCACCTCGCCGCTGCGCCGCTGGAGCGACATGCTGGTGCAGCGCCAGATCGCCGCGGTCTTGCAAGGTCAGCCGCCGCCACTCGACGAAGGACGGCTCGCCGCGACGGTGGAGGACATCGAGCGTCAGGGGGGCGAAGTGCGCGAAGCGCAGAAGCAGGCCGAACAATACTGGCTCCTTGAATATTTGCGGCGCAACTACCTGGGGGCCGTGATGCCGGCGCGGGTCGTCGGGCGGCTTCCGGGCGGCCTCAATGCCGAGCTTGAGCAGCTTTGCACCCGCTTCAAATTCAGCACTCCGCAGCGTCTCCAGATCGGCGAACGCGTCCTTCTCCGCCTCGACACTTGCGAGCCTGAAAAGGGCCTGGCTCTCTTCGTCTACGTCGAGACTCTGGCTTGATTGCTGTTGCATCTCCCCTGGGAGCGCGCCAGTCCTCATGGCGCCCTTCCTTTGGCTGCAAGCGAAAGCCTGCTCAACAGCTCAAGAGCGAAACGACGAACGCAGCGCCAGGGGGCTGGCGCGCTCCCTAGGCCGCAGAAGCGGATTGATCGAAACTTCATTTTTCAGCTCCTTTGCAGATAATTTCCGGATGCTAAAGTTCGAGAATTCCGCCCCATGAAACCCAGGAGAATCGAAGCATGAAGTTGTCTGTCGAAATCACCGCGCTCGCCGCCGTTCTGGCCCTTGGCGCCAGCTCCTGCATGACCCCCGAGCTCACCAAGACCGGCCGCTCCGGCGTCGAGCAGCTCCTGATCTCGACCAGCGCCGACCGGGCCAGCGCCAAGGCGGCGCTGCCCGACTTCACCGGCAAGAAGGTCGCCATTGATGTCAGCAACCTCGATGCCGTCGACAAGCCTTATGTCGTTCTCGCCGTCGAAGCCGCTGTCGCCAAGAAGGGGGCCACTCTCGTCGCCAAGGCGGAAGAAGCGGACCTCGTCGTCGCGATCGCCTCGGGCGCCCTCGCCACCGACCAGGATAGCTACCTGATCGGCATCCCTGCCATCCCCATCCCCATTCCCGGAGCCGGCACCGTCAGCACTCCCGAGCTCGCCTTGCTGAAGAAGCAGACCCAGACCGGCGTCGCCAAGTTCGCCGCCTCGATCCGCGAAGTCAAGGCCGGCAAGGTCCAGCCGCTCGCCTCCAGCCTCGGTACCAGCTACATGAACCGCTGGAAATTCCTCTTCATCTTCAGCTGGTCGTGCAGCGACATCCCGGAGAAGCCGGAAGCCTATTGATTTCCCGACTCACTCGACGGCCCTCAACGACTGGGGGCCGTCTTCTTTGCAACCAGGATCTCCCGACCATGCGCATCCTCCTCACCGGACTGCCCGACACCAATCGCAAGGCGCTGAAGATCTGCGCCTCCCTGGGGGCTGAAGGCATTGACTTCCCGCTGCAGGAACTGCGTCTGATCCCTTCGGCGGTGAAGCTCCTTCCCGCGTTCGACTGGACTGTCTTCACCTCGCCCGGCGGAGCCCGCCTCTACCTCGAACACCTCTATCCATTAAACGGCGTCGGCCATGTCGCCGCCGTCGGCCCGGCGACGGCGGAAGCCCTGGCCGATTGGACCGTGCCGGTGGAGCTGATGCCGCAATCTGAGTTCACCGCCGCCGGCCTCTTGCAAGCCCTGCGGGTCAGGGTCAAGCCTGGAGAGAGCCTCCTGCTGCCCTGCTCCCGCCTCGCGGCGCCGCAGCTCGCCGCCGGCCTCGCCGCCGCCGGCATCCGTGTCACCCGCCTCGACCTCTACGAACCCGCCCACACCGCCGCCGAGCCCCTGCCCGCCTGCGACGGAGTCTGCTTCTTCTCCTCCTCCGCGGTCGAGGCGATGCACCAGATCTACGGTCCCGATTGTCTTCAGGACCTGCCGTGCGCCGTCATCGGCCCGTCGACCCGCGAAAGCTTCCTCGCCGCTTTCGGTCGCGAGGCCTTGATGCCGAGCAGCCCCAGCGCCGCCGCGACTGTCGAAATTCTTCAGAAAAATCTTTACGGAAGGGCTTGACGGGAAATGGAAACCCGGTAATTTGAGCGGCACATTTTCGGGGGCAACCCCGGGCAAAGCGAGAGGTTAGCTCAGTCGGTAGAGCAGCACACTTTTAATGTGCGGGTCCAGGGTTCGAGCCCCTGACCTCTCACTCCCCTTAATTCCTGCAACGCAGCACAACCTGAGACACGAACATGAGCAACGCATCCACAGTCCAGCGCCCCGGCGACGTCAACTTCAAGAAGGGCGACCACAAGCCCAACAAGCGCTGCTTCTACTGCGGCAAGCACAGCGTCAGCGGCGGCGTCATCACCCACCGCGGTATCTCCAAGAAATCCGGCGGTATCGGCTTGAAGCTGGTCAAGACCAACATCCGCCTCTTCAAGGCCAACCTGCAGAAGATCAAGATCAAGCACAACGGCGTGGTCAGCTCCGAGTGGGTCTGCACCGGCTGCATCCGCAGCGGCTCCGTCACCAAGTAATCCTTGGCGGCTTGCTCACCGGCCCCCTGCCTTCGCGGCAAGGGGCCGTTCTGCTTGCCGCTTCAGCCGAGGCTTCCTCCATGTCCCTTGCCCGCGCCAAGATCCTCGATCTGCCCTCAGCCCTCGCCTGGCGCCAGGAGATGGCCGCTGCCGGCCGCCGCCTCGTCGCCACCAACGGAGTCTTCGACTTGCTGCACCCCGGCCACGCCGAATACCTCGAGGCCGCCCGCCAGCTCGGCGACGCTCTGGTCGTCTGCCTCAATGCCGACGTCTCGGTGAAAAGCATCAAGGACCCCCGTCGCCCCATCGTCGACGAAGCCAACCGCGCTTACATGCTCGCCTCCCTGGCCTGCGTCGATGCGGTGGTCCTGTTCAGCGACAAGGAAGCCCTCGGCACCCTGCTGGCGCTCCGTCCCGACCTCTACGTCAAGGGTGGCGATTACAAGATCGACACGATCAACCAGAACGAACGCCGCGCCCTCGAGGCCGCCGGCACCGAGATCCGCATCCTCCACTTCAAAGACGGCTTCTCCACCACCCGGATGATCCAGCGAGTCGTCGACGCCTACGGTCCGCAGTGATCTACGTCGACGCCGACTCGATGCCCGGCCAGGCGGCGGAAGTCCTCTATGCCGCCGCCATCCGCCGCCAGGCACCGGTGCTTCTGGTCGCCTGCCGCTACTTCCGCCCCCACCCCAACCCCCTGATCCAGTCCCGTGTCTGCGACACCGGCCCGGATGCCGCTGACGACCTCATTGTCGAGCTGGTCCTCCCCGGCGATCTGGTGATCACTCATGACATCCCCCTTGCCGACCGCGTCATCACCAAGCAGGCGCAGGCACTGTCGCCCCGCGGCGTTGAATTCCTGCCCGCCAATATCAAGCAGCGTCTCGGGGTCCGCGACATGCTCGAGGAGATCCGCAGCAGCGGCGGCATCACTTCCGGTCCGCCGCCTTTCAGCGCCCGCGACCGCGAGCAGTTCGCCAACGCCGTCGACCGTTATCTCACCCGCCTGAAGAAAGGCTGATCTAGCTTCCGGTGTCGCGATTTCATACACCGGCGGTCTCCGACTTCCGATTTTTCCTCTTGAGACTGGACAAGGCATGATAAATGCGCCCGGGTGCGGAGGTCCTTAGGATCCAGCCCAAACAGGAGTCTTGCCATGAAAATCGCCCCGATCAGCCTTCTTGCACTCTCCTTGTCCCTCTCCGCCGCAGCCGAAGAAAAGCTCCGCGATCTCGCTCCCGACCGCCCAGACACCACCGAAAGCCCCCAGACCGTCGACAAGGGCCACTTGCAGCTGGAAATGACCTTCGCCGACTTCACCCGCAATGCCCAGAAAGGCTCCGACCGTCACAGCCATGCCTGGGCCTTCGCCGACACCAACCTGAAGTTTGGCCTCTCCGACAGCGATGACATCCAGTTCGTCATGTCTCCCTACGGCTATGAAAACGGCGAAGTCCCCCGCGATCGCACCGATGGCGCCAGCCCCCTCACCATCCGCTGGAAACACAACTTCTGGGGCAACGACGACGGAGAAACCGCCTTCGCCTTGATGCCCTTCGTAGTCCTGCCGAGCGGCAGCGATCTCTCCGGTGACAAGGTCGAGGGGGGCTTGATCGCCCCCTTGAGCTGGACCCCGGGCTGGGCCGAAGAGCGCAACCTCGGCTTCTGCTTCATGCTCGAAGGCGACGCCGTCTGGGACGAAGACAAAGATCGCTACGATGCCGTCCTCGTCCACACCGCCACCTGTGGCTTCGGCATCGGCGACACGCCTTTCGGCGGCTTCGTCGAGTATGTCGGCGAGCTGTACAGCTCCGGCGACGATTACACGGCTTACGGAGATGCCGGCTTGACCTGCTCGATCAATGACAACCTGATGCTCGACATCGGCACCCGCATCGGCCTCACCGACGCTTCCGACGAACTGGGCTTTTTTGTCGGCATGACCTTTCGCTACTGAGCCTGCTCGCGCAAACCCTGAGCCCCGCCGCCTTCCGGCCGGCGGGGCTCTGTCAGTGCGCCGGGCATGGCGCTTATTCCATGGGTGAAAGTCCGGCGAAGCTTGACCCAAAGTGAAATGTTGGAGGCGGCCCCCCACATTGTCAAGCAGCTCAGATCCCGCACAAAAGAGGCATCTTTTGATGCTTTGAACGAGTGGGAGAGTATTGGCCTTTCTACCCGGCTAGATTCCCGGGCTTTTGTACATAAAGGCCGAAAATCCCAAGGGAGAAGGGGAACCAGCGCGGCCTTTCGGTTTCCTAGTTGCGCCTGATAACTCAAGTAATCAAACGCCTAAGGAGGCCGCAATGTCGATATCACTGATAAGTCTGCTCTGCCTCAATTTGAGCTGGCAATCAGCTCCGACGGCGCCACTTCCTCCGCCTCCAGCCGCCGACTGGCTGGTCGACCCGGCTCCTTACAAGGCCGTCATCCGCGAGGATCAGGCGCGGGGCGAGCTGATCCTCGACAACGGCCTGGTCCGTCGCGTCCTGCGCAAAAGCCCGAATCTGGCCACCACTTCCTACCGCCTCCTCCCCCAAGGCGAGGAGCTGCTGCGCGCCACCGGGCCGGAAGCGGTGCTGAGCTTCGACGGCGTCGACTACGCCATCGGCGGACTCGGCGGCCAGCCGGTGGCCAACTACCTCAAGGACGCCTGGCTGAAAGACCTGAAGGCCGACCCCCAGGCCTACGCCTTCGCCGATTGGACTCAGGGGCCGCTGGAGGCGCGTTTCGCCTGGAAGAAGCGGCCGGAATGGCTCAGCCGCGACCTCCCCTGGCCGGCCCCCGGACGCCACCTCGCCCTCCGCTTCGTCCCGCCCGCGGCGCCGCCGCCGAACAGCGGCGCCGTCCTCTTCGCCGAGGAGTTCCGCGGCGCCTTGAAGGAGCAGTGGAAGATCCATGTCAGCCCCTCCCACGCCCGCAGCTCCTTCAGCAACGAGGGCAAGGCCGGCGAGATCTACACGCCGGCCGAATCGGCGGTCTACGCCGAAGCGCCCTGGCCGGCCGAAGCCCGCTCCCTCGAAGTCGCCCTCGACTGCGGCGACGACGCGACTTCCAACGCCTGGGGACCGGGCCTGGCCCTGATGGCGGAAGGCAAGGTGCTGCTGCACTTCATCGTCCGTCCCAACCAGCAGGTCTTCGAGATCAACGGCGAGCTTGTCGGCAAGTTCGACCGCAGCCAGCCGCAGCGCCTGAGGGTCCGCTACGTCGATGAGCGCCTTCTCTGCGAGGCCGCCGAGGCCGAGGGCCCCTTCCAGGTCCTGGCCAGGCTCCCCGCCCCGAAGCTGCCGTCGAGCCTCCGCGTCGGCAAGACCGGACGCGGCGGCGCGGGCCAGGACTTCGCCGAAATCCGGCCCGAGCTCGTCCGCTGCCACATCAAGGCCGTCGAGCTGCGCGCCGCCGCCCCGGCCGGCGAAGCCAAGCCGCGCGCCGACCTGCCGGAGGTCACCGTCCACTACAACCTCTACGACGGCCTGCCGCTGATCGAGAAATGGCTGACGGTGAAGAACGGCAGCGGCAAGGCGGTCCGCCTCGACCGCACCCTGGTCGAACGCCTCCATTGCGTCGAAGAGGAGAGCGCGGTCGAGCCGCCCGGCGACTGGATCTCCAGCCGGCTCTTCGTCGAAACCGACTTCACCTACTGCTCGATGGGCTCGCGCGGCGCCAACCGCTTCAGCGTCAAATGGAAGCCCGACCGCAGCTACAAGACCCAGGTGAACTACGACCTCGAAACCCCCTGCCTGCTCGAGGTCGCGCCCGAGTCGGGCCCGGCAGTCGACCTCAAGCCGGGCGAGGAGTTCACCTCGATCCGCTGCTTCGAGATGCTCAAGGATTCCACCGAGCGCGAACGCGCCAGCCTGGCGCAGCGCCGCTTCTACCGCACCGCCGCGCCCTGGACCCAGGAGAACCCGGTGATGGTCCACCTCATCTCCTCCGATCCCAAGGCGATCCGCGCCATGATCGACCAGGCCGGCGAGGTCGGAGTCGAGATGATCATCCTCTCCTTCGGCTCCGGCATGAACATGGAAAGCCGCGATCCCGCCTACGCCGCCCGTTACAAGGAGCTCTCCGACTACGCCGCCAGCAAGGGCATCGTCCTGGGCTCCTACTCGCTGCTCGCCTCGCGCGGCGGCGGCAAGGCCGAGGACAACTGCGGCGGCCCCGGCTCCCGCGTCCGCTTCGGCGTCGCCCCCTGCCTGGGCTCGAAATGGGGCCAGGACTACCTCAGGCAGATCGCCGATTTCATGAAGGCCACCGGCTTCGCCGTCTTCGAGAACGATGGCTCCTACGCCGCCGACACCTGCGCCCACAAGCACCACCCCGGCCACCGCGACCTCGCCGACTCGCAGTGGCGCCAGTGGCAGGGCATCACCGCGCTCTACAAGGACTGCCGCGCCAAGGGCATCTACCTCAACGTCCCGGACTGGTACTTCCTCAACGGCTCGAGCAAGACCGGCATGGGCTACCGCGAGACCAACTGGTCCCTGCCGCGCGCCGAACAGGAGATCATCGAGCGCCAGAACATCTTCGACGGCACCTGGGAGAAGACCCCCTCGATGGGCTGGATGTTCGTCCCCCTCACCCAGTACCACGGCGGCGGCGCGGCCGCCACCATCGAGCCGCTCAAGGATCACCTGCCGCACTACGAGACCCGCCTCGCCAACCTCTTCGGCGCCGGCGTCCAGGCCTGCTACCGCGGCCCCCGCATCTACGACAGCGACGAGACCAAGGCCCTGGTGAAGAAGTGGATCGGCTTCTACAAAAAGCACCGCCAGGTCCTCGACAGCGACCTCATCCACCTCCGCCGCCCCGACGGCCGCGACTGGGACGGCATCCTCCACGTCAACCCGCAGGGAGCCGAGAAGGCAATGGCCTTCCTCTACAACCCCCTGGAAGTCGACATCGAGCGCGACATCACCCTGCCCCTCCATTACGCCGGCCTGAGCGGCCGGTCCCAGATCAGGATTGACGGCGGTACGCCGCAGGAGTCGTCTCTTTCCAGTGACCAGCTGCTCCGGCTGAAGATCAAGATTCCGGCTCGTGGCCGCACCTGGGTCCTGATCGAATGAAGTCAGCCCCTTTTGGCTTCTGTGTGGGGCAGGGTGTCGTCCAAGTCGAAGGTGATCTCACCATCCTGCCATCTTTTACTTTTTCGGCGGAGATCCTTCCGTGACCGGATCGAAAGCGTGAGCGGCAGCAGGGGGATCAGGAGACAAGTGCCGAGCCCCGAGCCCCAGGTGAATTGGCCGTAGCGAAACCAAGCCGCCACCCCGATCATCATTCCTAAGCCAGCCAGGATCAAGCTCAGGATCAATGGAAATTCAATCGTGGCGAAAAACCGTTTCGCGATTGGCCTAGGCATTCACTTCCCCCGCAGCCGCGCCGCCGTGTGGTAGCTGAAGATCAGCGAGGCGCCGGCGCGTTTGAAGGCGAGGAGGCTTTCGGCGATGACGCGGTTCTCGTCGATCCAGCCGTTGGCGGCGGCGGCTTTCACCATGGCGTATTCACCGGAAACGTTGTAGACGGTGACCGGCACGTCTGAATGGTGTTCGCCGAGATCGCGGACGAAGTCGGACTGGCGGTTGCCGCGGGGACGGATGCGCATGGGGCTGTGTTGTCCCGAGACTATGAATCTAAAATCCGTAGTTGGCAGCAGGAAAGCGAGCGCATCGGCAGCGTCCTTCAGGCTCTCGCCTTTTACTTCCCACAAGGACAATTCTACATTTGCCGTAAACCTAAAAACCGCAGTTGAAAGGTTGGAAGGATTAGCTGCAACAGCAATAGCTTAGCTCATTCGATGATCCGTCGGAATGACCTCTAATGGGAAAGCTCTCCTGTCCGCGTCAAATAGTCGCTGACTTTTTTTGTTCAATGCCTTGCGTTTCAACCTTTCAACCCGGTTCTGTTGCTCAACAGCGGTTTTTAGGATAAAGCAGAGAAAACCGGGTCGCGATGCGGCGCCGGTCTGAGGATCATTCTATCTGTGGGCTCCTGGATCGCTCCGGCTTATCAAGCCCGGATCAACGAGTCTGAGGCTGCGACTTGAGCTGCTCGAAGCGCTCCATCATCTCTTTCACCTTGTCTGGATGCGCGGCGGAGAGGTCTTTCGTTTCGCCGGGGTCGGCTGCGAGATTGAAGAGCTGGGCGCCGGGGGCGGAGCCGCTCCGGCCTTTTTTCTTGCCGCCGCCGGGGATCAACTTCCACTCGCCGACGCGCAAGGTGTTGGGGCCGGCGCCGCCGAGAAGCCATTCGCGGCCCTTGGGGCTGTCGCCGAGCAGCGCGGCTTTCTGGTCGAGCGAGTCGACGGCGATGCCGGCCGTAAGGGCGGGGGCGCCGGCAAGCGAGCAAAGGCTGCTGTACAGGTCGACCTGGCCGATGATGGCGTCGCTGACGCCGGGCTTGATCCGTCCGCTCCAGGTGGCGAGGAAGGGGACGCGGGTGCCGCCTTCGAAGTTGGAGTACTTGCCGCCTTTCCAGGGACCGGAAGGCTTGTGATCGCCAAGAAGCTCCTGCGCCTGGTCGGCGTAGCCGTCGCCGAGGACCGCGCCGTTGTCGCTGCTGAAGATCACCAAGGTGTTGTCCAGCAGCTTGTGCTCGACCAAGGCCGCCATCACCGCGCCGACGGTCCAGTCCAGCTGCAACATCGAATCGCCGCGCGGCCCGAGGCCGCTTTTGCCGACGAAGCGGCTATGCGGCGCCCGAGGTACATGAGTGTCGTGGGTGGCGAGATAGACGAAGAAGGGTTTATCCTTGTTTTCTTTGATGAACTGCACCGCCTGTCCGGTCAAAGTGTCGGCGATGTCCTGGTCGATCCAACGCGCCTTCTTGCCGCCACTCATGAAGCCGATGCGGGAGATGCCGTTGACGATGGTGCCGTCGTGGCCAGCCGTCAGCCCCATCTCGAGCAGCTCGGGATTCTCCTTGCCGGTCGGATCGTCGCCGACCTTGTGCTTATAGCTGACCGTGATCGGATCGGCTGGGTCGAGATCGACCACTTTGCCGTTGCGCAGGAAGACGCACGGGGTGCGGTCAGCGGTGGCGGGCATGATGAAGGAATAGTCGAAGCCGACTTCGCGGGGGCCGGGAATGACTTCTTTGTTCCAGTCGATCGGCTGTTTGCCGTCGCCGAGGCCGAGGTGCCATTTGCCGATCGCAGCGGTGGTGTAGCCTGCCGCCTTGAGTCGGGAAGGCAAGGTGGCTTGATCCGCGGTGGGGAGGATCAAGGCGGCGTCGCCCGGCAGGATGCCGGTGCCCTTCTGGCGCCAGGGAAGATTGCCGGTCAACAAGGAGAAGCGGCTCGGCGTGCAGGTCGAGCCGGCGCTGTAGCCGGCGCGGAAGTTGATGCCGCTGGCGGCCATCATGTCGAGCGAGGGCGTCTTGTACTTGGTCGCGCCGTTGCAGCTCAAGTCGCCGACGCCGACGTCATCGGCGAGGATGATCACGATGTTGGGCCGTTTCGGCGCGGCCGGCGCCGGCGCCTCCGCCGCAGAGGCGAAAAGCTGCAGTCCGAAGACGAAAATGAAGGCGCGAATCATTCGCTGGAACTCCCAAGTTGGTTTGTACTTCATAGAAAGTGAGTGCAGTGGCAATCCCCGCAAGTTACAGGTCGCCGCCGTTTTTCCTGAGAAAAAGTTGGCGCTGGCAAGCCAAGCTACTTGAGCCGATTTGCCCGCAATCGGCTCCTGCTCCCGTCAAGCTCTTGCCGCCTTCCCACCGTACTCCTCCCGAAAATTGCTCCTTGCATCCATGCACATATGCGGATAGATTCGCGGCAACCGCAAAACCCGTGGAGAAAACACATGTCCAAGTACCGCACCAATCACATCTTCACCTCCGAATCGGTCTCCGAAGGCCACCCCGACAAGGTCGCCGACCAGATCTCCGACGGCGTCCTCGACGCCTGCCTCGCCCAGGACCCTAAGTCCCGCGTCGCCTGCGAAACCCTCGTCACCACCAACTTCGTCTGCATCGCCGGCGAAATCACCACCAACGCCAAGGTCGACTTCGAGAAGATCGCCCGCGACACCATCCGCAAGATCGGCTACGACAAGCCCGAGCTCGAATTCTGCGCCGACACCTGCAAGGTCGACGTCCGCGTCCACGCCCAATCGGCCGACATCGCGATGGGCGTCAACGAAGGCGAAGGCCTGTTCAAGGAACAGGGCGCCGGCGACCAGGGCATGATGTTCGGCTACGCCACCAGCGAAACCAGCTCGCTGATGCCCGCCCCGATCCACTACTCGCACCGCATCCTCGAGAAGTTCGCCGATCTCCGCCGCAGCACCGCCGAAGGCAGGAAGTTCCTCCGCCCCGACGCCAAGTCGCAAGTCAGCTTCCGCTACGACAACGGCAAGCCGGTCCGCGTCGAAGCGGTCGTCGTCTCGCACCAGCACAGCGAAGACATGCCCCGCGAATGGCTCGAAAAAGCCGTCCGCGAAGTCGTCGCCAGCGTCATTCCCGTCCAGTTCCTCCACGCCGGCATCACCTACTACGTCAACCCCACCGGCCAGTTCATCATCGGCGGCCCCCACGGCGACTGCGGCCTCACCGGACGCAAGATCATCGTCGACTCCTACGGCGGTGTCGGTGCCCACGGCGGCGGCGCCTTCTCCGGCAAGGACCCGACCAAGGTCGACCGCTCGGCCGCCTACATGGCCCGCTACGTCGCCAAGAACATCGTCGCCGCCGGCCTCGCCGAGAAGTGCGAAATCCAGGTCGCCTACGCCATCGGCGTCGCCGAACCGGTCTCCCTCTGCGTCGACACCTTCGGCACCGGCGTCCTGCCCGACGACAACCAGCTCGAAGGCGTCATCCGCCAGGTCTTCTCGATGAAGCCCGCCGCCATCGAAACCGCCCTCGGCCTGCGCACCACCGGCCAAGGCTGGAAATACCAGGACTCCGCCGCCTACGGCCACTTCGGCCGCGATCTCTTCCCCTGGGAAAAGACCAACAAGACCAGCGAGCTCCGCGCCGCCGCGGGACTGAAATAAGAGAGTTTCACGCACCGCAGATCGGTCCGATCAGTCGGATCCGGCCGATCTGCACCCTCAAACTCCGTCCAGGAGCCCCTCATGCTGACCACCGCGAAAGCGATCTTGCTCTCAGCCATCATCGTGTCATTCACCTTGTTGGTCATCGCGACCAACGCCTTGGAATGGCGAGAGTCACGGGGGGATTCCCAAGCGATGGCTGGCATCGGTCTAGTGGTCTCTCTTCTGGCGGGTCTTTTCTACCTCTTCAAGTCCGACAAGCGCGCTGAGTGATCCGATGTCCAAAGCCCTCATCCTCTGCACCATGCTAGTCTGCTCGAGTGCCATTCTCTGCCTCGGCGGGATGATCGGCCAAGTTTTCGGCGCTCTCGGTTTCTTCGTCTCCTTCGTCACCGGCCTGATCTGCCTGACCAAGAAAGTCGATATCTGACCTTTCAACCTTTCAACCTGGTTCCTCCCCACATGAAAACCATCGGCATCGGTTCCCCTCTCGTTGACATCCTGGCTCGCGTCGATGACGCCTTCATCCGGCAGCATGCCGGCGAGAAGGGCGGCATGGTGATGCTCGATGCCAACGAACTCAACACCCTTGTCGCGCAAGCCGAAAAGAGCGGCCTCGCGCCCCTCGAAACCGCTCCCGGCGGCTCGGCGGCCAACACCATCCTCGGCCTCTTGAAACTCGGCCACCAGGCCGCCTTCCTCGGCAAGGTCGGCAAGGACGCCCGCGGCCAGTACTTCCTCGACAGCTTCCGCCAGGCCGGCGGCGACGCTTCGCGCTTCAAGACCAGCGCCGAGGTGCCGAGCGGCTCCTGCCTGTCGCTCGTCACCCCCGACGCCCAGCGCACCCTGCGTCCCTTCCTCGGCGCCGCGGCCACCCTGTCGCCCGAAGAAGTCAGCGTCGACGACTTCCGCGGCTTCGGCCTCGCCCACGTCGAGGGCTACGTCCTCTTCAACCGCCCCCTCGCCGAACGCGTCCTCAAATGCGCCAAGGAAGCCGGTTGCAAGATCTCGCTCGACCTGGCCTCGTTTGAAGTCGTCCGCGCCAACGCCGACATCCTCGGCGACCTCTTGAACGACTACGTCGACCTGGTCTTCGCCAACGAGGACGAAGCCAAGGCCTTCAGCGGCCACGCCAACCCCGTCGACGCCCTCGACCGCCTCGAGAAACTCTGCGCCACCGCCGCGGTCAAGCTCGGCCCCGACGGCGCGGTGATCTCACAGCACGGCCGTCGCCACCGCGTCGCCGCCCGCCGCGTCAACGCCGTCGACACCACCGGCGCCGGCGACCTCTGGGCCTCCGGCCTCCTCGCCGGCCTCCACCGCGGCTGGGACGTCGAACGCGCCGCCTCCCTCGCCGCCGCCACCGGCGCCGCCGTCGTCCAGATCATGGGCGCCAGCATCCCCGAAGCCACCTGGAAGCAGATCCGGGCGGAGTTCCCGAACTGAAATTCAAAATTCAAGATTCAAAATTCAATAGCGGCCATTCAAGAGTGAAAAGGGAAGATTGAAGAGATGATGAAGACTCACAAGGCGAATGAAGGCGACGGGCCCCGGCATAATTGCTGGCGTGCTGCTCTTCGTTCGACCCCTTGCGGGTCGCACATGGTAGCCCAGGGTCGCAGACCCTGGGTTGGCGGCAAAAATGATTTCCGACCCCTTGCGGGTCGCACAGCGTCTGTTCTTCCTTCGACCCCTTGCGGGTCGCACATGGTAGCCCAGGGTCGCAGACCCTGGGTTGGCGGCAGAAATGATCTCCGACCCCTTGCGGGTCGCACAGCGTTTGGAGCTTGACCATGCAATCCTTTTCTGCTTTGCATGTTCATATCGTCTTCGCCACCAAGGATCGGCGCCATTATTTGCAGAATCCGCAACTCCGCCTCGGTCTCTACGCCTATCTCAACGGCGTCTGTCAGGGTCTGGGATCGCATGGCGAAATCACCATCGGCGGCATCTCCGATCACATCCACATTTCCACCGACTTGCCTCGTGCGATGGCCGGTGCGGATTACATCCGCGAGATCAAAAAAGCCAGCACGACGTGGATTCGTGAACAGCCGCATGGCATCCCCGAATTCGCCTGGCAGAAAGGTTATGGATTGTTCTCGGTGAGCCAGTCGCAATTGACCAAGGTCAACCAGTATATCCTAGCTCAAGAGGATCACCATCTCAAACAGCCGTTCGCGGCGGAATTCATCGAGCTGCTGCAGAAACACCAAATCGCCTACGATGAGGCGACGCTATGGAACTGAGCCACAGAACTCTGTGCGACCCGATGCGGGTCGGAACTCCTTTTGTATCCCAACCCAGGGTCTTCGCCGATGCGGCTCGACCCTGGGCTACCATGTGCGACCCACAAGGGGTCGAGCGCAAACAAGGAACTGCCTATGAATATCTCGCCCGATAACGCCGCTGCATCCCAAGGCCTGACGTCCGAGCGTCTCGCCGCGGCCCGATCGCATGGCGACGACGCCCGAGGTTTCGACTTCGCCAAGGCCTATTTGTGGATGTTGATTTTCTCCTGTTTGATCAGCTTGGTGACGCATGCCTCTACGGTGATGCGTCCGCCGCAAATCCTGCCTGTTCCTCAATCAATTGACCTAGCTCAGGTGGATCCGAAAATGCTGGATCTCGCCATGCGCGTCAACACGGCCCAGACTAACGCTTTTCACGCCAGTGTCGCCACTCACAAGCGCGCGATTGACGAGGCAAAACGAGGGTTTAATTCATCCCTGTTAGTTATTCTTATTGCTTGCTCCGAATCGAGCCCCAGCTATTACCCTCGTCTGTTTAATCGGGATTGTGCTTCAAGGCTCCCTCCCCACCACAATCGTCATGGCCTGCTTCCTCATCCCCGCCCTGCGCAGCGCCATCCGCCACAAGAAATTTCTTGAATCGAAAGATTCCCCCGCAGCCACTCTTCCATCTTGAATTTTGAATCTTGAATCGCCCTCCTCGCTCTCTTGAATTTTGAATCTTGAATCCTCACAACAACCCCAACAAGGACAAACACATGCCCGCACCCAAGAAAACCGCCGTCAAGGCCGCCGCCATCGCGGTCGCCGCACCCGCCAAGAAGGCTTCTGCCGCCCCCAAGGCCGCCAAGAAGGCCGTCTTCTCCGACTACCAGGTCCGCGACATGTCGCTGGCTGAATGGGGTCGCAAGGAGATCGAAGTCGCCCAGCACGAAATGCCCGGCCTGATGGCGATCCGCGCCAAGTACGCCAAGGAGAAGCCGCTCAAGGGCGTCCGCATCTCCGGCTCGCTGCACATGACCATCCAGACCGCCGTCCTGATCGAAACCCTCGTCGAGCTCGGCGCCGACGTCCGCTGGGCCTCCTGCAACATCTTCTCCACCCAAGACCACGCCGCCGCCGCCATCGCTGCCGCCGGCATCCCGGTCTTCGCCTGGAAGGGCGAAACCCTCACCGAATACTGGGAATGCACCTGGAAGGCCCTCACCTTCCCCGGCAACAAAGGCCCGCAGCTGATCGTCGACGACGGCGGCGACGCCACCCTGCTCATCCACAAGGGTTATGAGCTCGAGAAGTCCGGCCCGAAATGGGTCAACTCCAAGTCCGGCTCGGAAGAGGAGCAGATCATCAAGGACCTGCTCAAGAAGACCCACAAGGCCCTGCCCAAGCACTGGCACGGCGTCGTCAAGGACTGGAAAGGCGTCTCCGAAGAGACCACCACCGGCGTCCACCGCCTCTACGAAATGATGAAGAAAGGCGAGCTCCTCGTTCCCGCCATCAACGTCAACGACTGCGTCACCAAGTCGAAGTTCGACAACCTCTACGGCTGCCGCGAATCCCTCGTCGACGGCATCAAGCGCGCCACCGACGTGATGATCGCCGGCAAGGTCGCACTGGTCTGCGGTTACGGCGATGTCGGCAAAGGCTCGGCCCAGTCGCTCCGCGGCCTCGGCGCCACCGTCTGGGTCACCGAAGTCGACCCCATCTGCGCCCTCCAGGCCGCGATGGAAGGCTACCGCGTCGTCACCGTCGAGGACAGCCTCGGCATCGCCGACATCTACGTCACCACCACCGGCAACAAGGACATCATCACCCTTGAGCACATGGCGAAGATGAAGGACCAGGCGATCGTCTGCAACATCGGCCACTTCGACAACGAGATCCAGATCGACCGTCTGAACAAGGCCAAGGGCGTCAAGAAGACCACCATCAAGCCCCAGGTGGACGCCTACGACTTCCCCAAGCACCGCATCTTCATGCTCGCCGAAGGCCGGCTCGTCAACCTCGGCTGCGCCACCGGCCACCCCAGCTTCGTCATGTCCAACTCCTTCTCCAACCAGACTCTCGCCCAGATCGACCTGTGGAAGAACAAGGACAAGTACAAGGCCGGCGTCTACATCCTGCCCAAGCACCTCGACGAAGAAGTCGCCCGCCTCCACCTCGAGAAGATCGGCGCCAAGCTGACCGTTCTCAGCAAGGAGCAGGCCGCCTACATCGGCGTCAAGGTCGAAGGCCCCTACAAGGCCGAGCACTACCGCTATTGAGAATTCAAAATTCCAAATTCAAGATTCAAAAGTCTTGAACGAGAAGCCCCCGCCGGGAGACCGGCGGGGGCTTTTCCTGGGAGCGCCGGCTGCCAGCCGGTTTGTTCAGTTTGTCTTCCTGAGAGCGCCGTTTGCCGATGCGAGCCCGATAGCGACGACGACAAGTCTCGCAAATCAATACCAGAACTTTCTCAGGATTTCCTGATACCGTGAATTCTGGATGATCGCCTCGATCTTCGCCTGTTCGGTCCGAGGGAGTGGGTACTGCGGGCTGCTCAAGATGATGAAACAGATATGCCGCATCTCATCACAAGCCGGGTTGCCGTAGGGATCTGTGTAGGGCCTTTCGACGTCAAGAACCTCCAGAGCGCTCAGCCCCTGGTCCGTGACCCCCTCACGTTTAGCACCAAGCTCCAGTAGCGCGCAAATGAGTTTCGGATTGTAGCTTGAAATGGCATAGAACATCAAGGCTTTGCCCGTCTTGTCGAATTGATCGACGGCGCCTCTGCGGGAGCGCATCGCCTCCGTGACCGCGGAGCTGGCATCAAACAGTTCCACCCACGAGTCTGGCTTTCCGTGTGACTGCCAGTTCCACGAATAGGTCGGTTTTTGGGTTAACAAAAACACCTCTTCCGGGACGGTGGCTGGCACTTGGCTAGCACAGGACAAAACTAGTATCACGGCCGTTGTAGCGAAGTGTTTTTTCATGATCAAGCCTCTTAGGGGTGCGCAGACAATCTAAGCCTTGCGGTGAGCGCAAAACAAATAGCGGCATGAAGATTGTCGAAAAATTTGCATTCCCCATCTCCCCGGGCGTATCTTCTTGTCGGCGATTCTTTAATCTTCACCAATCCCCCTCGAGACCATGCCATGAAAAAATTCATAATCATTGCCCTCAGCTCCCTGCCTTTCAGCTCCTGCAACCTGCAATTCCAATCACCCGAGCCACTGCCGCTACCGCCACCGAGCCTACCCGCGCCGCGCAGCCTGCCACCGCCGCCGGCCTGCAAGCCCGCCGCATGGGTCTTCAGCCAACGGGGCAAGGCGAATTTTCTCGCCGATCCCGAGGTCAAAAAAGCCTTCAGCGATGTCGACTTCTTCTCGAGTGACAGCAGCATCCGCCGCTCCGCTTTGCGTGTCCTGGAAGAGCGGGCAGCTTACCATGATCATCTCAACCCCATGAGCTCGCCCAAAGACGTCGCATTGTCAAGCTACCCCGCCGGCATTCTCGCTCCCGGACGCCTGCGCGCCGAGAACTGGAATTTGAACTCAAAAGCCAGTGCCAATTTCTACGCCGATCCCGAGGTCAAAAAAGCCTTCAGCGATGTCGACTTCTTCTCGTCTGACAGCTCCATCTACCGCAGCGCCTTGCGAGTCCTGGAAGAACGCGCCGCCTTGACATCAAGAAAGTCGACTGGAACAGCCCCCCTCATGACGCCTTCTACACCTGGTACTACGGCACCTATGCGGCCTTCCAGGAAGGTGGCGGCACCTGGACCGCCTGGCGCAAGAAGTTCGAGCCCATGCTCCGCCAGAACCAGAAGCCTGAAGGTTACTGGACCTACCCCGGCAGCTACCACGGCAACAACGTCGGGGATGAGCTGACCCAGAAGGTCCACGCCACTACCTTCGCCATCCTGATGCTCTCGGTCTACTACCGCTTCCTGCCCTCGTCGAAAGGCCGTGACGGCCACGTCGAAGGTGCCGGCGCCGGTGGTGCCGCCGCGGGCCACGGCAAGCCTGCCGAGCCCAAGAAGGAAGAAGAAGTCAAGCTCTGATCCTCCTCCAGATTCTCTCCAGGCCCGCGCTTACCAGCGCGGGCCTTTTTG
>JBDKFG010000047.1:0-37504 GCA_039798785.1 Verrucomicrobiota bacterium | reverse complement strand
CGACGAGGTTTGTTGCTCATGGGCGATTCCGTGGGGTGCTGGCTGCGGGTGCTACCCTACTCTCTTATTCCGGGGGCGGGCTTAGAGGGGCACGGCATACCAGAAGACCCTTGATCCCGATGAAGGTCAGTTCAAGTTCAAATACGTCGACTCCCTGACCGGGAAAAGCGACTGGGCCTGGGCTCGCCTCGAGGCGCGCGAATACACCGCCACCGGCCAGGGCCGGGTCGATGAAAAAGGCGATATCAAGTGGGACTGGCTTGAGGGCAAGCCCTATCTCGGCATCCATGCCGAGTCTTTGCCGATGGATACCGACAAGGAAGCCTGGCATACGCGTACGGTCATTGTTTTGACCGGGGCCATCCTGGCGAAAACTCCCGCGGCCGTGAAAAAATGATTCTTCCCACAAGCTTAACCAAGGCATTCAAGATGAAAAGGCTGTCGAAACTTCCCTGCTTCCCGGACGGCTCTTCTGGCAAAAGCGGAACTCCGCCGGAGCCCGCAAGCCGTTCCGCAAGCCGCGGGCTGCCTGTGCTCCTGGCGCTCCTGGCGCTCCTGTCTCTTTTCAGCTCTTGCGTCACTCCCGCGGCGACGCAGGAGGGCTGGGATGTCCGCATTCTCGATTCCGGCCGCCCGGGGGCGGTGTTGTGGGTGGTCGCAGCGAGTAGCCCGGCGGGCAATTGCGCCCACGAGTCCTTGCGTCAGCTGCAACACAGATCGCCGGAGCACGGCTGTCTCGTCCTGGTGGAAAAGCGCGACGTCTTTGCGCAGCGGACCGCGCCTGCCGATTGGCAGGCGATGAGTCTGGCCGAGCTGGAGCGGCGCTTCCCTTCCCGCCACACCCTGGTTTTGCGCGAGGATTTCGATTCCTGGAATTACACCACGGGAGCGATGGGCGACACGATTGTCGGCGGCGGGCCCGTCGCTCAGGCTTGTCTGACGGCGATTTCCTCGCAAGCGGCCCCTACCGGGCGCAAATGGCAGCTGCGCTCGAGCGCCGATGAACAACGGACTCTGGTGACCACCAACGCCAAGTTCAATTCGGCGCTCGGCATGCGTCCCTCGGTGCGGCAGCGGGAGCTGCGCTATGCGGTCTACGGCGCCGCCGCCGCTCTCGGCATGTGTTCGGACTGGAGCCGGAAGGACAATCTCTTTGATGAGCGCCGAGCAGGCCTCACCCGGGTTGCGGTTTATGATGACGCCGGGGCCACCAACAGCACCGGTCACCCGCCTGCCTGGCTGCGCGACAAGCTTGCGCTCCATCCGGGCTTGAGAGTCGAGCTCGTGGGAGCCAAGGAGATCAAATCCGGAGTGCTCGCGCAGGTCGAAGTCCTGGTCATAGGCGGCGGCAATGCGACGCCGCAAACCGAGGCGCTGGGAGAAGAAGGGCGGCAAATCATCCGGGATTTCGTCGCAGCGGGAGGCGGCTATTTCGGCATCTGCGCGGGAGCCTGCACGGGAGCCGGCAATTTCATCGGTCCGGATCCGAAAAGGATTTATCCGTCGCTGTCGCTCATACCGATCCGTTTCAAGGGCACGGATCTGCATAAGGACGTCATGCTGGAGTGGAAAGCGCTGGGCGGCAAGGAGCACAGGCTGGAGGCGGCGGATCTGTCGGGAGGACCTTGGTTCATCGTGCCAGAGAATGATCCGGCGATCAGCATCTGGTCGCGTTTCCAGAGCAACGAAGAGGGCTATCCCTTGGCGGGAGTTCCGGCGGTCATTTCCGCTCGTTTCGGGAAGGGCCGCGTGGTGCTCACCAGCACCCACTGTGAACGCCAACCCACCGATCCAGCTTTCTTTGCCAAGGCGGTCCGCTGGTGCGACCCTCGTTCAGATGCAGAAATCAGTCTCTGATGATCTCTTGAGGTCATGAGTTAGATCTGCCGCTGTATTGGGCGATTTTTCCGCTCTACTGGAACAATGCGAAGGCAAAGATCTCCAAGAAAAGTACCGATCTATCTAGCCCAGTCCACCAGGAGTCCTCATGAAAACCTTCTTGCCAGCTTCGTTGTTCATCATGCTGCTTGCCGCCTGTCAAGCCCCGTCCGTTTCGCCGTCGCCGAGCGAGTCCGTGCTCGAGCGGGAGCAGCGGATGGAGTGGTGGCATGACGCCAAGCTAGGGATGTTCGTCCACTACGGGCTGTACAGTTCCGCCCAGGGAGAGTGGAAAGGCAAGGTCTATGGCGGCGGCGTCGAGTGGATTCAGAATTACGCCGGCATTTCGGCGGACGAATACGAAAAGGTGATGGTGCCGGCCTTCAAGCCGAAAGAGGGTTTCGCCGAGGAGTGGGCGCAGCTGGCGAAGGAGATGGGGGCGCAGTATCTGGTTTTCACCACCAAGCATCATGAGGGTTTTGCGCTGCACGACTCGAAGCTGAGCCGTTTCGATGCCAAGGAGGCCACTGGCCGCGACCTGGTCAAGGAGATCTCCGAGGCCACGCGATCCCAGGGGCTCAAGCTCGGCTATTACCACTCCCTGTGGGACTGGCACCACCCCGACGCCTACACGTCCGGCGGCCCTCACATCAAAGGCAGTTCGGACGCTGGGCGAGACCACGCCAAGTATGTCGACTTTCTTCACGCCCAGGTGAAGGAGCTTTTGCGTAACTATGGCAAGGTCGATGTGCTGTGGTGGGATTACTCCTCAGCACAGGTCAACGGCGAGGCCTGGCGTGCTCAGGAACTGATGGCGATGTGCCGCAAGCTGCAGCCTGGCATCATCATGAACAACCGACTCTACCACGAGAACATGGGCACGGACTTCAAAGGGTTCAGCGCGATGGACTACACCAAGGGGGACTTCGCCACGCCTGAGCAGACCATTCCGGCGACCGGCATGCCCGGCGTCAATTGGGAGTCCTGCATGACTCTCAACGGCACCTGGGGCTTCAGCGCCCATGACTTCCAATGGAAGACCGGCGACACCCTGGTGCGCAATCTCGTCGACTGTTGTTCCAAGGGAGGTAATTATCTGATCAACCTCGGGCCGGCTCCGGACGGATCCATCCCCGAGGCCACCAAGATTCGCTTCCGTGAGCTCGGTGCTTGGCTCAGGACCTATGGGGAGTCGGTCTATGGCACCCGCGCCAACCCTCTTGCCGCTGTGCCTTGGGGACGTATCACCGCCAAGGATCGTAAGCTCTACTGCCACATCTTCGACTGGCCGGCCCGGACGGGACCCGAAGGATTCCACATCACTGTGCCCCTCAAGGAAGTGCCCGCTGGCAAGCTCAAGGCCTGGATGCTCGCCGACGGCCGCCGCCAGGCCCTGCACCTGGAGCTCGGCCCCGAAGGGGTCGTCCTCCGCCCCGATCCGGTCTTCCAACATCCCTCCGACACGGTGGTGGTGCTTGAGACTCTCGATTGAGCGAGCCCATTCAGCGGGACGGCGACCACGCTCCTCCGGCCGGCTCGCCGCGAGAGTTCGCCTCTCTTGCTAGCGACCTGGCCTTCCGCAAGTGCGACGAGCCGCTTGCAAGCGGAGAATCACTCGTCGTCCACTGCATGCTGCGCCGCGATTGAATTCCCAACTTCTGAATCAGTGGTCAAGGGACGATGCTCAGATTCCAAATCTTCTCGTAATCCTGTCCGGCTTGATTCCATCTCAGACTGAGGATCCAGCGGCCCGGGGCGAGCTTGTCGGCGAGAATCTGGCTGCCAGTGGCGTCCGGAGCGATCTCGACGATGCGGTCCAGGCGGCTGTCCGAGGGGCGCTGGAGTTGCGCCTTGCCGGCGAGGCCGGTGGTGCCGAGGATGCGTAGGCTGTCCCCTTGAATCAGGATCTGCGGTGTCCGCGTGCCGAGGGCGGCGGCACGGGCGCGGGCGTCGAGTGTTTTCTGGAAGGCGAGGTCGGCGGCGTAATAGTCTTTGCGCACCAGCTCGGGTCTCTGACCGAGCATGCGGCCGACGTTGATGCTGATGAAGAGGATGAAGGCGAGCATGACGACGATGACGCCGCCGCCCCAGATCCTTCCGGCGCGGCGGGATTCTGGGCTCTCTGAATTTACGGTCTTGCGGGGAGCTTCCATGGTTCAAATCTTCCTTATTGGTCTCGGGCATGTGGGGGAGGGAAGGGTGTCACTTCTCCGGCCCGAGGAAGCGGGTGGCGACGGTTTCGACCAGTCGGCCTTCGGCGTCGGTGAGCGTGACTTTCAAGTTGATGCGTTCGCCGCGGACGTGGCTGCAGGCGCTCTTCGGCAGGGCGATGAGGAGGGTGAGCCTGGCCTCCTGTCGGGCCTTGACCGGGAAGGGGGCGGATTCGACCCTTCCGATTCCCTCCAGGGCCGGGCTCAGAACCAGGTCGCGGGCAGTCTTGTTGAGGACCCGCATCTCGTAGACATTGAGGGCTTCGTCGCCGCGGAAGATGCAGGTCGATCCGCGCATGCGGAGCAAGGTCGATTCGGTGTCGCTGCGGGTGACGGCGAGGAGCAGGGTGGCGCCTCCGAGGAGGGCGACGGCGAGGCTGTAGAATATCACTCGCGGGGTGAAGTGGAAGGTACGGCGCTCCTCGATCATTTCACGCGACTTGAAGCCGATCAAGGCTGGAGCCTTGCCGAGCGATTTCATCACTCCGTCGCAGGCGTCCATGCAGGCGGTGCAGTTGACGCATTCGAGCTGCGGGAAGCCGTTGCGGATGTCGATGCCGGCGGGGCAGACCTGGACGCAGAGGCCGCAGTCGACGCAGTCCCCCCTGGCTTGTTTCGGGTTGGCCTCCGCCGCCTTCCTCGCGGCGCCGCGCAGCCGCGGTTCGCCGCGGATTTCGTCGTAGGCGACGCCCAGGGTGGCCTTGTCGATGAAAACCGATTGCAGCCGGGCGTAGGGGCAGAGGAAGGCGCAGAGCTGTTCCCGGAAGATGGTGAAGTGCCAGAAGAAGACGATGCTGAAGATCAGGACGCTCCAGAAGAGCGGCCAGTTGTGGGAGGGCGAGTGGGCCATCAAGGAGAGGAGCTTGTCCCCTCCGACGATGTACCCGAGGAAGACGTTGGAGAGCAGGAAGGACAGGGAGAAGAAAACCAGGAGTTTGACGACGCGGCGCAGCAGACGGAGGCCGCGTAGCGGCTGTTTCGCCTGTCTGCGTTGTTCCGGGCCATCGCCCTCAATGAACCACTCGATGCGTCGGAACATCATTTCGAGAAAGATCGTCTGCGGGCAGGCCCATCCGCAGAAGACTCTGCCCCAGACCATGGTCAGCAGAGCGATGGCCACCAGGCCGGTGATCATCGCCAGAGCGAAGAGATAGAGATCCTGTGGCCAGAAACAGAAACCGAAGATGCTTACGCGTCGCTCGAAGATGTTGAACATCAGGACCGGCTCGCCGTTGATCTTGACGAAGGGGGCGAGAATCAGGAAGCTGATCTGCAGGAAGGAGAGCCAGCGGCGGGCGCTGGTGTAGAAGCCTTTCGATTGACGGGCGTAGACCCAAAGGCGTGTGCCGTCTTTGCTTGCTGTCGCCGCACAATTGCGGAAGTCGTCGTTGGGGGCGGTCACGGGTGAGTCTTGGGTTGATGGCGGTGATGGGATGATCCGCCTCTAGCAGAGCCCGCTGAAGGAGCTGTTTTAATCGAGTTATATCATTGATTAAAAGCAATTAGTGCGATTTTGGCAAGGCTTGTCCATCCGTTATTGGAGGGCTTTGTGCAGCGCCTGGCTGGGGGGCAGGCAGCTCAAGTCTGCCGTCTCCGCCCCAGATCCTTTGCAATTCCGGAGCGCGGGAGATTTCGACGGGAGTGATCATCTGGCGTTCCAGGGGCAGGCGTCCCTCGATGGCGAGGATCACCGGAGTCGCCGGACGCCAGTTCAGTTCTCCCAGCTTCTGCAAGCGGCCGAGCTCTTCACCGGTGGCGTCGCGCCAGGCCTTCCACACCAGTTCCGAGCAGTAGATGTGCTCGTCGTCAAGGCTGTAATGGATATCGTAGGGACGGCCCAGGTATTTCCGCGCCGAGGCGATCCATGCGGCAATCGAGGCGCGCCTGTCGCTTTGGAGGCGGCAGGCGGTGAAGCGGCCCTGATCGCGGGCGATCCACTCTTCAAAGGGCGTTTCCTGGACCGGCCCGATCGCCTCGATCACTTTCCAATCACCCTCTTTTCCTTGCAGCACCAGGCCGCAGTGGGAGAACTCGGACAGGGTGGCGATCCGGATCGCTTGCGGCAGTGGGGCGTCGCCGATCTTCTGGAAGAGGACATCGCCTTCCGCCGGCTCGTAAACGTTTTTTTGCGCCTGAGGCTCGGGGATTCTCGTAGAAGAGGCTTTATGGCAGGAGCCGGTGAGGAGCGCGGCGAAGAGGAGCGAGAGGATTTTCATGGTCGGGCCCCGGGGCTGGTCTTGCCTTCAGTCTACTCCAGCCGCAATCCCGATTCGCCGCGGCTATTGTAAGGAATTTGTAAAAGGCTCACCAGTGGACCGGTTCGGCCTCGAGCTGGACGCCGAAACGGGCGAGGACATCGGCGGCCACCGCATCGCGCACCGCGATGATGTCTTCAGCCGTGGCTCCGCCGTGATTGACCAGGCAGAGTGCCTGCTTCTCGAACATTCCGGCGGGACCGATTCGTCGACCTTTCCAGCCCGCCTGTTCGATCAGCCAGCCGGCGGCCAGCTTGGTCGTGCCGTCGGACTGGGGATAGCTCACCAGAGCCGGGAAACGAGACTTCAATTCCATCGCAAACTCCGCAGGAAGAACCGGGTTTTTGAAGAAGGATCCGGCATTGCCGATGCGGGCCGGGTCGGGCAGCTTGCTGCGGCGGATCGCCATCACCGCGGCGGCGACCTCGGCAGGGCCCGGGCATGAGATTTTGGCGGATTCCAGCTGCCGCGCGATGTCTCCATAGCCGATGTTGGGGCGGAAGACCCTGGGGAGATGGAAAATCACCTCGGTGATCAGCAGGCGCTCGGCCCATTCGTGCTTGAAAATGCTGTCGCGGTAGGAAAAGCGGCAGTCCTGTCGCGGAAAAATCCTGGGCTCGCCGCTGAGCAGATCGACGGCGTGAACTTCGTGAATCAGGTCCATCACCTCGACCCCGTAAGCACCGATGTTCTGGATCGGCGAGGCGCCGACGGTGCCGGGGATGAGCGACAGGTTTTCCAGTCCGCAGAGCCCTTGCGCCAGGGTCCACTGGACGAAATCGTGCCAGTTTTCGCCGCCGCCGCCGCGGACGAAGACTCCTTCGTCACCGGAGGAGAGGATTTCACGGCCTGGGATTTCGATCTTGAGGACCAGTGCCTCGATCCGTCGCGGCAGAACCAGGTTGGAGCCCCCGCCGAGGATGCGCCAGGGTTTCGAGGCGAGCTCGTTTTCCTGCCGCCAGGCTGCTATGGAATGACCCAGACCTGCCGTCGTGGCGATGCGGGCGAAGTGGCTGGCGCGGCTGGGGAGGCCGAGGGTGTTGCAGGCGTCGAGCGCGACATCATGGGCAAGGGCGTTCATGGTGGATCCGTGGTTGCGAGTGCACTGAATCTCAAGGCGATTTGCGAATCTGCAAGCCAGGCGCCTCAGCTCCGGTTGAGGAGGTTGAGCACCGTCGGGACGCCGGGGAAGTCGCGGAATTCGAAGCCTGAATGGAGGTAGCTCGGGTGGGCGGCGAGGGCGGCGGCGACGGCGGGATCCTTGAGGAGAGTCCTTTCGACGCCGATGAGCAGTCCGAGCCCGGGTTCGCGGCCGAGCTGTTCGAGGCGGCGAAGGAGCGGCTGCGTGTGCCAGCGGTGGAAGAGTTCGAGATGCCGGATCCTGCCGTCCCAGGAAAAGCTGAGGTCGGGGAAGATGATCTCGCCATCGGCGAATTGCAGATGGTTTCCCGAGGTGATCTCCCAGGTTTTCGATCGATCCTTGAAGCTCTGGTGGAAGACCTTGATCTCCTCCGGCACGTGAGCGCCGAAATGGCGGTAGAAGCCGACCAGGCCGTCCCGCTCGTCGATGAGCAGGGCCCCGGGTTTTTTCCCGTGGGTGATTTCTGCCCTCAGACGCCAGGAATGAAGGTCGACCAGGGCCGGGAAGAAGGACGCCAGCTGGACGCCGTATTTCTGGGACGAGTCGAAGAGCGAGGCGGGGCCGTCCACCTCGATCAGGAGGTGGCCGGCTTCGGCGCCGCGTGGGCCAGCGGTGACCAGGGCCATGAGGCGGAAGAAACGCAGGTATTTGAACAGACGCCGGAGCTGCGCCGGCTCGGGCTCGAGGATTTCGATCTGGAGGCGCTGGGCGCTGAGGAGGAGCCCCTGGACCAATGACAGGTTATAACGATGCAGCAGGTGTTCTTCGGAGATGTCTTCAAAGCTTTCGGCGACTTCGTTCTCCGGCAGGTCCCGATAGAGATCGCCGTCGATGAAATCCTGCAAGCCTGGATCGGCCGCGATGACGGCGGCGCGCAGCTCCTCTTCGGTTGCGGGCAGTCCCTCGCGGTGCAGCTTCGCGGCGGCGGCAAAACAACGGCCGCGCAGCTCTTCCAGCTCTTTTCCAGCATCCTTGCGGAACGCCGTCCTCTGCAGCAGGATCCGGTCGAAGCCGCGGGCGACCAGGGGCGCCGGAGCGGCGTTGCTGATCATTGCCGCCTCCTCTTCCAGTTCGCCGCGGCTTCGTCCAGCACAGGCGCGATAGAGGAGCAGGAGCTGGCTGGCGCTGTCGAGCGCGGCGGAGTCTTTGACATTGAGGAACTGCGGCAGTATCCGGCCTTTCTGGCGCCGGACGCGGATCAGCTCCTTGGTGAGCATCGAAAACAGCCGATCAGAGACGCTTCTTGATGTCGGCCACGATCATCTGTCCCAGCTGGTCGTCGCCAAAGGCGCCGATCTGCAGCTCAAGCTGGGTGCTCTTGTCGTCGATCTTGCGGAGCCGGGCGGTGATCTTGGTGTTCTCGGCGTTGTAGAATTCGAAGATGGCGACGAAGGCGTCGACATTTTTGGTTGCCAACTTGAAGCTGAGTGCCTTGATGCTGTCTTCAACCGCTTCGCGGCAGTCGGTCAGCTTGTAAGGAAGGACTTCCTTGACTTCGCCGCGGACATTCGAGACCTGCTTGTTGATGCCTTCGCAGGAAGGCAGCATGGGCAGGGAGACGCAGAGCAGGGCCAGGGCAAGAGTCGAGCGACGCATGTGAATTCTCTCCGATGTGTGTTGTTTTGCGCACTCAAGATACCGGGGAGACTTTGCTTGGCAAGGACTCGCAGGCGGTGCAGACGCGATTCCCTGTGTACACTCACTGTCTTGCGGCAAAGAATCCTGAGGCGGCCTGACTCGCCTTGCCGCTGATGGTGTGGGCGCTGTTGTCCTCGCTCCAGGCCATGTCGACGCCTTTGCGCTGGTAGAAGTCGCGCAACTGTTCGCCGAAGCTGAAGGGGATGACGGCATCCTGGCGGCCGTGGCTGAGGAAGACCGATTTGCCGCTGAGATCGAGCTCTGCGGCGTCCGCAAAGATCTCCGGCATGAAGCGTCCGGAGAAGCCGAAGATGCCGCGCAACAAATGCGGATGGCGCAACAACACGGCGTGCGACATCATCGAGCCCTGCGAAAAGCCGCCGAGCCAGAGCTTGCCGGCGAGGGCGACGTCGGCGTAATTTCGGTCGAGTTCGGCCGCGATCAGATCGGCCGCCGCCTTCGCCTCGGAGGGATTGGCGCGGACGCCCTGCGGCGTGAATTCGAGATTGTACCAGGCGCGGCAATCGGAGTCGCCACCTTCGAGATCGATCGGCCCTTGCAGGCAATCGACCCGTACGCCGGGGCCGAAGATCGGCGCCAGATCGGCGAGGTCATGCATGTTGGAACCGTAGCCGTGAAGAAGGACCACGGTGATGGCGCCGTCGGGATCGCCGGCGGTGATTTTATCGAGAATGGGCATGGATGAGTTCCTTACTGATTAAGCTCTAGAATCTTACAGCACCATTCTGTCCATGTGGAGCTCTCTAAGTCAGTCTCGAGAGTTCCAGGATGATTGATCAACCACCAATTTTTTACTTCGGCATATTCACTGGAAGTGAGATTGAAAGGAGGCCAGCTTGCCATTCTTCCATCCTGGTCACATGGGTCATTCCCCTTCATGAAAAACTCATTTAAGAATTCCAAAGGAGGGAAATGTCCAGAGTTTTGAATTGCCCCAAAAATTCCAAAGAGGACCTTGGAATTTCTATCAAGAACATCTTTGGCTAGTACGACTTTTGACATTAAAACATCCAAAAATCTCACGCGTGATCGAGCAGCTGGTGATCCGGGTTTTCGCGGCGGGCGTAGTCCTTTTCCCAGGTCGAGGAGAAGAGCACCATGGGGCGCTCGGCGGCGTCCTGGGCGAGCTTGGCGCCGAAGGGCAGCTTGAATGTGTCGGGCTGGCCGACGAGCCAGCAGGAGCAGGAGAAGGGCAGCATCTCGAGCTTGGTCGGGACGCCGTACTCTTCTTCGAGACGGTGCTGCAGAACTTCGAACTGGAGGCGTCCGACGGCGGCGACGAAGGGGTATGCGTAGGTGTCGCGGAACTCGCGGATGAGCTGCACCGTGCCTTCGGCGGCGAGCTGCTCCATGCCGCGGTCGATCTGCTTGCGCTTGCCGAGGTCGACCGGGCTGATGCGGGCGAAGAGCTCGGGCTGGAACTTGGGCAGGGGCTTGTATTCGAAGCCGCCTTTGATCGAGATGGTGTCGCCGATGGCGAGGCCGTTGGTGTTGATGACGCCGATGACGTCGCCGGGGAAGGCTTCTTCGAGGCCCTGGCGTTCAGCGGCGAGCAGGGTCTGGGGTCCGGCGAGGCGGAGGCGTTTGCCGGTGCGGTGCTGCAGCACTTGCATGTCGCGTTCGTAGCGGCCGGAGTTGATGCGCATGAAGGCGATGCAGTCGCGGTGCTTGGGGTTCATGTTGGCCTGCAGCTTGAAGACGTAGCCGCTGAAGTCGCTTTCCACCGGCACGGTGCTTTCGGCGCCGCCGGGAAGGTCGGCCTTGCGCGAGGTCGGGCAGGGCGCGAGGTCGATCAGGGCGTCGAAGAGCGGCTCGACACCGAAGTTGGTGAAGGCGGAGCCGAAGTAGACCGGGGTGACCTTGAAGTTGAGATAGTCGTCGCGGTTGAAAGCGTTGCCGGCGATGTCGAGCAATTCGAGCTCGTCCTTGAGGTTTTGCAGGTCTTCGGCGCTCATCCGTTCGTTGGGGACGACCTGGTCGGCGGGGACGCGGGTGACCTCCGGCTTGAGGGCGCCGCCGGCGGCGGTGCGGGTGTAGAATTCGAAGCAGTTGTCGCGGCGGTCGACGACGCCCTGGAATTCCTTGCCGCCGCCGATCGGCCAGTTCATCGGCGAGGCGGGGATGCCGAGGGTCTGCTCGATCTCTTCCATCAGGTCGATGGGCGACTTGCCGTACATGTCCATCTTGTTGACGAAGGTGAGGACGGGGATGCCGCGGAGTCGGCAGGCGGCGAAGAGCTTGAGGGTCTGGGTTTCAACCCCTTTGGCGCAGTCGATGACCATGATGACGGAGTCGGCGGCGGTGAGGGTGCGGTAGGTATCTTCCGAGAAGTCCTGGTGACCGGGGGTGTCGAGGATGTTGATCTTGCAGCCGCGGTATTCGAACTGCATGGCGGAGGCGGTGATCGAGATACCGCGTTCCTGTTCCATGCTCATCCAGTCGGAGGTGGCGGCCTTGCGTCCTTTGCGGCCGGCGACCATGCCGGCGGTGCGGATCATGCCGGAGTAGAGCAGCAGCTTCTCGGTGAGAGTGGTCTTGCCCGCGTCAGGGTGGGAGATGATGGCGAAGGTGCGGCGGCGGCTGATTTCTTCGGTGAGCGAGGCCATGGCGGGATCCTTGGAGGTTTTTTTGTCGGCGCGAATGTAGCGCGCTTTCGGAAAAGCGGGGGCGGATCACTTCGCCTTGCGCGACGCCGCCGGGCTGATGCCGAAGCGCTTCTTGTAGACCCGGATGAAGTAGTTGCCGTCGCTGAAGCCGCAGCGCGAAGCGATCTGGGCGATCAGGTCGCTGCTGCTGCCGAGCAGGTCCTGGGCGCGGTCGAGGCGGCGGCGCAGCAGATATTCCATCGGCCGGATGCCGATGTGCTTGCGGAAGTGGTCGGAGAAATAGGTCGGATCGAGCTCGGCGGCAGCGGCGAGATCGGCCAGGGCCAGAGGCCGGTGGAGATTGACTTCGATGAACTCGAAAACCCGCGAGAAACGCAGCATCTGCGGCTGCGGACGGGCCTCGACCAGGAAGGGGGCGAGCAGCAGGCGCAGGACGCCATCGGCGACCAGTCGCTGCTGGGGACTGAGGCTGTCGTTGCGTCCCTGCCAGACCTGGTCGTTGTAGCGCGGGTCGTTGGCGTCGACATTGCTCAAACCGAAGGAGGGAAAATGCTGCAGCAGTTCATCGCCGAGGGCCAGATCGAGAGGACGCAGCGGCCGGCGCGACGGCAGGTGGTAAGCCGCGGCCAATTCTTCGCCGCCGGAGCCGGCGCGGAAGAGGATGTAGTGCTGCTCGCACTGGTTCTTGCAAGTGTAGTCGACCGGGACAAAAGGCGGCACGAGATAGACCGAGCTCGGCCGCATGACCAAGGTCTCGCCATTGAAAAAAGCCTGCTGCTGACCGTTGTGAATCAGGAAGAGACGGGTGAAGGGGCTGACATGGCCTTGATACGACCACCAGCTCCCCACTCGAAGTCGATCGGTGGCGAAAATCTGAAACTGCAGGCTAGCGGACTCGGGACTGTTGTTCATGCTTTGACCTGCTCTTGCAATGGCTGAGTGAAATCCAGTATAATCTGTGAAATGTGCTGTGCCAGAGACGGAACCGCAAGAGCCTTGGCGGACTCGGAATCGACACGACCCAAAACCGGAGAGAGCCCATGAAAATCCCCGCCCTGATCAGCTGCCTGCTTCTGACCTTGAGCTCCTGCCAAAGCGCCGCTTCAACGGCGAGCCCGGCCCCGACCGAACTCGATGCCGAGAACGTCATCTGGAATTCGCCGAGCCTGGATTCGCACGGCTCAATGCCCCTCGGCAACGGCCAGACTGTGCTCAACGTCTGGGTCGAAAAAGGCAGCGGCGACCTGATGATCCTCCTCGCCCGCAGCGACTCCTTGTCCGAGATCTGCCGCTTCCTCAAGCTCGGCCGTCTGCGCGTCCACATCGACGGCAATCCGCTGGCCGGCGCCGATTTCAAGCAGGAGCTGATCTTGCGCGAAGGGCGAATCCTGATCAGCGGCGGCGGCGTCGCCCTCAACGTCCTCGTCGATACCGAAGCGCAGGTGGTTCACATCATGGGCTCCAGCCTGAAGGAGGGCAAACCCTTAAGCGTTTCGGCCAAGATCGAGAACTGGCGCGATGCCGATCGGCAATTGCCGGGGGCGGAAAAAGCCTCGAGCTGGACCACGCACGACGCGCCCTTTCCTCTGATCGAAAGCGGCGACCGCTTTTCCCCATCGCCCAAGGCCATCGTCTGGTATCACCGCAACGAGACTTCGGTGGTGCCGAAGCTCCTCGAAACCCAGTCCTTGACCGGAGCCAAAGGAGCCTTTGATCCCTTGCTGCATCGGACCTTCGGCGGCCATCTCAGCGGCGCCGGCTTCACGCCCAGCGGCGAGCGCGAATTGCGCAGCGCGCAAAATCAGTCGAGTTTCGCACTCACTCTGGCCACCCATACCGCTCAGACCGACAGCGCCGAGGCTTGGCTGAAACAAGTCGAAAACGAAGCGGCGAAATCGAGCGACTACAGCCGGGCTTTGCGCCGGACGCAAAACTGGTGGTCGCAATTCTGGGCGCGTTCCTGGGTGCTCGCCGGCGAAGAGACGGTCACTCGCGGCTACACCCTGCAGCGCTTCGCCCAGGCGATCCAGGGGCGCGGCAGCTACCCGATCAAGTTCAACGGCGGCTTCTTCAACACCGAGGCGAAAGGCTTCACCGCCGACTGGCGCAACTGGGGCGACTGCTACTGGTGGCAGAACACCCGCCACATGTACCACCCGATGCTCGCTTGCGGCGACATCGACCTGATGCAGCCGCTGTTCAAGATGTACGAGGACGCAGTTCCCCTGGCCGAGTCCCGCAGCGCGAAATACCACGGCGCACGAGGCGCGTATTTCCCCGAGACCATGACTCTCTTCGGCACCTACGGCGGCGACTACAATTGGGACCGCCGCGGCAAGCAGCCTTCCGAGGTCGGCTGCCCCTGGTGGGACAAGGCCTGGAACCAAGGGCCCGAGCTGGTGGCGCTGATGCTCGACCGCTACGACTACACGCACGACGAAGCTTTCCTGAAAAACGAAGTCCTGCCGATGGCCGTCAGCGTCCTCGACTACTTCGACAGCCGCTTCAAGAAAGACGCCGCGGGCAAGCTCGTCATCGACCCTGCCCAAGCGGTCGAAACCTATTGGCACGGCGTGGTCAACGACGCCCCGACAGTCGCGGGTCTGGTCAACCTCAGCCGACGCCTGAATGCCTTGCCGGTGGATCAGCTGAGCCCGTCGCAGCGCGAGCTCTTCGCCCGCATTGCCGCAGCGTGTCCGCCGATCCCGGTGGAAGGCAGCGGTGCCACTCGCCAGCTGGCTCCGGCGGCGAAGTACAAACCGCAGCGCAGCAACTGCGAGAATCCCGAGACCTACGCCATCTGGCCCTACCGCGAAGTTTGCCTCAGCCGTCCCGAGCTCCTCGCCGAAGGCCGCCAGGCCTACGCCAAACGCCATTCCCAGCTTCCCAATGGCTGGGGTTACGACGGCAACGATGCCGCCCTGCTCGGCTTGACCGATGAAGCCGAGCGCATCCTCAAGATCAAATGCGCCAACTCCAACAAGGCCTACCGCTGGCCCGCCACCTGGGGACCCAACTTCGACTGGCTGCCCGACCAGAATCACGGCGGCAATCTACTCGAGACCACCAACTTGATGCTCCTGCAAGGCGAAAGCGGCGGCAAGATCCTGCTGATGCCCGCCTGGCCGAAGGCCTGGGACGTCAGCTTCAAGCTCCATGCTCCGGATGCGACCACGGTCGAATGCATCTACCGCGGCGGCAAGATCCTCAAGCTCGAAGTGAAGCCGAAGGAACGAGCCAAGGACCTTGTGCTGCCTCTCCACCTGAGATGAACACAATGGAAGCTCCAGTTCAAAGAAGAAGTGATACCCGAATTGAATCTGTTGAGTCGCGTGTCGCAGTTTTGCCAATCTTGTCAACAGCGGAAAAAAGCCATTGCATCTCTGCAAGAGCTTGATTGTGAGCTTGAAAGGTGGAGCCAGCAATGGGATTTGAACCCATGACCTGCTCATTACGAATGAGCTGCACTACCGCTGTGCTATGCTGGCCAAACTCCGAGGATTCTAGCTCCGGATGTTCAGCCCGCAAGGTATCTGCTGCGATGAATGCGAAGTTTGTCCTTTCCCGTGTCATATGGAGCCGAAAAAATTTCAATTTGTCGGGCTCCGGGACGTAGATTAGGTGAAGAATGCAAGAAAATCAGACAACGGGTAAGAAATTCCCTTTCTCTGGCGTCTATGCTAGCGTCCCCCACAATTTGCACCCCAGAACCGGAGAGAGAGAATGAGCACACCCGAACGAGATGACGTCGCCGCGATTGAAGAACTGCGCAAGGCCCACGAGGCTGTGTTGTCCGAGATGAGCAAGGCCATTCATGGGCAAAAAGATGTCATCGAAAAACTGATGATCGCCATTTTCGCCCGCGGCCATGCGCTCCTCATGGGCGTCCCCGGCCTCGCCAAGACCTTGATGGTCCAGTCGCTGTCGAAAACCATGCACCTCGACTTCAGCCGCATCCAGTTCACTCCGGACCTGATGCCTTCGGACATCACCGGCACTGACATCCTGCAGGAATCGCTTGAGCATCCCGGCCGCCGTGAATTCCACTTCATCAAGGGTCCGATCTTCGCTAACATCGTCCTCGCCGACGAGATCAACCGCACCTCCGCCAAGACCCAGGCCGCCCTGCTCGAGGCTATGCAGGAGCACAAGGTCACGGTGGTCGGCCGCACCTATCCTCTTCCTCCTCCCTTCTTCGTCCTCGCCACCCAGAACCCGATCGAGCAGGAAGGAACCTACCCGCTTCCCGAGGCCCAGCTCGACCGCTTCATGTTCTTCATCGAGGTCGGCTACCCCAGCCGCGAGGACGAGCTCAGCGTCGCACGTCGCACTACCGGCTCGGAAAAGCCGCAGCTCAAAGCCGTCCTCAGCGGGGAAGACATCCTGCGTTACCAGGAACTGGTCCGCCGCCTCCCTGTCCCCGATCACATCTATGACTACGTCGTCGACCTCGTCCGAGGCACCCGTCCCAACGAAGCCGGGGCGAAGGAGTGGGTTAAGCAGCTGATCTCCTGGGGTGCCGGTCCCCGCGCGGTCCAGAACATCATACTGGCCGCCAAGGCCCGCGCCGCTCTGCATGGAAGCTACATGGTGCGGATGGACGATATCGACGCGGTGGCGGAATCGGTTCTCGTGCACCGCATCCAACTCACCTTCCAGGCGGAGAGCGAGGGCATGGGCGCCCGCGACCTGGTGCGTCGTCTCCTCAAGGAATCAGGCCGCGCCTGAGGCCTGAACCATGCAACGGAAGGAATTCGTCGATCCGAAGCTGAACGCCAAGCTGGGGCGCCTCACCGTCGAGGCCCGCTCCTTCATGGCCGGCAACTTCACCGGTCGGCACAAGAGCCCGCACCGCGGCAGCTCTGTGGACTTTGCCCAGTATCGCAAGTACGTGCCCGGCGATGAAATCCGCCACATCGACTGGCGCGTCTACGGCCGGACCGAACGCTTCTACGTCAAGGAGTTCGAAGCCGACACCAACCTGCGTTGCCATTTCGTCATCGACTGCAGCGCCTCGATGCTGTTCGAAGGCAAGAACGGTCGTAAGATCGATTATGCCCGCAAGATCGTCGCGGCTCTCTCCCACGTTCTGGTGAGCCAGGGCGACGGCGTCGGCCTGGCGGTCTTCAACGACAAGCTGCTGCACGACATCCCTGCCCGGACTTCGCCTCGTCATCTCCATGCGATGATGGAGCTGCTCGCCAAGGTCGAGCCTTCCGGCACGACCGACTTGGTGAAGCATCTCGACGAATTGGCGGGGCGGATCCGCCGCCGCGCCTTGATCGTCGTCATCTCGGACCTTTTCCATGATGTCGAAGAGCTGTGCAACACCTTTTCCCACTTCTCCTTCCGCAAGCACGACCTGGCGGTCTTCCACGTCGTCGACCGCGACGAGATCGACTTCCCGATCGACAAGCCGACCCGTTTCGTCGACCTCGAAGGCGGCGAATCGATCGATGCCGATCCCGAGACCATCCGGCAGGACTATCTGCGCGAGTTTTCGGCCTTCATGACCGAGATCCGCGCCGGCTCCCTGCGCAACAAGGCGGATTACCGCCTTGCCGTCACCGACCAGGATCTTGAGACCCTGCTCGGCAACTTCCTTCTAGACCGCATGATGCGCCGAGGCTGAACCGATGACATTCCTGCAGACATCCTTCCTGTGGTTCTTGGCTTTCGCCGCACTGCCGGTGATTATCCACCTTGTGAACCGCATGCGCTTCACCCAGCGCAAATGGGCGGCGATGAGCTTCCTCGACCGCGCCCGTCGTAAATCGACCAAGATGGCGAAGCTGCGCGAGATCCTCATCCTCGCCTTGCGCGTCCTGGCCTTGCTGGCTCTGGGCCTGGCCCTGGCCCGCCCTCTCAGCGGCGGTTGGCTCGGATGGGCTGCAGCCGGGGCGCCGGACACCCTGGTGATTGTCCTGGACCGCTCAGCCTCGATGACTGGCCGTGACGACAACTGGAGCCACTCGAAGCTGGCCCAGGCTGCAGAAACCCTCGGAAACTCGGCTGCGAAGCTGGGGGCACGCCGCATCGTCCTGATCGACAGCGCCAGCCCTGATGCGCGCACCTTGCAGAAAGCGGAAGATCTCAAGGACTCGGTGCTGCTCGGCGACACCGACAGCGGCACCGACATGCCCAAGCTGCTGGAGCGGGCTCGTGCTGAACTGGCCTCGCCCGCTTCCGGTCGTTCCGAGCTATGGATCGCCTCGGACCTGCAGACAAGTAGCTGGAATCCCCGTTCCGAGCAATGGTCGCGTTGGCGCAGCGGCATCGAAACGATACCCGGACGTCCTCAGGTCCGCCTTCTGGCCATGACCTCGATCCTGGGCGGCAATGCCAGCATCCAGCTCATCAATGCGGTTGAGACCAGCAGTCCTGCCGGACGCGACCTCGAACTCGACCTTCTGATCCGGCGCAGCGAGTCTAGCGCTCCGGTGCTCAATTGCAGCCTCAAGCTCGATGGCCTGGAAAGTTCCCGAGAGATCAAGCTTAGCGGCGCCGAGACGCGCTGCCGCCAGGTCATCCGACTGAAAAAGGGTAGCAAGGGCGGCTGGGGTTCGCTGAGCCTGCCTTCTGACAGTCGGGAGGGTGACAACACCGTCTATTTCGCTTATGGAGAGGCCAGCCAGGGCCAGGTGGCAGTCGCTTCGGCCGACGCGCTCCAGGGGGAGCTCCTGTCGCTGCTGGGCGCTCCCGCTCCCGAGATTTTCGGCGTCAATGCCGTCATCCTCAACCCGGCCGATCCCGATGCGACGATGCTGGCCAAGAGCTCGCTTCTGATCTGGAACGCGACGCCTCCGACGGCAGCGGTTCTGGACCGGGTCAAGCAGTTTGTCGCCGACGGCGGCTGCCTGCTGATGCTGCCTCCCGGCTCGGCCTGTGAATGGGGCTCCTGGCTCAACTACGGCGGCGTCGAGGATGCGAGGAATTTCCGCGTCAGCGTCTGGGACGACGAACGGGGGCCTCTCTCCAAATCCGCCTCCGGCAAGAGTCTGTCGATGGAGAAACTCGGCATTGCCCGGCGTCAAATCCCCGTTGCCGAGGGCGCGACCCCGGTGGCCAGCTTCTCCGACGGCCAGCCCTTCCTGCTCCGCTGCACCGAGGGAAAAGGCATGGTTTACGCCTTGGCCGCCGGCATTGATCCTGCCTCTTCGGACTTGCGTCAAGGCACGGTCTTGCTTCCTCTGCTGCGCCGTCTGCAGCAGGAGGGTGGACGCCGTTTCACGCGTGTCGAATGGGCGTCCTGCCACCCCGAGAGCGGCAAGCAGCCGCTTGAGGCCCTGGCGGTGAACCGGGAATCAATTCCGAAGACTGCCAGCGCCGGCGTCTGGCGTCGCGGCGACGCTTATCTCGTCTGCGCCCGTCCCGAGGCTGAGGACGATGCTGCCATGCTCGACTCCGCCGAGGTGGAGTCCCTCTTCAACGGGCTCGAGTTCACCCGCATGGATGAAGGCAGCGGCGCGGCCGGAGCCAGCCAGGAATCTGAGTTGTGGCGGCTTTTCTTCGCCCTGCTCCTCGCCAGCATGCTGGTGGAGGGTCTGCTGACCCTGCGCCGTCCTCTCAATGAAAAATCCGCTGGAAGCCAGGTATGAGCCATCTAGACATCGATTTCCCCGGACTCTATCTCACCCTCGGTGGTCTGGTCCTTGCCGGCCTTGCTGTTATGGCTTGGCGCAACGTATCGCTGGCGCCGAAGAAAGGACAGCAGGCAGCCCTGGAGGCGCTTCGTTTTACCGCGGCACTGCTCGCCTTCCTGTCGCTGGCCGATCCGGTGCGGGTCACCGTCGTCGAAAAGAACACCCAACCAGTGATCCTGGTGCTCAAGGACACATCGCGCAGCATGAATACCGAAGATGTGCAAATCGACGCCAAGGTGCTCTCCCGCGCCGCCGCCGCCGACAGCCTGCTTAGCCCGGAGGCACTCAAGGCTCTGGGGGCGAAGCATCAGGTCGTGGTCGAGGATTTCGGGTCCGGCGACAGCCGCGGAACCGACCTTGCCGGGGCCCTTGCCTCCGGTCTGAAGCGTCATGGTCCTGCCTCCGGCGGCAAGGAGGACCTGCGCGCCATCCTTCTGCTTTCCGACGGCGATTGGAATTCGGGCAAGGATCCCAGCGACGCGGCGATGGCTGCTCGCACTCAAGGGGTCCCGGTCTTCACCGTTCCCTGCGGAGCAGAGAAGTTCCAGCCCGATCTGATCCTGGAGCGGGTCGAGGCTCCCGGTTTTGGTCTGGTCAACGAAAAGATCCAGATTCCTTTCCGCGTCCGCAACGTCTCCGGACGCGAGTACCGCGGTCGCGCCACCCTGCGCTCGCGCCAGGGGGTCAATCTGACCCGCGATCTCGTCCTCGCTGACGGAGAAAGCGCCAGCGAAAGCTTCATCTGGCAGCCTGGATTCGAAGGTCGATTCAACTTCGCTCTTGAGATCTCAGGCATCCCCGGGGAATTCCGCGCCGACAACAACCGCAGCGAATTCTCGGTGCCGGTGCGGCGCGAGCTGATCAAGGTGCTGGTGGTGGAATCCACCCCGCGCTGGGAATACCGATTCCTCCGCAACGCACTGATGCGCGATCCTGGTGTCCAGGTGTCGACCTTGCTCCTGCACCAGCAGGGCATGAAGGTTGGCGGCGGCCCAGGCTATCTCGGGTCTTTCCCACGCACTCGCGACGAGCTGTCGCAATATGACGTCGTCTTCCTGGGCGATGTCGGCGCCGGTGCCGGCGGTCTTGGGGACGAGCAGATCCAATCCTTGCGGGGACTGGTCGAGAAGCTTGGCAGCGGCCTCGTTCTGATTCCTGGTCTGAGCGGCTCCCAGGCGAGCCTTGAGAAGACTGCCCTTGGCGACATCATGCCGATCGTCTACGATTCGAAGCGCCCCGGCGGCAATGCCTACTCGACTCCCTCGATGCTCCGTCTCAGTGCCCTCGGAGAAGAGCACCTACTCACTTATCTGGCCGACACAGGCAGCAACAACTCCTTGTGGAAATCCCTTCCCGGGTTCCACTGGAGCGCCGCGGTTGACCGAGCCAAGCTCGGGTCCCAGATCCTCGCCTCCCACGCTTCCGACAAGACACCGCTCCTGGTCACCCGTCCCGCCGGCAACGGACAGGTGCTCTTCCTCGGCACCGACTCCGCATGGCGCTGGCGTCGCGGCGTCGAAGACCTCTATCACTACCGATTCTGGGGCCAAGTGGTTCGTTGGATGGCGTCGCGCCGCCATTCCTCATCGTCTGAGCATTGCCGTCTCTTCCTCAGCCCCGAGCGTCCTGCCCAAGGCGACCAGGTCGACGTCCAGGCCACCCTCTTCTTCGGCGGCGGCGTCCCTTGCAGCGGCGCTGAGACGCAGCTGCGGGTCATTCCTCCGGCCGGCCCTGAGATCTCCCAGCAGATGCAGGAGGGCGAAGGTGGCTGGGGCGTCTACCGCACTCAGTTCACTCCCGACCAGCCCGGCCAGTGGAAAGTGATTCTGACCTGCCCCTCGAATAACATCACTCATGAGCTTCGCTTTGATGTCGCCGGGGCGGAACTCGAGAAGATCGGAGTCCCTGCCCGCCCTTCGGTGATGAAGGAGATTTCCCGCATCAGCGGAGGCGAGACGCTCTTCCTGGAAGGCGGAGCCAAGACCTTGGCCAAGCTCGCCGCCATGCCGCCGCCTCAACCCGAGGAGCTCCGCTGGCGTCTCCTCAACCAGATCTGGTGGGGGCTGCTGATCGTCGGCATCTTCGCCGCCTACTGGCTCCTTCGCAAGCGTTTCGGCCTCATCTGAACTCCGGAGAAAAACCATGAAACCCAAGTTCTCGAAACTTCCTTCAGCGCTGGCTAACAAGCTGAGCCAGGCGGAAGACCGCGCCCTCGGACTTCTCAGCGTCAGCTCGATCCTTGTTGGCCTCGGCATCTTCCTGGCCCTGATCATCTTGGCATGGATCTCTGATCGCTTCTGGGATACCCCCAAGTTGCTGCGGGTCCTTCTTTTCGTCGCCGCCATGAGCTGCCTGGCGTGGACCGTGATCTCGTTTGTCCGCCGCCGTCTGCGACTTCTCAAAGGCCCCAATGAGATCGTCACGATCGTTCAGAATCACTATCCCAAGCTTGGCGACAGCCTTCAGGGCGCGGTCGAACTGGCTGATGAATCAACCCGTCCGGCCAGCGTCTCAGCCCGCCTCTGCGAAGCCGCGGTGGCCCAGGTCGCCACCTCGGTGGAGCCGCTCGACTTCGACGCCGCGGTGTCGCGGGATGAGCGTAACCGCAGCCTCCGCCGCGTCGGTTTCGCTGCCGGCTTCACTGGACTCTTCCTTCTCGCCGATCACAACGCCCTGCTTTCCTCGATGCAGAGAGCATTGATGCCCTTCAGCAACATTGAGCGCCAGACCTTGGCCCGTTTCAAGGATCTGCCGGACGAGTTGCATGTTCCCCGCGGCGAGGACTTTCCTCTCAGCATCCATCTTGACCCCAACGCCAAGGTGATGCCGAGCCGGATCAGCTACTCCTACGACAACGAGCCGGTCCAGACGGCTGAGGTCAGGGACGGCGTCGCGATGATCAAGATGCGCGGCAGGTCGAAGGATTCCAAGATCAGCTTCAGCGCCATGCCAGACGCACGAGGCACGATGATCATCCGCCAGGTCGACCGGCCGACACTCAACCTTCTCGAAGCCCAGCTCAAGCTGCCGTCCTACCTCGGAGGCAAGGGCAATCGCAGCGTCGCCGTCAACGGCGGTTCCCTGCAAGTGATCGCCGGGGGCTCCTTGCGCCTGGCCGGCCAAACCAGCTCGCAGCTCAAGAATGCCAGCGTCGAAGGGGGCTTCAAAGGCCTTTGCGACATAAAAGGTCGTGATTTCCTCAGCCCGGAGATCGTCCAGCCGAAAGATCTGATCAACCTCGACCTTCTGCTGAAATGGGTCGACAGCCATGGCATCGCCAGCCGCAACGGTCAGGCGCTTGGCATCGTTTGGGTTCCCGATGCGGCACCCACCGCCGAGATTCACGACGTCAGCAGCGTCATCGCCGTGCTGGAATCAGAAAGCATCCGCCTGCCCATCCGGGCCAACGACGACAACGGATTGAAAAATCTTTCCATCGACATGGGCGTCCAGAGCACCGCCGCCGATGACAACGGCATCATCCGTCCGATCCACGTCAATGCCATCGACGGCAACCCCGAGCAGCGCGACCTGAACACGGACTACGTGTTCCGTCCGCGGGCCCTGAAGATTCCCGCCGGACATCGAGTCGCTGTCGTCGCCAGCGCCCTCGACTATCTTCCGGGTCGTGAAGCCAGCCGTTCCAGCCCCGTTGTCATCCTCGTCCTCAGCCCGGAAGAGCACGCCAAGCTGATCAAGGAGCAGCTTGAAGCCATGCAGCTCCGACTGGAGGATTTGGCACTCAAGGAGAAGGAAGCTGCCGAACTCAGCAAGGAGTTGGCCAAGGATCTGAAGAATCCCGACACCCAACGAAAGCTCCAGGATGCCAAAGAAGGCGAGGAGCGTCGCAGGAACGAGCTGGAAAAGGAGCTTAAAGAGCTGGCCGAAGCTTTGGCCGAGGCGGCCAAGAACAAGGAGTTCCCGAAGGATGCCATGATGCAATGGAAGGAGGCCTTCAACAATCTCAAGGAAGCCTCCAAGGATAACATGGCCAAGGCTGCGCAAAAGCTCGACAAGGCGGCCCAGAAGGCGGGGCAGCCGAAGGATTCCAAATCGAAGGACGGCAAGCCTAAAGACGGCAAGCCGGGCGAAGGCGAGTCCCAGAAGCAGGAAGAAGACGAGAAGAAGGAAGCCGAAGAGGCGGCCGAGGAACAGAAGAAGGCGGCCGAAAAAATGGCCGAAGCCGCCCAGAGCAACGCCGAGAAGCAGAAGAAGGCCCAGCTTGCCAACATGGCCAAGCGTCTTCGCAAGGTGGCCAGCGATGAAAGGGATTTGTCGAGCACTTTGAATAGTCTTGTCGCCAGCACCATCGGCTTGTCTCCCGACCAGGTTCCGGCCGCTGCCGCGAAAACTCTCCGTGCCGCTCTCGAAAGCCAGGCGGGCGAGGCGACCGAAGCCAGCCGCTTGATCTCTGATCTCCGCTATTTCCACTCCCTGACCAAAAACGAGGATTACGGCAAGGTGGCGGAACAGATGGAGACCAAGAAAGCCCCCGAAGGTCTTTCTGCGATTACCGACATGATCGCCGGAAACCGTCCCGGACAAGCCTCCGCCGAGTGTCTGAAGTGGGCCGAGGCTTTTGACGCCTGGGCGAAAATCATCGAGCCCAAGCCGCAGGATGGCGGTGGCGGTGGCAAATGTAACAAGAAGCCTGACGAATTCGCCATCGAGCTTTTCCGCGTCCTCACCGAGCAGCAGCAGATCTACAACGAGACCCGCTATCTCGAGGACAATAAACTCAAGCTCGACCACGAAGCCGAGACTGAGGAGGTCGCCCAGACTCAGCACAAGCTCGCCAACGAGCTCGATCAGCTCGCCGGCGAGTCTCCCAAGCCTGAAATCACCCAAGCTCTTGACGCCTGCATCGAATTGATGAAGGAGGCAGCCGTAAATCTCCAACAGCACTCCTCAGACCAGGCTTTGACTCCGGAGGCGACGGCGATCGAGATCATCACCAGCCTTCTGCAAAAACCGCCTTCGAAACCCGGTGAGAAGAAGGATAAGCCCCAGGGCCAGAAGCAGGAGCAGGACGAAGCCATGCAGGCGATGCTCCAGGCGCTGCAGCAACAGATGCAGCGCGGCCAGAAGACCGGCGAACAGGCCGGCATGTCGGGCTTCAACGGCGGCACCGGCCTCGACGGCAAGCCGGCGGAAGTCGGCGGCGGCGTCAACGAACACCGACCCCCTTCCACCAGCGGTAGCGCTGCCCTGATCGAGGACGTGCCCGCCGAATACCGCGAAGCCTTCGAGAACTATTACAAAAAAGCGGAGCCCAAGATCCATGCGCCGTAAAATCCTCAGTCTCTGCACCGTCCTCCTTGCGGGGATGGGGATGCCCCAGCCCCTCTGTGCTCAGAACCGGCCTAGCGGCGTCCTCGGCGACCCGGTGCCGCCGGAAGTCGAGGCCATGTATGAAAAGGGGCTCCGCTGGCTCTCCTCTCGACAGTCTCCGGACGGCGGTTGGGGCTCGGGTTACGAAAGCGGCCCCGGCGTCACCGGCCTCTGCGTCTTGTCGATCCTCGCCCATGGCGACGACCCCAACTTCGGCCCCTATGCCTCCACAGTCAAGAAGGGGATCACCGCGATCATCCGCGGCCAGGACCGCACCGGCTACCTCGGCAGTTCCATGTACCACCATGGCTTCGGCACGCTCGCTCTTGCCGAAGCCTACGGTACCGTCGCCGATCCTAAGATCGGTCCGGCCTTGGAAAAGGCGGTTCAACTCATCCTGGCGTCCCAGGCGAACAATCCCACCGGCGGCTGGCGCTACGATCCTTCCGGCAAGGATTCCGATACCACCGCCGCCGGTTGCTGCCTGATGGCGCTCTATGCCGCCCGCAACGCCGGCATCAATGTCCCCGATGCAGCCGTTGACAAGGCTTTGGAGTACTACTCGCGTTGTCAGTCTCCGGATGGTGGCTTCGGCTACACCAGCCCCGGCGGTTCCAACACGCCCCGCTCGGCGATCGGCCTCCTGGTCTATGCCATCGGCAAGCACAAGAACAGCGATGTCTACCGCAAGGCACTCGACTATGTCCGGACCAATCGCGACCGGGCCGACGGCCATTACTACCACTACACCATCTATTACGTCCCCCAGGCGCTTTTTCAGTCGGATTATCAAGTCTGGAAGGAGTGGAACCGCAAGCACATCGAAACCTGCCGACAGAGGCAGCGCGCCGATGGCGCCTGGCAGTCCGGCGAGGGAGAGGCCTTCGCCACTGCTGCGACTCTCCTTTCCATTGCCTTGAACTACCGCTATCTTCCCATCTACGAACGCTGAACCGAAACATCCTCACATCTACGGAGATACCCCATCATGACTCGCAGCATCTTCCTCGCCGCAGCCCTTCTCCTGCCGCTCGGCCTCCTGGCAGAAATCAAGGTCCAGGATCCCGCCAAACCCCGCGAAGGCATCGCCGTCGAGCAAGCCCGCAGCGAGACCGGCGCACCGGTTGTCCGCAGCGGCAATGACCAGATGGTCTTCCTCACCGGCGACCGCTGCAGCGGTCAGCTCCTCTCCATCGATCCGGCCAAAGGTCTGCTCTACAAGCTCGCAGATGCTGATCAGCCGGTCCTCTTCAAGACCGACAGGATCAATAACATCACTCTCGGCAGCACCGGCAGCGGCCAGGGAGGCGGCACTCGCGTCAACCTCACCAATGGCGACACTCTGATCGGAACCGTCACTGAGATCACCGCCGACAAGGTCGTCCTCGACACCTGGTACGCCGGCACACTCAGCATCGAACGCATGATGGTGAAGTCGATTTCCGCCGGCCAGGCTGCAGCCAAGAGCGTCTACTCCGGTCCCGGCGACATGAGCGGCTGGAACCGCCAGGGGAACGGCTGGACGGTGAAGGACGGCGGTCTGCAGTTCGACGGCTCCTACGGTACCATCGGCCGCGAGGTCAAGCTGCCCGAACGCAGCGTCATGGAGTTCACCCTCGAACACCGCGGCAATATCCAGATCTCCGCGCTCCTTTACGGTGACAGCAAGGATGCCTCAGGCGGCAATGTCTACATGCTCACCTTCAACAACAACTATCTGCAGGCCCAGCGCATGACGACCAACGAAGGCGGTGACAGCATGGGGCACTTCCCGATGCGCAACGGCCTCCGGTCCGGCGCTCGTGTCTCTCTCTACACCGACAAGACCACTAAGACCCTCAGCGTCGTTATCGACGGCAAGCTCGTCCGGAGTTTTACCGACTCCAACGACTTCGCAGGCAAGGGTAACATCATCGGCTTCCAGGGCCAGAATGGCCAGGTGCGCGTCACCGATCTCCGGGTCTCTCCCTGGGACGGCCGTCTTCCCGGCGAGGAGGGCAAGGCACCCAAGGAAGGCGCCGCAAACGCTTCGAAAACCGACGTCTGCACCTTCGGCAACGGTGACATCCAGAGCGGCACCTTGAAAACCCTCAAGGCCGGCGTCGCCACCTTCAGCACCAACTTCGGCGATCTGCAGATCCCTCTCGAGCGAGTCGCACTGCTCGAGCTGAGCCAGGAGGAAGCCGAGAAGGCCCGCAAGAACGCCGGCGACGTCGAGCTCATCATGGCCGGCATCGGCAAGGTCACTCTCAAGCTCAACGCCCTCAGCGAAGATGCGGTCCAGGGCGAATCCGAGAACTTCGGCAAGGGCAGCTTCAACATCAAGGCCTTCAACAATCTCCGGATGAACATCTACAAAGAGCGTCCGGCGGAGAAGAAATCCGAGTGGTGATCCGTCCCGATGTCCTCCGGGGCCGCTCCTTTGAGCGGCCCCTTTTCTTGCGTCACTGCTGTCATCCGACTGGGTTTGTCGACGATCTCGGCTAGATTTCCGATAATGTCGATCCTCATCACAGTTGCCGAAACACCATTGAACCAGGATGCCACGATGCGTCTCGGAGAGGTCTTCGATGCCCTCCCTGATTTGGCCGTGCTGGAAGTCTGGGATGCCGCCAGCGAGGAGGACTTCTATGCATTGACCCTGGAAGTGCTTTCCGGTCGTGTCCGCGGCCTGGTCTGGGAGAGCGAGGATCTCGATCATGACCTGCCGGAAGGGCTGGCTTTCTTCAGCTCCGATTCCGCCCAGGCCTCTCTCATCTACCGCATCGACGATGAGCCGATGAAGTCTTTGCAGTCATTCTTCTCTCCTCCCGTGATGTTCTCTGGGGCAGGGCCCGGCGAGGAGGAGTGGATCACGGTGGAAACCGAGCGCGCTTTGGCCCTCGCCGACTCCTGTTTCGATGACGCGCTTGCCTCGCCAGCCCTTCTCCACCTGCTCCCCTCGAATGCGCGCCGCCACCATGTCGGAAAACGCGGCGACGCACCGAGCTTCGATCAGGACGGGATCAATCATCTTCTCGTTCGCGACGCAAGTCTTGGGCGCAAGGTGCTGCGACTCAAAGGCGGGGATCCCGGTATTCTCGGACGGATCACCGAAGAGATTGATGCGCTCAGTCGCCACGGCATCCCCTGGCAGGTGAGCCCCGGAGTCTCTGCACTGCAGGCCATCGGCCCTTGCGGCGGCCTTTTCCTGACGCAGCGCGGCGTCAGCGACCGCGTCACCTTGACTACGGCCCGCCAAGCCGGCGGAGGCCTTTCTCCCTTGCTCCATTTCGATCGCGCCACCCTCGTCGTCTACATGGGCCTCCTCTCCGCCGACGACATCCGGACGCAGCTTCTCGGCGCCGGCTATCCTCCCGATATTCCGGTGTGCGTGGCGGTCAATCTCGCCCGTCCCGGACAGACCTTCCTCGATGCCACCCTGGCGGACTTTCCGGAGCGTCTGGCTGCCGCCCGCATGCGTCCGCCCGGCCTGATCATCCTCGGCGATGTTGCAGCTCCCCCATTGCGCCGCCTCTCGCCTCCAGCCCCACTGAACGGGTTGAGGGTGCTGCTCAGCTGCAGCGACTCCGCTTGTCGGATTGAATGGGAACAACAGCTTCGTCGCTGGGGCGCCAAGCCTCAGCGCCTGTACCCGGTTATGAGTTCAGAGGAAAGAGCCCGTTTGCCGACCCCCGATCTCCTCGTAGCCGGAAGCCGCGCCGACGCTTTGGATCTACAGATTCAGCTTCCGCAATTGCCTGCTGTGACACGGCTTCATGCCCTCCAGCCGGATGCCGCGGTGATTTTTGAAACTCTCTATGGAGCCCCGGTTTCCTGCGGAACCTTCGAACAGCTCAAGCTGCGTCTCTACCTGGAAAGACAGGCGTGATTTTCCGGCTTGACCGCGAAATTCTTTTCCCGCCTGTCGAGCTGGCGGAGCCTGACGGCCTGCTCGCAGTCGGCGGCGACTTGTCGCCGCAAAGACTGATCCTGGCTTACAGCTCCGGCATTTTTCCATGGCATGACCGTCCCTTGATGTGGTACTCTCCCGACCCGCGCATGGTGCTCGACCTGACGAGCTACGCCCCGGCCAAGACGCTTTTGCGCCTGGTTCGCAAAAAGCGGTTCGAAGTCCGCTATGATTGCGATTTCGCCTCGGTGATTGGCGCCTGCCGCCAGACCCGCAGCGACGGCACCTGGATCTCTCCGGCCTTCCTGCGTGCCTATGAGCGCTTGCACGAGATGGGCCTGGCCCACTCAGTCGAAACCTGGCTCGACGGTAAGCTTGTGGGCGGTCTATATGGAGTCAGCCTCGGTTCGGCCTTTTTCGGTGAATCGATGTTCCATACCGTCACCGATGCCTCAAAGATCGCTTTTTTCGCCCTGGTTCGGCAGCTTCAGTCCTGGAACTTCGGCTTGTTGGATTGCCAGGTGGAGAATCCGCACCTGGTCTCGCTTGGAGGGACCAATGTGTCGCGAAGAGATTATCTCGATTCGCTCGCCTCGGCCTTGACCTCCGAGACAAGGACTGGGTCCTGGAGTTTTCATTCACCAGGCTTTGAATTGCTGTCAATCTGAGCTCGAGCTGTAGCGATACATGTCGCATTTTCTTGCGTGCATGTGCCTCTTTCAGCCTTTCAAGTTGATTTCTCAGTCTAGATTGCGTTGAAACAACCCAAGAATCTCATGCGTCTACACCTCCCACTGCTCTGCTGCTTCACATTCCTGTCATCCTGTCGCGAGGATGAGGAGTCCGCCGAACGAGGAAATAAACTCGAGAATTACGAGAAATTCTGTCAGGCGCTCGACAAAGGCACGTCCGACGAGATCGCCAAGGCCGCCAAGGCCCTAGGAGAGGAAAAGCCCTCGGTGCAGGATTTCATGGATGTGCTCGGCGATCGTCGAGCCATCGAAGCTGCAACGGCTGAACTGAAACTTGGCAGTGCCGGATTGGCGTCAGCCAAGGCAAAAGTGCTTCAGCGTATCGCCAAGCGAGGGCGCATTCCTGAGCTGGTCAATGCACTTGGCATCATCGAAGCGGCGGAAACTTTGCGGCAGTTCAATCGTGGCGAAAGCTCGGAGTGGGCGATCGACCGCCGGCGCGAGTTCACTTTCCTGCTTGCCCGCACCCAGGGTGCTCTCGGCAAGGCGCCGGCTTATCGCGAATGGACCGCCAAGGAGGACAGGGAGCTCACTGCACTCGAAAAGGAAGAGCATCAACTCGCCGCCGCCAGTCTTCGTCTCAGCACCGATTTCAGCTCCGTCTCCCATCCCGAGCTGCTTCCTATCCTCAGGCTCCAACAAGAGCTCATCCCCAAAAACAAGATTGAGAAAGGCCCTCTCGAAGCCCAGATCACCCGGCTGCGGACCCAATTTGCCAAGATCGGCTTGATGGAGGGCCTCGCGCAACTCGCAGAACTTGAGAAGATCGTTCCAGTCGATGGCGAGTTGCGGCTACAGCTGGTCCGCGAACTCCTCGCCGCCAAAAAGCTCCAGGATCAGGCCGCCCAGCCGCGCCCGCTGCCAGATGCCACGATCCTCATCGAACTGCTGGACCGGTCCCGGTGAAGAAGGGTCCAACCATCCTTCTCACCGCGATGCAGGAGGAGCTGCAGGCCATCCTGGATCACTCCAGCCGGCTCGGTAGCGAATCCTGGGCAGGATGGACTCTCCATCACCTCGAGTGCGCCGGAACGCCTTGCGTCGCCGTGCGTTCAGGAGTGGGCAAAGTTCTCGCCAGCATGGTCACTCAACATCTCATCGATCGCTTCAGCCCGGCGCGACTCATCCTCTCTGGCGTCGCCGGTGCGCTCAATCCGGATTACGAACCGGGCGACATCATTCTCGCTCGTGATCTGATCCAGCACGATCTGGATGCCAGCGCGCTCGGTTTCCTGCGTGGGCAGATCCCATGGTCTGAAGACCGCATTTTCAACTCCTGTCCGGAACTGCTCCGGCTAGCGCAAAATATTAGCACGCCGCATCGCATATTCACCGGGCGCATCCTTACCGGCGACCAGTTCTTCACACACGCGCAGCTGCTCTCCCATGCCTACATCAGAGACGACTTGGCAGGTGATGCCATCGAAATGGAAGGCGCCGCTGTCGCCCAGGTCTGCTCCCGCAATCAGATCCCTTTTCTCGTCGTCCGTACCATTTCCGACAAGGCAGACGGTTCGGCGCATCTCGATTTCAATCGACTTCTGCCGGAAATTGCCCGCAATTCCTGGATGCTGGTCAAGGGGCTCCTCAGCAGCTTGCCGCCGTCATCTTGAAGCGGCATGGAATGCCTCGGCTCGGGGATGAAGGCGGACTCAGCTGGCCCCGCCGACAAGATGGGCGATCTCGGTCAGGCGGCCGGCGTCGGAAAGCAGCTTCTCGGCTTCGAACTCACGGATCTTCAGATTGCCGGTCTCAAGACGGGCATGGCAGGCGTCAAGATCCTCTTTCACCAGCTCGATCTCATATGCGACTGATCTCAGGTATTCACTGTAAGCTTGGCATCTCTCCACCGAAGCGTTGTAGTCCTCGCAGGCATCAAGGGCGTCGGAGAGCATCCCGGCAAGTCCGCGAAGTGTCTGCTTGGTGTGCGCCGGAATCTTGCTCGAGGCAAACTGACGGTCGGCATAGAGCAGGGCGCGCACCTCTTTTTTGTCCTTGCCCTTGGCGCTGTAGATCGGCAGGACAATGACGCTGCGCAGCTTGAGGTCGCGCATCGAGTTGGTGCCGTTGCCTTCCGTCGCGTCTTCGATCAGGACCCCGGTGTCGGAAGCGACCGCCTGGACGATCAGCGAACGGGAGAGGAAGAACTGGCCGTCCTTGCCGTTGTTGCGACTGGCGACTTCGGTGAAGTCGACTTCGCCCGTGTCCGAAGCGCCGAGGATGAAGGCGAAGCCACGCTCCTGACCAGAGACCTTGAGCAGGATGTCGACGGCGGAAAGCATGGTTTCCCTCAAGCTGCAACGAGGCTTGAACTCTTGAAGGTAGCCCATCACTAGCTGCAGGCGAGCTGCATCGGGACTGGTACGGACTTCCGCGGTCTCGCCGCCACGCGGAGCCTGGCCAGGTCGGGGTATGTTAGTCTTCTCGGTCATGTGCTTCTCCAAGAGGTTCGCATCCAACCATAGCATGAAATCGTGCTAAACCCAAATTTTTTGCGCAATTTCCAGCGCTTATTTCGGCAGTGGGGTAAATTCTTGCCATGATCACCGAATCCCAACTCTCCGCTCTCAACGACACAGGCGAACACCTCGTCTTGGTCATTGATGACATTGAGGACAATTTGATGGTGCTTCGCACTTTCCTCACCCGTCGCCAATACCGTGTCGTGACCGCAAGGAATGGTCGAGACGGCGAGGAGATGGCGATGCGTTTGCGTCCCGATATCATTCTTCTCGACATCAATATGCCGCCAGGGCGGAGTGGTCTTGAGGTGTGCCGCAATCTCCGTAGCCAGCCCGAGATGTCAGATGTCGCGATCATTATCATCACTGCGGTGACTGAAGCCGATTGCATTGTCAAGGGTTATGAGGCTGGTGCTGATGATTTTGTCCGCAAACCCTTCGATTACCTGGAGCTGCTGATGCGCATTCGCACCGCAATCAAGGTAAGACGGGTGCAGGCCCAGCTGCGACGCGTCAACGGCCATCTCGACGACATCAATCGCGATCAGGACGAAGTGATCCGAGTTCAGGTCGCCGAGCTGGAAAAGGCCAACCGGCTGCGCCGCTGTTTTTCACCTGAAGTGGCCGAGCAGCTGCTCGCTCAGGACAATCCTTTTGAGCGCACCGGGGAAAGACGTGACATCACCGTCGTCTTCCTTGATCTCAGGCGCTTCACGCCCTTTGCCGAGAAGTCTCACCCGGCGGAAGTCATGCAGGTCCTCTCTGAATTCCACGCTTTGGTGGGGCCTCTGATCTTTGCCCATGGCGCCACCTTGGAGCGTTTTACCGGCGACGGCTTGATGTGTTTTCTCGGGGCTCCCAACGACATGCCTGACCATCCGGCACGAGCCTTGGCCATGGCCAAGGCGATCCATAACGAGTATGAAAAGCTGGCAGTCGATTGGAGCTCCCGCGGTTGCGAGCTCAGTCTAGGTATAGGCATCGCCTCAGGAAATGCCTCCGTCGGGCCAATCGGCTTCCAGGGGCGGGTCGATTATGCCGCGATTGGATCGGTCACCAACCTCGCTGCCCGCCTCGTCTCAATTGCCGAAGCAGGACAAGTCTTGGTCGATGAGAGCACATGGAACCGGATCAATCCTCTGCCGCGGCACATTGATTGCCAAGAGATCACCCCCAAGGGCTTCTCAAAACCGACCTTGGTCCATTCTCTTGACTGCAGCGCAGAGCTCTGAATGAATTTGCCCCCACGCAGCCGAATCTAATCTGCGGCTTTTTTCGACGTGTATCAAACCGGATTCAGCTTGGACAGAGATGCATTCATGCCGGCTTTTTTTCGGCGGCGCGCCTTCCTCGGTGCTAGGAGCGCGAAGGGCTTCAGTTCAGCGGCAAGAGGATCTTGTCAGGCGCTGATCGCGTCGCTAGCCGCTTGCGTTTCACGGGGTCAGGAAGCCCTGGGCCAGCGCCTCGACCTCCCGATAGATCTGCGCCACCGGCAGATCAAGTCTTCTCGCCAATGACAGACAGGAATCGAATTCCGGCATCGCTCGCAGGACCCGCCCCTTCTCCAAGGCCAGTTTCACCGTCACCGATTCGCCCCGGCACATGACCTGGCGGAATTCTCGCCCGAGCTTGAGACGACGCTCCTCGTCAATCCGCACCCCGAGACTGCTGCTCTCGCGCAGGACGAGTCCAGCCAGACGCTCTGCATCCTCCGGACGACAGACCACTTCCAGCCGCATCCCCTGACGCCCCTTCTTCATCACGCAGGGCATGCACAAAGCATCCAAAGCACCGGCCTCGATCAGACTGGAAATCAAGACGCCGAGAAGCTCGCCGCTCATGTCGTCGATGGCGCAGCTGAGCACACTGACGAAGTCGCTTTCCTGCATCGACGCCTCGTCGTAGATCATCACCCGCACCGCGTTGGGGCGGTCCGGCAATTCGAGATTCCCGGCGCCAAAACCTTCGCCCACCAGGATGCCGCCGACCCGGACATCCCCGAACTCGTTGCCAAAAGCCCGCAGCAGAGCCGCGCCCGTGGGCGTCGCCAGCTCCTTGTCGACCGGACCGCTGCAGCTCGGAAGCCCGAGCAGCAGCTTCGCTGTCGCCGGAGCCGGCACCGGCAGGACGCCATGCTCTGTCTTCACCGTGCCGCCCCCCAGGGCGATGCGGCGCACCACCACCCGGTCCGGCTTGAGGAGGAAAAGAGCCAGACTTGCCGCGGCGATGTCGGCGATCGCATCCAGGGCGCCGACCTCGTGGAAGTGAACTTCGTCAACCCCGACGCCATGCACCGCCGCTTCAGCCTCGGCCAATAGCCGAAACGCTTTCAAGGCCAGCTCAAGCGCCTGCGCCGGCAATTGCGCCCGCCGTAGGACGCTGCTGACCTCGCTAAGTCCACGCAAAGGATGGGCATCCGGAGCCAGCCAACGCCGTGGTGATTTCACCCGGCTGTAGGTCAATTTGCCGACGCATGAGCCCTCAGCAGCTTCGACATGGAACTTCACCGCGCCAATGCCCCTCTTCTGGATCTTTTCGGCCCGGCAGCGAACGGGAATCGGCAAGCTCGCCATTGCAGTCCAGAACTCTTCCGTATCGGCCCCGGCAGCCAAAAAAGCCGCCGTCAACATGTCGCCGGCCACGCCGGTGGCAGGATCAATCACGAGGGTCCTCATATTCATTCTCCTAGGCTTATGTGCATATGATCGGTGAGATTATCAGTTTTTGCGTTTCCGGCCAATCCGGCAGACAAATTCCGGACTGAGAATATCTTCGGCGAACCCCACAATCCGGAGCCTCATCTTCATGACTCAGCCCAGCCGCCGCACCCCGCCGACTTCTTCACAAGCCAACCTCACCGCCACCTCCTCTCGTGGCCGTGTCGACAAGAACACCAAATCGACTTCGAAAGCCCTCGCCAAAAAACCAGGTGCCAAGGGACGCCCCGCCGAAGACAACACCAAACTCTACATTGGCATCGGCGTCGGCGGTGGCCTGTTTCTTCTCCTGATCATGATCGCCGCCTTCTCCGGTCCCGACAAGAAGCCTAAGCGCGTCCAGCAAGCCACCAATGCGCCCGCCAAAACCTACGATCCTCTTGAATCCTACAAGAACCTGTCGGTGACGCAACGCATGGCAGTCTACCGCGAAGGCCTCGCCATCGATGTCAAAGTCGCTGCCGAGATGGCCAAGGTCCCGATGACCGGCGACCGAGTCAAAGACGCCCAGCGACACCAGGTCGAAGCCGGCATCCAAGGTCGTCTCGAAAGTGAGCTGATGAGCAAACACAAGCTCAACCGCCAGTCCTACGACAAGATCAATTCCGATGGCGTTAACAACGGTTGGAAGTGACATGACTCGCAAGATCCGCATCGGCCATCTCCACATCGGCGGCGACGAGCCGGTGATGGTGCAATCCATGGCCGCCACCAAGACCACCGACCGCGACGCAACCCTCCGCCAGGTCGAGATGCTCCACGCCGCCGGCGCCGGCATCGTCCGCGTCGCGGTCGATAATAAAGCCGATGTCGAGGCCCTCGCCTGGATCAAGGAGCGGACCAAGGCGCAGCTCAGCGTCGACCTCCAGGAGAACTACTTGATGGCCGAGCTGGTCGCTCCCTTCGTCGCCAAGTTCCGCTACAATCCCGGCCACCTCCATCACCTCAAGCCCTCGCAATCGACCGAGGAGAAGGTGCGCTGGCTCGTCGATGTCGCCCGCCGCCACGGCAATGCCATCCGCATCGGAGTCAACTGCGGCTCGGTGGCGCCTGAAACCCTGGCTCAATTTCCAGACAAGGAAGAGGCGATAGTGCAAAGCGCAGTGCAGCACTGCCGCTACATGGATGCACTTGGCTTCACTGACTTCTGCGTTTCGATCAAGGACTCCGATCCCGACACCGTCATCCGGGTCAACCGCCGCTTCGCCGAGCTCCGCCCCGACGTCCCGTTACACCTCGGCGTCACCGAGGCCGGTCTGCCTCCCGGCGGTGTAGTGAAGAGCCGTCAGGCTTTTGAACCACTGCTCGCAGAAGGCATCGGCGCCACACTGCGTGTTTCGCTCACCTTGCCCTTCGATGACAAGCATGAAGAAATCCGCATCGGTCGACAGATCGTCGACGACGTCAAGGCCGGTCGTTTCTGGAACCAGAAGTACGCCACCGACGGCTATAACATCATCAGCTGCCCCTCCTGCTCACGGGTGGAGAACGAGAAGTTCATCGTCCTGGCGCAGTCAGTGAAGCAACTTACCGAAGAGCTCGGACGCCGCAAAATGACCATCGCAGTGATGGGCTGTCGCGTCAACGGCCCAGGCGAGACGGATGATGCCGACCTGGGGCTCTGGTGCGGACCACGCAGCGTCAACCTGAAGAAAGGTCCTGTCGAACTCGGTTCCTGGAGTTATGACGAAATCCTGTCCCAACTCCGTGTCGAAATCGAGAAATTCCCGGAAAGCTGAATGTTTTTACTCAATTCCTCAAAAATCCAGCTTGACGAGTAAAGACTCAACGCTAAACTATGCCCCACTCAAGGCGGTGCGATAGCTCAGTCGGTAGAGCGGCAGAATCATAATCTGCTGGTCGTGGGTTCAAGTCCCTCTCGCACCACCATCTCCTTAATAAGGGCTTACGGAAAAACCGTAAGCCCTTTTCATTGGTGCGCCGGGCAGCGACATGAACTCCGAAGCCCGAATCATGACGGCTCTCCTCTAATCTAAACCTCGATTCCGAAGTTGAAGCTGTGAGTCAGCCTTCAGTGTTGAATGTTAAATCTTTGATTTTGTGCGCGTTTTGTTGAATCTTGAATTTTGAATCTTGAATCTTGAATTGGATTCCCGAGCTGAGCCCAAGCTCAGCTTCGGAGTCCAGGCTAAATCCAAGGGACTGGCGCGCGCTGCATCGCCGACAGACGCGTCTTGATGCTCATTCGCAACTTTCTCGAAAGCTGCGTGATGATCCATAGCTTCAGCCAGGAAACGGAGGAGGGGAGGCAGCAAGTCTGCGCCCTTCCTCGCCAACTTGATGCTGAACGAGCTCGACAAAGAACTGAAACCCGGGGCACTGCCTTCTGCCGCTTCACCGATGACTACAATATTCTACGTGCGGACGCAGGCGACTTGATCGTGTGTTCACTTCGGCGACGGAGTTCCTCGACAGTTGTCTCAGCCTGAAGGTCAACTGAGCGGAGAATGCTGTGGTCCGCAAGAGAAAGGGAATTCCGGTTATTCCGGGAATTTTGTGGGTGGATTCTATGACTGCTCCCTGCGAAGTTCGTGCTGCAGCCGGGCATCATTCCAAAGGAGTGGAGGATTTAGCCCGAGCTTGAGCTGCATCGGCGCCTCCCACCCGGGGCAGCAGGCGCCCCTGAAGGGGGCCAATGAGGCCCGAAAGTAGGTGCATCAGGCAGGTCGCTGGTCGTCGGATCTCTCTCTCCCTCGCCTTCTCTCCTTCAGTGACCCTTTCGTGTGGGGTTTCAGGACTTTCCCTCTCTATGGTGTCGCCGAGGTGGCACAATCACGGGCTTAAATCACCGACCAGATTCGGGGGCGAACAATCACCCTACGGAATTCCCTCATGGGCAAGAAAAATCCAAGAATTTTTCAAAAATCCACTCGGGAGGCCTGGACGCTTCGAGGACTGGCGATATTCTATGGACCCGCCGCTGATGTGGCGACCGAG